>NZ_JAEMEF010000038.1 GCF_016785945.1 Olleya sediminilitoris | reverse complement strand
TGGTGGCTCACTTTCTTCGACTATAGTCGTATCTGAGTTATTACATGTTGTGGTTACATTTGTTACTATAACTTCATAAGTACCTGCTTGGGTTGGCTCTAAACTGCTTCCTGTTTCTCCCGAAAGGGTTACTCCGTCTAATGACCACTCAAAGGTATATTGGGTTTCATCTAATCCTGTGTCTATGATTGGTGCGCTGACTACCTCTGATCCATTGGTATTGATACATAGTAAATAACTATCTTCTAAATCAAATTCTGGTAATGGATTTACTCGTAAGGTGATCTCGGCTGTATCATAACAGATTGAACTGTCTACCATGGTTCCGGTTCCATCGTCTACCATGGTGTCATTATCTACTCTTACATAAATAACTTGTGGGTTAATAATGTTTTCATACAATAATGGTAATGGACTGATTCCTGCATCTGCATCTGATTGTGAATCATAATAACTTACAATGTAGCTTAATGGGTCTTGTCCGTCTAATACTTCTTCGTTTAAACTTTCTAAATCAAATTGTACACTATCATTGGTGGTGTCTCCATCGGTTTCCATATTATCATCACATT
>NZ_JAEMEF010000037.1 GCF_016785945.1 Olleya sediminilitoris | reverse complement strand
TGGTGGCTCACTTTCTTCGACTATAGTCGTATCTGAGTTATTACATGTTGTGGTTACATTTGTTACTATAACTTCATAAGTACCTGCTTGGGTTGGCTCTAAACTGCTTCCTGTTTCTCCCGAAAGGCTTAATCCGTCTAATGACCACTCGAAAGCATATTGGGTTTCATCTAATCCTGTGTCTATGATTGGTGCGCTGACTACCTCTGACCCATTGGTATTGATACATAGTAAATAACTATCTTCTAAATCAAATTCTGGTAATGGATTTACTCGTAAGGTGATTTCGGCTGTATCATAACAGATTGAACTGTCTACCATGGTTCCGGTTCCATCGTCTACCATGGTGTCATTATCTACTCTTACATAAATAACTTGTGGGTTAACGATGTTTTCATACAATAATGGTAATGGATTGATTCCTGCATCTGCATCTGATTGTGACTCATAATAACTTACAATGTAGCTTAATGGGTCTTGTCCGTCTAATACTTCTTCGTTTAAACTTTCTAAATCAAATTGTACACTATCATTGGTGGTGTCTCCATCGGTTTCCATATTATCATCACATT
>NZ_JAEMEF010000036.1 GCF_016785945.1 Olleya sediminilitoris | reverse complement strand
TAAAACTAACGGTTAAAGCAGGTAGTTTAGCACTTTTAAATGCAGATGCTTTTGTAAGAGAAGTAGAAGTAGAAGCAGGTGCTACTTTTGAAGTTGTAGATGGATTATTATTAGAAGTAGAAAATGGTGTCAATAACAACGGAACTATTCAGTTTTCAGGTGAAGCGCAATTAATACAAAACCACACAGGGACAAGCTTAAATACAGGAAGCGGAATTTTAAAAATGACGCAAGAAGGGACTACAAATTTATATAATTATAATTTTTGGTCTTCACCAGTAAATAGATCAGGAGATTGGCAAGTTAGTTATCTAGAAACGGCTTCAGGTGCAGTTGGATTTACAACAGGCTATGATGCCAACCCATCAGCTACTCCAATAGAGCTTAGTAGTTATTGGTTGTATACTTTTAATGATTTACTAGATAATTATGCTGGATGGCAACAAATAACACCAACCACAGGATTAATACCAGGTATTGGCTATACAATGAAAGGTTCAGGAAGTGGAGCTCCATCAGGCGAATCTTATTGGTTTAACGGTACAGCAAACGATGGAGATATAACGATTCCCGCTTTAGCAGGAAACCAGATTTTAGTAGGTAATCCATATCCATCAGCAATTGGAG
>NZ_JAEMEF010000035.1 GCF_016785945.1 Olleya sediminilitoris | reverse complement strand
CGTCATTATCACAATCGTTTGTTGATGTAATAACTTCTGTAATATCTGCTACGTTGTAATCACATGCATCGTTTGGATCTGTTCCGTTTGTAACTTCTGTTCCGTCTAATACTCCGTCTCCATCTGTGTCAATGTCATTATCTAAAATTGTTACTATACCACTTGGATCTGTATTAGTGGTATTTCCACTATTTACAATTCCGTCTACTGTAAACGTTTCATCTAATTCAACTTCTATATCATCTGTTGTTGGAATCACAACATCTACACTTGTATCACCTGCTGGTATGGTAACTGTAGTCGTTACTTCTGTATAGTCATCCGTGCCTGCTGTTCCCGTTGTCGTTACAATATCAACTACTGTATCAACACTACTTGGATTGTCTAAACTTACTGTAACGGTAGCATCATCGCCTTCTGTTACGGTTACATCACTGATACTTACTATTGGAGCATCATCATTATCTAAGATAGTTACTGTTCCACTTGGATCTGTGTTACTCGTGTTTCCACTAGTTACCGTTCCGTCGACTGTAAAGTCTTCATTTGGCTCGTCTGTTGTATCATCTGTTGTTGGAATCACAACATCTACACTTGTATCACCTGCTGGGATTGTTACTGTAGTCGTTACTTCTGTATAGTCATCCGTTCCTGCTGTTCCGGTTGT
>NZ_JAEMEF010000034.1 GCF_016785945.1 Olleya sediminilitoris | reverse complement strand
CTTTATAAAAAAAAGCCTGAACATAATGTTCAGGCTTTTTTTTTGTGTATTACTATTAGTTTTTAAAGCGTCTTAACGTTTTAAGGTAAAGTGCGCTTTAAATTGTTTTCTGGTGTTGCTGGTATCATTTTGCTCTTTGTAATCTACAGTAAACCAATAATCACTGGTTGGCATTGGGTTACCATTGTAGGTTCCATCCCATCCTGATCCGGTTGGACTTAACTGTTTTATTAGCTTTCCGTAACGATCAAATATGTAAATAACTGCATCTGGTTGATTGCCGATCCCGTAGATGTTCCATGTGTCATTAAACCCATCGTCGTTTGGTGTGAAGAAGTGTGGATAGTCCATGATTGATACTGGTACACTTCGCTCTCCACATCCGTTTATATCTCTTACTGTTATTATATGATCGCCTGCTCCTACATCTGTAAAGGTAAAGCTTCCGTTGTTTGGGATATTACTTTCCCATGGTCCATCGTCTAAACTAAATTCATATAGTGCTACCGTTCCGTTTCCTGTGGCTGTAACTTCTATGTTGTGAACATCTGCAAAGGCTTCTGTTAATAATTCATAGGTTACTGTTGGTGGCTCACTTTCTTCGACTATAGTCGTATCTGAGTTATTACATGTTGTGGTTACATTTGTTACTATAACTTCATAAGTACCTGCTTGGGTTGGCTCTAAACTGCTTCCTGTTTCTCCCGAAAGG
>NZ_JAEMEF010000033.1 GCF_016785945.1 Olleya sediminilitoris | reverse complement strand
CAATTAATTACAGTCACTTATGAAAACACAAAATGAACACTGGCGAAAAAAAAGCTACCAAAAAGCCACTTTAGAAACCAAACTTTTAGTCGTTGACCAAATCTTAAATGGGCAGATTTCAAACAACCAAGCTTCCAAAAAATACGACGTTCCCAGAACAACTATTTCCTATTGGTTAAGAAAATACAGTACCTTAGTACAACAAAATACGGGTATGAGTAAAAACGATGAAATTAAAAAGTTAAAGGAAAAAATTGAAGAACTTGAGTTTCAAAAAGACTTCCAACAAGATATTATTGCTGATATGGAACTCATTACAGGCGTCGATATGTCAAAAAAGTCATTGCCCAAAACATTAGCAAAAGAGATAGAGCTAAAGAAAAAACAGCGTATAAAAGAAAATGGCTCTATGGATGTTTTGGGTTATCTAAACAAGCCTTCTACAAAAGACTCAAAACCCAACAGAAACAAGAAGTAGACCATCAAAAAGTAATCAAAATGGTTAAGGACTACCGTAAAAAAGTAGGCTCGAAAACCGGTGGTATTAAGCTACATAAAGAACTAAAACAGGACTTTATAAACGCTGACATTAAAATTGGTAGAGACAAGTTCTATCGATTCCTCAGACTAAATAATCTTTTGATTCCTAAAACTAAAAATTACATCACAACGACAAACTCAAACCATATGTACAAAAAATATAAGAACCTGGTAAAAGACCACGTTCCTACTCAACCAGAACAACTTTGGGTTAGCGATATAACATACATTAAAACAGAAAATGGACACAACTATCTGGCTTTAGTCACAGACGCCTATTCTAAACAAATAATGGGATATAAACTCGATAACCATAT
>NZ_JAEMEF010000032.1 GCF_016785945.1 Olleya sediminilitoris | reverse complement strand
AAAGTTTGGTTTCTAAAGTGGCTTTTTGGTAGCTTTTTTTTCGCCAGTGTTCATTTTGTGTTTTCATAAGTGACTGTAATTAATTGTTTGATTTTTAGTCAACCTATTTCAGGAAAGTTCATTTCTCTAATTTGCCCTAACGTGTTCGTGTATGGTTCAGTTGCGTGTTTCAGCAACTAAGTTAGCAAATACAAACCGAATAGAAAATCCGCGAAGATTTTCGTAAGTAGGCTTTTACTAGCAATGAATTATACACGGTGTTGTAAGTAGTTTTAATTGATTTTTTCATATTTCAGTCCAGGTCCATCACAAGCCTCCCAAGAACTTAAAAAAATAGTTTCAGATTGAAGGTTCATAGTTTCTTTCATATTTGATGTACATGACCCAATAATTTCACTTTCAGTGTCAAAGTTTAATTCTATTAAAGGCTCATTAAAATTATAAGTTCCTGAAACTTCGGTTGTAATTCCATCTCTTTCTCTTGATTTTAGGAATGTTCCGTTAGCGTTAAGCACATAGGTTTCTTGCCAATCCATTTCGGCACCAGAAGTTTCTGAATTTGGAATGCTACCAGTCATTTGTATAAGTTTCCAATTCCCGAGTAATTCATTTTCAGTATCATTATCATCGTTATTATTACAAGAGAATAAAACTCCGATTATCATTAAAAATAAAATCTTGTTTTTCATAAATTAAAATTTTTAGTGTATCTATATTTAATAGATGAGTAAATTCAGAAATGGTTGCGTCAAATTACTTACAACGGTTTTGTGTATGATTAGTTGCGTGGTTTAAGGAACTAATTTAGCAAATAAAAACCGGATAGAATATTCCGCAGGAATATTCGTAAGTAGGCTTGTACCAGCAATTGATTATACACGTCTTAAGTTAGCATTTTAATAAAAACATTAAATTTAAGACATATAAATAAGAAAGCACAAAAGAGAGGAATAAGGTTAATATATACGCAGAGACTACAGATCTCGTCAACATTGAAAAT
>NZ_JAEMEF010000031.1 GCF_016785945.1 Olleya sediminilitoris | reverse complement strand
GGACGTCCTTTTACACTACTCCCACTTTGACGGATTACTGGTGTTAAACCAGCGTAACTACACAATTCACTTCCGCTTGTAAAACGATCAAATCCATCGGTCAAAACCACTAGCATTAATGATGTTTTGGGACCAATTCCTGGAATACTTTTTAAGCGTGTTAAAACATCTTGATGCACTTCTTTTACTAAAGCTAACAATTTATCTTCTATCATTTTTAGCTCTTTCTCAACCTGTTTTAAACTACGTTTTAAAGAGCTAACTACTACTTTACTTGGATTGCCTAAAACAGCTTCGCCATGTAGTTTGTTTTTTAGCATTGTGCTTTGTTTTGTATACACACCAAGGAGTCTGGTCATTTGAAGACATTCTAATTGATGCTTTGAGTTGCCTTTCCAAAGCTTTAATTTTACATCTTTGGCATATTCACAAATCAACTTTGAGTCACTTTTATCTGTCTTTATTTTAGACAACTTCATTTGTATAAATCGTTTTACTGATAAGGGATTTTCTACCGAAACTTTAATCCCTTCTTCTTGTAAATAATAAGCTAATTGATAATGATAATATCCCGTAGCTTCCATTACACAATGACTATTAAAATCTAACAATTTTACGAACTTTTTAAAGCCAGAAATACTGTTTTTAAACTGGTAATAATTACCTTCTGAATCTGTGACATCAAAAACTAAATGACTGATGTCTATTCCAAAATATTTTATATCTTTATTCATAACAAAATGTTTTTTTTGAAATCAAGGAACGAAGATTCACGATTTCCAATTTATTGAAATATTATAAAATGAGTAAAGGACAAGCTACGCGAGTTTCAACGACTTAAAATCGAGGTCTAAAAGCCTCATAGAACTGTACGAAATCTGGGTAGTAAAAGAGAGGGGATTTTCAATGTTGACGAGATCTGTAGTCTCTGCGTATATATTAACCTTATTCCTCTCTTTTGTGCTTTCTTATTTATATGTCTTAAATTTAATGTTTTTATTAAAATGCTAACTTAAG
>NZ_JAEMEF010000030.1 GCF_016785945.1 Olleya sediminilitoris | reverse complement strand
GATGTATTATGTAATAGTGAAGCTACTGGTAGTATTGATATCTCTGTAACTGGTGGTACTGCGCCTTATTCTTATATCTGGAACGATACTAATAATACAACTACTCAAGACTTAAATAATGTTATTGCTGGTGCTTATAATGTAACCATTACTGATGCTAATGGATGTACAACAACTATAAGTGATACCATTTCTGAACCTGCTACTCCACTTAGTTTAAATATTACTAAAATTGACGCTACATCTGCTCAAGGTTGTAATGATGGACAAGCTACTGCTATTGTATCTGGTGGAACTGCTGGATATACTTACCTATGGAGTGCTTCGGCTAATAACCAAACAACTGCTACTGCTAATAACTTATCAGAAGGAACTCACTCTGTTACCATTACTGATGCTAATGGCTGTCAAATCACGCAAAGTATTGTTATACTATGTGTTAATACTTGTGATGCTGAAATTAATATTGATACGATAACCAATGTACTTTGTACTAATGAAAGTACTGGTGCTGCTACTGTATCGGCTAGCTCTGATGCTAATCCTAATGCGACATTTACTTTTACTTGGTCAAATGGTCAAGTGAATGCTGGTGTAACCTCTAGTACTTTAGATAATCAATCGGCTGGTGTATATTCTGTTAGTGTGACCATTGATGGAACGGTTTGTCAAGCGGTTGAAGAAACTATATCTATTACAGAACCTAGTAATGTGCTTGATGTAACTGCTGTTACAACTGATGAATCTGGTCCTGCTACTGGTGACGGTACTGCAACTGCTACTGCTACTGGTGGTGTACAACCTTACCAATACACTTGGTCGCCTGATGGTCAAAATACTAATCAAATTACTGGACTTAGTGCTGGAAACTATACTGTAACGGTTACTGACGCTAATGGATGTACTGATACCGTTACTGTAACCGTTAATCCTGGGTCTTGTAATAACCTATCTGTGACTGGTACTTCTACTCCTGCGGTATGTTTTGGTCAAAGTAATGGAACTATTAATGCTACTGTAACTGGTGGCTCTGGTGACTTTACTTATGCTTGGGATACTATT
>NZ_JAEMEF010000003.1 GCF_016785945.1 Olleya sediminilitoris | reverse complement strand
CTCCAATTGCTGATGGATATGGATTACCTACTAAAATCTGGTTTCCTGCTAAAGCGGGAATCGTTATATCTCCATCGTTTGCTGTACCGTTAAACCAATAAGATTCGCCTGATGGAGCTCCACTTCCCGAACCTTTCATTGTATAGCCAATACCTGGTATTAATCCTGTGGTTGGTGTTATTTGTTGCCATCCAGCATAATTATCTAGTAAATCATTAAAAGTATACAACCAATAACTACTAAGTTCTATTGGTGTAGCTGATGGGTTGGCATCATAGTCTGTTGTAAATCCAACTGCACCTGAAGCCGTTTCTAGATAACTAACTTGCCAATCTCCTGATCTATTTACTGGTGAAGACCAAAAATTATAATTATATAAATTTGTAGTCCCTTCTTGAGTCATTTTTAAAATTCCGCTCCCTGTATTTAAGCTTGGTCCTGTGTGGTTTTGTATTAATTGCGCTTCGCCTGAAAACTGAATCGTTCCGTTGTTATTAACGCCATTTTCTACTTCTAATAATAATCCATCTACAACTTCAAAAGTAGCACCTGCTTCTACTTCTACTTCTCTTACAAAAGCATCTGCATTTAAAAGTGCTAAACTACCTGCTTTAACCGTTAGTTTTAAACAAGAATCTGAAGTATCTGGTGCATTTAAGGTTCCTGAACCGTTAAAATATGCTGAACCATCCCAAACGATTTGATCTAAGTAACGTAATGTAAAATAATCTCCATCTGAAAAAGCAACATTTGATGCTGAAGCTGATGTCCCTGAAACTGTTAAATCATATGTGGTTGGTGATGTAAAATTACTATCATTACTAACGACTAATTGTAGTGGTTGGCAACTTTGCTTACCTGTTAAATCTATTGCTGAAATATCAAAACTAACAGATACAGTACCTAAATCACCGACTTTGCTAACTCGCCATTTTGAATTTAATTGTTCTCTGTAATTAGTTGTTTCTGTTGAAAAATTATAAGTTGGATCTTTAGTCTCTTCTCCCCAAAATAAATAATCTCCATTAGACAATGTTGATGGTGTATTTATTCTAACTATTCCTGTTCCTTGTGAGTCTGTATGACTTGAACCGTCTGAGGCTTGACCGATTCCTGCAACGTCATGATCAAAGTTTCCATTAGCAGCATTGTCTTGTTGGTAGAAGTCAACTGCATTGTTTAATGTTAACCCATATTTAGCTGTAAGATAATTTTGAATAATTATTCTTTCAGCAGTATTGATTACTTGGTTAAAAATTATCACTTCAGTAAAATCTCCTTCATGAGATTGATTTGCAGCATAACTACCATCTACTGCATCTTGCTCAGCACCTAAAGCTAAACTTCCTCCTTGAGTAATACTTGTTCCATTTCTGTGGCTGACGTTACGTCTTAAAAAACCATCTAAATAAGAAAACACTCCATTACCTGTATTAACCCAGCTCATGTTTACCATATGCCAGTTACCATCATTTGCATCGATACTCAAACCTTTATTACCATCACGATAATATTGTAAATTTCCACTATTGAACAGTAGATAATCATTATCGGTTCCTGTTGAATTGTAAGACAAAATTCCATCTCCAGAATCAAGAGTTTTATTAATGTAAAAAGTTGTTATTTGAGTGGTCGGGAAATTTGTGAAATTAGTTTTTCTAAGCCTTCTATTTCCAATATCAAACCTAACCGCATCATAACCATTTACATAATCATTAACAATATTAGGTCGTATTGTTGCATCAGGTTGACCTAAAGCATTTCCATTACCTGAGGTATCATTCCATATATCTATACTTGAACCGTCAGTCAAGCTAAAATTATCAGGTTGCAACCATAATACTTGATTTGAAGAATTACCGACACCACCTGGTCCTGTTTGAGCAAATAAATAAGTAGGTAATATTAATGCACAAAGCATTAATAATAATTGAGATTTAGTGAGCATACTAATTAGTTTATATTTAGGGAACAACGAAAATAACAAAATTAGAAGCTAGCTTAAAAACTTTGAGTGTTAGCATTTTACATCATTCGATAAATAGCCAAAAATTACGATTAAAGACGTGTTTGTTTTTAGTAAAGGTGTTAAAAAGCAAAAAAAACACCATAAAAAAAGGAATTTACCACAACAAACTAAAGGTATTTCTTACAAAAATCCTTAAGTTTCATTTTAATTTACTATAGATTTTAATTGCCTCTTCATACATATAATGATTTTTATCTTTCAAGATAATTTTAAGTTGCTTTTTTACTTCAACTATATTATCTAATTTCAAGTAAACCAAAGCCTTATACCAATACCCTTTAGAGAAGTCTATACTATCACTTTCAAGTATTTTATCAAAAGTTGCTATAGCTTCTTCATGTTTACCTAATTCAAGCTGAGTAATCCCTAAATACAAATAAACATTTACATTATTTAAACTTGGGTTTTCAAGTGCTTTAAGATACAAACTATTTGCTGTTTTGTAATCCTTACTAATAAACGCGTTTTCAGCGTTTTGCAATACATCACTTTGTACATCACCTCTTTCTATTAAAGATGGTAATTCTTCCCAAGAGTTGTAGATATTATACAAATTTGTATCACGATTTAAAATAAAGAGACCAATAATCAAAACAATAGAAGCCGCAATAGCAAAAAAGGAATAAACTTTAGCCTTATTTGTTTTTGATGCCTGAGCATTATTATCCTTATTATACGCAGAGGAGACCTTTGTTAAAGTGTTTTTCAACAACCTAGCATCATCACTATTAAGATAACTAGTTAAATCGTCAAACTCATCTGAAGATGGTTTTTCTAAAAACTGCCAATCCTCATCATTATACTGAATTCGCATTTCTTTATTAATTGCTACATAATTTTGCAATTCTAAATTAGAAAATAATTCTTCTGTAAATTTTGACAACTCAGAATCAGACATTAAACCATCCAAATAATCATCCACCTGTATTTTTAATTTCTCAGAAATACTCATAATGTTTTTAATTGATTAAAACGATTATCACTTTTAATCATTTCTGTTAATTTACTTTTACACTTAAACACACGCTGTCTAACCACATTTTCATCATTATAATCTAACTCTTTAGCTATAATTTTATAAGGAATTTTTTTAAAAAAACGCTGTAATATCTGCTTACAATTACCAGAAATCAACTCTAACTTTTCTTGAAAAAACTCCCACCTTTCTTGTTCTAATATTGACTGTGCTAAATCGTTAATATCATCATCAGGTTCAATGGGTTGATCAATTGTTACCACATTTTTTGTTTTATTTAACTCACGACGCCATAAATTTTTACATGCGGTAAACAAATAACCATCAAATGTAGATTTAATTTCTATGTTTTGAACCTGTAATCGAGCCATAATTTGCAGTATAGCTTTTTGAAAAACATCCTCTGCATCTGGCTCTTGACCTGAGTTTTGTAATACAAACCGTTTAACATTTGGGTAAATAGTTTTATATATTTCTAGTATTACTTTTTCATTTTTGGTCTGTAAACCAGTAATAAAGTAATCATTTTTATTCATTAAAAGCATTTATTGATTAGCACGAGGTAAGCGACAAAAATTAGACCTAAATATTAGTATGCATTTTAAATGGCTAAAAAAATATTTGGCCTTGGGTAACAAATATATATATTTATGAACTGGATTATGTAAAACATAATAAATTTAAACTTTTATATGAAAACTAAACAAGTAAATTATTCAGCTCAAAGAATATTACTACTAACACTTGTAATATGTCTTTTTAACTGTAGCGTTAACAATATTGAGGATGAATTAAATGAAGAAGATTTAAGTGAAGAATCATTGAGATTTACTGCTATTAATCCATGTGATTGTACTGAGTCAGGAGGCACAGGTGATGGAGGAACCGATAATGAAGCAGATGAAGATGGTAATAGTAATGGTGACAATGATGGTGATGGTGACCCAGACAAATCAGACCCAGATCCAAATGATCCTTGTAAATCTTCAACAGGAAGCATACCAGATCCTGAAAACCCAATTTGGTATAATGCCGATTGTGATTTTGACGGTATACCAAATGGAATAGACCCAGATCCATACAGAGATGATAACAGCGAGCCTTTTAATTAAAAACATGTCTAATAAACAAATATTTATTTTTTTAATATTATTAACTATTTGCAACAAAGTATTTTCACAAGAAAATTCGAGCTACTATTTAGAAACGATAAACTCTAAAGAATATACAAAAGAAAGAAAAGAGACTATCTTAGATAGTCTCTTTTCTAATTTTAACTACGACAATTTTTATGATATACATGAATATTCTAGATGGTTTTGGAAAAATGGAAATTTAAAAAAAGCTATTTCTATCAATAAAAAAATAATAAACCATAAAGAATTAAAAAAAACTAAAAATGATGGAATAAGAAAAAGACTACTAAAAAACCTAGGTTATTTTAACTATTTAATAAAAGAATATTATGAGTCTTTGTATTATTATAATCAAGCAACATTAATATCAGGTTTTGAGGTTGAATCAGCTAAATCTTATAAAAAAATAGGACAAATTTTTTTTGTTCTTGGTGATTATTATAATGCAGAGAAATATTATGACAAAGCATTGACTTATGCAAAAACAACAAATTTAAACCTTTACATAGGAATATGTATCGAAGCAAGCATTAATTTAAAAAAAACAAAAGTTAAAAAAAAATTTAGTAAAGGTGTTCTTATTTTACAAAGCGCCATCAAAATCATTAATGACAATAAAAACGTAACTACTAAAAAAAGAATATTAGAAACATACACTAGTCTAGGAGATTTATATAATGAATTCTTATTTCTCAACAAAAAGTCCAATTTTAAACAAGCATATAACAATTATAAAATTAGTTTAAAAATCGCCAAACAAACAAAAGACTTTCAAGAAATAGCAAACATCTTAAACAGTATAGGGTTTCTCCATTTAGCAGCAGATAAAAATAACACAATTGATCACTTCAAAAAGAGTTTAAAATATTCTACAGAAAATTTAATTTCATCAACAATTTATTCTAACCTATCAAATTACTATAAACAAAAAGAACAATTAAATTTATCTCTAGAAAACATCAATAAAGCTGTTAATCTTTTAACTACTAACAAACAAGACAGTTTATCAAAAGAACTTTTAAAAACCAATAAGCACAAATTTTATTTACTTAATAAATTAATAGACAAAGGTATTATTTTAAACAAATTAAGTAAATACGAAGATGCATTAAAGACCTTTAAAAAATGTGACTACCTACTTGACTTAGTAAGATATGAAAGCAATAGTATTAGCTCAAAATTGTTTTGGCAAGAAAAGGCTACACGACTTTTTACAGAAGCAACAAAAACTTGCTACTTTTTAAATGACACTAAATCTGCTTTTTATTTTATAGAAAAAAATAAAGCCATATTATTACTTGAAAATATTAACAAACAAAAATACAATCAAAACGATGAAATAAACTTTGAAATCTTTAAAAACCTTAAAATGTCTGATTACAAAACAGTAGATTTTTCTAATGAATCTAAAATCATGGATTTAAAAGAAGTTCAAAATAATCTACCCTTAAACACAGTCTTATTAGATTACATTATTAATGATGACTTTGGTTATTTAATAAGCGTATCAAAACATTACATAAAACTATATAAAATTTGTAATTTAGATATTCTAGCAAAGTACATAACATCTTATCTACAATTAATATCTAAACCAATAACAGATAGAAGTAATCTAAAAAAATTAGAGGTATTATCAAAAAAAATAACCAAGATAATACTACCTTTTCAACTAGATAAAAACAACTATACTAAACTAATAATTAGTCCAGATTACAACCTTCAAAATATTCCTTTTGAAAGTTTGAATTATAATAACAAATTTTTAATTGAAACTTTTGAAACATCCTATATTTACTCCTACTCTTATTTAATTAAGAATAATATTATTAAAAGAGAGCCCAAAAAACAGCTTATTAGTTTTGCACCTTACGCATTTAATTATGACAAACTAGAGACACTTAATTATAGTCTTATTGAATCTGAAGAAATATCCGAAATTTTAGATGGTAAAAATTTTGAAAAAGAACTAGCAGTTTTAAAAAATTTTGAAGGAAATATTAACGATTTTAATATTATAAACATCTCTTCTCATGCTAATGCAAGCGACTCTATAAACCCTTGGATTGCTTTTAAAGATCAAAAATTATATTTAGATGATATTTATAAAACCAAAAATCAAGCAGAATTAGTTGTACTAAATGCATGTAAAACATCCTTAGGAGAAATAAAAAAGGGAGAAGGTGTTTTTAGTTTAGCTAGAGGCTTTTTTAGATCTGGATCTAAAAGTGTCGTGTCATCACTTTGGAATGTGAATGACAAATCTAACTCTGAAATTACAATTAATTTTTACAAGTACTTAAAAAAAGGCTTCACAAAAAGCGCTGCTTTAAGACAAGCAAAATTAGACTATTTAAAAACACATAATTTAAGTGAAGCATCTCCTTATTACTGGTCATCTTTAATTTTAATTGGAGATGACTCTGCAATACAACTAAAAAAAAATCACAAACAACTGATTTACAATGCTATAGCTGTAATTTTAGCTGTTTTCCTTATTTTATTTATAAAAAAATCAAAAATGCTGGGTAACATAATAAAGTTTAATTGAACATAATATTGAAAGAGCTAGTAAGATAGCTTTTATCAAACTTCTATAAAAACAAGAAGCATTTAATTAATTATTAAAAACTATTTATTATGAAAAACAAGGTTTATTTTATTTCAATCACCCTATTAACCCTAGCCCTATTTAACTGTAGTAAAACAGAAATTTCCGAAGATAAAAAAAACTTCCAAGAAACTAAAATTATTAATAATTCAGACACTGAAACTTCGGCTAGATATGTTTGTATTGGAGGTTTTGGAATTTTCAGTAATTTAGATTATGATTGTGGATATAAAAAAGGTATTGAAAAATATATAGAAGACTATAATAAAGTTATTGAAGATTATGAATATCCAGAATGCCAAACACTTTCATTAACATTTAAACACAATGCTCATCCCTCAGATGAAGACATGAATGATCCAACATTCACAATTATTGACCATTTAAGTATTGAGTCACAAACTTTCAACAATTCTGGCATTATTTTACAAACAATGGCTACTGTTTACAATGACTTTAGACAATGGTGTAACCCTAGTTCATCTGACAACGACAATACTAAGGGTTATAAAGCTGGCTATCTAGCTTTTTGGGGACAACAACCATTATCTGACAACCCTACTGATGATTGTAATGATGGAGAAATTAGCCCTCTAAGCTTTATGTAACAATGAAAGAATTTGTATTAAAACTATCTTATTAAAACATTAGAATAATACTTAAGTAAACATTTAAGAATTTCTAAATTTTAAAAATTAATTAAAATAGATTCTTAAATGTTTACTAAACGAATGCTCAAAGCACCGAATTCAACTTAAAACAAACCAATCTAATATTTAACATATTTTTATTGTTCTGAGATTACGTCTTAAAATATTCAGATTTTAAAAATCAAAACTATTTATATATGAAAAACTATTTTTTTTTATTACTAATACTAATCTCCTCAACAGGGAATATTAAAGCACAAAACAAAAAAGAAAATATAAACATAAATTCCTGTCAATTAACATCTAACTTCAGTTACTATAAATCAAACTGCGACACAGTTGTTTTTAATGCAAACCCATCCTCTAATACAACGACAACAATACTTGGTTATTTTTGGGATTTTGGTGATGGAACTAATTCTACATTACAAAACCCAACACATAGCTATTCAAGTAATGGAAATTATTCAGTAAGATTAACCGTTGTTGGATTTAATAATACCACAGAAGATTGCTGTAATGATGTTACTACAAAAACATTAAACATTAATTGTATTGAACCTTGTGGAAACGTTAATAGCATTACTCAGCTTAATTTATTAGGAAACGAAAATGTAAAATTCTTTATTCCAAATGGAAGCCTTATTATAAATTCTGGTTGGAGTAACCCAACATACTTCTGGCAATTCACTTGTCAATCAACTGGTTATTACACTTGGTCGTATGATGAGCAACCATATGTCGATTTATCAAATTGTTCAGGATTTTGGGAAGTCACAGCAACTGTAACAGTTACAGACTCGCAAGGGAATCAATGTTCTTTTAGCAGAACAGAAGATTTACACCCAGGAGGCACAGGTGGATTCTCTAAAATAAGCATTAATCCGTTAAAGGATACTTTAAATATTGAAATTGATAAAAATCTAATAAATAAAAACGCTAAAACAGAAATATTGGTTTTTAACATGAATGGAGAAATTAAAGAAAAAATCTCTTTAAATAAAAATGAAAAAACATCCTTAAATGTTCGTAAACTTAAACCCGGAATATATATCCTAAAATTATTGAGAAACGGAAAAATTACTGATACAAAAAAAGTTGTTATTTCAAATTAATGTCATTATTAAATAACTTTAATCAATTAATCGTTAACAAAAAAAGCCTTTCCAAAATTGGAAAGGCTTTTCATTTTAATCTAAAATCAACAATAAATTATTTTTTATCGTCTGCTACTTTATTTAGTTTTTTAATCTCTTCGTTATATTCCTCTCTGGCGTCATCAATATCTCCATCGTCTTCCATCTCTTCTCTAAACTCTTCATTTGCTTTACGATTAATGGTAACGTACTCATCAAAAGTTTCATTAATTTCTTCAACTAAATCGTCATAAGCTTCATTTAGTTCTTCAAGGTTTCTAACATTACGTTTGTCTTTACCGTTTTGTTCTTTAATAAACTCATTATATTCTTTCTGAACATCTTCTATATCTTCGGTTATTTCTTCAGTTTTCATCCAATCAGGACGTGTACTATGCAATGTTGCTATAGTTGCTTCTAAATTAGGAATGGCTGCAGATTTTGTAGTAAAATCGGCTCCTTCTAACTTTTTCATTTCTATCGACAACGTATTAAAGGCATCCCAACCACTAATTTGCATAGCATTAACCTTAGTGTTTAGTGTTCTATTTACAACAGCTCCAGAAGTGGTAGTTATCGTATTAGATTTTGAATTTAAATCATTACTATTGGTAGCTAACATTTTATCAGTACTTGAAGTCTTTGATTTTAATTCTTGCGCAACATTAGCGTTTTGATTCATTTCAGAATCTGTTATTTCTTCAGAATTATTATTTTTTTTCTCATCCATACAAGATGTAAATAATACTCCTGTTAATGTCAATAGTCCGATTGTCTTTTTTAAATTTTTCATAGTTTCAATTTTGGTTTGATACAAAGGTATCGGACAGATAGAGTAACATAGAAAGATTTATTATAAAATAGTCACAAAAAACAAACCTGTTTTAACATAAAAATCAACATTTTAACCTCTAAATTCACTAAAAACTGTTAATTAAACGACTTAAAACTATTGATATTTTAAATTGTTAACAAATAAAAAAAGCCTCTCCATATGGAGAGGCTTAGTATATATTAGTCCAACACTTATTTCAAATTGGACAAACTAGACTTTAATGTTTCAATTTTAGCTAAAGCGTCTGCTTCTTTCTTTTTTTCTGATGCAACGACTTGTTCTGGTGCTCCTGCCACAAAACGCTCGTTAGAGAGTTTCTTTTGAACAGATTTTAAGAAACCTTCCGTATAATTTAATTCTTCGGTTAATTTTTTAATTTCTGCCTCAACATCAATTGCACCTTCCATAGGTATAAAATACTCGTTGGATTTTACTCTAAACGTCAATGCACCTTCTACAGCCTCACTTACATAATCGATAGACTCTAAATTACCTAACTTTGCTATAACTGCATCAAAATCTGTATTAGAATTTTCGTTATTAATTACCGAAAAACCTATAGCGTCTTTAAAGGCTATATTTTTTTCTTTTCTTACGGTTCTAATTCCTGAAATTACTTCTGACACAAATTCAAATTGAGAAACAATCTCTTTATTTACTGCTTTTGCTTCTGGCCATTTAGCAACAATTAATGCTTCTTCTGGAGTTCTTTCAGCAATATATTGCCAGATCTCTTCGGTTAAGAAAGGCATAAATGGATGTAATACCCTAAGATTATCTTCAAATATTGCCATTACTTTATTATAAGTTATAGCATCTATTGGTTGCTGGTATGCTGGTTTTACAATCTCCAGTAACCATCCACAAAAATCGTCGTAAATTAATTTATAAATAGCCATTAAAGCGTCACTTAATCTGTATTTACTAAAGTGATCTTCAATCTCAACTAATGCTTCACTAAATTTAGACTCATACCAATCTAAAGCTATTTTACTTGAATCTGGCTGCGAAATACTATCGCTAACTTCCCATAAATTAGTAAGGTTAAAGGCATTCCAAATTTTATTTCCAAAACCTTTACCTTGTTGACACAACGCTTCGTCAAACATCAAGTCGTTTCCTGCAGCACTACTTAAAAGTAATCCTACACGAACACCATCTGCACTGTAATCTTCAATTAACTTTAAAGCATCTGGTGAGTTACCTAAAGATTTAGACATTTTACGACGTTGCTTATCACGTACTAAACCTGTTAAATATACGTTGTTAAATGGTTTTTGGTCTTTATACTCGTAACCAGCAATAATCATACGCGCTACCCAAAAGAATAAAATATCTGGTCCAGTTACTAAATCGTTAGTTGGATAGTAGTATTTTATTTCTTCGTTTTCTGGATTACGTATACCATCAAAAACAGACATTGGCCATAACCATGAGCTAAACCAAGTATCTAAAGCATCTGTATCTTGTTTTAAATCTTCGACTTTTAAATCTGAATTATTAGTTTTGATTTTAGCTTTCTCAAGCGCTTCCTCTATCGTTTCGGCAACTACAAAATCTTCTTTTCCGTCTCCATAGAAATATGCAGGAATTTGTTGTCCCCAAAGTAATTGACGAGAGATATTCCAATCGCGAATATTTTCCATCCAATGACGATAGGTATTTTCAAATTTCTTCGGGAATAACTTAATTTCTGCATCTTCACCTAAAACCGCCTCAATTGCTGGCTTAACCAACTCTTCCATTTTTAAGAACCATTGGTCGCTTAATCTTGGCTCTATAACTGCTTTAGTACGTTCAGAGGTTCCTACTTTATTTAAATGTGTTTCAGTTTTTACTAAAACACCTATATTTTCTAATTCTTTTGCAACATTTTTTCTTGCTACAAATCTATCCTGACCTTCAAATTGTAAACCGTAACTATTTAATGTCGCGTCTTCATGAAAAATATCTATTACCTCAAGTTTATGTTTATCTCCAAGGTTTTTATCGTTTTCATCGTGCGCAGGAGTTACTTTTAAACAACCTGTACCAAACTGAATATCCACATATTCATCTTGAATAATTGGTATTACGCGATTACTAATTGGTACTATGGCTTTTTTTCCACGTAAGTGTACAAAACGCTCATCTTCTGGATTAATACAGATTGCTGTGTCTCCAAATATTGTTTCTGGACGTGTTGTTGCAATAGTTAAGGTATCGTCACTTCCTTCAATTTTATAATTTATATAATAAAGGTTTCCTTGACGTTCTTCATGGATAACTTCTTCATCAGACAAAGTCGTCTTTGCTTCAGGATCCCAGTTAACCATACGGTAACCTCTATAAATTAGACCTTTTTCGTGTAAATCTACAAACACTTTTATGACAGCTTCAGACATATCGTCATCCATCGTAAATTTGGTTCGGTCCCAATCGCAAGAACAACCTAATTTTTTAAGCTGTTCAAGAATAACGCCTCCATATTCTTCCGTCCATTCCCAAGCATGTTCTAAAAATTGGTCACGTGTCAGGTCATTTTTGTCTATACCTTGTTCTTTTAATTTAGCGACAACTTTAGCTTCGGTTGCAATTGAAGCATGGTCTGTACCAGGAACCCAACACGCATTTTTACCTTGTAAACGTGCACGTCTAATTAAAACATCTTGTATAGTATTATTAAGCATGTGTCCCATATGCAAGACTCCTGTTACGTTTGGCGGAGGAATTACGATGGTATATGGTTCTCTTTCGTCTGGAGTAGAATGAAAATAGTTATTCTTCATCCAGTAATCGTACCACTTGTTTTCTGCTTCAATAGCATTATATTTTGATGGAATTTGCATACTTTGGAATAGTTTTTGAAATATATCTTACAAAAGTACTTATATTTCTGTTTTTGGAAAATTTTAATGATGAATAATGTATCGATAAATACGCTATAAGCATTTGCAAGTGTGCATTACATCTAAAAATTTTGCAAGAGGAATAAAAAGTGATTAAATTTACGAACCTAAAATCTTAATATAATGAAAAAATTATTTACAATATTATTTATCGGACTAGTTAGTTTGTCAATGAATGCCCAAGAAAAAATGGCAAAAATTGAGTTTAAAGAAACGACTATAGATTACGGAACAATTGAAAAAGGCGCTAACGGACTTAGAACTTTTGAATTTACTAACACTGGTGACGCACCTTTAATTGTATCTAAAGTTAGTTCTAGTTGCGGATGTACAGTACCAAAAAAACCAAAAGATCCAATTATGCCTGGTCAAACTGGTGAAATTGAAGTAAAATATGATACTAATAGAGTAATGCCAATTAGAAAAACGATTACTGTTTTATCTAATGCTGAAACACCAACAGTATCTTTAAAAATAAAAGGGACAGTTATTGATCCTTCTAAAACTAGTGTTTTAGAGAAAAAAGGAAAAAGTGTGATGGAAAAATAACCCTCACTAATATTATTTAAAAAGCCGAAAACATATTGTTTTCGGCTTTTTTTTTATTTACTCTATTGGAGATTTTAATTCAAAATTAAAAACACGTTCAAAACCATACCTCAAAACTTTTATTTCTAATTTAGTTCCTGCTTTCTTATAAAAATAACTTACTAATTCTTTTAAAGTCATGTCGTGCGTACTCCTTCCGTTTATATAAATAATAACATCATTAATTCTCAATCCTGCTAAATCTCCAGGTGAACCTTCTCTAATAATTTTAATAGAATAAGATGGCTTGACTATATATTTCTCAGATGGCCCTACAACAGCTTCAACCCTGACTATACGACCATTAACAACTGACAAACCACCTCCACTAGAATTAACATCTATCTCTTTAATCAATCTAACACCATCATTTTCCACTTGAAGACCACTTTTATTATAGTTAAATGGCAATTTATTTAAGCTATTTTTTTTAAGTGTAATCTTAGCATTTTGATAATCAATAATACAATTAAACCTCTTTAAAACCTCACCACCTATTGATCCATCTCTATCATGTCTAATTGTCAAATTTTTGACTAATAAAGAATCAGGATATGCGACTTTAGGATTATCAAATGTGAATTTTCCAATACTAAATTTCTGAATTTTAGATCGTTTTCCATAAACACTACCACTCAAACCGGCTCCCAGAAAATCATTAAAAAAAGAAGTATTGATGCGTAATCCCTTTTCTTTATTTTCAAAAAGCCAAAATGCATCACTACTACCAGAATCTATTAATAATTTTACTGGTAACTCTTTAGAGTCTTGCTCAACCTTTCCTTGTATGTAAGGTTTGTTTCCAAAAAGACTCATATTAACCACATCACATTTAGCACATCTCTTATATTTATATTTAAATGGATCAAACAACCTGATATATTGGCTTGAATAATTAACTTCAACTATAAAATCTTTAAAAAGATCATAACCAATTATACCATCAATTGGCAATCCTAATTTAGGCCCAAAATTTAAATTTGAATCGTAAATTGTAAAAAATACTTGGTTTTTATTTATTGCATTTCCAATAGTAAATGTATTATGACTTGACCTTACAGCCTCTACATATTCACCATCACCAAGACCTTTAAGTTTTATTTTTTTTGCATTCAAAATTTTCAATGAATCCGAATCTTTCAAAAAATTAAAAATTATTGACTTATTAACTCCTGTATCTAAAAGGAATTTTAAATCAACTCCATTAACATTAACAGGGATAATTATGACATTATTAACAAGTTGAAACCTTATTTTATCAGATTTAACACCTTCAACTAACTTATATTGACTTTGAGAAAAAGCGGTTAAAGAAAACAGTAGAAATAATTGTATAAATATTCGATTCAAAAGCATTTATTAGTGTAAAAATTATGTACCACTGAAATTTACTAATCTTTTACATTAAAACCATTTTAAAACTATTTTTTTAAAGAATACTTACAATTATTTTTTGCAAATTTGCAATCTAAACAATTTTGAAAATGCCAAAAATTTCTCAAAAAGGGCAATTAATGCCTCAATCACCTATTAGAAAATTGGTTCCTTTTGCTGAAAAAGCATACCAACAAGGAAAAACTGTATACCATCTAAATATTGGTCAACCTGATATTAAGACTCCTCAAGTTGCTCTTGATGCTGTTAAAGTTCACTCTTTAGACATTTTAGCTTACACAAGGTCTGAAGGATCTGAAGGTTATAGAAATAAAATCGCTGATTACTATTCAAAAAATGACATCCATGTAAAACATGATGACATTATAGTTACAACAGGTGGTAGTGAAGCTTTACTTTTTGCTTTTGGAAGCATTATGGATGTTGATGACGAGGTAATTATCCCAGAACCATTTTATGCAAATTACAACGGTTTTTCTACTGCTTCTGGCGTGACGGTTGTTCCAGTAATTTCAAAAATAGAAGACAATTTTGCTTTACCTGCTATTGAGGAGTTTGAAAAACTTATTACACCTAAAACAAAAGCTATTTTAATTTGTAATCCTGGTAACCCAACAGGATACCTATATTCAAAAGAAGAAATAAAAAAACTAGCAGACATTGTTAAAAAACATGATTTGTTTTTAATTGCAGATGAAGTCTATCGAGAGTTTGCTTATGATGGAGCAAAACACTATTCAATACTGCAAGAAAATGGGCTAGACGATTACGCAATTGTAATAGATTCGGTTTCTAAACGTTATAGCATGTGTGGAGCAAGAATTGGATGTTTAGTTTCTAAAAATAAAGAGGTCATTGCTACAGCATTAAAATTTGCTCAAGCAAGATTAAGTCCTCCTACTCTAGCTCAAATTGCTAGTGAAGCTGCTTTAAGCACGCCTCAAAGTTACTTTGATGATGTTATTGAAGAATATGTAGAACGAAGAAACGTTTTAATTGAAGAATTAAATAAAATTGAAGGTGTACAAGTGGCTAACCCAAAAGGTGCTTTTTATTGCATAGCACAACTACCTGTTAAAAACAGTGATAAATTTGCGCAATGGTTATTAGAGTCTTTTGATGTTGACGGAGAAACTGTTATGGTTGCTCCTGCTGCTGGATTTTACAGCACACCAGGAGTTGGATTAAACCAAATCCGTATAGCTTATGTTTTAAACACCGAAAGCTTAAAAAAAGCTGTAAATATTATTAAACAAGCTTTAAAAGTATATAAAGATTAGTGCAAATATTAGATAACATATCCTTAAAACCATACAATACTTTTGGTATTGATGTCAAAGCCAAACAATTTGTTTCGGTTAAAACTATTGATGACTTAATCGCTGTTTATTCTTCTGAAAAAGACATAGAAAAATTTATTCTTGGAGGTGGAAGTAACATGCTTTTGACTAAGGATATGGACAAGCTAGTGATTCATTTAGATTTAAAAGGAAAATCAATTGTATCCCAAACAGAAAACCATGTTTTTATTGAAGCAAAAGCAGGCGAGAATTGGCATGACTTTGTATTGTGGACTCTACAACAAAATTTTGGAGGCTTAGAAAACCTTTCTTTAATACCTGGCAACGTTGGATCTAGTCCAATACAAAACATAGGCGCTTATGGTGTAGAGCTTAAGGACAATTTTTACACCTGTGAAGTACTAAACTTAGAAACGTTAAAAACTGAAATTTTCACCAATCAAGATTGCAATTTTGGTTACCGTAATTCCATATTTAAACAAAGTGTAAAAGGCAAATACATCATAATTAATGTTACGTTTAAACTAACAACTAAAAATCACGTATTACACACTAATTACGGAGCTATTAGTTCTCAGTTAGAAGTAATGAATGTTTCAAAACCTACTATTCAGGAGGTCTCAAAAGCTGTAATAGCGATACGCAATAGCAAATTACCTAATCCAAAAGAAATTGGTAATAGTGGAAGTTTTTTTAAAAATCCAATCATTAGTAAAGAGGGATTTATACAGTTACAACAAAATTTTCCTGATGCACCACATTATATTATTTCTGAAACCGAAGTAAAAGTTCCTGCTGGTTGGTTAATTGAAACTGCTGGTTTTAAAGGAAAAACTTTTGACAATTACGGAGTCCATAAAAAACAAGCTTTAGTTTTAGTAAATTATGATAATGCCAAAGGAAAGGATATATTAGAGCTTTCAAAATTGATACAACATACTATTTATCGTATATTTAATATTTCAATTGAAACCGAAGTCAATATTTTTTAATAAACGGACTTCAATTTAAAACTTTAGACTAACAAACCCTAAATAATAGCTTGAATTTCTCTATAGAAGAACATATAATAGCACATCTTAAAAATGGTGACAAACAAGCCATAACATTATTATACGAAAACTATGCTGACGCGTTGTTTGGTGTTATAAAAAAGGTGATCTCGGATGATGATTTAGCCCAAGACGTGCTTCAAGAAACCCTTATAAAAGTTTGGAAAAAAGGTAAAAGTTATAATCCTGATAAGGCTAAATTATTTACCTGGTTATATCGTATTGCATACAATTCTGCAATAGATAAAATTAGATCTGTAAATAATAAATCAAATAAAGAAGTCCAAATTGAAAACTCTAACGTATATAAATTGACAACTAATAGTTTAAACGAGGATGTTTTAGATATAAAAAAACACTTAAACACCCTTGACCAAAAATATCAGATTGTCGTGAATGCACTGTTTTTTGAAGGTATGACCCAACAAGAAGCAAGTGATGAGTTGAATATTCCGTTAGGAACTATCAAATCAAGATTAAAAATTGCATTACGTGAATTAAAAAAAATTTACAACCCTCAATTGTAGAATGATGAATGAGAAAATAAATACATTTTTAAAGTCTGACTTATTAAACAAATACTTAATAGGACAAACTACTGCTAGCGAAACTTTAGAGGTTGAACATTATATCTCAGAATTTCCGGAAGTTAAAAAAGCTTACAACAGGCTGCAAGACCAATTAGAATTTACAACTCAATTAAATGCTGTAAAAGCACCTAAATTAGTATTAGATAATATTTTTGAAGCTTTAGATGACAAACCTGTAGTTACTTTACAACCTAAACGTACTAAAAAATGGTACAGTTTAGCAATTGCTGCATGTGTTGCTGCATTACTATTTGCTGGAAGCTCTGCATATCTTTATAAACAAAACAAAGAATTATCAAGCGAAAACCAAACCATTGCAGATGAGATTTTTGATCTTAGAAGTGATATTGCAAATAACAACAGTACATTACAACAATTACTAGATCAGTTTAAGCAATTAAACAATCCTGAAACTGAAAAATACGTTTTAAAAGGAAATACTAGAGCTAAAAACTTAAAAACGGTAGCCTACATTAATCCAGAAGAAAAAAAATCTATGATTGATGTTGTATCCTTGCCACAATTACCTGATGATAAAGTATATCAAATTTGGGCAGAATTACAAGGTAAAATGGTAAACTTAGGTGTTTTGAGTGAAGCTGATAGACGACTTCAAGAAATTCCATATACAGAAGATGCTTTAGGACTAAGCATTTCTATAGAGCCTAAAGGAGGAAGTCCAGTCCGCTCAAACGATACTCCTGTTGCAGAGATATCTTTAAAACTTAATGAGTAAGTAGTATTAAAATAACAATAAAAAAAAGCTTCACTTAATTAGTGAGGCTTTTTTTTATATAATACTATTTTATTTTGATTAGTCTTTACTAAAAAAGGTTTTGTGTATTAAACCTGCTACAATAGCACCTGCAATTGGAGCTAACCAAAATAACCATAATTGCCCAAGATAGTCTCCTCCTTCAGCAAATAATGCTTGGCTAGTAGATCTTGCTGGATTAACAGAAGTATTAGTAATAGGAATACTAATTAAGTGTATTAAAGCTAAAGCCAAACCAATTGCAATTCCTGCAAAGCCTTTTGGTGCTTTAGGATATGTACTACCTAAAATAATTAATAAAAAAAACATAGTCAATAAAAACTCGGCTACTAAAGCAGACATCATGGAATATCCTCCAGGTGATAATGCATCATAACCATTGGCAGCAAAACCACCAACATCAGTAAAACCAGCTTTACCAGATACAATATATAACAAAGCAGTAGCAGCAACAATTGCACCAACTAATTGTGCAATGATATAACCAGGCAGCTCTTTAGCAGGAAACTTTCCTCCAGCCCAAAGCCCTATTGAAACAGCAGGATTAAAATGCGCACCAGAAACATGACCAACTGCATAAGCCATAGTTAATACTGTTAAACCAAAAGCTAATGACACACCAACAAAGCCGATACCTAAATCCGGAAAGCCAGCAGCAAAAATGGCACTACCACAACCACCAAAAACCAACCAAAAAGTTCCAAAAAACTCTGCAAATAATTTTTTCATAATTTAAATTGTTAAAAAGTTAGAGCATTAAATTATAAAAAAAATAAAGAATTAACCACTTTAGATTTATCTAAATAACTTTTTCGTTAAAAAACTGATTTTAATGTTCAAATCAACCTAACAAAAACTATTGAAACGTTAAACATTAACTTGTTTTCGAAAAAACCGTATCTTTGTAATTCTAAAAAAAGCAACTATTTTGAAACTTTTATTACTTACTTTAGGCCTTTTAGGTTTAGGTTTTGCAGGTATTGCAATTAAAATTTGGGCAAAAAAAGACGGTAAATTTGCAGGTACATGCGCAAGTCAAAACCCTATGTTAAATACAGAAGGTGAAGCTTGTGGTTTTTGCGGTAAATCACCAGACCAATTTGAAAATTGTAGCGAACCTCAACACTCGTAATCTATGCTAATACTTGAGGTATTATTCTACAGTTTTGCAACTGTGGTAGTTATTCAAGTATTGTATTATACTTTGATTTTTGGAAATTTTGCATTTTTAAAACACAGTAAAACTACATCTGAAACACCTCCCGTTTCAGTAATTATTTGTGCTAAAAACGAAGCAGAAAATATTAAAAATTTTCTTCCAAGTGTTTTAAATCAAGACTATCATAACTTTGAGGTTGTACTTATCAACGACTCGTCTAAAGACGACACTTTAGAGGTTTTTGAAGACTTCAAATCTAAATATGATAATATAAAAATTGTCAATGTTAAAAACATTGAAGCATTTTGGGGAAATAAAAAATACGCATTATCATTAGGTATTAAAGCTGCTACAAACAATCATTTACTATTCACTGATGCCGATTGCAAACCTTTATCTAAACATTGGATAAAAGAAATGAGTTCTAGTTTTACCAAAACAAACACTATTGTTTTGGGTTACGGAGGTTACAATAAAATTAAACACTCTTTTCTAAACAAACTTATCAGGTTTGAAACCTTATTGACAGCTACTCAATATTTTTCTTATGCTAAAATAGGATTACCATATATGGGAGTTGGACGTAATTTAGCCTATCACAGAGATGAGTTTTTTAATGTTAATGGTTTTATCAAACACATGAAAGTAAGATCTGGTGATGATGATTTATTTATAAATGAAGTCGCTACATCAAAAAACACAGTCATCCAATACAAAAAAAACAGTTTTACAGTATCTGTTGCCAAAACCAATTTTAAAGATTGGTTTAAACAAAAAAGAAGGCATGTATCTACAGCTAAATACTATAAAACAAAACATCAATTATTGTTAGGCTTGTTTTATATTACCCAAGTTTTATTCTGGACTTTGGGTATTACATTACTTTACACGACTTATTTGTGGCCTTTTGCTTTAGGATTAGTTATTTTAAGATTTTTATGCCAGTATTTAAGTTTAGGGTTTTCAGCAAAAAAACTAAACGAAATAGACACAATATTCTTGCTTCCTATACTAGAAATCACCTTAATTATAATGCAATTTAGTATCTTTATAACTAATAAAATTTCAAAACCTAATTATTGGAAATAAACGACATCATAGACAAAGCTAAACAAAACGATCAAAAAGCGTTTAACTATCTACTACACACTTTTTGGGACCAAGTATATGGTTTTCAATTAAAAAGAATTCAGAATGAAAACGATGCCGAAGATGTCACCATTCAAACCTTTTCTAAGGCTTTTGACAAAATTAAATCTTATAACAACAACTATTCGTTTAGTACTTGGTTAATAACCATTTCAAAAAACATTCATATAGATATTATTAGAAAAGAAAAGCACTCCATTAAACAAGCTATTTCCAGAACTGATAATAATGAAGTTTACAACGTTTTAGACGAAACACCTTCAGTTGAAGATAAATTAATAACGGAACAAAATTTAGCCAACTTATTAAGAGATATTAAAAAGCTAAAACCTCATTACCAAGAAGTTATTCATTTAAGATATTTTCAAGAATTAAGTTATAAAGAAATTTCAGCTCAATTAAAAGAACCTATAAATAACATAAAAGTAAAGTTACTTCGTGCTAAAAAATTGCTTTCTGAAATCATTCAAAAAAGCTAGTTACACTTATAGTTTTACTTAACAATTACTTCCTGAATTTTAAACAAAATACTTCGTATCTTTGCTTATAGAAAATTGCAATTATGAATACAGAAACTGCATCAAATATATTACCAAAAAGAGAACCTAAACCAAAATGGCTGCGTGTTAAATTACCTACTGGTAAAAAATACACAGAACTAAGAGGATTAGTAGACAAATATAGCTTAAACACTATTTGTACCTCTGGAAGTTGTCCAAATATGGGAGAATGTTGGGGAGAAGGTACTGCTACATTCATGATTTTAGGAAACGTTTGTACTAGATCTTGTGGATTTTGTGGTGTAAAAACTGGTCGTCCAGAGGATGTAGATTGGGATGAACCCGAAAAAGTTGCTAGATCTATTAAAATTATGGGTATTAAACACGCTGTTTTAACAAGTGTTGATAGAGATGATTTAAAAGATATGGGAAGCATTATGTGGGCAGAAACAGTTAATGCTGTTAGAAGAATGAATCCCAAAACAACTCTAGAAACCTTAATACCTGATTTTCAAGGTGAAGAAATGCATATTGACCGTATTATTGATGTTGCTCCAGAAGTAGTATCTCATAATATCGAAACCGTAAAACGACTAACTAGAGAAGTACGTATACAAGCAAAGTACGAAAGAAGTTTAGGTGTACTTAAATACCTTAAGCAACAAGGTCAACGTCGTACAAAATCTGGTATTATGTTAGGTCTTGGTGAAGAGCGTGAAGAAGTTATACAAACGCTACATGATTTACGCGATAACGACGTAGATGTTGTAACTATTGGACAATACCTTCAACCTAGTAAAAAACATTTACCTGTTAAGCGTTTTGTTTTACCAGACGAATTTAAAGAATACGAAGAAATTGGATTAAAACTAGGCTTTAGACATGTTGAAAGTAGCGCATTAGTGCGATCGTCATATAAGGCTCAAAAACACATTAATTAATATGATTACGGTTGCCATAAATGGCTTTGGTCGTATAGGTAGACGCGTCTTTAGATTGCTACATAACAACCCAGAAATAAAGGTGGTTGCTATTAATGATTTAGCTGACACCAAAACGCTAAGTCATTTATTAAAATACGACAGTATTCATGGTGTTTTCCCTGC
Organism: Olleya sediminilitoris; assembly: GCF_016785945.1. Classification (GTDB taxonomy): domain Bacteria; phylum Bacteroidota; class Bacteroidia; order Flavobacteriales; family Flavobacteriaceae; genus Olleya; species Olleya sediminilitoris. Next base: position 305,260 of record NZ_JAEMEF010000003.1, on the reverse strand, counting down.
AAAGATATCTGCTAAAGACAATATGATTGTTGTTGACAATCAAGAAGTACCACTGCTAAATCAAACACATCCAAAAACAATTGATTGGTCCAACTTTACGCCTGATTTTGTAATAGAATCTACAGGAAAATTTAAAACCTCAGAAGATTTACAACACCATATAAATAATGGTGCTAAACGTGTTATTTTAAGTGTTCCTGCTATTGAAGATGATATTAAAACTATTGTTCTTGGTGTTAACCAACAAGAATTGGATGGTGATGAAACCATAATTTCTAACGCATCTTGTACCACAAACAATGCAGCACCTATGATTGATATTATCAATCAGTTATGTGGTATTAATCAAGCTTACATAACGACTATCCACTCTTACACAACAGACCAAAGTCTACATGATCAACCTCACAGAGATTTACGTCGTGCAAGAGCTGCAGGTCAGAGCATAGTACCTACTACTACAGGAGCAGCTAAAGCATTAACCAAAATTTTCCCTGATTTATCAGAGGTTATTGGTGGCTGTGGTATTAGAGTTCCTGTTGCTAATGGCTCTTTAACAGACATCACTTTTAATGTTAAAAAAACAGTTAGTATTGATGCCATAAACAAAGCTTTTAATAATGCCTCTCACACAAAATATAAAGGCATCTTAGAGTATACTGAAGACCCTATAGTTTCAATTGATATTGTAGGTAATACACACTCTTGTATTTTTGATTCTCAAATGACATCTGTTATAGGTAATATGGTCAAAATTATAGGATGGTATGACAATGAAACAGGGTATTCAAGCCGAATTATTGATCTGATTTTCAATTTATCAGAATAAAAAAAACATTTATCGGATAAATATTTATATTTGTTACATAAATCTAATGAATGAAATTTCAAATTACAAATATTTTAACCTGCTTGATTTTCAGTCTTGTAAGCATTAACATAAACGCGCAAGATATCAGTGAAAAACAAAAGGAAAATATACAAAGTAAAATTAATTTCAATATTAGCTTTGCGCAGACTAACATTGATAATAACGAGTTTTACAAGGCGCAAAAAGATCTTGATGATGCCTTACAATTAGCTAAACAGATAAACGATAACAGAAGCATAGGTTTAATATATTCTAAAATTGGTAAAATTCAATACATTATTGAAGAGCCAATGGAAGCTATGCAATCTTTATCAAAAGCAGTTGAAAAACAACGTTTTGCTCAGGACGATATTAATATTGCCGAAACTTACAAAACCATTGGTAATATTTATTTATCAAGAAAGGAGTATGAAAAAGCAATAGACTATTTTAATTCTGCAGAACAAATTTTTGAAAAACATGATCTTTCTGAATTTGAAGCAGAAAGCAAGTTATACATAGGACAAGCTTTATTTAATTTAGGAAATTACACTGAAGCTAAAACCCAATTTGAAGACGCTAAAGATTTAGCTAAACGCTACAAAAACAAAAAAATATTAAGTAGTGCCTATTTAAGCTTAGGAGAGACGGAAGCTAAACTACAGGACTTTGCAAACTCAGAAATTGATATAAATGAAGGTTTTGAAATTGCAAAACTTGAAAATTTCCCAAACTTAATTAATAAGGCTTACAAAATACTTAGTGACATTCACACCAATAGAGGAGATTACAAAAAAGCTAACACCTACTTATTAAAGCACATTAAGTTAAACGATTCTATTTTAAAAATTAAAAGAAGTTATTTATCTGCAGACAAAAGATTAGACAAACAGTATAGCAGTCCAATTGAGTACCAAAAAGAAAAAGAAGCGGATTTAGAAAAAGAAGCCAGTTCTACTTGGTTAGAAAAATTAACCACCATTTTAAGTATTGCCTTAATTACTATTTTATCTCTGCTTACACTATCACTGTACAAAAACAATAATATTAGATTAAAATCTAATAATATTTTGCATAAAAAAAATGCAGAATTAACTATAGCAATGGAAAAAGCTGAGCTTGCAACAAAAACTAAAGCTAACTTTTTATCTACAGTAACTCATGAGTTAAGAACACCTTTATATGCAGTTACAGGTTTAACAAACATGCTATTAGAAGAAAACCCAAAACAAGCTCAAATTCAACATTTAAAATCATTAAAATTTTCAGGGGACTATTTATTAACCTTCATTAATGACATACTTCAAATTAATAAAATTGAAGCTAATAAAGTTGATATAGAACCTGAGGTTTTTAATCTAAAAAAGAAAGCTGAAAATGTAATTTCAGCTTTAAACAATTCTGCATTAGATAATAACATCAAACTACATTTAGAATATGATGAAACCTTACCAACTAACTTTAATGCTGATCAATTAAAAATTTCTCAAATACTAATAAATCTAATCGGTAACTCCATTAAATTTACTAAAAATGGAGATATATGGATTAGGATTATTAAACACCAACAAGATGGAGATGACTATGTTGTACGTTATGAAGTTGAAGATAACGGAATAGGGATAAGTCAAGAAAAACAAAAAAACATGTTTGAAAGCTTTTCTCAAGGCTCAATCCAAATCAACCGAAAATATGGAGGAACAGGACTTGGACTTTCTATTGTTAAGGGACTAATTGATATTTTAAAAGGAAAAATTTATATGAAAAGTGAACTGGGAACTGGTACCACGTTTTACTTTGAAATACCTATGAAGAAGAGTAACGAAATAATTGTCGAGCAAAAAGCAAATTATTTCAATGAAATTGACGAAATAGAACTTAACAATATTAAAATATTAGTAGTAGAGGATAATAAGATTAATCAAATGATTACAAAAAAAATCCTTAACAAAATGAAACTATATTGTGATGTAGTTGATAATGGTGAAGATGCAGTAGACAAAGTTAAAAACACTAAATATGATGTGGTTTTAATGGATATACACATGCCAGGAATTAGCGGTATGGAAGCCACAAAAATCATCCGAACTTTTGATACCGATTTAACTATTTTTGCATTGACTGCTGTTACCATTGAAGACAAGATGCAAGAATTTGATGATGCTGGATTTACAGACATAATCTCAAAACCTTTCAAACAAGAAGATTTTGAGAAAAAACTTTACAATGCCTTAAATTTATCTGATAGCACTGCTACTTAATTGCAAAACTTTTTACTGCATCATCAAATTGCTGTTGCTTATCTAAGGTTAAATGTATTGGCAAGTACCATAATTTATCATTTACCATAAATTCATCTTTTAGACGCATATAATCTTTTTCAGTAGTTAATATACATTCTAATTTTGATAAATCTGTAAGATCCTTTTCGGTAAATGTATGATGATCTTTATACTCTAAGTGTTCAAAGTTAAAACCTTCATTATTTAAAAATTTCACTAAAGGCTTAGCATTAGCAATTCCGGTTACTAAAGTAAAAGGCAACATTGCACTAAGTGCTTTATTACCATTTTTACTAAAAACAGAAGTACTATAATTTATATTACTAAAAAATATTTGTTGATGTTGTTGTGGTTTAATTTTAGATTTTATTTTTTCTTTAACTTCATTATCTAAATTATTGGGACATTTTGTAACTACAATTAAATCTGCACGTTTAACTCCTGCTCTGGGTTCGCGTAAATTACCAGTTGGTAAAACAATATCTTTATAATACAAGTTATTAAATGTTGTTAATAAAATAGTAAAACCTGCTGTTACTTTTCTGTGTTGATAGGCATCATCTAAAACAATAACATCAGGTTTAATATTATGTTGTAATAGCTTATCTATACCTTCTCTTCTATTTGCATCAACTGCAACTAAAACAGTTTCTTTAAACTTATTGTAAAACTGAAAAGGCTCATCACCTAAATCTAATGCTGAGGACTTTGGACTACCAAGAACAAAACCTTCACTTTTCCTACCGTAACCTCTACTTAAAGTTGCTAATTTTACGTCGTCTTTTAATAAGCGAATTAAATATTCAACCATAGGTGTTTTTCCAGTACCTCCTGTACTTAAATTACCAACACATATAACAGGAAAATCGTAAGATTTTGTAGACTTCCAACCTTTATCATACATCAAATTTCTAAACCAAGTCACCAAATAATAAATTGGAACAATAGGTAATAAAATAGAGCGTAAAAATTTCATTTAAACGATTTAAAAAATTAAAACATATGACTACTACAGTTAACATAATGTAGCTTATAATAATAGTAACGAAAGTAAATATTTTATATTTGTTTTAAATAATAAAGACAAAAAAGTATGTTGATTAAAGACCTTATTAATCATATTGAAGACATCGCTCCTTTAAATTATGCCGAAGATTTTGATAACGTTGGGCTATTAGTAGGTGATAAAAACACTAAAATTACTAATGTACTTGTAACATTGGATACTCTAGAAGCAGTAGTTGATGAGGCTATAGCCAAAAACTGTAATTTTATACTAAGCTTTCATCCTATAATATTTAAAGGATTAAAAAGTTTAACAGGAAAAAATTACGTCGAACGTACAGTACTTAAAGCCATAAAAAACAATATTGCAATTTTTGCTATTCATACTGCCCTAGACAACGATAAAAACGGAGTAAACGCTATGCTTTGTAACCAATTACAATTAATTAATCAAAACATACTAATTCCGCAAAAGCAAACCATAAAAAAGCTTACAACTTACGCTCCAAAAAATGAAGCTGATACTTTAAGACAAGCTTTATTTAAAGCAGGAGCAGGACAGATAGGTAATTATAGTAATTGTAGTTTTAACGTTAATGGTGTTGGTACATATAATGCAAACTCCAATGCAAATCCATCTAAAGGAAGCATTGGAACTGATCATAACGAAAGTGAAACACAAATTACAATAACTTTTGAAAGACATTTAGAAAGTAAAATACTAGCCACATTATTTAAAAATCACACGTATGAAGAAGTTGCATACGAGATTACAACTATTGAAAATACAAATCAAAATATAGGAATGGGAATGGTTGCCGAACTAGAAACGCAACAATCTGAAACAGAATTTCTAAACTATTTAAAAGATAAAATGAAAGTTTCTCACATTAGACATTCACAATTACTAAATAAACCAATAAAAAAAGTAGCAGTACTTGGTGGTTCTGGCAGTTTTGCTATACAAGCAGCAAAAGCAGCAGGAGCGGACGTTTTTGTAACTTCAGATTTAAAATACCATGATTTTTTTCAAGCAGAAAACAACATTTTATTAGTAGATATTGGACATTATGAAAGCGAACAGTACACAAAAAACGGTTTAGTAGCAATACTTACAAAAAAAATTCCTAATTTTGCATTCATTTTATCGAAAACAAATACCAATCCTGTTAAGTATTTTTAAAATATGGCAAAGACAAAAGAAGTAACCGTAGAAGAACGTCTAAGAGCGTTATACGATTTACAATTAATAGACTCTAGAATTGACGAAATAAGAAACGTACGTGGAGAATTACCTTTAGAGGTTAGTGATTTAGAAGACGAGGTTACAGGATTAAAAACTAGACTAGAAAAACTAGAAGATAGTTTAAGCTCTGTTGACGCTGAAATAATTGCCAAGAAAAACTTAATTGAAGAATCTAAAGCTTTAATTAAAAAATACTCTGAACAACAACAAAACGTTAGAAACAACAGAGAGTTTAACTCTTTATCTAAAGAAGTTGAGTTTCAGGAACTAGAAATTGAATTAGCTGAAAAGCATATCAGAGAATTTAAAGCTCAAATAGAGCAAAAAAAGGAAGTTATCGCTAAAACTAAAGAGCATAACAAAGAGCGTGAAACACACTTAAAACATAAAAAGAGTGAGTTAGATGCTATCCTAAAAGAAACTGAAAAAGAAGAAAAAGCTTTAATAGAAAAGTCTGAAGACTATAAGAAAAAAATTGAAGCTAGATTAGTTAAAGCATACAACCGTATCAGAGCTAACGTAAAAAATGGTTTAGCTGTAGTACCAATCGAAAGAGGTGCTTCAGGAGGATCATACTTTACAATTCCACCACAAGTACAAATGGAAATTGCTGGACGTAAAAAAATTATTACGGATGAGCATAGTGGACGTATCTTAGTTGATGCAGCTTTAGCTGATGAGCAAAAAATTAAAATGGAAAAAATGTTTTCTAAATTAGTATAACATTTTCAAATTATAAAAAAAGCCTTTACACTGTAAAGGCTTTTTTATGCTTAATTCTTTTATTTAAGAAACATTTACGATAATCTAACTTAATGTTTTCATATTTTAAACGACAAAAAGAAAAACGAAAAAGAAAAACATGAAAAAATTAATCACATTATTATTCTTAGCCTTAGTTTTTAGCTGTCATAATCAAGCACAAACTAATCCAAAACAAGATGCTATTAAAAATGCTAAACCCGTAACTGTAAAGTTAGAAAACGGTAAAGCAAAAGCCTATTTTGCAAGTGGCTGTTTTTGGTGTGTAGAAGCTGTTTATGAAAGCGTAAAAGGTGTTGACGAAGTCATTAATGGTTACGCTGGAGGACACACTAAAAACCCAACATACGAAAAAAGCAATACAGGTAAAACTGGTCATGCAGAAGCTGTAGAAGTTATTTACGACCCAAAAGTGGTAAGCTTTAAAACATTAGTAGACGTGTATTTTGCATCACAAAACCCATTACAAGTTAATGGACAAGGTCCAGATAAAGGTAGTCAGTATCGTTCAATACTATTTTACCAAGACCAAACACAAAAACAGATAATAGACACTAAAAAAGCAGCTTTAGCTAAACAATTAAATGCTAAAATTGCTGCAGAAGTTTATCCGTTCCAAAAATTTTGGATTGCTGAAGACTATCATCAAAATTACGAAAAACTACATCCAGAAAACAGATATATTCAAGGTGTGTCTATACCAAGACTTAAAAAATTTCAAGCTAAGATGCCTGAAGTTTTAAAAGAAAAACACTAAAGTTTAGTCGCTTTAATTTCAAAAATCAAAGGATACAATTTATCTTTTGTTACATAATTACCCGATTTAGTTTCAACTAAATCGGGTAATACATTATATGGGCTTTCGTCGTATTCATTTAAATACTCAATTTTTAATCCTGCTTCTGTTAAAGCATTAATAACTTCACTTAATCCATGGTTCCAACCATATTCTTTGGTAATCATTTTAGATTCAGTATCAGCATAAGTCCCTTCATATTCTTCATAAATCACCTCATCTTGCATATAGCCATATTTCATTTTTGGCTTTTTTTCTAAATAATCAAACATCCATACAATAGGATGAAATTCTACCATATAAAACTCACCTCCAGTTGTTAATCTTTCTGCTATCATTTTTCCCCAAGGTTTTAAATCAGGTAACCAACCAATAACACCATAACTTGTAAATACTATATCAAAAACTTCTTTTACATGTGCTGATGTATCCAAAACATTACAACACACAAATTTAGCATCTAAATGCAATTCTTCATTTAAGCTTTTTGCTAGCTTAATACCTTCGTCACTTAAATCAACGCCAACACACATAGCTCCTAACCGACTCCAACTTAAGGTGTCTTGTCCAAAATGACATTGTAAATGCAATAAACGTTTCCCTTCAATATTTGGCAAAGCTGCTAATTCATAATGCATTAAAGTGTTTTTTCCTTTTTTAAAAGACTTGATATTATACATATCACTTTCAGAATGCACTTTAACCTTAGTATTCCATGTTAATTTATTAGCTTCAAAATATTGATTATATTTAGTCATGACATAATATTTTCTTCTAATATAAAACTTTATTTTAATGTGATTATCTTTGAAAATAAACAGCTACTAATGAAACAATATTTTCTATACTTTATTTTTTTCATTTTTATTACCTCATGTAAAAATGATACTGAAAGACAACCCATTAAAAAAACACTATCCATTGCCGAAAAAATTGCAAATGCACACGGAATTAGCAAATGGAACACAGTAAATCAAATAGATTTCACCTTTAATGTAGACAAAGACAGTACTCATTTTGAGCGTCATTGGTCATGGCAACCTAAAACAAACAACGTTACTTTAATTACCGGAAAAGACACTATAAATTATAATAGATCTAAAATAGACAGCTTATCTTTAAGAGTTGATCAAGGTTTTATAAATGATAAATTTTGGCTTTTAGCTCCTTTTCAATTAGTTTGGGATAGCGGAACAACTATTTCTGAAGCTACAAAAGAAAAAGCACCAATTAGCGATACCGTTTTAAATAAAATAACTCTTACTTATTCCAATAAAGGTGGTTACACTCCTGGTGATGCCTATGATTTTTATTACGATAAAAACTATACTATCAAAGAGTGGGTTTTCAGAAAAGGAAATACAGAAAAGCCATCTATGATAACAACTTTTGAAAACCACAAAGACTTTAACGGAATAACAATTGCCAAAGACCATAAAAAGGCTGAAGGAAATTGGAATTTATCTTTTAGTAATATTATTATAAAAACACAGAGTTAAAACATCCAAAATATAAATCGCAATCGTATATAACACAATTCCGCTTTATTGCGTCACTATAAACTTAAAAGGCTTTATAAATTATTTATAAAGCCTTTTTTCATGACCAAAATACAACTTCATTTCTAAATTAATAATTCTTATTTTTGTGTAAACCCGAAAAACTACACATCGTGTCCAACTATAAACAAGGTCTAGACTTTGCTAAATCTCAAGACCAAAACGATCCCATTTCTTCTTACAGAAATCAATTTCATATTCCTAAAGATAAAGACGGAAACGATTGGTTATACTTTACAGGAAACTCCCTTGGTTTACAACCAAAAGCTACAAAAGAGTACATAAATCAAGAGTTAGAAGATTGGGCAAATTTGGGTGTAGAGGGTCATTTTGAAGCTAAAAATCCTTGGATGCCTTATCATGAATTCTTAACAGAATCTATGGCTAAAATTGTAGGCGCTAAACCTATTGAAGTGGTTATCATGAACACCTTAACCACCAATTTACATTTGTTAATGGTTAGTTTTTACCAACCAACAAAAACAAAATACAAGATTGTAATTGAAAGTGACGCTTTTCCTAGTGATAGGTATGCAGTACAAACACAATTAGAGTTTCATGGTTTTAATGCTAGTGAAGGTGTGATAGAATGGAAACCTCGTGAAGGGGAAGAACTTTTAAACATAGACGATTTAGAAACTATTTTAGAAGAACAAGGTGATGAAATTGCTTTACTTCTTATCGGAGGCGTAAATTATTACACAGGGCAATATTTAGACATAAAGAAAATTGCAGATTTAGGTCATGCTAAAGATTGTATGGTTGGTATCGATTTAGCGCATGGAGTAGGAAACATAAAACCAGATTTTCACAACTCTGGAGTAGACTTTGCGGCTTGGTGTACTTATAAATATTTAAATGCTGGACCAGGAAGTTTAGGTGGTCTTTTTGTACACGAAAAACATGCACATAATAAAGATTTAAAACGTTTTGCTGGATGGTGGAGTCATAATAAATCAACACGATTTAATATGCGACAACCTCTAGATATCATTCCAGGAGCAGAAGGTTGGCAACTTAGTAATCCGCCAATTTTATCTATGGCAGCAATTAAAGCTTCTCTAGATATGTTTAATGAAGTTGGTATGGATGCACTTCGAGCGAAATCTGAAAAACTAACAGGTTATTTCGAGTTTTTAATTAATGAATTAAATAACGAGAAAATTAAAATAATTACACCAACCAACCCTAAAGAGCGTGGTTGTCAATTATCCATTCAAGTAAAAGATGCAGACAAAAACTTGCACAAACAATTAACCGAAGCAAATATCATTACAGATTGGCGAGAACCAGATGTTATACGCTGTGCTCCTGTACCATTATACAACACTTTTGTAGATGTCTATAAAATGGTAGAAAAATTGAAAGAGATACTAAACAGATAACTCTTAAAGAATAAATAATGAGATCCTGAATCAAGTTCAGGATGACAAAACCTAACACTAAGTCAAAGTTGAGACTAGCAATATGAGTAAAAAAGATAATATACTAATCATAGGAGCAGGACTTTGTGGCTCACTCCTAGCCTTACGTCTAGCACAACGTGGTTACAACGTAAATGTTTACGAAAGCAGACCAGATTTACGCATTACAGATATTTCTGCTGGACGCTCTATCAATTTAGCATTATCAGATAGAGGTTTAAAAGCCATGCGACTTGCAGGTGTTGAAGACAAAGTGAAACCATTGTGTATTCCTATGTACGGAAGATTGGTTCATGACACAGAAGGAAACACCTTTCCTTCCAATTATTCTGGAAGAGATAACGAATTTATCAACTCCATTTCTAGAGGAGATTTAAATGGATTATTATTGACAGAAGCTGATTTATACGATAACCTAACCATTCATTTCAATAAAAAATGTAAAGGAGTAGACATTGAAAATAACACAGCAACTTTTTACGATTATAAAACCAAAGAAGAATTTACTGCACAAGGAGACGTAGTTTTTGGTACAGATGGAGCAGGTTCTTCACTTAGAAAAAGCTATTATTTAGAGCGTAAATTTTTGTTTAGCTACTCACAAAACTATTTAACACATGGTTATAAAGAGTTAGAGATTCCCGCTTCCGCTGAAGGACAACACCTTATAAGTAAAGATTATCTTCACATTTGGCCTCGAGGCGATTACATGTTAATTGCGCTTCCTAATTTAGACGGAAGCTTTACAGTAACCTTGTTTTTAAGTTATGAAGAAGGTGAATATAACTTCCATAATTTAACTACAGAAGAAACCATTAAAAACTTCTTTGAAACGCAATTCCCAGATGCATTAGCATTAATACCAAATATAGCAGATGAGTTTTTTAATAATCCAACAGGAGCACTAGGAACCATAAAATGCTCACCTTGGCATTACAAAAACAAAAATGTTATTCTTGGAGATGCTGCACATGCTATTGTTCCGTTTTATGGACAAGGTATGAACGCATCTTTTGAAGATGTAACCGTTTTTGATGCTATTCTAGACCAACATGAAGGCGATTGGGAAACTATTTTTAAAGTCTACGAAAAAACTAGAAAAGCAGATACAGATGCTATTGCAGATTTAGCTATAGACAACTATTACGAAATGCGTGATCACGTTGCTAATCCTATTTTTAAAGAAAAACGTGCTATTGAAATGGCTTTAGAAAAAGAATTTCCAAACCATTATTTTTCAAAATATTCAATGGTAACTTTTAAAGAAGACATTCCTTATCACACAGCAATGACAAAAGGAAGAGCACAAGACAAAGCCATTTTAAATCTATTAGTAGATAAAAAAATCACAACAACCGAAGACTTAAATAGCATCTTGAAAAAAGTACAAAAAGAAACAGAAGCTATTTTAGAAGAAGATAAAATTGCTGGATTGAAGTAACTAAAAATTAGCAATTAGCCAAAATGAAAAAAATTTAGGGCTTAAAAATAAACTTAGTAAATTATAAAGCCCTCAAATCAATTCAAAAGAATTGAAACATCAAGGCGAAGAATAGATGAAGAAAAGCTCCGAAAACAGGAGAACGCAGTTCGACGCGGAGTTTTCAAATCGGTTTCAGTTTGCAAAACTGAAAATTCCTTGGCTTGATTGTGATTTTTTGGTTCGTTTTGCATCAAGGCAAAATGAACAGAGATAAAACAGAAAATATGAGTAATAAAAACAATGAGATTCCTGCTTCCGCAGGAACGAAGGTAACACCAAGAGGAGCATATCCACACGTAAAACAAGTTGGAGATTTCATTTTCGTTTCAGGAACAAGTTCGCGTAGAGCAGACAACAGCATTGCTGGCGTAGATATTATAGATGAAATGGGAACCAAAAAGCTCAATGCCTACACACAAACTCAAGAAGTTTTAAAAAACATTGATACCAATCTTAAAAAAGTTGGAGCAAGTTTAAAAAACGTAGTTGATGTGACTTCGTTTTTAGTAAACATGAATGACTTTGCAGATTACAACAAAGCCTACGCAGAGTTTTTTGACAAAGAAACAGGACCAACAAGAACCACAGTCGCTGTACACCAATTACCACATCCAGATTTGGTGGTGGAGATTAAGGTTATGGCTTATGTTGGTAAATAATATATAAATTTAATGTCTCCTCGAGCGCAGTCGAGAGGTCACTAAAATAGGTCTCGGCTGCGCTCGACCAGACTAAAGAAAATGGAAAACATTAAAAACTACATAAACGGAAACTTCCACAATCCAATTCAAAACCATTGGATAGATAACTACAATCCTAGTAATGGAGAAGTTTACGGACAAATTCCAAACTCATCAAAAGAAGATGTTGAGCAAGCCTATAAAAGCGCCAAATCTGCTTTTCCAAGCTGGTCACAAACAAGCATAGAAGAACGTAGTAGGATTTTAATTAAGATTTCAGAATTATTAGAAGCTAATTTAGACCGTTTTGCAAAAGCAGAAAGCAAAGACAATGGAAAACCAATTAGCTTAGCAAAAGCAGTAGATATACCAAGAGCAGCAAGTAATTTCAGATTCTTTGGTAATGCGATAACACAATTTGCTAGTGAAAGTCACGAAAGCATTAATCAAGCAATAAACTACACACTACGTCAACCCATTGGTGTTGTAGGTTGTATTTCTCCTTGGAATCTTCCTCTTTATTTATTTACATGGAAAATCGCTCCAGCAATTGCAGCAGGAAACTGCGTCGTTGCCAAACCAAGTGAAGTCACACCTATGACAGCTTATTTGTTAGGTAAAATTTGTAACGAAGCAGGACTTCCAAAAGGTGTTTTAAATATTGTACATGGTTTAGGAGGTTCAACAGGACAAGCCATTATAGAGCATGAAAATATAAAAGCGATTAGTTTTACAGGAGGAACAGCAACAGGAGCACATATTGCAAAAGTAGCAGCTCCTATGTTTAAAAAACTATCGTTAGAATTAGGCGGAAAAAACCCGAACATCATTTTTGCAGATTGCGATTATGACGATATGTTAAATACAACGGTTCGCTCCTCTTTTGCTAATCAAGGTCAGATTTGTTTATGCGGAAGCAGAATCTTTGTAGAAGCTTCTATCTATGAAAAATTCAAGAAAGATTTTGTTAATAAAGTGAAAGCTTTAAAAGTTGGTCATCCATCGGAAGTATCTACTAATATTGGAGCATTAGTATCCAAACCACATTTAGAAAAAGTAAAAGAATATATAAATATCGCTAAAGCGGAAAATGGAATAATCCTTTGCGGAGGAAACCAAGTAACTGTAGCAGGTTTTGAAAACGGTTACTATTTAGAACCAACAGTTATTGAAGTACCTAATGATGACTGCAGAGTAAATCAAGAAGAAATTTTTGGACCAGTAGTTACCATTATGCCTTTTCATAATGAAGACGAAGTCTTACAAATGGCAAACAAAGTAAAGTATGGTTTGTCTGCAACATTATGGACTAATAACTTAAAACGCACCATGAAAATGAGTAACCAATTGCAAGCAGGAATAGTTTGGGTGAACACTTGGATGATGCGTGATTTACGTACACCTTTTGGAGGTGTAAAAGCATCTGGCATTGGACGTGAAGGTGGTTTTGAAGCGTTACGCTTTTTTACTGAAGCTAAAAATGTTTGTATAAAATACTAGTTTATATAAAAGTGGGAATTTTATAATTTAAAACGAAATGTCTCCTCGAGCGCAGTCGAGAGGTCTACTATGAAAACTTATTATGTTTACATATTACAATGTTCAGATAACTTAACCTACACAGGAGTTACAAATAACATTTCCAGAAGATTTGAAGAGCACCAAAATGGATTAAACAAAAATTGTTTTACTTTTAAAAGAAGACCATTAAAGTTAATTTTTCATCAAGAATTTAACGATATTGAACAAGCAATATTTTTTGAAAAGAAAATAAAAAAGTGGAGTGCAAAAAAGAAATATGCATTAGCTAATAGTGAATTTGATTTATTAAAAATTTTATCAGAATGCAGAAATGCTACTCATTCTAAATATAATACAGAAAGCGAGTAAGGTCTCGACTTCGCTCGACCAGACATAAAACACAAATTACAAATTGAAACAAGATTGTCTCCTCGAGCGCAGTCGATAGGTTTCTAAATAAAAAATAATGATCAATTGAGAGCAATGTCTCGACTGAACTCAACTAGACTAAGATTATGGATTTACAACTAAACAACAAATACGCACTAGTTTGCGGAAGCACAGCAGGAATAGGAAAAGCAACCGCTTTAGCATTAGCTGAAGAAGGCGTACAAGTAACACTTATTGCTAGAAACGAAGACAAGTTAAAAGCAACGTTAACAGAACTACCACAACATAGAAATCACGATTATATAGTTGCCGATTTTTCTAACCCGAATGATTTAAAAGAAAAGATCGAAGCTTATATAAACGAAAATCACGGATTTCATGTGTTAGTAAATAATACAGGTGGACCAAAAGGAGGACCTGTTTTTTCGGCAGATGTAGATGAGTTTGAAGGTGCTTTTACTCAGCATTTAAAATGTAATCACGTGTTAGCACAAGCAGTGGTTCCGTTTATGAAAAAGGAAAACTATGGTCGTATTGTAAATGTAATTTCTACATCAGTAAAACAACCTTTAGATGGTTTAGGTGTGAGTAATACCATTCGTGGTGCTGTAGCTAACTGGAGTAAAACATTAGCTAACGAGCTTGGTCAATTTGGTATTACGGTAAACAATGTGTTACCTGGAGCAACAGGAACCGATCGTTTGGCTGAAATTATTAAAAACAAATCTGTTAAAACAGGAAAAACAGAAGAAGAATCTGCAAATGCCATGAAAAGTGCTGTGCCTGCAAAACGTTTTGCAAAACCAGAAGAATTAGCTGATGCAATTACCTTTTTAGCAAGCGAACGTGCGAGTTATATTAACGGAATTAATCTTCCGGTTGATGGTGGAAGAACAAAGAGTTTATAATTCTTTATTTCGTTTATTATTACTAATTTTATTGAATTGATGAATCTGCGTTAAGGATTACTCACAGATTAATATTTTAAAATATTGATTTCGTGAACCTAAAGGTTTGAAAGGTTTGTTTGAGCTCCTTACAGAGAGCGAGCCTTAAAAGCCTGACCCTATTTAGGGAAACGCCCAAAATATATTAATATCCTGAATTTTGTTTAGGATGATAAAAATTAAAAATTTGTATCATGAGTAAATTATTTCCACCTATAAATTTTAAAGCTTGGATTGAAGAAAATAGACATCTTTTAAAACCACCTGTTGGAAACAAAGTGGTTTGGAAGGATGGTGATTTTATTGTTATGGTTGTTGGTGGACCAAATAATAGAAAGGATTACCATTATAACGAAACACCTGAGTTTTTTCATCAAATTGAAGGTGATATTGTTTTAAAAGTGATTGATGAAGGTGTGCCAAAAGACATACACATTAAAGAAGGTGAAATATTTTTGTTGCCTCCAAAAGTACCACACTCGCCTCAACGTGGAGCTAACACTGTTGGTTTAGTTATTGAATATCCAAGAGAAAAAGGAGTACAAGATGCCTTACTTTGGTTTTGCGAAAACTGTACTACTAAATTATATGAAGAAGATTTTACAGTAAAAAATATTGAAACTGATATGCCAAAAATATTCGATAAATATTATGGAGATTTGGACAAACGTACTTGCCCTAATTGTGGTGAAATTATGGAACCACCAAAAAAGGTTAAGTTAGAAAACTAATTAGCAGTTAGCAAAAGCAACAAAGTTGGGATTAAAAATAACATTAGCTTAATTGAAAGTCCCAAATCAATTTGTAAAATTGAACATTGAAATGCAGAAATAATGAGTGAAGGAAAAAAACTGCAAAGCGAAGCTTTAAGCACGCAATTCCGAGAATGAATGTACAGCAGGAATTTTATCATTACAATTTGATTTTTTTGTTTTGATCCGCAATGTACTTTCATTTAAAACTGTGTTTTAAATTCAGTAATGCATCAAGGCAAAATGAATAGAATAAATAATTTAAGACAACGATTGCCACATCTAAAGATTCGCAATGACAAAACTTATGGAAAAACGTAAACTTAGAATTAACGGTCACTCACACTTATTGCCATATCCAGAGCAAATTCCTCAGTTTATGCAAGACAAAGGTATTTTTTGGGTTGATAAAGACCGAAAATTCATGCTTCAAAAAGATTGGAACAGACCTATAACCGATTCTAGTTTTTTCTTAAACGAAAAGTTAGAATGGATGCAACGTAATAAAATTGATCACGCTGTTGTTTTAAACTTATCTCAATTATATGGAAATGGCTTACGTGTTGATGAGATGAAACAAGCCTTGCGTTTTCAAAACGATTTTAACGCAAAAGTACAACGCGAAAACCCTAGTAAATTTACTTGTGGATTTGTTGTACATCCTGGTTTTGTTAGAGGTGCCTGTTGGGAAATTGAACGTTGCGTCGAGGAACTAGGTATGAGATTACTATGTCTTCCAACACATTATATGGATACTATTGGAACTTGGCGTTGTATTTTTGATGAAGAAAACGAACCTATTTTTGAACTAGCAAACAAATATAATTTAGCAGTAGAAATTCATCCTTATGATGGCGAAAAGTTTATAAAATTAGAAAACACTTCTTGGCGTTTTCACTTAATTTGGATGTTGGCGCAATGTGCAGATGCTTATCATTTTTTAACCCTAAATGGCTATCAAGATAAATACCCTAATATGCGTACTTGCTTTGCTCATGGTGGACAGTTAGCTCAGATTAACTTAGGACGACGTATTCAAGGCTTTGATGGAAGACCGGATTTATTTGAAGGTAAAAGTCATCCAAGAAAAGCAGTTGGACATAAAAACATCTTTTTTGATACTTTAGTGCATGATACTGGAGGTCTAGAACTATTATTGCGTAATCAAGGTTCTAAACAAGTTTTAATGGGACTTGATGATCCATACCCTTTAGGCGAAATGGAAAGTGAGAAACAAAGTTCTTATCCTGGAAAAATATTAGATTTAGCTATGGAAAGACAAATTATTACCGAAACCGAACGAGATGCTATTTGGGAAGATAACGTGATCCAATGGTTATGTGGTGATGACCAAGATGCTAAGGACAAATTAGTAAAACGAATTTTAGGATAATAAAAAGATCTCCTCGAGCGCAGTCGAGAGTGTTTTTATTTTTAATGATATATAATAGAAAGGTCTCGACTGCGCTCGACCAGACAATACCATGTATTTTTTACCCGAAAAATTAGACGACTACGTTGTAGCTCACAGTCAGGATGAGCCAGAATTATTACAACAACTGACTAGAGAAACTTACCAAAAAATATTACAACCTATTATGCTTAGTGGGCCGTATCAAGGTCGTGTTTTAAGCATGATTTCTAAATTAATTAGGCCAAAATCTGTTTTAGAACTTGGCACTTTTACGGGTTATGCGACACTTTGTTTAGCGGAAGGTTTACACCCTGAAGGGCAAATACACACCATTGATGTTAATGAAGAGCTGGAAGATTTTCAGCGTAAGTACTTTGATAAATCTGACTATGGAAAACAAATACATCAGTATTTGGGAAGTGCAATGGACATACTTCCTGATATGAATAAAACCTTTGATTTAGTTTTTATTGATGCTGATAAGCCTAATTATGTCAATTATTTTCATTTAATAATTGACAAATTAAATCCAGGCGGAATCATATTATCAGACAATGTTTTATGGCATGGAAAAGTTGTGGAACCCTTAAACGACAAAGATGTATCTACAAAAGCTGTTTTAGATTTCAATACACTTTTAAAAGAGGATCCAAGAATTGAAACCGTTTTACTACCTATAAGAGATGGTTTAACCATTAGCCGAAAAATATAAAAATACCAATGAATAAATTAGAAATAAGAACCGTTGATGTTACACAATACATCACACCTTTAAGAGAAGGTGGTTCTTTACCTGCAATTGTAAAAGCAGATGACGATTTTTTATACGTTTTAAAATTTAGAGGTGCTGGTCAAGGAAAAAAAGCTTTAATTGCTGAATTTATTGGTGGCGAATTAGCAAGAGCTATTGGACTAAAAGTTCCAGAATTGGTGTTTATGAATTTAGATGATTCGTTTAGTAAAACCGAACCTGATGAAGAAATACAAGATTTATTAAAATTTAGCGTCGGTTTAAATCTAGGTTTACATTACTTAAGTGGCTCTATTACTTTTGACCCCTTAGCTTCTGTTGCAGACCCTTTAACAGCCTCTAAAGTGGTATTACTAGATAGTATTATTAGTAACATTGACAGAACAGTTAAAAACCCAAATGTACTTAATTGGAATAAAGAATTATGGGTAATTGACAATGGTGCAAGTTTTTATTTTCATCATAATTGGGATACTTGGGAGAATCATTTAACACGTACATTTCCTTTAATTAAAGATCATGTTTTACTAGATCGTGCGACAAAATTAGACGAAGCATCACTACATATTACCTCAACACTAACAAGTAATACTATCAATACAATTATAAACACTATTCCTGAAGATTGGCTAATAAACGAATCTGACACGTTTACACCAGATCAAATAAGAGAAGCTTATAAAACGTATTTAAACTCTAGACTTGAAAAGATAAACTCACTAGTTAAAGAAGCGGAAGATGCAAGATAAAGTTACTTTTGAATACGCGATTATTAGACTTGTCCCTAAAGTAGAACGTGAAGAGTTTTTTAACATTGGTGTTATATTGTTTTCTAAAAGAAAAAAATATCTAAACGTTAAATTTAAAATAGACAAGACTAAATTAGCTGCATTTGCATGCGAATTAAATATGGAAGACTTAAATACCTATTTAAAGTCTTGGGAATTAATTTGTAAAGGAGATAAATCAAGCGGAAAGATTGGACAGTTTGAATTATCAGACAGATTTAGATGGTTAGCAGCATCACGCAGTACTGTAATACAAAGCTCTAAAACTCATTCTGGATTAACTAATAATCCCGAAAAAGAATTAGAACATATTTTTAACAACTATGTGCTGTGTAAATAACTTAAACAATTACTCATATTTTAATAACTAAAATTCAATCAAAAAAGAAAGCTAATATTCTAGGAATCTTAGTTGGTATTATTGCATTTTTAATCTCCTTTTATGGTGTTAAGCAACTATTTAAAAAAGACATTGCTGCAGAATTAAAAAAGGTTGCAATAGAAATGAACAAGCAAACACCTATAGCAATTGACCAATACACTAGACTAGACAGTACGTCTTCTAAGGGGAAAACTAATTTTATTTATCACTATACACTTTTAGACACCAAAAAATCTGAAGTTGTTATGGACACCGTAAATAAGTACATAAGACCTAATATTATTGAAAATGTAAAAAACAGTCCTGATTTAAAAACGTATCGTGATAATAATATAAGCTTAGACTATAGGTATTACGATAAAGACGGTGTTTTTACTATGGAAATTTCTGTAACGCCAGAGCTTTATAACAAATAAAGGCTCTATTAAATTTTGAGTTTGCTTAAATAAACAAATACTTAAAATTTAATTTTTACCATTTATAACATTTGCTAAATAACTAGCGTCTTTACTGACACCTCCTAAAGTAGCAGAACCTCGAGTAAACATCCAAGGTAAACCAATAAAATATAAACCGTCCATATTACTTACACCTCTGTAATTTTTAGGGTAACCGTCTGCATCCAACTCTAAACCATGTATCCATTTAAAGTTTGGACGATAACCTGTTGCCCAAACTACATTTTTAATAGATGATTTTTTAGTAGATTCAAAAATAATTTGATCATTCAAAGCATCCTTAGTTCTTCCAACAGGTATCACATTATCTCTAGACAATATACCCTTAACATCTGTACCAATAACAGGCTGTGTAGATCTATTTATTTTTTTTCCTATCCAGCTGTATTTATTATAACTTAAAAAACCAACCTTAGTAAACCACCACCATAATGTTTTACCTAAAAACTGTTGTGGCAAAGATTTGACTTTAGTATCTCCGGAAAAAAATACTGTTCTGGATTGGTCTTTAGAAATCTCATTTAATATTTGATAACCACTATCTCCTCCTCCAACTACCAAAGCGTCACCAGACTGCAATTGGTGTGTGCCTTTATAATAATTACTATGCATTTGCAAAGTTGAATCTTCAATTTTTGTATGACAAGGTGGTGTATATGGTATATGAAATGGTCCAGTTGCAACTATAACATTATTAGCCTTAATACTTCCGTTTTTGTGTATAACTTCAAATCCGTTTTCGGTTTTATTAATTGCTGTTACATGTGTATTAAGTTGCATAGGAATGCTAAATTTTTCGACGTAAGTCTTAAAATAATTAGCGACTTCAATTTTAGAAGGATAATGACCTTTAGGTGCATCAAATTTTAAACCTGGTAAATGATTATACTCTGTTGGAGTAAATAATTTTAACGAGTCCCAACGATTTAACCATGAGGCACCAACTTGAGACTGACCATCAAGCACTATAAATTGTTTATTCATTTTTTGCAAATGATAAGCCATAGCTAATCCTGCTTGTGCACCTCCAATAATCACATAATCCATCCTTAAACTTATTGTTTTCTGCAAAAGTAAAAACATATATACAACTGACTAATTATTGCTAATTAAATACCTATGGATTACTTTAAAATTGAAACTTCATTATTTTATCTAATATTAATGTTTTCTTAAAGTCAAAAAAAACGTCTTTAAACAGTTAATTAATTGATATTTTAAAAAAAAACCAATGTATTAACTACTAAAACATATTAAATTTTAATTTATGGAATGGATATACTCTATCAACGACCCACTAATAGAAACACTTGCAGGAAGCTTAATTTTATTTATTGTAATTATCGTAATTACACGTATTATTGGTCTTAGATCTTTTGCTAAATTTACAGCTTATGACTTTGCATTTACAATTGCTATTGGTAGTATTATCTCTTCGACTTTAACATCAAGTACATCATTAACTCATGGAGCTGTTGCAATTGCTAGTTTATTAGTGTTGACTTATATTTTTTCTTTTTTACAGAAAAAATTCTCGTTTATTTCTTCAATTATATCTAACAAACCTTTATTATTAATGAAAGGAAAAACTATTTTGTATGACAATTTAAAATATGCTAGAATTGAAAAGCCACAATTAATTGCGAAATTAAGGGAAGCCAATGTATTAGATTTTAATCAAATTGAAGCAGTTGTTTTAGAATCAACAGGAGACATATCTGTATTGCATAAATCTTCTGGCAGTGACGATACAAGTCTTAATAACGTTTTACTTGAAGATGTAAGAGAAAAACCATAAATATATCGCTATTTCAAAAAAAAAGCCTCTCAAGATTTTGAGAGGCTTATTAAATTAACACTTACTGTTTTTATTGAACTGCTTGTAAAGCATCTATATTACCATAACCAAAACTGCTATTTTTGTTAGGATAAAATTCTGCAGATTGTTTTAGTTTGTTTAAAACTTGTGTTCTTGACCAACTTGGATATCTAGACCAAACTAAGGCTGCAATACCAGCTGTTGTTGCTGTTGCAACAGAAGATCCTCCAGTATAACGTCTGTCTCCATCATAAAATCCTAATGTTGGAGGAGCTTTACTTGTATTATTGTTACCTTCCATGATAATGGTAAAATCTATTTTACTTCCACTATGACAAGTTTCGCATCTTTCATAGTTCGGTCCATCATCTACTCCTGTTACAGCAACAGTCTCACTCATAGTAGCTGGAAAAATCACTCCATATCCATTGGTAAAACTTGTCGAAGTTCCACCTGCTGCAAAAATTAATTTTCCTTTGCTGTAAGCATACTTAACAGCATCCTTTATATTACCTATAGACCATAAGTAACCAATAGACATAGATATTATTTTAACATCACTTCTATTACCTAATTGGGTTAACGCTTCAGAGACACCTTTACGTTCATGATAGTCATTTAATAAAACATCTTCTGTTGCTCTATAGGCTACCAAATTAGCATCGTAAGCTACACCAACAGGCATACCATTGTCATTACGTGGAGCTGCCATAGTGGATGCCATAGCTGTACCATGTCCACACTTATCATGTGGTCCATCATAATTATCTGACCACCACCAATTTGAATCTATAAACGTTCCGTATTTTTGAATGTATCGACTATTAGATGAATAGCCATCTTTAAATCCGTTTCCGTTTAATAGTGATTGAGAAGCAGACACACCTGTATCTATTAATCCAATAGTAACTCCGTTTCCTGTACTATAATTCCAAGCAGACGGAATATTAGTCGCATTAAAATGCCAAGATACTTGTGCGTCATTAGGACTTATTGTTGTGTAATGTGCCGAATTAATACTGTCTGCATTTTTATCACATCCAGAACTTGATCTTCCATTACTTAAAGTTTCATATTGATTGTAACCGTTAGGTTCTAAATACCTAACACCATCAGATTGTAATAAAGCTTTAATGGTTTGATAATTTTCTACCTTTACATCTATGACATTAATAATATCATGTTCTACCAAAGTTTCTTGACTACTTTTATAATCTTCGTTAGCTTCTACTACTTGAACAAGATTGGACAAAGTAGCTTTTAATTCTGAGGTTTTTATTTCGGAAAAACTTTGACCTTCCTCTCCGTAACCTATAGTTAAGATATTGTTACCTCTTACAACTGCACTCCATAAAGTGTGTGAGTGTACATCTTTCCAATTAAAAGTCCCAGTGGTATTTAAACTTTGATTGATAATGGCATTAATTTCTGAAACCGATAAAGCTTCTTTTTGGTCGTAATCAATAGTTTGCTCTTGAGGTAGTTCTTGATAATCCTCTTTCTGACATGCGTTAAACATTGTAAAAACTACCATAAGTACGGATAGTTTAAGTAATGGTTTTTTCATTTTATTAATAATTTTAGGTTGAAATCTAAATATATAAATTTTTCCTAAAAAAAGACTGATAATTTTATCAAATTAACAACTTTAAAGTAAAGTTAATAATAATTTGACACTGTCTTAAAGACCATGGTAATGCGTTAGCGGTAGAAATGGCATCCTTTTTTTGCTGCCATAAATGGCAAAAAAAGATATAATGGATGACGCGACCCTTGTGGTAACGCCAAAACAATTAAGATTAAATTATAATTTACGACGTACAGATCCTGTAAACTCTTCTAGATCGTCTTTAACTTTTTTAAGTTCTTCGTTTACGCCATCAGTGATACTAGTATCCAAACCGTTACGTTCTGCAGATTTTGTGATTTCGGTTTTAATATCATTGGTTGCATCTTTTATTTGACGCATACCTTTACCTAAACCACGAGCAATTTCAGGAACATTTTTAGCTCCAAAAACCATAACAACGATAAGCAGAATAAAAAATATTTCTCCTCCACTTATAAATAAAAATGTTGCTGTTGTAATCATAGTACAAATATACTAAGTTGTTTTGATTGTTTAGTTAAACTACTGTTTTTTTTAAGAGTCTTTTAGTACGTTTTTTGTATTTTTACAACACTTGAAATTTATACCAATGAAGTTTAAAAATATTGAATCTAATCCTATACTGGATCGTTTACCTAAGCATTTAAGACAGTTTATAAAGCCTCAAAATTATGAGGATTATACTGCTATTGATCAAGCTGTTTGGCGTTATGCAATGCGTAAAAATGTGGATTATTTAAGCCAAGTGGCACATAGTACGTATATGGATGGTTTACAGCAAACTGGTATAAATGTAGATGCGATACCAAATATGTATGGTATGAACCGTATTTTAAAAGCTATTGGTTGGGCTGCTGTTGCTGTGGATGGTTTTATACCTCCAAATGCATTCATGGAATTTCAGGCTTATAATGTGTTGGTTATTGCTAGTGATATTAGACAATTAGAACATATAGAGTACACTCCTGCTCCTGATATTATACATGAAGGTGCTGGCCACGCACCAATTATTGCTAATCCTGAGTATGCTGAATATTTAAGACGTTTTGGTGAGATTGGTTGTAAGGCAATTAGTAGTGCTAAAGATTATGAATTATATGAGGCTGTACGACATTTATCTATTATAAAAGAAGCCCCAAACACACCTCAAGATGCTATTGATCTAGCAGAAAAAAAGGTGGAAGATTTGCAAAACAATATGGGTGAACCTAGTGAAATGGCTTTGATAAGAAATTTACATTGGTGGACGGTTGAGTATGGACTGATTGGTACAGTTGAAAATCCTAAAATTTATGGTGCTGGTTTGCTATCTTCTATTGGTGAAAGCGCTTGGTGCATGACTGATAAAGTTAAAAAATTACCTTATACTATAGCTTCTACTTTTCAGAATTTTGACATTACAAAACCACAACCTCAACTTTATGTCACTCCTGATTTTGCGCACCTTAGTTTAGTGTTAGAGTCATTTGCTAACACTATGGCTTTACGTACTGGTGGACCTAGTGCTATAAATAAATTGATACAAAGTCAGGCTTTAGGAACCATTGAGCTGAGTACAGGCTTACAAATATCTGGTGTGTTTACTAATATGATTGAGCATAACGGAAAGGTTAGCTACATACAAACTACAGGACAAACTGCATTGGCTAACAGAGATAAAGAATTGGTAGGACACAGTGTTTTAGAGCATGCTGATGGTTTTGGTTCGCCTGTTGGAAAACTTAAAGGTATTAATCTTGCTATTGAAGACATGTCGCCTAGAGATTTACGCGCTTATGATATTTATGAAGGTGAAACGGTTACTTTAGAGTTTGAAGGTGATATTATTGTTACTGGAGACATTATAACTGGTACACGAAACCTACAGGGTAAAATTATATTAATAAGTTTTAAAAACTGTACTGTAACATATAAAGACACTGTATTATTTGAACCTTCTTGGGGACAATATGATATGGCTGTTGGTAAAGAGGTTATTTCTGGTTACTCTGGACCTGCAGATCTACATAGTTTTGATTTAATTACACATAAAATTAGTAGTACAACAATACAAGAAGAAAAGTCTCCTGAAAAATTAGAGCTTATTGAATTATACAAACAAGTACGTGAATATCGTGAAGGGACTAACCAAACAGTGTCTAGAACTAAAGTTTTAGAACAGTTAGTAAATCGTTTTCCTATGGATTGGTTATTACCTGTTGAGCTGTTTGAACTTGCTAAAAAAGGTAATGAAAACGAATTATGTGATAGTATTTTAGCTCACCTTGAAACCATCAAACAAAACCGTCCAGAAGTTGGACACTTAATTGATGATGGTATTAAAATTGCTAGTCAGGAAATAGCTGTTTAGTTAACTATAACTATCCAGCTTTTGCTTTGTAAAATTACTTAGCACTAATGTTCCGCTAATCTGAGCACGCTCTATAAGTAACGTATCCCAATGATTGGTATCTTGCCAAAGCACTTTTTTAAGTTCTAAAAGTGCATCTGGATTATATGAGGCTAGTTTTAATGCCAATTCTTGTACTGCTATATCCAAAGCATCTACAGTTTCAAAAACATCAGCATACAGTCCTTTTGCTTTTGCATAATTTGCATCATAAAACGCTTCTGCATTAATGGTCATTTCTGCAAAAGCGGTTTGACCAATTTTTCGGCTTACAGCAGGCTCAATAACAAATGGCCCAATACCAATACTTATTTCTGATAATTTTATTGCAGCATATTTAGTTGCCAAACAATAGTCTGTAGCACTTGCTAAACCTACTCCGCCTCCAACAGCTTTACCTTGCACACGTCCAATAATTAACTTTGGGCAATTACGCATTGCGTTAATAACATTAGCAAAACCT
The DNA here is from genome assembly GCF_016785945.1 of Olleya sediminilitoris. GTDB lineage: Bacteria > Bacteroidota > Bacteroidia > Flavobacteriales > Flavobacteriaceae > Olleya > Olleya sediminilitoris. The sequence goes on along the minus strand of NZ_JAEMEF010000003.1, from coordinate 279,490 downwards.
GAGAAAAAAAGTTTACCATCCTCAAGAGTATCAATAGCAACTAACTCGGTAAAACTTGCTCCTGCACAAAACGTACGCTCTCCTCCACTTTTTAAAACAATAACTTTAATGTCATTATTTTGACCAGCATTGATGATAGTTTGTTCCAATTGTTTTAAAATTGGACTTGGCATGGCATTATGCTCTGGTGTAAAAAAAGTGATGTAACCAATATTATTTTCAATGGTTTGCTTAACGTATGTTTGAGACATTTACTGCTTATTTTAAATTGAAGTTAAACAAATTTAAGGATTTTTAAGTTTCAAATTAGTAGCTTTGTAATAAACAATTTTACTATGGGATTTTTTAGTTTTCTTTTTGGAAATAAAGCCAATAAAATCAAAGACTTTACTGATCGTGATGCCATTATTTTAGATGTACGCTCAAAAGCAGAATATGATTCTGGTGCCATACCAGGATCAAAACACATACCTTTACAACAAGTTCAAGCAAAAATCAATCAAATTAAAGCTTGGAAAAAACCTGTAATTACTTGTTGCGCTAGCGGAATGCGATCTGGTAGTGCTGCTTCTATTTTACGTAGTAATGGTATAGAAGTAACTAATGGTGGTGGATGGCAAAGTTTGTATAAAAAGCTATAGTTTAAAACGCTCTAACTTATCTTGTGTATCTATAGTACTGTCATTATACTGTAATGTCCAACCCAAACTATTGGTTAAAATATAAAATTTAGACAACTCACTAATCAACCTGTTTTTGGCATTTAAACGTAAGTTTGAAGCTTCAATTTTTTTTCTAATTCTTATAGTCACTGTTTCTTTTATCTTATTGTAATCGTCTTGATTAAAAGCATTAAGATAACCACTTTCTACATCATAATATTCCAAATCAGGATAGATCTTTAATTCTTCCTGAGGGATTTTTACAATCTTTAAAACTTTATTAATACTATCTATTTGGTATTCAATTTTACTTAAATCATAACTTACAGTAACTTCTGCATTTACAATTACTAAAGCTTGCTTATCTGAAGTCAAGTTTGCAAATAATGCTTTTGAACTTTTATAACTATAAGCATCACTAAAATAGCCTTCTGTTACAACTAGTTTACCAACGTTATTTATTTGTTTTTCAATTAATGCAGAGTGCTCTCTAATAACTGTTTTGTCTGCACTACCTTCTGTACATTTTTTTAAAATGAAAGACACCACAAATGCAATGACGATTCCTATAATAATTTTTCGCATGATATAAATGTACTATTAGATTACTAATTTATCTAATAAAGTGAAGTTAAAATACAATTAAGAAAAAAACACCAAGAAGTAACTACAAGAGCAGTTAAATAGTTGGTGTTAATTTGAATATATTGATTAATAGCATGACCAAATTAGTAATAATATAATATTAACACCTTTTTTTTCGATAAAATGAATATTAATTAGCTGTAAATTAAAACAACCTACCGTCATAAACAAGCATAACTGTCTGATATCTAAAATTTTATAAAAGGAAATTGTTTTTGTAATTGCTCTTGTTTAGCAACTAGCTGCTCTAAAAACTTGATATGCGCTTCAGACGAAGCATTAAATGGCTTGTGTTGTAATCCTTTTTGAATAAGCGCTACAGTTTGCATTGTTTTTTCAGTAGTATCATCAAACCACACCTCTTTAAAACTATCCCAAATATATTGTACTGCTTTATTACATGGATGTATCATATCGTCATTATAAAAACGATAATCACGTAACTGATCCATCATAATTTCATAAGACGGAAAGTAGTGTGATTGATTATCTAACACCTGATGGATTGCTGTAATTAAATGGGATTTACTTTGTGTGTTTTCAACAAAACCATCTTTAATATGTCTTACTGGCGAGACGGTAAAAATAAAATTAACATTTGGATTTACTTGCTTAACTTGACTTATAATAGATTGTAAAGCATGGACTATATCCTGAACACTTAATATATGTTTTTTAAATTGCTGTTGCGGAATTTTATGACAATTTGCAACCACTTTATTAGTTTCTAAATATTTATAAACCCATGCAGTACCTAAAGTTATAATAACATGTGAACTTTGTTTTAAATAGTGTCCTGTTTTTTGTGATGCTGCATTAAGCTGATGTAATATTAAACTTTTGGTAGACTGACTTAACTTGGAGTGTGCATCAAAACTATGAAACTGTTCATTGTTTAAAAACACGTCTTCATCTGTATACTTTTTACCTTGTAAAGCTTTAGTTACAAGGTTATGAATAGCTATAGGATGAAATAAAATACCAAAAGGATTGACATAATTTTGAAACTTGTAATACTCAAATTTATCACCAATATTTTCAGCAAAACAAGACCCTAAAAGAAACACCTTTGTGTTGTAACTTATTAGGTTCTTGTCTTGTTTTTTTAGTGGTATTTTGGTGTGTAGATTCATAATCAAATCTAATATATGCTTTAATTAGGTTAAGCAATATACCCTTTAGCTGCTTCTAAAGCATCTTTGATTCCTGCTGGATTCTTTCCTCCTGCTGTTGCAAAAAATGGTTGTCCACCACCTCCTCCTTGGATGTGTTTGCCTAATTCCCTAACAATTGTTCCTGCATTTAAATCTTTTGTTTCAACTAGACTTTTAGACACATAACATGACAGTATGGCTTTACCGTTATTTTCTGCTCCAAATAATAAAAATAAATTATCAAACTGACTACCTAGTTCAAAACATAAATCTTTTATACCAGACGCATCAAGATCTAATTTTTTAGCTAAAAAATTAACTCCGTTAATTTCAGTAATCTCATTTTTAAGCTCTCCTTTTATATTCTTTGCTTTCTCTTTTAACAATTGTTCTATTTGCTTTTTAAGACTAGAATTTTCATCTTGAAGATTTTGCAATGCCTTAATAGGCTCTTTTGCATTATTAAGCAAGTCTTTCATTTCAAAAAACGCTCTGTTGTTTTCATGATAATAAGACTTAACAGCATCATTAGTAATTGCTTCTATACGACGTATACCTGAAGCAACAGCACCTTCTGATACTATTTTAAAATGCCAAATTTCGGCTGTATTTTTAACATGCGTACCACCACATAATTCTATTGACTGACCAAATCGTACTGTACGTACTGCATCTCCATATTTTTCTCCAAATAAAGCCATAGCACCTTCTGCTACTGCTTTTTCCATTGGTACATTACGTCCTTCTTGCAATGGTAATTTACTTTCGATACGTGCATTAACAAAGTTTTCTACATCACGTAACTCATCTACAGTTAGTTTAGAGAAATGAGAAAAATCAAAACGTAAATACTTTGAGTGCACTGCACTACCTTTTTGCTCTACATGATCACCTAAAACCTCTCTTAATGCTTGGTGTAATAAGTGAGTTGCTGTGTGATTACACTCTGTTCTGTAACGTTGTTTTTCATCTACTTTAGCCTCAAAGGTTTGATTAACATCACTTGGAAGCTCTTTGGTTAAATGTATTATTACGTTATTTTCTTTTTTAGTATCTACAATGTATGACACGTCACCATTACTAGATTGTATATATCCTTTATCACCAACTTGACCTCCTCCTTCAGCATAAAAAGGTGTTAAATTAAATACCAATTGGTACATTGTCCCTTCCTTTTTAGAAACAACTTTACGGTATTTTGTAATCTTAACTTTAGCATCTAGCTGATCATAGCCTATGAATTCTTGTTCTTCATCTTCGATTAAAATAGTCCAGTCATCAGATTTTAATTCTGAGGCTTCACGACCACGACCTTGCTGTTCTTTTAAACGCTTATTAAATTCTCCCTTATTATAAGAAAATCCTTTTTCTCGTAAAATTAGATCTGTTAAATCTTCAGGAAAACCATAGGTATCCTTAAGTTCAAACACCTTTGATCCTGAAACTTGCTTATCTGTAGCATTGTCCACAATACGATCTAATATAGCTAAACCTTGATCTAGGGTACGTAAAAAAGAGGCTTCTTCTTCTTTAATTACGTTTTCTATTAATTGTTTTTGAGCTTTTAACTCTGGAAAAGCTTGACCCATTTTTTCAGTCAAGACATTTACCAATCTGTAAATAAAAGGTTCTTTTTTATCTAAAAATGTAAACCCATAACGTACTGCACGTCGTAAAATTCTTCTAATAACATATCCAGCTCCTGTATTACTTGGCAATTGCCCATCTGCAATCGAGAAAGCTACAGCACGAACATGATCCGAAATAACACGTATAGCAACATCTGCTTTTTCATCTTTACCATAATCTTTACCAGTAATGGCTTCAATTTCTCTAATTATAGGCTTAAAAACATCTGTATCGTAATTAGATTGTACGTTTTGTAATACCATACATAAACGCTCAAACCCCATTCCTGTGTCAATGTGTTTGTTAGGTAGCCCTTCTAAAGTTCCGTTTGCTTTACGGTTGTATTGCATGAAAACTAAATTCCATATTTCAACTACCTGAGGATGATCTTCGTTTATTAAAGTTTTACCATCTACTTTAGCTTTTTCTTCAGCAGATCTAATATCAACATGTATTTCGCTACAAGGTCCACATGGTCCTTGCTCACCCATTTCCCAAAAGTTATCTTTTTTGTTTCCTTTTAAAATACGGTCTTCGCTAATATATTGTTTCCAAATATCATAAGCTTCAGTATCCATATCAAGATTATCTGTATCTTCACTACCTTCAAAAACAGTAACATATAAAATATCTTTATCTATTTTATAAACTTCGGTTAACAACTCCCAAGCCCAAGCAATTGCTTCTTTTTTAAAATAATCACCAAAAGACCAGTTTCCTAACATTTCAAATAAAGTATGGTGATAAGTATCATAACCAACCTCTTCTAAATCGTTGTGTTTACCAGAAACACGTAAACATTTTTGACTATCTGTTAGTCTATTATTTTTTGGTTGTGCATTACCTAAAAAATATTCTTTAAAAGGTGCCATACCAGAATTAACAAACATTAATGTTGGGTCATCCTTTAACACCATTGGTGCAGATGGTACAATACTGTGTTTTTTATCTTCAAAAAACTTTAAAAATGTGGTACGTATGTCTTGAGAATTCATAGGACTATGTTGATAATCTTGTTTACCTAAGCCTACCGCTTATTAAAACAATTTATATATTTGTTATTCGTTAACTATTTTAATGCGCTGAAAATTCAGCTTTAACAATTGCAAAAATAGTATAAAGTTAGATAATGAGTAAGGTAAAATATTATTATGATTCTGAAACGCTCTCTTATAAAAAAATTGAGCGCAAAAAAAGACGCACATTTAAGTACATAACGCTGTTATTAATTGCTGCTTCTTTATTTGCTTTTTTGTTTGTTTTTATAGGTGGACAATACTTTGAATCTCCGAAAGAAAAAGCTTTGAAGCGCGAATTAACTAACCTAGAGTTACAGTTTGATTTATTAAACAAAAAAATGGCTGAAGCCGAAACTGTGTTAGCAAACATTGAAGATCGCGATAATGCTATTTACCGTTTATATTTTGAAGCTAATCCAATTCCGGAAGAACAACGAAAAGCAGGTTTTGGAGGTGTTAATAGATATAAAAAACTGGATGGTTATGATAATTCTGAACTAATAATAAGTAGTAACAAGCGTATTGACAACCTTTTGAAACGTATTGTAGTACAATCTAAATCTTTAGATGAGATTGCAATTTTAGCCGAAGAAAAAGAAAAACTCTTAAGAGCAATACCTGCTATACAACCTGTAAGTAACGAAGATTTAACACGTATGGCTTCTGGATACGGAATGCGATCTGACCCTTTTACCAAATTAAGAAAAATGCATTGGGGAATGGATTTTACTGCACCAAGAGGCACACCAATTTACGCCTCAGGTGATGGTATTGTGGAGCGTGCTGACAGCAACTCGGCTGGTTATGGTAATCATATTAGAATAAATCATGGTTATGGCTATATTTCATTATACGCTCATATGTACAAATATAATGTGCAAAAAAACCAAAAAGTAAAACGTGGAGATTTAATAGGTTTTGTAGGTAGTACAGGACGATCTGAAGCACCACACTTACATTACGAAATTTTTAAAGATGGACAACGTATTAATCCTATTAACTTTTACTACGGAAGTTTAACTCCTGAAGAGTTTAATAAATTGTTAGAACGAGCTTCTTTAGAAAACCAATCTTTAGATTAATGATAATTGATCTACCTGAAAAAAGATATTATACCATTGGTGAAGTTGCAAAAGCTTTTGATGTTAATACGTCTTTAATTAGATTTTGGGAAAAAGAGTTTGATGTTTTAAAACCTAAAAAAACAGCAAAAGGTAACCGAAAATTTACACCAGACGATATTAAAAACCTGCAGTTAATTTATCATTTAGTAAAAGAAAGAGGCTTTACTTTAGAAGGCGCCAAAATTCATTTAAAAGAAGAAAAGAAAAAAACACTTGATAATTTTGAAATTATAGCTAAATTGGAAAGTGTTAAAGCACAGCTAATAAAATTAAAAAATGAACTATAAACAATTACCAGAAAACACAAATAAAAAATCATCTACCATGAAAAAGTTACTTATACCAATTATTATTATAGCAATTATAGCCTTTAGTTTATACAAATGGGCTGTTGGTATAAATAACACTGCTGTAACACTAGAAGCTAATGCAAAAACGTCTTGGTCTAATGTAGAGAGCACTTACCAAAGACGTAATGATTTATATAATACTGTTATAAAAACGGTACAAGGATCTGCAGATTTTGAAAGAAAAACGTTAAAAGAAGTTATTGAAGCTAGATCTAAAGCAACCTCTGTAAATGTAAATGTTGACGATTTAACACCTGAAAACTTAGAAAAATTTCAGAAAGCACAATCTCAACTTAGTGGATCTTTTAGTCGCTTAATTGCTAGTTTTGAGCGTTACCCAGAATTAAAAACAACAGATCAGTTTAGAGATTTTATAAAACAACAAGAAGGTACAGAAAACCGTATTAATGTTGCCAGAGACAGATATAATCAAGATGTAAATCAATACGATATTTATACGTCTAAATTTCCAAATAGTGTCTTAACAGGATGGTTTGGTTTTGAAGAAATGGCTAGATACAAAGCAGATCCAGGATCAGAAAATGCACCTGAGGTAGAATTTAATTTTGACTAAAAAAACATGGCATCAGACAACGTAGAATCTTTTTTATCGACTATTGAAGAACAAGAAATTGTAGCTGCAATACGCACTGCTGAAGACACAACGTCTGGCGAAATACGTGTACATATAGAAAACACTTGTAATGACATGTTAGAACAACGTGCATTAGAAGTGTTTTCTGTTTTAAAAATGGATAACACAATAGACCGTAATGGTGTATTAATTTATGTAGCTGTAAACGATCATAAATTTAGTATTTATGGAGATCAAGGCATTAATAACTTGGTTCCTGATCATTTTTGGGATGATACTAAAACAGTTATCCAAAACCATTTTAAAAATGGACAATTTAAACAAGGTTTAGTAGATGGCATTTTACATGCTGGAGAACAGTTAAAAACTCACTTTCCTATTAAAGCCAATGATATTAATGAGTTACCAAATACGATATCTAAAGGATGATTATAAATTTTTATCAATCCTCATTTCATAATAAAACAAGAAAAACAGCATGTAAAAAACATACTTTTTTAATGCTAATTGGATTGTTATTTTTAGGGACTCAGTTATCTTTTGCACAATATAAAATACCTGACAAACCAACTAAAGCAAATCCAGATGCTGTTTATGACTACGTAGGACTACTAACACAAGGTCAAAAGCAGACGTTAGAAAAAAAACTAATAAAATACTCTGACACAACATCAACACAAATTGTTGTTGCTATTATACCATCTACTCAAGGTGAGTATATTAATTATCTAGCCACGCAATGGGCTCAAAAATGGGGAATTGGTCAAGCTAAAGAAGATAATGGTGTTTTTATACTATTAGCTAGAGACGATCGAAAAATAATGATTACTACTGGTTATGGTGTTGAGCATTTATTAACGGATGTTATCTCTTCTAGAATAATTGAATATGATATTATACCATACTTTAAACGTAACGATTATTATGGTGGCTTAAATAATGGTGTTGACGCCATTTTTGACACTTTAAAAGGCGAATATCAAGGCACAAGACAAGGTCTAAAGAAAAGTACTCCAGTTGGTTTTATATTTATTTTAATACTAATATTTATTATCATTCTTATATCCATATCCAAAAAACGTGGTGATGGTAATGGAACCGATAATTTTGGTGGAGGAAGCAATACAACTAGAGATATTTTAGAAGCCTTAATTTTAAGCAATTCTGGTCGTGGAAGCTACAGACGTCATTCTGGAGGTTTTGGAGGCGGATTTGGAGGATCTTCAGGAGGCGGAAGCTTTGGAGGTGGTTTTGGAGGAGGCTTTGGAGGTGGAGGCTTTGGAGGTGGAGGAGCTTCTGGAGGCTGGTAACTATAATTAAAACTTATTTTTAAAAATGAAACAATTTACTCTACTTCTATTTTTTTTAACACTTCTATCATGTAACTCACAAACCCAAAATTCTAGTCAACAACATGCTTTAGTCGTTATTGATGAGGCTAATTTTTTTACTCGATCACAAACAGACTCGATTTCAAAAATTATTTTAGACTTTGAAAAACAAACTACCAATCAAATTTGTGTTTATATAAAGGACTCTATCCCAAACCAAGAAAACACACTAACTTATGCTACTAAATTAGCTAATAATTTAGGTGTCGGTCAAGCCGAAAAAAACAATGGTCTGCTTTTACTAATATCTAAACACGATCGTCAAGTAGCGATAGCAACAGGTACTGAAACTGAAAAAGTCATAACAGATATTATCTGCTATGACTTGATTGAAAATATTCTTGTGCCTTCTTTTAAAGAAGAACGTTATTTTGAAGGTGTATTACAAGTTTTAGATTCGGTTAAAGTTAAATGGGTTAATCCGTAAAATACATTCCGTTTCCTCTAGTTTCACCTTTAGATCCTAAACTATTAAACTTCCAACTAAAGTTAAGCATAAAGTATTGACGTAATACTGTACTTTGTGTATCTTGAATATAATCTTGCGTAGCAGTACGCCTAGCATTGGTATTTTGATCAAGTAAATCATAGACCTTTAATGTCAATAAACCTTTATCTTTTAAAACAGAATACGCGACACTAGCATTCCAAAACCATGCATCTTTTTGAAAACCATCTGCGATATTTGGATTGTAATTATAGGTGATATCATTACGCCATTCCAATCCTTTTGTTAAGAAAAAAGCAGTGTTTAAATCCAAGTTGTGAGATGTAAAATTAATATCCTCAAACGCATCAATATCATAGGTGTTATTAGTAATTGTTAGTCGGTAACGTGGTTTAAACTCAAACACATCGTTATAAATATAGTCAATCCCAACATTAGGATTGTAAGTAAAAACATTACTAGCATATTGCACATCATTATTATAATTGATATTTTTTGAGAAATTTGACCAGTTACCTATTTTAAATCTCACAGATTGTACAGAGTCTATTTTAAACTTCTTACTGTAATCAATTCCAAAATAACCATTGTGATTACCATTAACATTGTCATAAGTAGTTGTGCGTTTTAAAGTTTCAGAATCTATTGTTGTTCTAGACACTACTGCATTTTGATTTTTTGACACATTTGCATAAATATAAAAACCTGTACGCTCTTTCCAATTATAAGCATTGAAACCCATATATAATCTATGCTCATTTGTTGGTTCTAAATTTGGATTACCAACAACTGTATTTAAAGGGTTTGACACATCCTCAAAAGCTTGTAATTGTCTTAAAGCTGGTGGTCTGTTTGATAACCTATAACTTGCATAAATTGATGCTTTTTTACTAAATCTATAATTAAAATTAGAGTTCAATTCGATTGCATTAAAGTCTCTTTCAACATTAAATTGTGGTCTTAAACCATCTTCATTTTTAAGTGTACGTAACACATAGTCTGCACCAACTCTAGCAGACCATTTTTCTTTTCGATAACTTAAACTAACTCCAGGCACACTTTTAGTATCTGTATATTCAAAATCAGTACTCAAAGCTTCATTAAACACGTCATATTGATTTGATGTATTATTATAATCAAAGGCACTTTGCTTGTTTTGGTCATTATTTCGTTGGTATTCGTATTCAAAATTTACAAAAAACTCTTTTTCTTTAATTGGTAATCTGTAAGTAACATTACTTCTTAAATTGTCACTGTTATTATCGCCATCTGTAAATTGATTACGATTAATAGTTTCGGCTGAGTCACCAAAAACTTCAGTATTAGAATTAATAAAGTCATCACTTTCTGAAGCATTAAAACTATTATTAATTCCAAATCTTATAAAAGCACCTTTAGACCCAAACTTTTTAGTTGCACTAATTTGATTAGAAAAATTATTGCTTTTATTTTCTACAAACGAATTTAAAGTAGATTGATTGGTTAATGTTAGATCTTCATTTAAGGTTTCGTCATTACTATTATAAGTTGTTGTACTTGTAGAACTTGAAAAAGATGGTTTTATATTAATAAAAAATGTCGAATCTATCTTAATTTCAAAATCTGAATTAATGGAGTGACTTTGTGTATCACTATCTGATTCAGAATTTGAATTGGAAAAATATCTTGAATCTGATAAAATAGTTTCACGTTGTGAAGCGGTTTCGTTTTCAGAATTACTATTAGAATAAAAATAATCTGCAGAAACCTCTGTTTTTTCGCCAAAAGCATCAGCATAATTAGCACCTACTAAATTAGACGTTGTAATCCCTTGACCTCCTCCAAATTGTCGTCCATTAATACTAAATGAGCCATTGCTATTAAACCAAGTACTTCCGCCATTACCAAACATTTTTTCGATTTCTCCGAAGCTAAATCCAGGAGAGTTTATATTATTTCCTCCAACCAAAACACTAATACGTTGGTCGTTATCAAACCTATTAAACATACCTGCAAATTCATACCTGTCATCAGTACCAACTCCTCCTGCAACACGACCAAAAACCCCTTTGTTGTTTTCTTCTTTAATAGTCAGGTTTATAGTTTTGTTTTCTGTATCACCTTCTTCACCTGTAAAAGCTTCACTTTTAGTCTTAGTATCTACAACTTGAATTTTTTCTATAATTTCTTTAGTAAGATTTTTAATTGTTATTGAAGGATCATTACCAAAAAAGGGCTTACCATTTACTAATATTTTATTGACCTCTTTACCATTGACTTTAATTTTGCCTTCTTCGTCAATTTCTACTCCTGGTAATTGCTTAAGTAAATCTTCAACTGTGGCATCTTTTTTTGTTTTAAAAGAATTGACATTAAACTCTAAAGTATCTTTTTTGATAGTAACAGGAGCTGATGATTGTATTAAAACTTCATCTAACGAATTACTAATTTGTAGTTTAATGGCTCCTAAATCTATAACCGATTTATTGATTGTTACTTTTTGTTTGTAAGATTGATATCCAACATAAGACACTAATAAATTTAGGTTTTCTAGACTGGTTTGGTCCTCTAGCTCAAAGCTTCCATCTTTATTAGTTATAGTATAAGTTACCAGGCTGCTATCCTTAGCTCTTTCTAGATAAACTGTAGCAGCCTCTAGAGGAGATTGGTCTAAACCATCTAAAACTTGACCTTTAATACTAAATTCTTTGGATTGACTAAATGAAAATACTGTACATAATAGTGTACAAACAATAATTAAGTTACGCATTGTTTTTGGTTGATGTTACAGCTTGATTAATAGCTATTTATTTTCAACGAAAATAACTTTGTAATCCAATTATCTATCTTAAAAAAAAGCTAAAAGTAATTTAGAATGATTATTTTTTACGCATGTAAACGCTAATAGGCACACCTTTAAAGTCATAAATTTCACGTAATTTATTCTCTAAATAACGCTTATAACCTTCACGTACATATTGTGGTAGGTTACAGAAAAAAGCAAACTGAGGCTGTGGTGTAGGCAGTTGCATAATATACTTAATCTTAACAAACTTACCTTTGTAAGCTGGTGGTGGATAGTTATCTATAATAGGCAACAACGTCTCATTTAACTCACTAGTTTTAATACGTTTTGTACGGTTATTATAAACCTCAACAGCAGTTTCAATAGCTTTGTAAATACGTTGTTTTGTTAAAGCAGAAATAAATACAATTGGCACGTCTGTAAAAGGCTCTAATTGTTTTTTGATATACTTTTCAAACTCCGTAGTAGATTTATGATCCTTTTCTACTAAATCCCATTTGTTAATTAACACCACAATACCTTTACGGTTACGTTGCGCTAACCAAAATATATTTTGAATTTGACCATCAAAACCTCTTGTTGCATCAACGACTAATAAACAAACATCTGCATGCTCTATTGCACGTACGCTTCGCATTACAGAGTAAAACTCTAAATCTTCTTTAACTTTAGATTTTTTACGGATACCAGCAGTATCCACTAAGTTAAACTCAAATCCAAAACGGTTATATTTAGTATCAATTGCATCTCTAGTTGTTCCTGCAATATCTGTAACTATATATCTATCTTCACCAATAAGAGCATTAATAAATGACGATTTTCCTGCATTTGGTCGTCCAACTACAGCAAATCTTGGTAAAGTATCTTCTATTTCTTCTTCTTCATTTTCTGGTAAAGCTTTTACTAAAGCATCTAGTAAATCTCCAGTACCACTTCCATTTATACTTGCAACACTAAAATAATCACCAAGTCCAAGGTTGTAAAACTCTACAGCATCCTCTTCACGTTTACCGTTATCTACTTTGTTTACAACTAAAAATACTGGTTTTGTTACTTTACGTAGTAATTTGGCAACATCTTCATCCATTCCCGTAACACCATCTTCTACACTTACCATAAATATTATGGCATCCGCTTCATCAATAGCCAATTCTACTTGCTTATCAATTTCAGCTTCAAAAATATCATCACTACCTTTAACGTATCCTCCTGTATCAATTAAAGAAAATTCTCTTCCGTTCCAATCACTTTTTCCGTAATGTCTATCTCTAGTCACACCACTAACTGCGTCGACAATTGCCTCACGACGTTGTATTAAACGATTAAAAAAGGTAGATTTACCAACATTTGGTCTTCCGACGATAGCTACTATACTGCTCATAATTTTAAGTTTTTATGCATTACATATCCTGTAAGCGAGTGCAAAGGTAGTGTTTAGTTTGAGAAAAAATAGTATTTTACTTTCATTATGAGATATTTATGAACGAAAACTTAAACCAAGTCGTGCTACGACCACGATTTAAAATAGAAATAAATAAAAAACACAGCACTGTTTTAGAGGCTTTTGAAGCTAAAAAGCATAACCAAAGTCAATTTATTGTCTCAAGAATAGATGATCATGTTTTTATAAAACTACCAAAAGCACAACAGCATTTTTGGTCACCACAATTACATTTAGAAATAAATGAAGTAAATAATAATAAAAGTCAGTTGTATGGATTATTTGGACCTAACCCTACCGTTTGGACTTTATTTATGTTTTTACATTTTGTTATTGCTGGTTTATTTATTGCCTTTTGCGTTTGGGCATATTCTAATTATGCGCTTAAAGTAGATTACCATTTACAACTTTGGGGAATAATATTAATGGTTATTTTATGGTTTGTGTTATACTTTTCAGGTCGAATTAGTAAAACCTCCAACCAATCTGAAATGACTAATTTATATACATTTATGAGCCTTGTTTTAGACGAATAAAAAAAGCTTCAGATTAAACTGAAGCTTTTTTACATGAGTTAAAATGTATTACTACTGCTGATTCTCGTAGAAACTAACTGTCCCACTATCCTCATTAGATACAATTAATAAATCTTTTCCGGTTGGACTATCTGCTGCTGGTACAACTAATAAACCTTCTGGAGCATAATCTCCATCATGAGATAAAATAGATAAAAAAGTAGGAGCTGCTGGATTTGTTATGTCATAAACCATGACTTGACAATTTCTTTCTAAACCAACAAATAAAATATAACGTTGGTCTGCGATATTTAAAACAGTAACACTTTCTGGTTCTGCACCTTTATCATCGCTACGTTTATCGTTTTCGTTATCTTCCCAATCCCAATTAAAACGACTTGGTGTATTAGCTAAAATTTGAGTCGCAATATCATTACCACTATCATACACTTGAGAGCCATTTGCATTCCATATTGAAAAAGAACGAGCTCCATAACTATATATCTCGTCTATATCTCCATCATTATCAATATCTCCTAACGTTGTCGTTGTTTTTAAGCGTCCAAGATTCTCGTCTGCTAAATAATCTAATGTTGCAGGAAATACTGTTGGGTCTAAAGTTAAATCTTTTAAACGCTCTTCTTCACTAAAACCATCGTAGTCTCTAGAATCGCCTTCGTTAGCAGAAATCACATAATCTGTTCCGTTAATATTTACAGACACGATAGCGTCTGGCATATAAATACCTTTTACAGGCCAATTTTTAAGTTCTGTCACTTCATCTTTATCACTTGCGTCAATTGAGTTTTGAGCTAAATTATAGTCTTTATAGCCTAAAGGATAAATAGCTTCAATCACTTTAGTGATTAAATTAATTTTAGCAATACCATTATTTTCTTGTAGAGAGACCCAAGCAGTTTGAGAGTCGTCAGAAATAGCTATATATTCTGGCTCTACATCTTCTACTAAAGTTGCATTTGGACCAAAAACTCTAAAGCCTTGAGACGTTAAATTAGCTTCTTGGGACGTAAAGGTTGAAAAATCTAATGTGGTAACCGTATCGTCGTTTAAATCTATGATACTAACTGTTCCCATTGGATCTATTGTATAATCATCGTTAGGCTCACCTTCATTAGCAGATAAAATATAATTACCATCTTTTGAAAACGTAACCATATCTGGTAAAGCACCAACAGTATATTGATTATCTAAAGATAAATCTGAAGTATTATATACATGAATTTGTCCAGGGTTTTGTTTTGTTGAAGCTTCAACTGCTACTGCCAATTTTCCGTCAAGAACAGCAACGCTATTAGGTGCACCAAAAGCATTTAAACTTATTGAAGACTCTTGAACTGGCACGTCTAAATCTGAAATATTATAAACTGAAATTTCGTTTAATTCTGCATTAGTTACAAATAACTTGTTTGTAGAAGCGTCAAATGCTGAAATCTCTGCAGAAGCTTCTCCTCCAACATTAATAGTAGTTTTGTATTGAAAATTAACTTCAGTATTAACTGGATCAATAATGATATCTACATTACCATCGTCGTCATCAGAACAATGTAATAATAGTAAAGACGAAAATAATAGTAATGTGTGTTTTAAATGTTTCATTTTTAGTTGGTTTTTATGTAAACCATAAAGATGAAACTATAGCTTTAACCAAAAGTTAAGCCTAAATGACGATAACATTAAAATTGCTTACTGATTGTAACCAAAACGTTTTAACTGACGTTGATTGCTTCTCCAGTTTTTGTTAACTTTCACATACAATTCTAAGTGAATTTGCTTACCAAAAAACTTTTCTAAATCTTTTCTAGCCTCAACACCTACACGTTTTAAAGCAGATCCTTTATGACCAATTATGATTCCTTTTTGAGTTTCACGCTCTACCATAATTACAGATCTTACACGTATAATTTGTTCTTCTTCAAAAAACTCTTCCGTATCAATCTCTACTGCATAAGGGATTTCCTTTTTGTAATGCATTAAGATTTTTTCACGAATCGTTTCGTTTATAAAAAAACGTTCTGGCTTATCTGTTAACTGGTCTTTTGGATAAAATGCAGGCGACTCTGGTAACAGCTCGATAATACGATCAAAAACTTCTTTAACATTAAAGCCTTCTAAAGCAGATATTGCAATAATCTCGGCATTTGGGACTTTTGATGACCAAGACTGTACTTGCTCTTCTAACTGCTCTTGATTAGATTTATCTATTTTGTTTAAAAGTAATAAAACAGGGATTTTAGCATTGGTGATTTTATTAAAAAAAGCATCATCTTTTAATTCCTTTTCACCAATTTCTACCATATAAATTAAAACATCAGCATCATCAAAAGCAGATTTTACAAAATCCATCATTGAGGCTTGCAGCTCATAAGCTGGTTTGATAATACCTGGTGTATCACTTAATACCACCTGAAAATCTTCACCATTTACAATCCCTAAAATACGATGTCTAGTTGTTTGAGCTTTAGAGGTGATTATGGATAACTTTTCACCAACAAACGCATTCATTAATGTAGATTTACCCACATTTGGATTTCCGATTATGTTTACAAAACCTGCTTTATGTTTCATTTTACTTTAATTTAATAGACCGCAAAGTTACGACCTTGGTTTGTTTATTCCTCTATCATACATCACAATACTTCCTGCAACAGCTACATTTAAACTTAATTCTGACTTAAATTTAACTAAAAAATGGCTTTTTTCAATAGCTTGCTTAGATAATCCATGGTCTTCTGCTCCTAATAAATACACACAACGTCTGGGATGATGGAAGGTTTCTAAGTCTACAGCTGTGTCATCCAACTCAACACCTACTAACCTTGCTCCTTTGGGTATGTTATTATAAAAATCTTCAAAAGTTTTATAATGAAAATATGGCATTGCCTTTACTGCATTATGCGTATCACAAGCTTGTTTAGCATATCTGTTTCCGATAGTAAAAATATAACTAGCACCTAAATTTTGTGCTGTACGCCAAAGCACGCCTAAGTTTTCGGGTGTTTTTCCGTTTTGAATACCTATTCCGAAGTATTCATTTTCAAAATTATCTACCATTTTACAAAAGTAAAATATTTTGAGTTTAGAATTAATTCTTCTTTTTTCAAATTTATAAGTCCAAGTAATGTCTTAAAGTTTTATTAATTAACTGAAAGGTCTGTGTTTTAAAACGACAAATCGATTAGATTTATATAAAAATATCCCAATGTCAACCTTAAAATTCGTAATAATCACATTTGTAATACTTTTATTTTGTGCTTGCAATAATAAGACTACAAAAAAAGAGACCTTAACAAAAAAAACCCCAATTACAACGTCTAAAGAGGTTAGTTTAAGTCCTTCGGAAACCATTTTAAAAGCTACAATAGCTGCACATGGTGGTCCATTGTTTGATTCTGCTAACTATGCTTTTAATTTTAGAGGTGTAAACTATCAATTTAAAAATAACGGTTTAGACTATAAGTACACTAAAAGCTACCAAAAAGAAGGTAAACAAATTACAGATGTCTTAAAAAACGGAACGTTTTTTAGAACCATAAATGATAGTGCTGTAACATTAAGTAAAAAGGACATTAATAGCGCAACAGGAGCTATTAATTCGGTGATATATTTTGCGACTTTACCGTACAAATTAAATGACAAAGCGGTTAACACCAAGTTTATTGAAACCACGACTATAAAAAACAAATCTTATGATGTCATTGAAGTGACTTTTGACGAAGCTGGTGGTGGAGAAGATCATGATGATGTCTTTAATTATTGGATTAATAAAAATACTAAAAAAATAGACTATTTAGCTTACAGCTATAAAGTAAACAAAGGTGGTGTAAGATTTAGAAGTGCTTTTAACACAAGAATTATTGATGGCATTACGTTTCAAGATTATGTTAATTACGAAGCTAAAGTTGGAACACCTTTAAAGGATTTACCTAAGTTATATGAAGCTGGTGAGCTTAAAGAACTTTCAACAATAAAAACAGAAAATATAATTAATCTAAATAACAACTAAAATGAAAAAATTATTATTTATTATCGCAATTATTGTAACAGCATCTACTGTTAATGCACAAGAGTTTAAGAAAATGGATAAAAGCCCAATGGATCGTGCATACTATCCTGATGGAGCACCACACAGAGCTTTTAAGAAAACAGAGGCTAAAAAAACTGCTTTAGAACCACAAATACGTGTAACTTATTCTAGACCTGCAAAAAAAGACAGAGTCGTTTTTGGAGAGTTACTTAAATTTGGTAAAGCTTGGAGAGTTGGTGCTAACGAGTCTACTGAAATTTTATTTAATAATGATGTGACTTTTGGAGGTAAAAACATCAAGGCTGGACGTTACACTATTATAGTAATACCTACTGCTACAGAGTGGACTTTAAAATTAAACACTATTTTAGATGGTTGGGGAAATTATGGTTATGATGCTAGTAAGGATGTTGCTAGTGTGACTGTACCTGTTTCTAAAAGTGATAAAGTTATTGAAAACTTATCTATTGCTTTATATGAAGCTTCAAAAAACACAGTACATTTAAAAATTGGATGGGATACTACAATTGCAGAGTTTCCTATTACAACAAAATAATTTTTAGATAATATTAATAAAAAAGCCTGACTATCAAGTCAGGCTTTTTTTATGCTTTTAAATTAAAGTTAAACTTAAGTTTAGATGATAAACATCAGATTTCTATTTATAAAAATTATTGTAATTTGTTGTAAGTTTAGACACCATAAGTCCATTCAATTTATAAAATATGCGCACCTTAATACTTATAATTACTAGTGTTTTTTTATTCGGTTTTACCGTATTAACTACACCTAAAAAAAACACCATAAATTTTAATGTTGTAAGAAACAATAAAATTATTGGCAATCTTAAAGCCACCAAAACGACAACAAATAATAGTATTAACTATCAAAGCGCAACTACAATTGAAGCTAAAATTATTAAAAATATTATTGTTAAATATAATTATGATGTTACGTTTAAATCCAATAATCTTGAAACTGCAGATGTAAAAATTATAGTTAATAATAATCCGCATACTAGTACAAAAACAAAAAAAACAGATGGCAACTATAAAGTATTAATAGATGGTAAAAATGAAGAAACTATTGATGCTGTAATTAATTTTTCTACTATTCAGTTATATTTTAACGAACCCATAAACATCAGTAAATGCTATTCTGAACAAACCGGACAGTTTAATAGTATTATTGCTATGGGAAATCATGTTTACAAAAAAATAAACGAAAAAGGTAAAGCTGGAATTTTTCATTACACAGATGGTCTTTTAACTAAAGCATCAATTGATGGTGGATTAATTAAATTTGATTTAATAAAACAATAGATTTAAATAACAACTATTAAGTTAGCAAAAAAAATGAATATAGGCTTAGTATTATCAGGTGGTGGAGTAAGAGGCGCAGCACACATTGGCGTGATTAAAGCATTAGAAGAACACAACATTAAACCAACCCATATTTCTGGTACAAGTGCAGGTGCTATTGTTGGCGCATTGTATGCTGCAGGTGTACATTGGTCAGACATTCTGACTTTTTTTAAAAGTGTTTCAATTTTTAAAACCACACGATATGCTAGAAACAAACCTGGTTTTATAAATTCTGATAAATTTTATGAAGACCTAGAAGCCTTCTTTCCTATTGACGAATTTAATGCTTTACAGAAGCCCTTATACATTACTGCAGCAAATGTTATTGATGGTACCCTAAAAATTTTTAAAAAAGGACAATTAATTAAACCTATAATAGCATCTGCATCATTTCCTGGTGTATTTACACCCATAGAAATTAATGGTAATTTTTATATTGATGGAGGTACATTAAACAACTTTCCTGTTGAACCTTTACAACAAGAATGTGATAAAATTATTGGTGTATATGTAAATCCCCTAAAAAAAATAAGCATAAAAGATTTAAGACACTCCTACTCTGTTGTAGATAGAGCGTACAAAATTAAAGTAGCTTCAGAGTCTATGGTAAAATTTAAATATTGTGATCTAATTATTTATCCAGAAGAACTTATTAATTATAGCACATTTGAAATGAATAAAATTGATGCTATTTTTAATCATGGTTACCAAAACACTATTGAAGCTTTAAAAGAAAACCCAAGTTTATTTAGCTAAATAGTGAATGTTTAAATAATAGTATTCAAATTTAAAAATATTACACTAGTTAAATACAATATTATAATCTAAAGGAAATAAAATAAAATAAAAAAAGCTTCACATTTCTGTGAAGCTTTACTTAGTAGCGGGAACTGGACTCGAACCAGTGACCTTCGGGTTATGAGCCCGACGAGCTACCTACTGCTCTATCCCGCGATTTAATATTCGTAACAATTAATTTAGCTTTTAACTATCGGTTCATAATGCCGACCTAATTGTTTCGGACTGCAAATATACAACCCTTTTTAGATATAACAAGCAAAAAATGTGTTTTTTTTATTGTTCAATATTAATCACTTCAAAACCAACTAATTCTGATTCTAAAAATTCTGGCGTTAGCTGTATTGGATTACAACAAACCTCACAATCTTCTATATAAGTTTGTTTTGAGACGCTAGAATCAAGTAACATTGAGATAGTTTCCCAACAATAAGGACATTGAAAATAATGTTCAAACATAAATTTACTTTTTACCAAAAATAAAAATAGCCAACCAAAGGTTGACTATTTTAAACATATATTTAACTAAAAGTTACTCTTTATTTGCTGCTAATGTTGTGTCTTCTAAGAATAATGTTACTTTATTTGGTGCATCATCAACAACAGTTACATAATCATTATTTAGTAGGTTATCACTAACCATTATCAATTTTAATTTAGATAATTGAGATAACTCAAATGGTAATCTTCCAGTAAGATTATTACTTGATAATACTAACTCTTCTAAGTTAGTTAACTCTGCTATTGTTTCTGGGATTTGACCTACTAACTGATTATCTAATAAACTTAATTTTTTAAGTTCTGTTAAGTTATTTATTTCAAAAGGGATTTTACCTGTTAAAAAGTTACTTCCTAATTCTAACGATTTTAACTTTTTAAGCTGCGTAATAGATTGAGGAATAGTTCCTGAGAACTTGTTACTATATAAAGCTAAAGCTTCTAAGTTAGTCATGTTACCAATCCAGCTTGGAATTTCTCCTTCAAATTGATTTAAAAATAATTGAAGAGAATATAGTTTTTGTAAGTTAACAATAGCCTCTGGTAAATCACCCTTAAGTTTATTAAAACTAAGGTTTAAAACTTGTAAGTTACTTAATTGCCCAATCTCTGTAGGTATAGTACCTTGAAGATTATTAAAAGATAAGTTTAAACTTACAACCTTAGAATCTACTACAGTTACTCCATGCCAAGTATCTATTGACGTGTTTAAATCCCATGAATTGTTCCACTCTGCTCCATTTGTATTTTCATACAAAGCTATTAATGCTTCCTTTTCAGAATTTGATACTCCTGCAATGGTTAGGCAAGTAAAAAGAAGTGCTGCTAAAGTAAGTTTTATCGTTTTCATGTTAATGATTTAGGATTAACTGTATCAAATATACCTTTTGACAGGTTTAAAAACAAATAAAATCGACAAAAGACACCAATTAAGAAGAAAACGCTTTAAAACCGTGTGTTTAAAAGTGATTTCTAAAAATTAATAGAAAATCATTCGGTAAAAACAAGCTGTAAATCAGTAATTTAAAAATCTACATTTAGTAATTGACCACTCAATTGTAGTAATTGCAATTCGGCTAATTTAGCATCGTATTTAGCATTATTTCGGCTTAATTCTGCATTTAAAAGGTTAAGTTGTGCTTGTCTAAACTCGATTGAATTGACTTGACCTATCTTAAACTGCTCTTGAGTACGTTCAAAATTATTTTGTGAAGTGATAATGTTTTGCTCTTGTATATTAAAGATATTCAGTTTATTAGTGTAATCTTCCCAAGCGTTATCAAAATCACGTTTTATACCTATTAGGATGTTTTCTTTTTGAAGTTTTTGAGTTTCTAAATTAACTTTAGCATTTCTAACATTGGTTTTTGTTCTTCCTCCATCAAAGATATTCCATGATAAATTTAATCCAGCAGATAAACCTGTACTTGTACTAACAGACACGAATGATGCTGCATTGTTATTGTTTTTATTCCATCCGTAGGTACCAGATAATCCTAATGTTGGTAAATAACCCGATTGATTAGATTTTATACTTAATTGACTAATAGCAATATTTTTTTCGGTTTGTAATAAAGCAACGTTTCTTATTTTAGCTTGTTCAAATAAACTATCTCGTTGAAATTGTAAAGCAAAGTTAACTTCAGTATTTACAGTAAAATCATTATCTAAAGTATTGCCTAAAACAACATTTAAATCACGTTTGGCATTTTTAAGATCTTGATATGACGAAATGATATTAATACTGTCATTATTAATATCTACTTCCGCATTTAAAACCCCTAACTTAGTATTTTGTCCGTATTCAAACTGGTATTCTGCACGTACTAATCTATCTTTTGAAACTGCTAAGGTTTCTTTTAAAGCCTCTAAATTTTCAGTTAACTGTGCAACGCTATAATACACAGAAAACAATTGAGTAATTGTATTTTCTATAGTTTCTCTGGCTTGAAGTTCTGACAACTGGTATTGTTCTTTCAAACTTTCGTAATTATAACGTCTACCTAATCCATCAAAAATGGTATAATTAAGGCTTATTGATGCATTATAACGGTCACTTTCTGCTCCATTTAGTACAGTAGGATCTGTTCCATTAGAAAACTCTGCTTCAGTATTATCTAAATTATAAGTTGCACCTGCAGCTGCAGTAACCGTTGGTAAATAACCAGAATTTAAAATACTTGTGTTGTTATTAGCGACTTCAACATCGTTTTTGGCAATTTTGATTCCGTAGTTATTATCTAAAGCTAATTTTACAGCGTCTTCTTGAGTTAAAATTTGTTGTGCATTCACAATTGAAGCACCACACAATAATACTAGAAGTAAAAGGCTTTTATTAATGTTCATTTTCTTCATTTTGTTCTTTAATTGCACGTTCTACTTCTTCTTTAGTTATATTATCTCCTGTAATTAACCATTTTGTTTTTTGCTTAATAGTATTACTAAAC
The DNA here is from genome assembly GCF_016785945.1 of Olleya sediminilitoris. Taxonomy (GTDB): domain Bacteria; phylum Bacteroidota; class Bacteroidia; order Flavobacteriales; family Flavobacteriaceae; genus Olleya; species Olleya sediminilitoris. Next base: position 256,580 of record NZ_JAEMEF010000003.1, on the reverse strand, counting down.
GATAAAAACAATGGTAAAACTAATAAGGTTAATATTGTTGCATAAGCAATACCAAATGATATTGAAATTGCCATAGGTTTTAAAAACTGAGCTTGTCTACTTTTTTCTAATAATAATGGTGCTAAACCAGCGACAGTTGTTAATGAGGTTAAAAATATGGCTCTAAATCTTGATTTACCAGCTTCAGATAACGCCAAATCAAAAGCCATACCTTCTTTTAAATTACTATTAAACTTACCTATCAATACTAAGCCATCATTAACCATAATACCTATTAAAGCAATGATCCCTAGTAAGGATAATACATTAACCGGAAATCCTAAAATCCAGTGTCCCCAAGCTACAGCAGTCATACTAAAAGGCACTAATAAAAGTAATAATATAGGTTGACTATAACTTCTAAAAGTAAAAGCAATTGTAACGTAAATTAATAGCAATATTGGTATTCCGGCTTTACTTAAAGAACTTACTAATTTGTCTTTTTCACGATTTTGACCTTCGTAAGATGCTTTTATAGTTGGGTATTTTGATTGCAAATTAGGAATGAAATTATTTTTAATATCGTCTAAAATATCTGTCGTACTTGTACTTGGATCTTTTAAATCTGCAGACACCCTAATTTCTCTTAAACCTTCTAGGTGATTTATTGCTACATCTCCTCTAGCTATACTATAATTAGCAATGTCTTTTAAATTTACACGCTCACCAGTTGGTGTTAAAATACGCATGTCGTCTAAATCGTTTATCGAATTACGGTTTGGTCTGTCATAACGTACCCAAACTCTAATTTCGTCTTGTCCACGTTGAAAACGTTGTGCTTGTGATCCAAAAAAACCAGAACGTACTTGTGACATTACTGTTCTTAAATCTAAACCTAATAGATAGGCACTTTCTTTAAGTTGTAATCTAATTTCTTTAATTCCTGCAGGATCATTATCCTCAATATCTTTTAATAGTGGATTGGTAGACAGGTAAGCTTTTAGTTCTAATTTAGATGCTTTAAGCTCTTCGATATTATTACCTAACAAGGATACAGATACTGGACTACCTCCAAAATTACCACCAGAACCAAAAATTAAACTTTCTGTTCCTATTACTGGTCCAACTAACTCTCTTAATCGATTAGAAACCATTGACGATTTTATAGCATCTGGACGTTCTTCTCCTGGTAACATATTTAATCTAAGAGTGGCACTTGAGCTACTATTGATACTTAAAATTGTATTTTCAAAAAGCTTTTTACCCGTTCCTTTTAAATATTTTTCGCTTAATTCTTCATTTACTATGAATGATTTTTCTTCAATCATAGAAATTATTGAATCTGTAACCTTAACATTTGTTCCATTAGGCATTTCTAATTGAACTGAAACCCTATCACTAGCTACACTTGGAAATAGTGTCACTCCAATTATACCTCCACCTATTGATCCAAAAGTTAAAACTAGTAATGCAACAAATATACCTAAGGATAACACTTTAAATTGAAGCACAAAATCTAGGGCTGGAGCATACACTTTATCTCTTAAATAACCCATAAATTTATCTCCTGCTCTATTAATCCCTCTCATTTTAGCAAAAAACTGCTTCATCTTTGAAGGATTTTCTTCCTCTACTTGTGGTTGTAATGCTTTAGAATGTGCTAAGTGAGCTGGTAAAATAATTAATGCTTCAACTAAAGACACTACTAAAGTTAAAATTACTATGACTGAAACTTCGCTAAAAAACTCACCTATACGACTATCTAAAAACAAGAATAATGAAAAGGCTAGTAACGTAGTAATAATAGCCGAAACTACTGGAGGAATAACTTCCATTGTCCCATCCAACGCAGCTTGTTTTGGCGTTTTACCTTTTTCAAAATGTTGGTAAATGTTTTCTGCAATTACAATACCATCATCCACCAAAATACCAATAACGATAATCATACCAAATAATGACAATACATTAATTGTGACATCAAATTGTCCTGCAAAAATAAACATTCCTAAAAACGAAATTGGCAAACCAAAAGCTACCCAAAAGGCTAAACGTGTGTTAAGGAATAATGATAAAAACACCAATACCAAAATCATCCCAACTATTGCGTTTTCTGTCAATAAATCTGTACGCTGATTAAGTGTTATAGATAAATCTCTTACAATATGTAATTGTATGTTATTATATTTTTGATTAAAACTTGTGATATACTCCTTAACTTTATCTGCAGATGAAATTAAGTCTTCGTTATTAGTACTGGTTACCGAAACATTTACAGATAACTCTTGATTAAAATAAGATGCATTTGGTGTTTCAGAAAAACGATCTCTGATTACAGCAACGTCTTTTAATCGTACCACTTTACCATCTGCTGAGGCTTTTACAATAATATTAGAAAATTCTGCGCCATAATATTGTTTGTTATTGGCTCTAATCAAATACTCTTCAGCTTCTGTTTTTATATTTCCACCTGTTACTAATATGTTAGACGTACTTACAGCATTGGCAACATCGGTAAAAGTTAAGTTATAGGCTAATAAACTTCCTTCATTTACAGCAATTTCTATCTCTTCTTCTGGATAACCTGTTACTTCTATTTGAGAAATACCTTCAATAGCACGTAAATCGTTTTCAACTTGACGACCTAATTGTTTTAATGTGGATAACGGAATCTCTTTTCCGCTTAAAGCGAAAGAAATAGTCTCTCTAACTGCTTCTTGTTTAGAAACTACTAATGGCTCCATACCTGTAGGAAACGTTGGAACTCTATCTACCGCGTTTTTAACTTCTAGTAACATGAAATCTAGGTTTTCACCTTTTTCGATTTCTACAGTAATGGTTCCGCTGTTTTCTCTTGACACAGATGTGACACGATCTACCCCTTTAAGTCCTTTTAAATTTTCTTCTATTTGAAGTACAATACCTTCTTCAATTTCTTGAGGTGAAGCTCCTGGATAAGCAATACTAACATTGATTATCTTAGATTCTGTTAATGGAAAAAACGAAGATTTTAAAGACGAATATCCAAGAATACCAAATATTGCAAATGCAATAATAAATACATTTACTGCAACATGGTATTTTATAAAATAGCTAATTATTTTTCTCATTATAGTATGCTATTTAGTTGTCTTTTGTTTCTACAAAAGGTTTTACAATCATACCAGAATAAGCTCCTGGTACTTGACGCTTTAAAATAACTGTTCCGTTTGGTACGTCTTGCAACACGACTTTGGTATCAGAAAAATGTACAGGTTTAGCTGGTATTACATCAAGGATAGAATCTTTTATGACAAATATTTCTTGATTATCCGTTAATAGATTTCTATTAATCTCAATTGCATTGTCAATACTTTTAGCATTTAAATTGGCTTCAAGATACATACCTTCTTTTAGGTTATCATCTGTTACCTCTATAAAAGCTGTAATGGTTTGTGTGGTAGCGTCAATGCTTCCGTTTACTCTAGACACCTTTCCTGTATAACTTTCGGTTTTATCTAAATTAGTTAAAGCTACACTTTCACCTACTTTTAAAATATTAGCAAATGTTTTACTTATTGATACTTCCATTTCATAAACAGAAGGATTAATAAATTCGCCTAACTTTTGACCACTTCTAATTAAAGAACCTTCTGTTGCTAAAGCTTCGGTTAAAATACCATTAAAGGGAGCAGATATAGTGTACTTAGACAAACGCTGTTCTAAGTTTTTTACATTGTAATAGCTTGTAATAATACCACGACCTGTTATGAAATAGTTTTCTTTATCAGAACTCATTTCTGGTAACTTGGGTGTTGTTTTATTTAAATCGAAACTATTTAAATAGGATTGCCATTTTGAAAATATATCTGGAAAATCTAATCTTAAATCTGGCATTATTGCAGCTATTGAATTGTACAAGCCACTTTTTGAAGATTGTACACTTGCATAATACTCTGAAGCATCAACACGAATTAAGGTTTGACCTTTACGATACGTTTGACCAGGTTTAAACAAATAGCTACCATTACGAAAAACGCCTTGCACTTCTGAATAGATCTCTACACGTTGTTTTGCTGTAAGATTACCATTAGCAGGAATTACAATAGGAATGGTTGTATTTTTAACCGTATCTGTAAAAACAGTTTTAATAACTTTTGCAGCTACTGGTCTTGGCTTATTTTTGTTATCAATAAGATTTTTTGCAATTATAAAAGCACCTATAATAAAAAGAACACCTAAAATTGAAAGGATAATTTTGCGCATGAATTTGGTTTTGATGGTATGACCGCAAAATTAGTTTATAGTTTAAAGGTTAAACGTTAAAAAAAAGCTAAAAGACTGATGTTAAAATTGTTCTAATTGTAGCGTTATATTTTCCCAATCTTCCATTAATTGCTCTAATTTATCTTTTTTAGCTTGATATTGTTCAAAAAAGTTAGGTTTAGCAACGGTTTCGTCATAATTAACAGCTAATTCTACATCAATATCTTTTATATCTTTTTCAAGCTGTGCGATTTTAGACTCGCAATTACTTAATCTGTTGTTTAATGATTTTTGCTTCTTTTGGTCTTCGTATGACTGTTTAGGTGTTTCTTTAGCTTCCGTTTTTACAACTGTACGTTTTTCAACCTCTCTAAGGTTTTCTACATTACGTTGTTCTAAATAATAATCAATATCACCTAAATATTTTTTAATATTTCCGTCTTTAAATTCGAACAAAGTGCTTGTTAAACCTTGTAAAAAATCTCTATCGTGAGATACTAAAATTAATGTTCCTTCAAAACGTTGCAAAGCATCTTTTAAAACATTTTTAGATTTTATATCCAAATGGTTGGTTGGCTCATCCATTATTAGCACATTAAACGGTTGTAACATTAGTTTTGCTAATGCTAAACGGTTACGTTCACCTCCAGATAAAACTCTAACATATTTATCTGCTTCTTCACCTCTAAATAAAAATGAACCTAAAATATCTCTAACTTTACTTCTGTTAGTTTCATTAGCTGCATCAATCATTGTATCTAAAACGGTTTTATTTCCGTCTAAATATTCTGCTTGGTTCTGTGCAAAATATCCTATTTGTACATTATGACCTAACTTTAATTCTCCATCATGTTTTAAATCTCCTACTAAGATTTTTGCCAAAGTAGATTTTCCTTGACCGTTTTGACCAACAAAAGCTGTTTTAATATCACGCTCAATCATTAAATCAACATCAGATAATACGTGAATGTCTCCATAATTTTTAGAGATATTATTAGCCTCAACCACAACTTTTCCTGGAGTAATTGATACTGGAAAGTTTAAAGTCATTACGCTATTATCATCTTCATCAACCTCAATACGATCAATTTTATCTAATTTTTTAATTAAAGATTGTGCCATAGTTGCTTTGCTGGCTTTGGCACGAAATTTTTCTATTAGCTTTTCAGTTTGTTCAATTTGCTTTTGTTGATTTTTTTGAGAGGCTAATTGTTGTGTTCTAATTTCTTCTCTTAATACTAAATATTGCGTGTAAGGTTTTGGGTAGTCATAAATACGTCCTAAGCTAATTTCGATAGTACGATTTGTAACATTGTCTAAAAACATTTTATCGTGAGATACAATTGCTACTGCACCTGAATAATTTTTAAGGAAACTTTCTAACCAAATAATAGACTCAATATCTAAGTGGTTAGTTGGCTCATCCAGAAGTAAAACATCGTTATTTTGAAGTAATAATTTGGCCAACTCAATACGCATACGCCAACCACCAGAAAAAGTATCTGTAAGTTTATTAAAATCTTCGCGCTTAAAACCTAAACCTTGTAATATTTTTTCGGTTTCACCTTGATAATTATAACCACCTAAAATTTCATATTGATGCTGGATATCACTTAACTCAACCATTAGATCGTGATAAGCTTCACTCTCATAATCTGTACGTTCTGCTAATTGTGTATTTATATGTTCTATTTTAGCTTCAATCTCTTTAATTTCAGTGAAAGCTTGATATGATTCTTCAAGAACAGTACGACCCAAAACAAAGTCTATATCCTGTTTTAAAAAACCAATTTTCAAAGTTTTATCTGCAGCAATTTGACCTGAATCAGGCTCCATTTCTTTAGATAAAATTTTAAGCATGGTAGACTTACCTGCACCATTTTTACCTATAAGACCAACTCGGTCACCATTTCCTAATTTAAAAGTGATGTCTTCAAAAAGATATTCTCCTTGAAATGAAATTGATAAATTATGAATGTTTAGCATTGAATTGTGACTTATGTTACTTAATATAAAAATTAGAAGTTATATTTTTGTTCTTCTAATTACAAAAGGCAAAAGTACACAAATATTATGTTTAAAAAAGGCTCTAAATTATATTCGATTTTTACAGGTACATGTCCAAAATGTCACGAAGAATCTATGTATACAAACCCTAATCCTTATGCTATAAGTAAGCTATTTAGTATGCATGAACGTTGCAGTAATTGTGATACAAAATATAAAATTGAACCTTCCTTTTTTTATGGTTCTATGTATGTTAGTTATGGAGTAGGTATAGCTTTTGCAGTTGCTGCATTTATAATAAGTTATGTGTTTTTAGGAAGCAGTACAACCACAGCGTTTTTTGCTATTATATTTACATTAGTAGTATTTTACCCAATAATAGTAAGGCTTTCTAGAAATATTTGGATTAATATTTTTATGAGTTATGACAAAAAATTAGCCAAAAAAGATTAGTTTAAAAAAAACGACTACAGTCAATCTCTGTATCTAAACTTCCATTATTTTCAATAAAATTGAATAATTGATTTGCAACATATGGAGCAATCATAACGCCTCGTGACCCTAGACCGTTAAACAAATACATGTTTGGTATTGTTGGATGCTTACCTACCAAAGGTTTACGATCTTTAACAGTTGGCCTAATTCCAGCAACTTGATTAATGATTTCAAAATCGCATTTAACAAACGTTTTAAGCTTGTTTAATAACATTTCCTTTGCGTCATCAGTAATAGTGTTCGTTTTATCTTTTTGCTCATAAGTAGAGCCTACACGATATAAATCCTCACCTAAAGGAATAACAAATACACTGGATTTTAACACATAATCTAATTTTAACTCTGGAGCATGAATAGTTAACAACTGTCCTTTAGTACCTGAAAGTGGTAAATCTTTAAAATATGGATTTTGTTTCATACCAAAACCTTCAGCAAAGACAATGTGCTTTGCAGTAATATGTTGATAAATTACTTTTGATTCATCTAGGATTAACAAATCATAATTAAAGGTTTCTGAAATAAGAAGATTATTATCAGAAAGCCATTTTTTATAATTTTCAATAAGTTTCTTGGTATCTAATCTTCCCGTTTGAAAGACTTCACCTAATTTAAAATTAGCATCAATATAAGGGTTGTTATTAACAAAAAGATCAGTATTAATAAATGGTTTTAGTCCTTTTTTGTCTGAAGCAGAAAACCAATTATTTTGCTCTTCTAGGGACGTAAATCGTCTTTTAACAGGAACCTTATAATCTAAAGTAGAATTTAATTTTTGTTCTAAGAGTTTATAAATAGGTAAAGCTGTAGCTAACTGTTCTTCACTTTTCCAAACTGGAGTAAAACGTTTTAAAGTAACTGGATTATATAATCCACCTGCAACAACCGAAGATTGCTGAGAATTATTATCTATGACTATAAAAGATTTATTATTCTCTAATAATTTTTCGCAAAAAGATAATCCTGCTAAACCGCAACCTACAACTATATAATCTACTTTCATGATACAAAAATATTGATAAATAAATCAAAAATCTAATCTGAATAAAAACAAAAAACGCTCACTTAAAAGTGAGCGTTTTTTAAAATATTAATTAGTGTGTAACTTAGTAAGACCACATGTCTAACTCAAAGTTTCTAATTTTTTCTTTTATTCTTTCAGACTCTAATAATTGCATTAAAGCATTTTCTGCAACATAATCTTCAACTTTTCTGTCTCCAAATACGTTTTCTTCTTTATAAATTACACTATTAAAACGTCTAGAGTTTAATATGTGATCAAAAGAAAAAGGCATTGCACTATTTTTAGCATTAAAAGCTTTAGACTCATGTAAAATACTTCTTGCATCTGGATAGAAAATCCAAAATAAAGGAATTGGCTCTTTGTTAGCTTCATCATTTGAGTTAACGTAGTTAACATCTGGTGCAGCTGGAGCAAGACCTAACAATCTATATTTTAATTCACCTTGACGCTTATCAAAATACCATAATCCTTTGATTAAGTATGCTGATACATCATAAGAAGCAATAGTTGTAGTTGTAATATACTCAGGATCTACAAAACCATCAGCATTTAACTGATCGTAACCAATATCCATAGTATCAACTGCTGTTCTAATTTGCTCTAATTCTTTTTTAGTACGTCTACCAGTAAAATATGAATCGTTATAAACATTTTCAATTTTACCTTCATCGATAGCCTTAGTTAGAACATCAAATAGAGAACGTCTTTCACTACCTATATTATTAGTATCAACAGGATAATATAATGGAAAGTTTACACGCTCGTCTAAAACAACTTTCTCCCAAGTCATTTTTGCAAACATAATATCTCTATCATCAACATAACCATATTCTAATGGTCTATCATTATCTAATGCTATTTGTTCCTCTGTTCTTACACCAATCTCATCTGGAGATTTAGCATTTAGAATATTAGATTGTGCAACTGATTGAGATGCAAAACATACTCCGAAAACAACTGCTAATAAAGATTTATAATTCATCTGAAATTTATTTTATAATTTATTAATCAAATTTAGTTTGATTAGTTAGATAGCTCAATTGCTATTGGACTAGCTGGTTTAATTCTTGGACCACCTGATGATTTAGACTTAATATCAAAAATCTGAATAGCATCACCACGTCTAGCTTTTCTTAAAGCTGCTTTAGCTTGACCATTTAATCTACTACCAGAAACATTTACTGTTGCTTGACCTGGTACTTTAATTTTAAATGATGTTACAGTTAAAGGTAAATCAAAATCAAAATCTTCTAATACTGCTTTAACAGTACCAATTTCAACATTGTTTCTTGGTAAAGAACCTTGAGACTTACCAGCAATAGTACCAGAAGGCTTTGGAATATCTTTAATTCTGAAAACTGCTCTGTCAGAAGCACTAGAACCGTCGTCAAGTTTTGCTGTAACATTAATAGTCACTTGCTTACCTGAACCAGGTGTCATAATATACTTACCACCACCTTTTGATGATAAACCTGATGCAGAAGCATTAACTTTATTATCTGGTACACCAGCGAAAGAGATAGTCATTGGGTTAGCAACACCTCTATAAACTACATTCATTTTATCAGCTGAAATTGTAGCTGAATTTGGTCTTGGAACTACAACATAGTTACCAATAATAGGTATTTCAAGTTCTTTACCGTCCTCTAAGAAAGTAAATTTACCATCTATATCATGTTCTCCAACATTACCAACATTAAAATCTAATTTAGCAGCTCCAGTAGAATCAATTGCTTCTGTTAGATCAATGTCTTTACCTGAAACGCTCATTTTAGTTGGTGCAACGTTAGCATACTTACCTAGAACAACTCTTCCTTGAAATTTTTCTCCAGCAAAGAATGCTGATTTATCAGCCAAAACAATCGCTTTATAATTTTTTAAAGAAGTAGCATTACTTACTAAGTTACCAAGAAAACCGTTATAAATATTAGTTTCAGTAGCTTTGATATCGTTTTGCATAGCTGTTAACTTTGTATAAGATGCAATAGCTGGAAAACCTTGGAAATGGTAATCTAACCATTTTTTCTCAACACCTTCGTTATCTTTAACTGGTGATGTACTAAAACGTTTTTCAAAGTTCTCAATTACAGGTTTCCACTTTGCTTCTTTTGGTAATACTGCAATTATATCTGACTTATACTTTTCGATTCTATCAAGTACTTCTTGACCTCTTTTGGTAAGTCTATCTCCTGTAAACCATAATTCATCTAGTTTATCTCCCTTATCCATTTCTTCGTAAGGTAAATCACCATTATCTTCAAGCTCGTAACCACCTAATTTCACTATATCATTGGCTTTAACTGTACCTAGAAATTTGTAAAAATCATCTGAAATTACGCTTATTTGCTTTGCTAATTCATTTGCCGATTGAAACTCCTCAGGCTTTTCTTCAGCTTGTGTGTTAAGTTGGCTTAATATACCATCATTTGAAGCTATTGCTAATTCATTAGCTCTATCAAATTTTTTATCCATTAACCCAAATGCAGATAATACTTCTTTTGACATAGTCATTGCAATCATTGCAATAAATACTAAGTACATCAGGTTAATCATTTTCTGTCTTGCGGACTGTTTTCCTCCTGCCATTTCTAATTAGTTTAATTTATTAATATTAGTTGATATTAATCACTAATTAGTTTTTATTCATTGCAGTTAACATACCACCATATACTCCGTTTAAAGAAGATAAGTTAGACGCTAAAGATTGCATTTGTTCTTTTAATTTAGCAGCATTTTCAACAGCTTCTTCATTAATAGTAGCTTGACGAGAAGCACTTTCCATTTGCACTTTATATAAGCTATTTAAAGACTCCATTTGAGATGCAGCTAATGTCATTTCTTGACCATACTTTTTAGTAGCAGCAATAGAATCTACAGTTGGAGAAATTCCTTTTGCAGCTCCTTCAAAGTTTTTAATACTTGTTCCTAAGCTAGCCATTAATTCACCATCAATTTTAGCTTCTTTTAATAAGTTATCTAATTTTTTAGATAATAAACCTTCAGCATCTTTAGGCTCTTCAACTTTACCTTTTTTAGTTGTTGCTTGTCCGCCTGCTAATTCAGGATACACAAGAGACCAATCTAATTCACCACCTTGTTTTTCAAATGCAGATAATGTAAATACAACAGCTTCTACAATCATACCTATTGTTAAGATAAGTGAACCGTAAGGCCAGTGTTGGATTTTAAATAAAGCTCCAATAATTACAATTGCTGCTCCTAATCCGTAGACCATGTTCATTGTTGAAATCTTTTTTTGTGCCATAATTTCTAAGTTTTTAGTTGTTAAGTTTTTTAGTTGTTATTAGTAGTAATTATTATTGTCTTGAGTTAGCTGTAACATCAGTTCCCATGTAATCTTGAACCGTTCTGAAACCAATGTAACTTCTTGCAGAATCAGAATATTCGTAATCTCTTGAACTTACTTGTAAATAGTAAGCAACATCTTTCCAAGAACCACCACGAACAACTTTACGTTTGTTATATGGATCATTAACACTTGGATTAATAGTAGATGCGTACTCATATGAACCTGGATCGTAAGAAGAATCTACCCATTCTGACACGTTACCTGCCATGTTATATAAGTTAAAATCGTTTGGTTCATAAGCATCTGCTTCAACTGTATATAAAGCTTGATCTGCTGCATAATCTCCTCTTAATGGTTTAAAGTTAGCCATAAAACAACCTCTATCGTTTTTAGCATAAGGTCCTCCCCAAGGAAAAGTTGCAGCTTGCAGACCTCCTCTTGCAGCATATTCCCATTGTGCTTCTGACGGTAATCTATAACGACCTACATTGTGTATTTTTCTTGAACGTCTGTAATCATTATGATGTTTTGTTCTCCACTCACAGAATGCTTTAGCTTGTTGCCAAGATACACCTACTACTGGATAATCACTGTATGCATCATGCCAGAAATAATCATTATGCATTGGTTCGTTGTAAGAATAAGCAAAATCTCTAATCCAAGCTGTTGTATCTGGATATATTTCAACTTCTTCTCTAATAACTACATCTTTACGACTTAAATTTTTGTTTTTTGCAGCTTTTGCAATGTCCATGTAAGTGTATTGAAACTTAAACTTTGTCACATCCCAAGTACGTTGTCCATTATAAGACTCCTCTAATGGTAAATACATTGTATCCATTACTTCCACATAGTACTCATCTGGATATTCTGCAGTGTCAAAAAACAAATCTACATCGTAGTTTAATTTTCTACCTTCATAACCAGTTTCGCCAAGTCCACTATAATTATCAATCATATACTTTTCGTAAGCTGAAGCATCTGTTGTATCTGCATCTTTAAATGCAAATTCACCAATACCTCCATCATCTGGAGTCATTCCTACTTCATCAGCTAAGATTGCTAATTTTGTACGAATTGTTGAATCTCTTACCCATTCTACGAATTGACGATACTCACTATTTGTGATTTCTGTCTCATCCATGTAGAACGAAGCTACTGTAACTGTTTTAGCTGGTGCATCTTGTATACCTGCTAAATCATCATCTGCTTTACCCATAATAAAAGCTCCACCAGGAACTAATGTCATACCGAAAGGTTTTTCTGGGTGCCACTTTTTTCCTTTAGCACCTACTAGCTGTCCTTTATCTTTTGATCCACAACTTACTAAAAGTGCGAAAACCGCTGTTAATAATACAAACTTCTTCATATCCATTGAAAACTCGAGGTTAATTTAATACTCTTAATTTTTTTAAGAGCGTAAACATATTTATTTATTTAATGAAAAACAACTTTTTTGGCAAAAAAAAATACATTTCGTCGTAAAAATTTAACGCTTAAACGATACACAATATCGTCGATCTGTTAAGCTATACGATTAGACACTATTTTTTTGATAAGCCTTATACCATCGCTCAGGTATTTTATCATTACAGGCATCTAAATAATCTTGATGCGTGCATGGTAATAACGTATGTTTTTTTAATTTATTATTAACATTTGCTAAAAATGGAATTTCTATCCACCAACGTCCTGTTTTTGTACTCTTATAGAAAATTAATTCATGAGATTCGGCTAAAGTAATGAATTTTTGGTGATTATCATCATTTGAAAAATCATCATCGTTAACACGACAATTAAAACCTTCAATAAAATACCAAATCATCTGTGAAATTAACATTGAAGTAATTTCGTCATCCTGAGACGGTTTATATTCATAAATACCAAATGATGATACTTTATTACTTATTCCTGCATAACGTGCTACTGCACAGATTTCTTTTCCATCTAAACCATTTGGTGACACCTTTTGCTTCTGACTAACTTCTGAGGCTTTGATAGCTCCCAAATCAACAGTAACAATATTTGCATCACGCATTACTGGCTCCACCAAAGTAATATCATTAGATATTTCTCCTAAACGATAAGGTTCAAAATACAAACGCTCCATCAAATCTATCTCTTCTTGACTATTAAAATATGTTTGATAGCCTAAAATAGCGTAGTTAAATAAGTTATATGGTTCGTCTAAAATTATTTTACCTACAAAATTTGAATTTTTAGTAGGTTTAGAAGAATCGCCTAAATCAAAAGATCTATCTACATTTACAACATTAACCATTGGCATTAAACTATCATAGGCACGATAATTAGCATAAGCTAAATCTTGACTTCCACCAATAATAACTGGTGTAATACGATTTTGCACTAATGTATTTATAGTTTCTTTTAAGGCAAAATAAGTATCCTCTACCGTTTCCCCTTTCTGAATATCACCTAAATCGGCAATGGACGCACTCCAACTTCCTGGATATAAAGTGTAAAAAGATTTTCTAATTTCGTTTAAATTAAAATCTTCTCCTATATAATTAACATCATTACGATTTTCAAGAACACCAAAGATGGCTATTTTAACTTTATCCAAATCTGGAAAACCATTCTGTACCGAATGAATTTTAATTTTTTGTCCTAAGCTTAAAGGCGATAATAATTGATTATGCGCTAAAACAGTATCTGAAACTGGAGTAAGAAAATTAAAATTCATTTATATTATTTCTTTTTTGCTGTAGTTTTTTTCTTGGTCGTTGTTTTCTTTTTTGCTGGAGCTTTCTTTTTAGTTGTAGCCTTTTTCTTTGTAGCTTTCTTCTTAGGCGCTTTCTTTTCTATTAAGTCTTTGACCTCATCCAAAGTCAATGCTTTTGCATCCACTGTTTTAGGCAACTCAATCTTAATTTTTCCTTTTAAGATGTTATGTCTTCCCCAACGCGCTTTTTCGACACGTATACCTTCTTCTTCCCAATTATGGACAACTTTATCAATTTCCTTTTGAATTTTAGCATCAACTAATTCTTCAATTTCTTCGGTAGTTAAATTATCCCAATCGTATTTTTTGTTGACATTAATAAACAAACCATTCCATTTAATGAAAGGTCCAAAACGTCCTTTACCTTTTGTAACGCCATGTCCTTTATAATGATACACAGGAGCATCAGCAATTTCTTTTTCTTTAATTAACTCTATAGCATCCTCTATTTCTACATTTAAAGGATCTTGACCAGGAGCTAATGATACATATTTTTTACCATATTTTACATAAGGTCCAAAACGTCCATTATTAACTTCCACTACTTCATCTTCATATTTCCCTAAAGTTCTTGGCAATTTAAACAAATCCATTGCCTCTTCATACGTGATAGTTGTTAACTGTTGGTCAGGACTTAAACTAGCAAAGGTGGGTTTTTCTTCGTCATCTACAGTTCCCATTTGTACCATAGGTCCAAATTTACCTAAACGAACACTTACTTGTTTTCCTGATTTTGGATCTTTACCTAAAATACGTTCTCCAGATTCTCTATCAGCGTTTTCTTTTACATCTTCAACAACAGGATGAAACTTTTTGTAAAAAGTTTTCATCATTTTTTTCCAATCCTCTTTACCTTCGGCAATATCATCAAATTGGTTTTCAACTTTTGCTGTAAAGTTGTAATCTAAAATACTTTCAAAATGATTTACTAAAAAATCAGTTACAATCATTCCTATATCTGTTGGCACTAATTTCCCTTTATCAGATCCAACTTTTTCTGTTAAAGTCTTATCCTTTAACTCACCATCTTGTAACACTAATTGTGTATATTCTCTCTCAACACCTTCAATAGTCCCTTTTTCTACGTAGTTTCTATTTTGAATTGTCGAAATTGTTGGCGCATATGTAGATGGTCTACCAATACCTAACTCTTCTAACTTCTTAACTAAAGACGCTTCAGTATACCTGTAAGGCGCACGCGAATAACGTTCGGTTGCAGTAATAATTTTATTTAACAATGTTTCATTTACCTTCATTGCAGGTAACATGCCTTCTTGCTCTAGATCTTCATCATCTGTACCTTCTAAATACACTTTTAAAAACCCATCAAAAGTAATTACCTCTCCATTTGCTGTAAAGGTTTGTTTATGTGTGTTAGCTTCTATTTTAACGTTGGTACGTTCTAATTGTGCTTCACTCATTTGAGACGCAATAGCACGTTTCCAAATTAAATCATATAATCTTGCTTGATCATAATCTATATCTACTGAATGTCTTGTAAAATCTGTTGGTCTAATCGCTTCGTGAGCCTCTTGAGCCCCTTTAGATTTTCCTTTAAAATTGCGCTCTTTAGCATACTCTTTACCATAGGCAGCAACAATTTCTTTTTCAGCTCCTTTTCTTGCCTCGTCAGATAAATTAACACTATCTGTTCTCATATAAGTAATCAAACCAGCTTCATACAAACGCTGAGCCATAGTCATGGTTTTACTTACTGAAAAGTATAATTTACGTGATGCTTCTTGCTGTAAGGTAGAAGTTGTAAATGGTGCTGCTGGAGATTTTTTTGCTGGTTTTTTAGTTAAATCTGCAACTTTAAAATCGGCATTAGCATTACTTTCTAAAAAGTCAAAAGCTTCTTTTTTAGTTGAAAATGTTTTTGGTAATTTAGCTTTAAATGATTGACCAGCTTCATTTGAAAACTCAGCATCAATCCTATAAGACGCTTCAGGTTTAAAATCTTGTATATCACGTTCGCGCTCAACAATTAACCTCACAGATACAGATTGTACACGACCTGCAGACAAACCTCCCTTTACTTTTCTCCATAACACAGGAGACAACTCATAACCTACTATTCTATCTAATACACGACGTGCTTGTTGTGCATCTACTAAATCATAATCAATTTGTCTTGGATTTTCTACTGCTTTTTGGATTGCAGCTTTTGTAATCTCATGAAAAACGATACGTTTAGTTTTATCTTTTTCAAGTTTTAAAGACTCGGCAAGGTGCCAAGCAATAGCTTCTCCTTCACGATCCTCATCACTTGCTAGCCAAACCATTTCGGCTTTTTTAGCAAGATCTTTTAATTTTTTTACAAGTGACTTCTTGTCCGAGGACACTTCGTATTTTGGATCAAAATCTCCTTCTACATCTACTCCCAACTCCTTAGAAGGTAAGTCTGCAATATGCCCAAAACTGGATTCGACTTTAAAGTCTTTTCCTAAAAATTTTTCAATTGTTTTTGCTTTTGCAGGTGACTCTACTATTACTAAATTCTTCGCCATTCTTCGATTTTTATGAGCACAAAGGTATATCAAAAAAAATTTATCTTCCTAATTTTATAACTTTTAGGTTAAATTTAAGGTCTGTCAGATTGTCATAATTTTAAAATAATCCTATCTTTGCGTACTCATTAGAGGTTAGTGATTTCAACACATTTATGGAAAAGACAATAGACGAAAACAAACAAGGCGAAACATTAGTTATCCCTCAAAAAAAAGAAAACACCAAAAAACTTTTTATTGAAAGTTATGGTTGTTCTATGAATTTTAGTGATAGTGAGATTGTTGCCTCAATATTACAAAACGAAGGTTTTAATACCACACAAAGTCTTGAAGAAGCAGATTTAGTATTGGTAAACACCTGCTCTATTCGTGATAAGGCTGAACAAACTGTTAGAAAACGTTTAGAGAAATACAATGCTGTAAAACGTACCAATCCAAAAATGAAAGTTGGTGTTTTGGGTTGCATGGCTGAACGTTTAAAAAGCAAATTTTTAGAAGAAGAAAAAATAGTAGACCTTGTAGTAGGTCCAGATGCCTATAAAGATTTACCAAATTTAATTGCTGAAGTAGACGAAGGTCGCGATGCAATTAACGTTATATTATCTAAAGAAGAAACTTATGGAGACATTGCTCCTGTTAGACTAAACACTAACGGAGTTACCGCTTTTGTATCTATAACTAGAGGTTGTGACAATATGTGTACCTTTTGTGTTGTTCCTTTTACAAGAGGTAGAGAGCGTAGTCGTGATCCACAAAGTATTATTGAAGAAGTTAATGACCTATGGAATAAAGGTTACAAAGAAATCACCTTACTAGGACAAAATGTAGATAGCTACCTTTGGTATGGTGGTGGCTTAAAAAAAGATTTTGAAAAAGCTTCAGATTTTGAAAAAGCTACAGCAACTGACTTTGCCAAACTTTTAGAGTTATGCGCTAAAGCACAACCTAAAATGCGTATTAGATTTAGCACATCAAACCCTCAAGACATGCATCTAGAGGTTATAAAAACCATGGCTAAATTTGACAACATCTGTAACCATATACACTTACCTGTACAAAGCGGAAGTGATAGAGTACTTAAAGCTATGAATCGTTTACATACTCGTGAAGAGTATTTTACTTTAATAGATAATATTAAAACAATAATTCCTGGTTGTGCAATAAGTCAGGATATGATTGCTGGTTTTCCAACTGAAACTGAGCAAGACCATCAAGATACATTAAGCTTAATGGAATATGTAAAATATAATTTTGGTTATATGTTTACCTACTCTGAAAGACCTGGTACTTTAGCTGAACGTAAATTTGAAGATGACATACCAGAATCAACTAAAAGCAGACGTTTAAGCGAAATTATAGCACTTCAATTAAAACATAGTGAATTTAGAACTAGACAATTTTTAAATACAACTGTGGAAGTTTTAGTAGAAAAACAATCAAAAAAATCTGATCAACAATGGTCTGGTCGTACACAACATAATATAGTAGCCGTATTCCCTAAAGGTGATTTTAAAATTGGAGATTTTGTAAATGTAAAGATAACAGACTGTACAAAAGCTACGTTAATAGGTGAGGCAGTAGGACTATCTAAAAACAACTAATCAGATTATGAAAAAAACATTACTAATATTGCTAACCGTTACATTGATTACATCTTGTAACAATGAAACTCTGGAAGGTTTTGAACTAGCAGACAATACCACAAGTAATAACGTACAACTAACTAATTATACATTTGACGTAGATACAGAAATTATTTTTTTTGGACCTGTAAATATCAATACTGATTTTAGCTTTAACACTAACAATAAAGTATCTACCTTAGATGTAGAAACTATCTTTTCAAATGTTCCGTTTTATACCTCAGGAATTATTAACAGAGATAGTAGTGGTAAAATTTTAAATGCACAAAGTTTTGAAGGTGATACACCAATTAGCCAAACTAGCATAACATACTCAACAGGTAGCAACATCTCTCAAATTAATTTTAATGATTTAACAGACGATACTGAGGACTACACTTATAATTTTACAATATCAGGTAATTCTATAACTAAAACTCAAGACGGAAATCCAGTAACTACAGTTTATACTACAGATAATTTAGGAAGACTAATCACAAAAGAGTCTTTTGAAGATGGTGAAAGTATTCAAATAGAAAACCTAGTATATGACACAAATGGTAATTGTATTTCTGTAATCACATCAGGTGAGCTTAATAACAATACAATCTATGGTTACGATACTTTTACCAACCCTTTAAAAGATGGTTTTAGTGATCAATATTGGTTAACAATTTTAGATGATGATTATGAAGCTGAAGCTGGACCTGCTATTGTACAATTTCACAGTACAAACAATTGGATAAATGTTTCTTCAGAAGCAACAACAGTTAATTTTACTATGACTTATGATACAGAAAACCGTATATTAAGCAGAAGCGGAACTTTTACCAACGAAGGTATAGAAGCCACTCATAACGAAAACTTTAATTACGTTAACTAACATGGAATCAATACAATCTATAAAACAACGTTTTGGTATTATAGGAAATAGTCATGCTTTAAATCGTGCTATCGAAAAAGCAATGCAAGTCTCTCCTACTGATATATCTGTATTGGTAACAGGAGAAAGTGGTGTTGGTAAAGAGAGTATTCCAAAAATAATCCATCAACTTTCTCATCGCAAACATGGTAAATACATTGCTGTTAACTGTGGTGCAATACCAGAAGGAACTATAGATAGCGAACTTTTTGGTCACGAAAAAGGAGCCTTTACTGGTGCAACTGCTACCAGAAGTGGTTATTTTGAAGTTGCAGATGGTGGAACCATTTTTTTAGATGAAGTTGGAGAACTTCCACTAACCACACAAGTACGCTTATTACGTGTTTTAGAAAATGGCGAATTTATAAAGGTTGGATCCAGTAAAGTTCAAAAAACAAACGTACGTATAGTAGCAGCAACAAACGTTAATATGTTTGAAGCTATTAAAAAAGAAAAATTTAGAGAAGATCTTTACTATCGTTTAAGCACAGTAGATATAAACCTTCCTCCTTTAAGAGAGCGTCAAGAGGATATTCATATTCTATTCAGAAAATTTGCTAGTGACTTTGCATTAAAGTACAAAATGCCAACCATAAAATTGACTGATGATGCTATACAGTTATTATTAAAATATCGCTGGAGCGGAAATATAAGACAGCTACGTAACGTTGCAGAGCAAGTGTCTGTTTTAGAACAAAACAGAACCATAAACGCTACTACTCTACATGGCTATTTACCAAGCGGAAGCAACCTTCCAGCTGTTATAAATTCGACTAAATCCGAAAGTGATTTTAGTAGCGAGCGCGAAATATTGTACAAAGTCTTATTTGACATGAAAGCTGATTTAAATGATTTAAAAAAGCTAACCATGGAATTAATGAAAAGCGGTAACGCTAATGACGTTAAAAAAAATAACGAAACATTAATTCAGAAAATATATGGCGAAAATGAAAGCGACACCGAGTTTGAAGAGCACATAGAAGATATGGAAGTATTATCCATACCTCAAAATGCAAATAACACCTCTGCAATAACAGATAATGCTGAAGACAAATACCATTTTGCTGAAGAAATTGAAGAAGAAGAAACGCTATCCTTGCACGATAAAGAATTAGAACTAATCAAAAAATCTTTAGAACGTCATAACGGAAAAAGAAAATTAGCAGCAGAAGAATTAGGGATTAGTGAACGTACCCTTTACAGAAAAATTAAACAATTTGATTTGTAATACAACGTTGTTATTTTAAACAAAACATAAATGAAATACATTAAAAACATATTATTCCTTTGTATTACTATAACAATATTAAGTTGTGGTGCATACTCTTTTACAGGTGCTGATACAGGGTCTGCAACAAGCTATCAAGTTAACTACTTTCAAAATACCGCAACATTAATAGATCCAGGTTTAGATTTAGACTTTACTAGAGCCTTACAAGATTTAATACAAAATCAAACCAGTTTAGACCTTGTTAACTCAAATGGAGATTTAGTCTATGAAGGAGAAATTACACAATACCGTATATCACCAACTACTGCAACAGCAAATAGTACAGCAGCACAAAACAGACTAACCATTGGTGTAAAAGTTAGATTTTACAATAAAAAAGAACCAGAAAAAGACTTTGAAAAATCATTCTCTTTTTTCTATGATTATACAGGTACTGAATTATTATCAGGAACCACAAAAACTGTGGCTTACGAGGAGATTTTTGAGCGTTTAACACAAGACATATTTAATGCCTCATTAGCAAACTGGTAACCAATGACAAGCCTAGAATTAACAAATATACTCCAACAACCTCAGCTTGTAACAGCAAATCAAACTAACAATCTAGAAACTATTCTAGAGGAGTTTCCGTATTTTCAATCAGCAAGAGCGCTATTTCTTAAAGGTTTAAAAAACAAAGACAGTTTTAAATACAATCAGGCATTAAAAGTAACAGCAGCATATACAACAGATAGAAGTATATTGTTTGATTTTATAACTTCAGAAGTCTTTAATCAAAACGAAATTTCAGAATACATAAAACAAAACTCAGCCTACATAAATAGTTTAGATGTTTTTGCAGAAGACATGACTGATAACACAAATCAATCAGTAAAAGATGCATTAAATATTCAAATCGAAACTACTAAACAAACTTTAAACCCAGATTTATTTCAACCCAAATCTGAAGTTAAAACAGAAAAAAAACCTGTAGTTGAGCAATCCAAAACGGATACTATAGATTCAGAAAAAGTTGAAGCAGAAACCATATTAAAAATAGGAAAACCATTAGAATTTGATAGAAATGAAACGCACAGTTTTAATGAGTGGTTAAGTTTATCAAAACTAAAACCTATTCAAAGGGAAACTTCAACACCAATTGAGGATACCACAAGTAAAGAACGTGCTAAAAAATTTGAATTAATAGATAAATTTATAATCGAAAACCCAAAACTTGAAGCTAAAAAAACAAAAGTATCCTCACACAATATAGCTAAAGCACAGATGATACAGCCTGAGGTTTTAATGACAGAAACTTTAGCTCGTATTTATGTAGAACAAAAAAACTATAAAAAAGCAATTCAATCTTATAAAATATTAAGTTTGAAATATCCAGAAAAAAGTGGTTTCTTTGCAGACCAAATTAAAGCAATACAAAAATTACAAGACTAAATACTATAATATAATGAGCACATTTGCAATCTTTTTATTCTTAATCGTAGTAGTAGCATTTTTACTAATAGTAGTAATTATGGTACAAAATCCTAAAGGTGGTGGATTATCATCTTCTTTCGGAGGTGGTGGAACACAGCAATTAGGTGGTGTTAAAAAAACAACAGACTTTTTAGATAAAAGTACTTGGACTTTAGCAACAATCTTACTTGTATTAATTTTAGCATCAAGTTTAGGAATTGACAAAAATGGTGTAGCTAACGAATCAAAAATTTTAGAAAGTGATTCAATCGAGTTACCAACACCTACTGCTCCTGCTCCAATAACAGATGAGGCAACTAAAGTAATAGAGCCTACAACTGGAGAATAATTCTAAATAATAAAAAATTAAAAAAAATGCCAACTTTTACAGTTGGCATTTTTTATTTCTGAAAGTTTGTCAGTCCATATCTGTTGGCACATTTTTAGCTTATAATAATTCAAATTTTTAAATTAATTAAACCTATATATTATGAGTAAATTAAACATTAAACCACTTGCAGATCGTGTGCTAGTAGAAGCACTTCCTGCCGAAACACAAACAGCTTCTGGTTTATACATACCAGATACAGCTCAAGAAAAGCAACACAAAGGAACTATTGTTGCTGTTGGAAACGGAAAAAAAGACGAACCATTGACCGTTAAAATTGGAGACAAAGTACTTTACGGACAATATTCTGGTTCTGAGATTAAGCTAGATGGTAAAGCTTACTTAATGATGCGCGAAGATGACATCATGGCTATAATCTAAATAACTATTAGTTTAACTACAATTAATACAAACAAAATTTAGTTAAGCCTAGTGCTTAAACTATAACAAAATTCAAAAAAATGGCAAAAGATATAAAATTTGATATTGAAGCACGTGACGGATTAAAACGTGGTGTTGATGCATTAGCTAATGCAGTAAAAGTAACTTTAGGACCAAAAGGTAGAAACGTTATTATTGGACGCTCATTTGGTGCTCCTGTAGTTACAAAAGATGGTGTTAGCGTTGCAAAAGAAATAGAATTAGAAGATGCTCTTGAAAATATGGGAGCTCAAATGGTAAAAGAAGTTGCTTCTAAAACCAATGATTTAGCTGGTGACGGTACAACAACTGCAACCGTTTTAGCTCAAGCAATTGTAAAAGAAGGTTTACGTAATGTTGCTGCAGGTGCAAATCCAATGGATTTAAAACGTGGTATTGATAAAGCAGTAGAAGCTATTGTAACAGATTTAGGTAAGCAATCTAAAGAAGTTGGTGATTCTTCTGAAAAAATCAAACAAGTTGCGTCTATTTCTGCAAATAACGATGGTGTAATCGGAGACCTTATTGCTAAAGCTTTTGGTAAAGTTGGCAAAGAAGGTGTTATTACTGTTGAAGAAGCAAAAGGAACCGAAACTTATGTTGATATTGTTGAAGGTATGCAGTTTGACAGAGGATATTTATCTCCTTATTTTGTAACTAACAGTGACAAAATGATTACTGATTTAGAAAATCCTTACATCTTATTGTACGACAAAAAAGTATCTACAATGAAAGATTTATTACCTGTTTTAGAGCCAGTTGCACAATCAGGGAAACCATTACTAATTATTGCTGAAGATGTTGATGGTGAAGCTTTAGCAACATTAGTAGTTAACAAACTACGTGGATCTTTAAAAATTGCTGCTGTAAAAGCACCAGGTTTTGGTGATCGTAGAAAAGCTATGTTAGAAGACATCGCTATTTTAACTGGTGGTACTGTTGTCTCTGAAGAAAGAGGTTTTACTTTAGAAAACACAACTTTAGAAATGTTAGGAACAGCTGAGCGTGTTACTATTGATAAAGACAATACAACTGTAGTTAATGGAGCTGGTGATAAAAGTTTAATTCAAAACAGAGTTAACCAAATTAAAGCGCAAATTGAAACCACTACAAGTGACTATGATAAAGAAAAACTTCAAGAACGTCTTGCTAAATTAGCAGGTGGTGTTGCTGTACTTTATGTTGGTGCTGCTAGTGAAGTTGAAATGAAAGAAAAGAAAGATCGTGTAGACGATGCTTTACATGCTACACGTGCTGCAGTTGAAGAAGGTATTGTTGCTGGAGGTGGTGTTGCTTTAGTTAGAGCTAAATCTGTACTTGATAAAATAACAACAGAAAACTTAGACGAAACAACAGGAATACAAATTGTTGCTCGTGCTATTGAAGCACCTTTACGTACTATTGTATCTAATGCAGGAGGCGAAGGAAGTGTTGTAGTATCAAAAGTAATGGAAGGTAAAAAAGACTTTGGTTACGATGCTAAAACAGAAAACTATGTAGACATGCTTAAAGCAGGAATTATTGATCCTAAAAAAGTAACTAGAATAGCATTAGAAAATGCTGCTTCAGTTGCAGGAATGATCTTAACTACTGAGTGTGCATTAATAGACATTAAAGAAGATGCACCAGCTGGAGGCGGAATGCCAATGGGTGGAGGTATGCCAGGAATGATGTAATACACTATCACTCTTAATATAATAAGAAAGCCTCAACACATGTTGAGGCTTTCTTATTATATATATTATTTAGAACAGCAAATTAAGTCAACCTATTATAATAAAATGCAGGTAATAGTAATAGTAATAGGATCGGCTGAATTAAAAAACGTCTGATGTTAAAAAACAAATAATAGTTTTCTTGTTTTGGATTTAAAACAAAAAACATAAATAAAGCTATTAAAATAACAAAAGAAAAAACATAGACTAAACTTGCAAACTTAATCACACTTTTATCTTTAAAAAAAAGATATAAAATTGCTATTGACAACATAGTATTTATCACAAATCTAAGTGTTGTGTTGGCTACTAATTTAAGGACTTCTTGGCGTGGAGAATCCAGGTACAAATAATCGTTTTGAAAGAACAACAAATAGGGATCATAAAACAAATCGTTTTCAAACCATCTAACCAATGCCAACAAAAAAAACAAAGCAGTAATACCTATGTACTTTAAATATTTTTTCATTTTATTGATTAATCTTTGAAAAACGATTCACCCAAAACATCCATAACAAAAATACCATTCCGTAGATTATTGCAGGAAAAACAACACTATGCAATATGGCTTCCCTCCAAGGATAATGATACAACCCAATAGATAAGACAACAATCCTGATAAGATTTACAACATACAGCAATACACTTCCGCTTAAAGCGAAAATAATAGTCGTTTTTATTTTGCCAGAAAAAGCAACAATAAAAGATACAAACAAAATAATAATGCTTGCTGCATTACACCCTTCAATAACTCTTGCCAAGTATTTTCCTTCTACTATCACCTTTATGGATGGCTCATTTGGATGTGGCACGACGTTTGTCTCATACCCAAAGGTTTTTAGTAAGTTTTCAGATTGTTTAGCGACTAGGTTTGTAATAAAATCCGGATAATATTGTCCAGACTTAGACGCATCTAGATAAAAGCTATACACCAAAGACAAAACACCATATACTATTAAAAAAGTAAGTATAAATTTTATAACAGATTTATATTTTATTATTAACGTTTTCAATAAAAAAGAATAAACTTTAAGTTTTTTTAAGGGTTGAAATTACACCTTTTTAAATACTTTTACCAAAATTTTCAAACAAATGACTTTCGAAACTTTAAAACCTCAAGTTGAAACTATAGTTTCTAATTCTAATTTATCTCATGATGATAAATTGTTACAAATATGTCAACTATTAGAAACTAACATTTCTTATTATAATTGGGTTGGTTTTTACTTCAAAAACGGAGATAAAAACGAGCTTAAATTAGGGCCTTATGTTGGTGAGCCAACAGACCACACTATTATTCCTTTTGGAAAAGGTATCTGCGGACAAGTTGCTGTTAGTAACGAAAATTTTGTGGTACCAGATGTTTCTGCTCAAGATAATTACATTGCTTGTAGCATTACTGTTAAGGCAGAAATTGTAATCCCTATTTTTGTAAACGGAGAAAACATTGGTCAAATAGACATAGACTCTAACACTCCTGATCCTTTTACAGAAGCTGACGAGCGCTTTTTAGAATTTGTTTGCAGTAAGGTTTCAGAATTACTATAGATGTTAATAACTACTTGTTTTAGTTGAAAAAGGACTTAAGTTTTTCAACTAAAACAATTTAGTTTTACTTAAATTTGCTTGCTTATTAACACAACTATAATGAGCAACAAAACAATTAAATCTGCATTAATTTCAGTTTTTAGCAAAGATGGATTAGAACCAATTGTTAAAGAACTAAACAAACAAGGTGTTACCATTTACTCTACTGGTGGAACCGAAACTTTTATAAAAAACCTTGGTATTGATGTCGTTCCTGTAGAGGACGTGACGTCTTATCCTTCTATTTTAGGTGGTCGTGTAAAAACGTTACACCCAAAAGTTTTTGGAGGTATTTTAAACCGTCAGAATCATGATGGTGATGTTAAAGAAATGAAAGACTTTGACATACCACAAATAGATGTCGTGATTGTAGATTTATATCCTTTTGAAAAAACAGTAGCTTCTGGAGCTTCTAATCAAGATATTATCGAAAAAATTGATATTGGAGGTATCTCTTTAATACGTGCTGCTGCTAAAAATTATGCAGACGTCATTTGTGTCTCTTCAGTTGATGATTATGCCGAATTTTTAGAACTAATTACAGATAAAAAAGGAGACTTATCTGAAGCTGATCGTAAACGTTTTGCTGCTAAAGCTTTTAATGTATCATCACATTACGACTCTGCTATCTTTAACTATTTTAATACTACAGAAAACTTAGCATCTTTTAAATTAAGCGAAACTAAAGGTCAAGTTTTACGTTATGGTGAAAACCCACATCAAAAAGGATTTTTCTTTGGAAATTTTGACGAATTATTTACAAAATTACATGGTAAAGAATTAAGCTACAACAACCTTTTAGATGTTGATGCTGCAGTAAATTTAATTCAAGAATTTAAAGGTGAAAATCCAACTTTTGCTATTTTGAAGCATAACAATGCTTGTGGATTTGCACAGCGTGATACAGTCCAACAAGCCTATACTGATGCATTAGCTGGTGACCCTGTTTCTGCATTTGGTGGTGTTTTAATTAGTAATACTGAAATTGACGAGGCTACTGCCAATGCTATTCATACCTTATTTTGCGAAGTAGTAATCGCTCCTTCTTTTTCATCAGAAGCTGAAACTATTTTAAAAGGTAAGAAAAACAGAATACTATTAGTTTTAAATGATATTGATTTCCCACAAACATCTGTTAGAACTTGTTTAAACGGAGTATTGGTACAAGACAAAGACAATAAAACAGATGTTATTGAAGATTTTAAATACGCAACTAATACTAAACCTAATACGTCTGAAATTGAAGATTTAATTTTTGCTTCTAAAATTTGCAAGCACACTAAATCAAACACTATTGTTTTAGTAAAAAACAAACAGTTATGTGCTAGCGGAACTGGACAAACCAGTCGTGTGGATGCTTTAAATCAAGCAATACACAAAGCACAATCTTTTAAATTTGATTTAAAAGGTAGTGTTATGGCAAGTGATGCGTTTTTTCCATTTCCTGATTGTGTAGAAATTGCAGGTAATGTTGGTATATCTAGTGTGATCCAACCTGGAGGCTCTATTAAAGACCAATTAAGCATTGATTACTGCAACGATAATGACATATCAATGGTTATGACTGGTACACGTCATTTTAAACACTAAACGGTTAGTTTTACAAAGACAACGTTTAAATTTATATACAAAGCTTCGGTGTGATTACCGAAGCTTTTTTTTGTGTGTTGGGCTTAATTTCCGTGACAACGAAAACATCCAAATCTACTTTTTAATCGTATCTTTTATTTGTATACCAATTAATAAAAATTGTAAGACATAAAATCCTTATATTACCATACTTTTATTACTTTTACGACATCTTTACAATAACGCCTTATAATTACATTTAACATATGGGATTTTTTGATTTCCTGACAGAAGAAATCGCTATAGATTTAGGTACTGCCAACACATTAATTATTCATAACGACAAGGTTGTAGTTGATGCGCCTTCGATAGTTGCCAGAGACAGGATTTCGGGTAAAATCATTGCTGTTGGTCAAGAAGCCAACATGATGCAAGGTAAAACACATGAAAACATTAAAACGATTAGACCTCTAAAAGATGGTGTAATTGCAGATTTTGATGCGTCTGAACAAATGATAAGTCTGTTTATTAAAAATATTCCTGCTTTAAAAAAGAAATTATTTACGCCTGCTTTACGTATGGTTATTTGTATTCCGTCTGGAATTACAGAGGTAGAAATGCGAGCTGTAAAAGAAAGTGCTGAGCGTGTTAATGGTAAAGAAGTATACTTAATACACGAACCTATGGCTGCTGCTATTGGTATTGGTGTGGATATCATGCAACCTAAAGGAAATATGATTGTTGATATTGGTGGTGGTACTACTGAAATTGCAGTGATTGCTTTAGGTGGAATTGTTTGTGATAAATCTGTAAAAATTGCAGGTGATGTGTTTACAAACGATATTATTTATTACATGCGTACACAACACAATTTATATGTTGGTGAGCGTACTGCTGAAAAAATTAAAATTCAAATTGGTGCTGCTACAGAAGATTTAGACCTTCCACCAGAAGACATGAGCGTACAAGGTCGTGATCTTTTAACTGGTAAACCTAAGCAAGTACAAATTAGCTATAGAGAGATTGCTAAAGCTTTAGATAAATCTATTTTACGTATTGAAGATGCTGTTATGGAAACTTTATCTCAAACACCTCCAGAATTAGCTGCTGATATTTACAATACAGGTATTTATCTTGCAGGTGGTGGATCTATGCTACGTGGTTTGGATAAACGTCTATCTCAAAAAACAGATTTACCTGTTTATATTGCTGAAGACCCATTACGTGCTGTAGTAAGAGGAACCGGAATTACACTTAAAAACATTGCTAAATACAAAAGCGTATTGATCAAGTAGTAACTATAACTAAATGCAACAAATTGTAAATTTTATACTTAAAAACAAAGCGTTTTTGTTTTTCTTGTTGCTGTTTGGTATTGCTATTGGATTAACAATACAATCACACAACTACCATAAAAGCAAGTTTATAAATTCGGCTAATAGTATTACAGGTGGTGTTTATAATACTAGCAACTCGGTTACTAGTTATTTTGGTTTAAAAGAAGAAAACGAAAAATTACAAAAAGAAAACACCTATTTAAAGTCATTGTTATATAATCAACAAGATCCTACAAATACTTTTGTGGATACGACTTTGTTTCAAAAAAAATATAAGTTTACCTCTGCTAAAATTATAAAGAATAGTTACAATTTACAAAACAACTATTTAACTATAAACAAAGGAGTAAACGATAGTATTAAACAAGATTTAGGTGTTGTGTCTACTAACGGAATTATTGGAATTGTAGATAATACCAACAGTAGTTACGCAACTGTAATTTCTATATTAAACACAACTAATAAAATAAGTGGTCAACTTAAAAACTCTAATCATTTTGGAACTTTAAGTTGGAACGGACAATCACCAGATTATATACAACTTACAGATATTCAGAAAAATGCAGTTGTATCTAAAGGAGATACTATAATAACATCTGGACGATCGGCAATTTTCCCAAAAGGTATTTTAGTTGGTGCTATTGAAGACCACCAATTGGATGCTACTAAAAATTATTTTGAAATTAATATAAAATTATTTAACGACATGACTAACCTTGAGCATGTCAATATAATAGAAAACAAAGACAAACCCTTAATAGACGATTTATTAAACACCAATGAATAACCTATTATCCATACATACTGTTAGGTTTATTGTATTAATACTACTTCAAGTATTAGTGTTTAATAATATTAATTTTATGGGTTATATCAATCCATACGTTTACGTTTTATTCATAGCTTTATTTCCTGTAAAAAACAATAGACTTACATTTTTATTTTTAAGCTTTTTGTTAGGATTAAGTATTGATATATTTATGGATTCTGGTGGTATAAACGCAGCAGCAGCACTACTAACAGCTTATGCTAGACCTATTATTTTAAAGTTTAGTTTTGGTGCAATTTATGAGCATCAAGCAGTAAAATTTAATAACATAGATTTTGGTCAACGTGTAACTTATATTTTACTATTAGTTTTAATACATCATCTAACTTATTTTTTATTAGAAATTTTTAACGTTTCTAAAATAATTTTTGTGTTACAAAACACGTTGTTCTCAGGTATATTTACTATTATACTATGTATTTTAATAACATATATTTTTAGTTCAAAATCTAAATGAGAAAATTTTTACTGCTTTTTTCTGTTATCGTTGTTGGTTTAATATTTACAGGTCGTTTATTGTATTTACAAGTTATTAAAACAACAGACTATAATCTATATCAAGATAATGCTATACGTAAAGTGTTTGATTACCCTAAACGTGGTTTTGTTTACGACAGAAATGGACAACTTTTAGTATCTAACCAACCGTCTTATGATGTGATGGTAATACCTAGAGAAGTCAAAGCATTAGACACATTAGAGTTTTGTAATCTTTTAAAAATAGATAAAGAAACCTTTATTAAAAAATACGATAAAGCATATCGCTACTCACCAAGACTACCTTATGTTTTTGTATCACATTTGTCCAAAGAAGACTATGCTGTATTACAAGAAAAGATGCGTAAATATGAAGGTTTTTATATTCAAAAAAGAAATCTTAGAAAATACGAAACCACTATTGGAGCTAACGTTTTAGGTGATATTGGCGAAGTTAATAACCGAAATATTAAAAATGATAGCTACTATCATTCGGGTGATTTAATAGGTAAAGCTGGTGTTGAAGCATCCTATGAAGAAACACTGCGTGGGCAAAAAGGAATCAAGTTTATACAAAAAGATAGATTTAATCGTAATATTGGTCCTTATAAAGACGGAATTTATGACACACTTCCTGAGTCTGGAAAAGATATTAAAATAACCATAGATGCTACCTTGCAAGCCTATGGAGAATTATTAATGACCAATAAGCGAGGTGGTGTTATAGCAATAGAACCAGAAAGTGGTGAAATACTAGCTATGATATCAGCACCAACTTACAACCCAAATAGTTTAGTAGGAAGAAACCGAAGTAAAAACTATACTAAACTTTACAGAGACTCAATAGCAAAACCATTATTTAACCGAAGTTTACAAGGAGTTTATGAACCTGGTTCACCTTTTAAATTAATGAATGCCTTAATTGCTCTACAAGAAGGTGTGATTTCTACAGAAGAAAAAATAACATGTTATAACGGTCTTAAATACGGTAAAAAAGCCTTTATGAAGTGTCACTGTGGCTATGGTGTAAAAAATGACTTATCAAGAGGTATCCAACAATCCTGTAATGCATATTTCGGGACTGCATACAAACGTATACTTGATAAATACGACAATGCTTCTATTGGTATTGACAATTGGAGTAAACATGTTCAAAGTTTTGGTCTCGGAAATTTTTTAAACAACGATTTATATGTTGGTCAAAAAGGACGAATACCTAATAGAGAATTTTATAGCAACGCTTATCCTAAACGTTTTTATTCTACTTACACCATGTCGAATGCCATCGGGCAAGGTGAAGTTAGGACTACACCAATACAATTAGCCAACATGGTAGCTGCAATTGCTAATAGAGGTTATTACTTTACACCACACATTATAAAAAGTATTCAAGACCAACCTTTACCTGAAAGCTTTACAACACCAAAACATACAACCATAGACAAACAACATTTTGATCCTGTTATAGAAGGTATGTTAAAGGTATATGAAAAAGGTACAGCAGAATCCTTGCAAGTAAAAGACATAGAAATTGTTGGGAAAACAGGTACAGTAGAAAATTTTGTAAAAATAGACAGTATTAAAACACAATTAACGGATCACTCCATTTTTGTAGCATTTGCACCAAAAGACAACCCAAAAATTGCAATAGCTGTTTTTGTAGAAAATGGATATTGGGGAAGTCGTTATGCTGGGAAAATAACCAGTCTAATGATTGAAAAATACTTAAAAGGAAGTATTAGCAGAACAGATTTAGAAGATTGGGTGTTAAATCACACGTTAGAAAACGAATATGCCAAACCTTATTCTGGAGAACCTTTTAAAATAAATGGTCAAAGCCAATTACAAGTGGTCAAACCAGAAGAATTTTATAAACTTAAAAAACGACTAAACCAACTAAATTAATGTTAAGACAAACTGATAGACATTACAAATTTGACTGGTTAACCATTCTACTGTTTTTTATACTAGTTATTTTTGGTTGGGTAAACATCATATCTGCTTCACACTCTGGAGAAGCTTTAGAATTTTCAAATTTTTCTCATTACTACAGCAAACAACTTATTTTCATTGCGCTTTCTGTAGTACTAATAATTTTGGTTTTATCAATAGAGTCTAAGTTTTACGAACGTTTTTCTAGTATCATATATTTTTCAGCATTACTCTCTTTAGCTGGCTTATTTATTTTTGGAAAAAACATTAATGGAGCCACCTCTTGGTATCCTATTGGTAGTTTTACCTTCCAACCTGGAGAATTTGCAAAAGTAGCAACTGCTTTAGCTGTAGCTAAATATGTAAGCGATTTAAATACAGATATAAAACGATTTAATGATCAACTTAAAACATTTGCAATAATAGTTGTTCCTGCTTTTTTAGTTTTATTACAACCTGATGCTGGAAGCGCAATTGTTTATGGTGCATTTTTCTTTGTATTGTACAGAGAAGGCTTACCACACATGTATTTAATAGTTGCAGTATTACTTATTTTACTCTCTATTTTCGCTTTAAAACTTGGAGCTACAAGCACACTGTTAACAACTGCAATTATTGTACTAACCTACTACTTTACACGCAAAAAGCGTCCTTCTATTTTTCAACCTATTGTAGTAATACTTTTATGTACTGCTTTGGCTTTTAGTGTCCGTTTTTTTTATGATAATATATTACCAGCTCACCAAAAAGACAGAATTACAATATGGCTAAGTTTAGAGAAAGATCCTGATAAATTAGAGCGAATGAAAAAAACGGTCGCTTACAATTTAAACGAATCTGAAAAAGCAATAAGCAGTGGTGGTTTTAAGGGAAAAGGCTTTTTGGAAGGCACACGTACAACCGGAAACTTTGTCCCAGAACAACACACTGATTATATTTTTAGTACTGTTGGTGAAGAATGGGGTTTTGTAGGAAGTTTCTTAACCGTACTTGTCTTTTTATTATTAATTATAAGAATTTTAATTCTTGCCGAACGACAAAAAAACCAATTTAGCAGGATGTATGGCTATGCTGTTGGCTCTATTTTGTTTTTACATTTTTTAATCAATATTGGTATGGTTATGGGATTAATACCAACTATAGGTATACCTCTACCATTTTTTAGTTATGGTGGATCTGGACTTTGGGGATTTACTATTTTGGTGTTTATTTTTATAAAACTAGACTCAAACCGTATTAATGAGTGGTAAAACAAGAAATTAGCATATTATAAAAACATAAAAAAACCCTTAAAACGTAATTATTAAAAGGGTTTTTAATTTAGCTATTAATCAATTTATAGATTGTAAATAAATCTTGCTGTTACAAATCTAGGCTGTATAAAATACTCGCTTGTACTTACAGATAAGGCTCCATTACTATTTTGTATTCTTGAAGCTGTATCTAAAAGGTTAGTTGCTTTAAGCTCATATTCCCATTTACTATCACTACTTTTTCTATATGCTAAGTTTGCATTCCATAGACCAAAACCATTACTATCTCCATCAATAGTTTGACGACTATACGTATAATCTGTTTTAAAAGTAAACGTTTTAAAAATTAAAGCATCAAACTCAGCTGAAGGTGCGTTGGTATAAATTTTAGTTGTACGATCTCCTTGATCACTATTAGTTAAACCATAACGGTAACTCAACTCAAAATTTGGTGCATTGTTAAAGTTAGAACGTAATTGTGCAGTATAACTTTGTGTGTAATTTTGATTAACCGAAATTTCTTCATTTATAAATTGACTAAATTTTGTATAACCAAAAGTCCCTCTTGCACTAGCTTGAAGTTTTCCAAATCGTCTTTGAAAACGTCCACTAACATTTAAACTTTCATCTTCTAAACCAGAGT
Organism: Olleya sediminilitoris; assembly: GCF_016785945.1. Classification (GTDB taxonomy): domain Bacteria; phylum Bacteroidota; class Bacteroidia; order Flavobacteriales; family Flavobacteriaceae; genus Olleya; species Olleya sediminilitoris. Next base: position 222,896 of record NZ_JAEMEF010000003.1, on the reverse strand, counting down.
TAAATGGAGTACTTATTCTAATAACAGATCCTGGTTGAAACTCTGATACGTTTCTAATATTATCAATGTTTTTACTATAATTAACAAATGCAAAAACATTAGTATAATTAAACATATTAAAACTAAAATAACTTAAGTTGACATTATGAGATAAAGAACTTTCTAAATCAGGATTACCTGCAAACGTCGAATTATAACTATTTAACACTACTGCTTCAGCAAATTGATTAACATCTGTAAACTGAGTTTGCATTTTATAAGTTAAATTTAAAGTTTCGCTACCTTTTAACTGTACACGTACATTTAAATCTGGTAAAACTCTAAAAAAGTTATCCGTAGTTTTTGTTCCAAATTGTTTATTAACTGCACTATATGCATGTGCTGATACACCTGGACTTATTGTAAATTTACCAGTTTTAATACGGTAATGTGCACCTAAATAAACATCACTAAAAGTATATTTAATATCATTCTCGTCTGACAAACCTTCTAGTGTTGTGTCTGTTTCTAAATCGCTTCCATCATCTAAAGTCTGAAATAAATTAGAATCAAATTGCTGATTACTATATATAGTTCCGACAGTAAAATTAATATCGCTTTTCTTATTTAAAATATTCCAATAATCTACTTTAGCATCTAATTGGTTTGTCTTTACACGCTTTTCTTGATTAACATCATATGTTACTTGTGTACCATCTAATCCTAAGTCTTGAGCTGTATCATCAAAAGGATCATTATCAGCATCATTATTATTTAAAGGATTATTTTGTAGAATAGCATTATAAAAAGGATCTTCATCTTGTAATAAATGTTGAACAGAAAGTGCAAAAATATTATCCTCATCCATGGTATAATAATAATTCAAGTTTTGATTTATTTTAAAGGGAGTTGTCTCTTCGTTTTGATCAATTTGTCCAATAACACTAGAAAAGGTTCCGTTTAACTGTTCGTCTTTAGACACTCTTCCAAGTATATCATAATCTAACTGATTATTAGGATTGGGCTTATATTTTGCACTAAATTTAAACAACCCTAAATCACTTTTTTGTTTGGTATTACTAGACGTATTTTCATCCGGAATATCTAAAGATTGATCTGTGTAAAATACCGAGCTATTTTCTTGCAACTCTATTCTGCTACTTGCTAATATTGCAAATCCGCTTAAATCCAAAGTGCTTTTAGGTGAAAAGCTAAAGTTAGCAGCTGCAAATTTTGTATCAATACTTTTAGCTTGATTGTTTTGTAATTGTCTAAACCCTAAATCGTTACTTCCTAAACTAATATTGGTACCACTTTGCTGACTAGGTTGTTGGAAGCCACCTGAAAAATTAAACATATCACGACGTGATAAAGCTAACTCACCAATATTATTTAAGTCACCAATAAAATTGATACTTTTTGCTGGACTATAATAAAATAATTTAGGTTGAAATAAATATAATTCACCTGATTTTGAATCTCCTAAACCACCTGTAACAGTTCCGAACCAGAAGTTTTTCTTTCCTTCTTTTAATTTAATATTTATTGCAATATTATCTTGATTGTTAGTTACACCACTAAGCTGTCCAACTTCACTATAATTTTTCAAAACTTGCACTTTATCTATTGCATTAGCAGGAATATTTTTGGTCGCTAATTTAGTATCTCCATCAAAAAACTCTTTACCATCAATCATGACTTTACCAACAGCTTTACCTTCGACCTCTACTTCACCATCATCATTAATTTCTACTCCTGGCATTTTTTCTAGTACATCACCAAGTTTTCTTTCTGTTCCGTTTTTAAAAGAATCTGCATTGTAAGTAATTGTGTCTCCACTTATGGTTACTGGCATTTCATAGGTGATTTCAACTTCATCTAAACTATTATCTATAGACATCGTATAATTTTTAGTTATATCAACTTCTTTAGTATTAATAGTTTCAGAAATTTGTTGCATTCCTATATAACTAACCTGAATACTATAAGCCGAATTGACATCTAAATTTAATTTATATCGACCTTTATCATTAGTAATAGCATAAGCTTCTAAAGCCTTAGTTTCTTGATTTATAGCAACCACATTGGCCAGCTCTAAACCAACACCTAAACTATCTTTGACAACTCCCTCAAATTTAACTTGAGCAAAAGAAGTTGTAACCACTAATAAAAGTAGTAGTGTAAATATGTGTTTCATAAGTTTTTTTGATTGGTTTATTTAAAAATTAATTACGACCACGTCCACCACGACCTCCTCTTGATCTAAACATTTCGCGCATTTCTTCCATTTTCTTTTTAACAGTAGCTTGATAATCTTCTTGAGAGATTTCTTTACCCTTAGTTGGTTTTTTAATTTCATCTTTATCTGCTGGATTTAACACAATTTTGGTACACAAAATTGTTGTACGTCCAGAGTTAACCTCTAAAATTAAACCTGGCAATCCCCAATATTCGCCTGGCCCACTATTTACTGGAATACTCATAGTATACCAAGCAGTAACCTCTACTTCTTCAGGTATTTCAATATTTTCAAAAGGATCTTTATCTCCTTTTACCTTTGTACTATCTTGTTTAGCTTCAGCTGTATCTTTTTTATCATTATCTTGTCTTCCATCTTTTCCTCCTCTACGTCTCATATTCGTCCAATCAGCAGCATCAACTTTTTTTGTTGCTGTAGCTTTAAAACATGTATATTGTCCAATTTGCTTAGACTCACCACTCATTTTCCATTCAAAAGTTGTAAGACTATCTTTGATTAAAAATTGTTTTCCAAAAAACTCCTGATCTTGTAATAATTGATTGTCTTTAACGTTTTTGTAAACAGTTCCAGCAGAGGTCATTCCTCCAAATCTAAAACCACGTCCACCACCTGGCGACTCTAAAGCTTCATCTTCTTTATATGTTGATTCGGTTTTATTAAAATCTAAAATAAATGTTTTTTCAAGCATACTTTTCATACGCTCTGTGATTGCCTTTTTACGTTCAGGACTCATATCACGACCACCAAAACTTTCCATATCTACAGTAGTTTTTGACATGTATATAGCTTGACCCTGAAAACTATCTTGAGCAAAGCTATTAGCGGTAATAACCATAACCAATGCAATAGTTAGGCTTTTAAAGGTAGATTTTAATCTCATTATTATATGTTTATTGTATTAATACTATGTTAAGACCTTATAGAATCTTAATAGTTTAATTATTAAATGTTAAAAAAATGCTAATAATTAAATTTGTAGACTTAAATATTAACTTGTTACATTTTGGATTACTTTTTGTACATTGGTAATTCATGAAATATATCCTAATCACTATTTATTTTATATCAGTTTCATTATTGGCGCAACAACCAATAACCACACAACTAATACAAAAAGATAGTATAAATGCAGACCTTTTTATAGCTAAAAATAATTTTGACAATCTTTACATCATTAAAGACAATATTTTAATTAAAAAAAGTAAAAACAACACTTATAATTACAGTAGTATTCAGTTAGGAAACATTACCAGTGTACACACTTTTAATCCATTAAAAATTAATGCTTTTTATGCAGATCTTAATACAGTAGTTATTTTAGATAATAGGTTAACCGAAATATTTAAAATAGACTTTAACGCATTAGATAGTTATAAAAATATTTCACACATAACAACAGGTTTTGACAATACGCTTTGGTTATTTAATCAAGATTTTCAGTATTTGGAGCTATATGATTACAAAACACAAACTACGCGTTATAAAACCATACCAATAACCTCAAAAGTTTTAGGCATAACCAGCAGCTATAATTACTGTTGGTTACTTACACAAAACTACCTGTACTGCTATAATTATTTTGGAAGTTTGGTTTATAAAATAAAAAATGACAACTATTTAAGCGTAAAAGTAAACAATGAAGATCTAGTAATAAAAAAAGAAAATGGATTAATTTATTATAATCACAAAACCAAGTCTCTGTCTTCCATGGCATTACCAAATATGTTAATAAGTCAGTTTTCTGTAACCAATCAAATCCTGTATATTTACAGTCGCAAAACACTTTATCAATACCAATTTAAAATAGACTAATCATGCACGTTGCCATAGCAGGAAACATAGGAGCAGGAAAAACAACGCTTACAAATTTATTAGCCAAACATTTTAATTGGGAAGCTCAGTTAGAAGACGTTGTAGACAACCCATATCTTGACGATTTTTACAATCAAATGGAGCGTTGGAGCTTTAATCTACAAGTTTACTTTTTAAATAGTCGTTTTAGACAAGTATCACAAATTCGCGAAAGCGGAAAAGATATTATTCAAGACCGAACCATTTATGAAGATGCACACATTTTTGCACCTAACTTACATGCGATGGGCTTGATGACCAACCGTGATTTTGAAAACTACAAATCCCTTTTTGAGCTAATGGAAGGTTTTGTTGCAGGACCAGACTTACTAATCTACTTACGAAGCTCCATTCCAAATTTAGTCTCTCAAATACATAAACGTGGACGTGACTATGAAAACTCAATAAGCATCGACTATTTAAGCAGGCTTAATGAGCGTTACGAAGCTTGGATACATGGTTACAATAAAGGCAACCTATTAGTAATAGATGTAGACAATATGGACTTTGTGGCAAATCCTGAAGACTTAGGATTTATAATTAATAAAATAGACGCCGAAATAAACGGCTTGTTCTAAAAAAATAATTTGGGCGTTACCTTTATCCTGAATTTAGTTCAGTATAAACGTCGTGCTATCCGTTATATCTTTTTTATTTGTTTTATAACTATTTTGCTCATAATTCATAAAACAGTAAAACAATATAAAAAAGGATGCCACTACTATCACTAACGCAGGCTTACTTGATAAGCCCATGACTTTTAGCATGTATAATAGCCTCTTTGCTAGAGTTAACTAATAACACAGGTGTGTCTTTATAATTAGACAACAAGTCCTTAACACGTTTAGTCTTACGCTTATCATCCACACTTCTTAAATACACAGCCTTAATCCTATTAGGATACGTATTTACTAATTTTAAGTAAATATCAGGATCGTGCTCTCCACTATCACCAACCAAAATAACAGGTAAATCAGGATAAGTTTTCAAAATATTTTCAATCTCCAACTGCTTATCTGGCTTACAAGTCGAAGACTTTTTTTTAAAAATGGTTTTAAAACTTCTAAGTAAAATAGGACCTTTAGGAAAATTATTAGTTCTTAAAAAAAACTCTAAATAGCGATACAAATTCCAAGGACTGTGGCTAACATAAAAAATAGGATTAGCCTTATTACCACTTGGACCTTTATGTAATAAGTGATAAAAATCTGCAGCACCTTCTAACGGAATTCTATTTTGGGCATGTTTTAAAAACGTATTATATAATACACGCCATTTTAAAATAGATACAACACCTGTGTGTAATATTGTATCATCAATATCACTAATCACAGCAAAATCAGAATCTAATTTTGGTATTAATAACTCGGCTGGGAATTTATTTTTATTTTGAATGGTCCTCTTTATAGATGGCTCACTGTAAGATACTTCAAAATTTAACCAACCTTCACTATTAATTAATAGCTCCAATCCATCAATATTTTCTTCAATTTTATAATAACCATCTTTATCAGTTTGGACATAAAACACCTTATTATTAGGTAAAGTCACCTTTAACTTAGTATTTTTGATTTCGTCTGTTTCAAATCTTTTCCACGTATTTAAAATAAGATTATACAAACTTTTTTGATCTAAATCAATAGTCTCATCCTCTAACGCACGTCCACGATGATAGAAATGGTTTGACGTACCATAACTTAAAAACGAAATAATTTGTAACGGATCTTTCCTAAACCAACTCATTACCTCAAATATAATACAAAAAAAACCTGCTAATCAAATTAGCAGGTTTAAAATTTTTAATTTTAAAGGACAGATTAACCTTTTGTAATATTTACGTTCTGAATTATTTTTTTATTGGCTTCATTGGCTTGATTATTATCTTTTTCAAAGTCCTTAATTTTTGCTTCTACATCTAACTTAGAACCTTCAAAAGTCTCCTCTTTAGTTACCACTTTTCCGTTTTCAATTACAGTATAAACTATTGTAGCTACAGCTGTATTATTTTCAATCTTCATTTCCTTTTCAATAGTAATTTCTTTGGTATTAGCGACACCAGTTTCTGTATGACCTCCTAAAATTGGAGCAATTACTAAACCTATTAAACAGGTTAATTTAATCAATATATTCATAGATGGACCTGAAGTATCCTTAAACGGGTCACCAACAGTATCTCCTGTTACTGCTGCTTTATGCGCATCACTTCCTTTAAAGGTCATTTCGCCATTAATTTCTACACCAGCTTCAAAAGACTTTTTAGCATTGTCCCATGCTCCACCAGCATTATTTTGAAAAATTGCCCATAAAACACCAGACACAGTTACACCTGCCATATAACCTCCTAACATTTCGGCTATAGCCATAGGATTCATTCCAAATAACATTGGTACAAAAGCAATAACCAAAGGAAATCCGATAGTTAATAAACCAGGCAACATCATTTCTTTTAAAGACGCTTGTGTAGATATTGCTACACATTTATCGTATTCTGGCTTACCTGTACCTTCCATAATACCAGGAATATCTTTAAACTGACGACGGACTTCTTGTACCATCTCCATAGCTGCTTTACCAACTGCATTCATAGCTAAAGCTGAAAATACAACTGGTACCATACCTCCTACAAATAACATTGCTAAAACAGGTGCTTTAAAAATATTAATTCCATCAATACCTGTAAAGGTTACATAAGCTGCAAATAGTGCTAATGAGGTTAATGCTGCAGAGGCAATAGCAAATCCTTTACCTGTAGCTGCAGTTGTATTTCCAACCGAATCTAATATATCTGTACGCTCTCTAACGATAGGGTCTTGCTCGCTCATTTCTGCAATTCCACCTGCATTATCAGAAATTGGTCCAAAAGCATCAATTGCTAATTGCATAGCTGTAGTAGCCATCATAGCAGATGCTGCTAAAGCGACACCATAAAATCCTGCTAAAGCATAAGAGGACCAAATTGCTCCTGCAAATAGCAATACAGAAGGAAAAGTAGAAATCATACCTGTTGCTAATCCTGCAATAATATTTGTTCCTGCTCCTGTACTAGATTGTTGTACAATTTTTAAGATTGGCTTTTTACCTAAGCCAGTATAATACTCGGTTACAGAAGAAATCACTGCACCAACAAATAATCCAACTAAGGTTGCATAAAAGACACGCATCGAAGAAATTTCTAGAGTACCTTCACCAAAAAATTTCATTTGCATAGTCTCGGGAAGCATCCAAGTTACTAATCCAAAACAAGCTGCTGCAACTAATGCAATTGACACCCAGTTACCTAAGTTTAAAGCTCCCATAACTTGAGCTTCTTTAGCATCATTACTTTTAATTTTTACTAAAACAGTACCAATTATTGAAATAATAATACCTGCTCCAGCTATTGCCATAGGCAGCAAAATAGGACCAATACCACCAAATGCATCAGCTATATTTCCTCCCATATCTTTTATAACATAATTACCTAAAACCATTGCTGCTAATACTGTTGCAACATACGAACCAAATAAATCGGCTCCCATACCAGCAACATCACCAACATTATCTCCAACATTATCTGCAATAGTTGCTGGATTTCTAGGATCATCCTCTGGAATTCCTGCTTCTACTTTACCAACTAAATCTGCACCAACATCTGCAGCTTTAGTATAAATACCACCACCAACACGTGCAAATAATGCAATAGATTCTGCTCCTAATGAGAAACCAGCTAAAGTTTCTAGGACTAAAGTCATATCATCAGTATTGGTCCAACCCTCAGGCATAAACACAAACTTATAAAACACAATAAAAAAAGCTGTTAAACCTAACACTGCAAGTCCAGCAACACCAAGTCCCATAACTGTACCTCCACCAAAAGAGATATTTAAGGCTTTTGGTAAACTAGTTTTAGCAGCTTGAGTTGTTCTAACATTTGTTTTAGTTGCTATTTTCATTCCAATATTTCCTGCGAAAGCAGAAAATACAGCTCCAAAAATAAATGCTATTACAATTAAATAACTAGTTGTTGGCACAAAATAAGCGACCACTGCTAATAGCACACTGACTATAACTACAAAAACAGCTAGCAATCTGTACTCGGCATTTAGAAAAGCTAAAGCACCTTGGTAGATATGATCTGAAATCTCTTTCATTTTTCCATCTCCAGCGTCTTGCTTCATAACCCAAGATTGTTTGACAACCATATAAATTAAGCCTAAAATTGCCATAACAATAGGCATCCATATCATCATTGATTCCATATAAGTTTTTTTGATTAATTAGTATTAATAGTTTTTTAGTTCTCGTAAATGTAACAAAATCAATTAAAACAAAAATATTAATATCTAATATTTTTAACCATTAAATAAAGATATCATCAATAAAACACATCAAGAAAAGCACAATACTAACTAATCATCAAACCAAACAACAAATATCACAACCAACACTATTAATTGAAACAATAAAAAAAGCCTTTCACTTTATAAAGTGAAAGGCTTTAAAATTATGTTATATTTTTTACTAATTAGATAGCAAAAGTACGTTTATCTTTATGTTCGCTTTTATCATAACGATCAACACATTCGTGAAAGATTTTTACAGCTTCTTCAGCATTTCCCCATCCACCTGTATCTACTTTTTTCTTTTCTAAATCTTTATAAACTTTGAAGAAGTGTTCGATTTCTTTTAATCTATGTGGATTTAAATCACTAATATCATTATTATTACTCCAGATTGGATCTGAAACTGGTACACAGATAATTTTTTCGTCTGGTCCTTTTTCGTCTGTCATATGGAAAACACCAATTGGTCTAACTTCCATTACTACCATTGGATATGTTGGTTCATGACCTAAAACTAAAACATCTAATGGATCACCATCTAATGCTAATGTTTCTGGTATAAAACCGTAATCTCCTGGATACATCATTGAAGAAAATAACATACGATCAAAACGGATTTTATTTAATTCAAAATCGTATTCATATTTATTTCTGCTTCCTTTTGGTATCTCTATTAATACGTCAAATGTTAGATTTGCTTCTTGACTCATAAACTTTATATATTGGTTTTATTTAAGCTAAATTATATTTCAAATTGAACTTTTTCAGATTGCGAAAGTACGAGATTTTTAAGGTTTTGACAAGATAATTTTGCGGATTTACATAGCCTACTTTAGGTATTGTTAAAAATAAAATCCAAAACTACCTGTAACACCAAATTTTCTGGCGTCAGGATTAGTTATTGGATTTAGATAGTTTCCTCTAAAATTAAAATCTATTCTAAACACTTTAAAGATGTTACCTACACCAACACTATACTCGTAATAAGCTTCTTTACTTGGTGCTCTATACAATAATCCAGAGGCATTAATAGCTCTATTTTCTTGACTTACATCTCCTATCACACCTCTTGCTCCAACAATGGCTCTTAAATTATATTTTTTAAGAAATGGAATACGGGAAAATAAACGACCATTAAAATTATGCTCTATGTGTAATGTTGCATATTCATCGGTTACAAACTCGTAAAAATCTAAATTAGAAAATGTGTTATATATTGAAAAATAACTTTGATTACCAGGTACTACACTTAGCAATCCTAATGGCACTTCTCCAAAAATCTTACCTGCTTCAATGGTAGTAAACAGGCGTCCAAATCCACCTAAAGACCAAGGTTGTGTGTAAGAAAACTGTAAGCGTGTATAATCAAAATCACTATTTAAAATACTTTTATCTCCTAAGGTTATTTGTGCAAATAGTCTTGCAAAATCATCATTTTTAGTACGTCGTTCTACACCAAAACCTGTCATTTCTCTTTTAGGAAAAAAGGACATTGACATTGAGGTTTCGTATTGTTTAATTTCTGACTCTGTTGTTGTTTGGGTATTGTCTGTGTAATAATCCAAACTAAACGTTTGCGATGCAGACTCTAACGTCCTGTAACTTGTACTTAGACGAGTTATAAAGTTTCTAAAGGGCTCAGCTTCGATTGATAATGTACTTAAATTTATATTTGTTAACTTATCATTAATCCCAGTTCCAACTACAGAGCTACTGGCTAAACTTCGACCTAAAACATCTGTACTAGTGGTTAAACTGGCTCCTATCTGCTCAACATCTCTTCGATTACCTCCAGAAATAATTAAACGACTTTTTTTATCTAATAACCATTTACCAGATAATCCATATTTAAATTTATTATCTCTAAATCCGTAGGCTGTAAATCCTTCAATTCGCCATAAATCGTTTTGTCCAAAATAGGTACGTCCTCCAGCTCTAAGTCTTAAACCTTCAACATCATTGTAACCAAAGGTTGAAAAAATAGGTCCATAATCTAAATTTAAATCAGGAAACTCTATATAACCAGATGCTAAAATACTTCCTAAGTTATACAGACGTTTAAACTTTTTGGTATTTTTAAGCGAGTCTAACATGACATAAACTCCTTTTTCGTCTTTATTTAAGGATTCCATTCTGCTTTTCTCCCAAAAGCTATCATCTTGATTGTATAAATCTTGATCAAAACTATATACTTTTTCTTTGTAAAATTTTGGGTCTTTCTCGATATCAAACTTATAATTATCATATAAGGTTGTACGCTTTCCATAAATACCTTTGGATTTTTCTTTTTTATTAAAAGCAAAATCACTCATAAAATAATCACGTTTTATAAGAAAGACTGAATCGTTTAACACTTCAAACTCTTGCTCTATATAAATTTCTTTTACCCAGTTTATATTAGCACTTTTAGAGGCTTGCATGTTAATTTCTTTAATTGCATAAGTGGTATCTGCAACCCAAAAATCGCCTTTAAAAGTTAGTTCGTTTTTACGTCTTGGATAATAAATAATGTTGTAACACCATTTATTGTCTATGTAACTACTGTCTGCTAAAACGTAATTATAGGTTTGGATCCCTGTTCTAGAAATTGGACTTGTAAAGCTTTTGTCAAAAAACTTTAAATAGTTATCGTAGACATCATAATCTGAATACAAATCGTCTACAAAATCTATAATAATTTGGTTATTACTAAAACCAGAATTTTTGTTTCCTTTTAAAACGTCACGTTTTTGATTAATTAAGTTATCTCCATAAACTTGACTTGAAGACTCATTAATAAACATGGGCAAATAGGTTTTACCTGTAACGCTTGAAGTATCTACTTGCTCAAAAACAAACTCCATACCTTTAAACAATTTACTTTCTATTAAAGAACTGTCTATAGTATTAAGGTCAAACTCTACTTTCTCATATTTATCGTATTGGTATTGTTTGTATTTTTTTAATCCGTTACTACGCTTATTAGCCCAAATTTTTCTTAAAATATCAATAGCAGGATTATTTTTTTTAGGTTGTTTACCAGAAACAATTACAACTTCATCAAGAGCTGCAACTTCTTCTTTTAAAACCACTTTTAAATCATAGTTTACTTTTTTATCCAATGAAATTTCTTGGGTTTCAAAACTAATAAAAGACACTAGTAACGTGTCCCAAGTATTATCATCTTCCATGTAAAAACGTCCATCTTCGTTGGTTATTACTCCAACAGAACTCCCTTTAAACACTACATTTGCAAAGGAAACTGGTTGGTTATTCTCATCGTAGACATGTCCACTAACTTTAGTTTGTGCAAATGTACAAATGGTACCAATAAGAAAACAAAAATAAAAAAGTCTACTAGTCATATTTGGGGATTAAAAAACAAAAAAGCTTCATCAACAAAACGTGCTAATGAAGCTTTTGATATATCTAAATGTACATTTTTTATTTGTACATTACTTTTTTTACAGCTGCAATAACATCTTTATGGTCTGGTAACCATTCTGCTAACAATACTGGAGAGTATGGTGCAGGTGTATCTGCTGTATTAATTTTTACTACAGGAGCATCCAAATAATCAAATGCTTCACTTTGTACTAAATATGTGATTTCAGTTGCTACATTACCAAAAGGCCAAGCTTCTTCTAACACAATTAATCTATTCGTTTTCTTAACAGACTCTAAAATAGCTTTTCTATCCATTGGACGAACCGTACGAAGGTCTATAATCTCACAAGAAATACCTTCTTCTGCTAATTTATCTGCAGCGATATAAGCTTCCTTTATAATTTTACCAAACGATACAATTGTTACATCTGTTCCTTCTCTTTTAATTTCTGCAACTCCTAATGGGATAGTGTACTCACCTTCTGGCACTTCACCTTTATCACCATACATCTGCTCACTTTCCATAAAAATCACTGGATCGTTATCACGTATTGCAGATTTTAATAATCCTTTAGCATCATATGGATTAGATGGGACAACTACTTTTAAACCTGGTGTGTTTGCAAACCAATTTTCAAAAGCTTGAGAGTGTGTTGCTGCTAACTGACCTGCACTTGCTGTAGGACCTCTAAATACTATTGGGCAATTAAATTGTCCTCCAGACATTTGTCTAATTTTAGCTGCATTGTTTATTATTTGATCTATACCAACCAATGAAAAGTTAAACGTCATATACTCTACAATTGGTCTGTTACCTGTCATGGTTGATCCAATAGCAATACCTGCAAAACCAAGTTCTGCAATTGGTGTATCTATAACACGTTTTGCACCAAACTCGTCTAACATACCTTTTGACGCTTTGTAGGCACCATTATATTCTGCTACTTCTTCACCCATTAAAAAAATGCTTTCATCTCTGCGCATTTCCTCGCTCATTGCTTCGCAAATAGCTTCTCTAAATTGAATTGTCTTCATCTAAATAATAATTTGAAAAGCAAAAATAACAATAAATGAAAAACTTTTAACTAAAGAATTATTTAAAATTTACTATGCATGCATAGTATTTTTAAGAAATAAATAATTATCTTCGTAACCGTAAGATTTAAGAGCTTTTTATAATCTTAAATTTTATCGAAATTTAAAGAAAAGTTAGACTAACTATATCGTTATAGTTGATTAAATCTAACATAAAAGAACTCATAAAAACAGAATAAATATGAAAATTTTAGTGTGTATTAGTCATGTGCCAGATACGACATCAAAAATTAATTTTACAGATGGAGATTCAAAATTTGACACAACAGGAGTACAATATGTAATTAATCCAAATGACGAATTTGGTTTAACTCGTGCTATGTGGTTTAAAGAAAAACAAGGTGCATCTGTAGATGTAGTTAACGTTGGAGGTGCTGAAACAGAACCTACATTACGTAAAGCATTAGCTATTGGAGCAGATACTGCAATTAGAGTAAATGCAGAAGCTAAAGATGGATACCAAGTTGCTAAAGAAATTGCAAACGTTGTAAAAGAAGGTAGTTATGATTTAGTCATTGCTGGTCGTGAATCTATAGACTACAATGGTGGAATGGTACCTGGTATGGTTGCAGAAATGATTGAAGCTAATTTTGTAACTAACTGTATTAGTTTAGAGTTAGACGGAACAAATGCTAAAGCTACAAGAGAAATTGATGGAGGAAAAGAAACTGTTAGCACAACTTTACCTTTAGTTATTGCAGGTCAAAAGGGATTAGTTGAAGAAAGTGATTTACGTATACCTAACATGAGAGGTATCATGATGGCTAGAAAAAAACCTTTAACAGTTGTTGAGCCAACAGGTGCTACAGTAGAAACGACTACTGTTAAATTTGAAAAACCAGCTCCTAAAGGTGCAGTAACATTAGTTGCTCCAGACAATTTAGACGAGTTAGTTAGCTTATTACATAACGAAGCTAAAGTGATTTAATTTAAAATTAATTCATCCCAAATTTGATTTGGAATCTTTAAAAGTTAACAAAATATTAATGAAATCCTGAAACAAGTTCAGGATGACAAAACAAAAAAATATGTCAGTTTTAGTATATACAGAATCAGAAAACGGAGCGTTTAAAAAAACCGCTCTTGAAGTTGCATCATACGCCAAAGCAGTTGCAGACCAAATGGGAACAACTGTTACTGCTGTTGCAGTTAACGCTAATGATGTTTCAGAATTAGGACAATATGGAGTTAATAAGGTATTAAAAATATCTGACGCTTCATTAAATAACTTTAATGCAAAATCTTATGCCTCTGCAATTGCTCAAGCAGCAAAAAATGAAGACGCAAAAGTAGTTATTGTTAGCCAAAGTGCAGACAGTAAATATTTAGCTCCAATTTTATCAGTTGGACTAGAAGCAGGTTATGCTTCAAACGTAGTAGAAGCACCAAGCTCTACTGCTCCATTTACAGTAAAACGTACTGCATTTACTAACAAAGCATTTAACCTTACAACTATTGATACAGATGTGAAAATTGTTGGAGTATCTAACAACTCATTTGGATTGGTAGAAACTGCTGGTGATGCTGCAGCAGAAGATTTCTCGCCTAGCTTACCAACATCAGGAGTTACTGTAGAGTCTGTAGACAAAGCAACAGACAAAGTAACTATTGCTGATGCTGAAATAGTTGTGTCTGCAGGTCGTGGATTAAAAGGACCAGAAAACTGGGGAATGGTTGAAGAATTAGCAGACGTTTTAGGTGCTGCAACAGCTTGTTCTAAACCAGTTTCTGATTTAGGATGGAGACCACACAGTGAGCACGTAGGACAAACTGGAAAACCTGTAGCGTCTAACTTATATATAGCCATTGGTATTTCTGGAGCAATACAACACTTAGCAGGTATTAATGCCTCTAAAGTTAAAGTAGTTGTTAACACAGATCCAGAAGCACCTTTCTTTAAAGCAGCAGATTACGGAGTTGTAGGTGATGCTTTTGAGGTTGTACCACAACTTATCGAAAAATTAAAAGCGTTTAAAGCAGCAAACGCATAATTTTTAGTAAATTTAAGTTCTTATTAACAAAGGACTGTTTAAATTATGTACAAAAACTACTTATTGTAGTTTGGTAAAGTCCTAATTTAAACGGTTCTTTGTTTTTTATATACTATGAGTTTAGTCCGATTAAATATTAAAGGTATTTCTTACAGCCAAACACAAAATGGTGCTTATGCACTTATTTTAAATGAAGTCGATGGTGATCGTAAACTACCTATCGTTATTGGTGCTTTTGAAGCACAATCCATTGCTATAGCATTAGAAAAAGAAATTAAACCTCCAAGACCATTAACTCACGATTTATTTAAAAACTTTGCTGACAGGTTTGATATTGTTGTTAAGCAAGTTATTATTCATAAGTTAGTGGATGGTGTCTTTTACTCATCACTAATTTGCGAACGTGATAAAATAGAAGAAATTATTGATGCCAGAACTAGTGATGCAATTGCATTAGCATTACGTTTTCAAGCACCTATATTTACTTATAAAAACATACTAGATAAAGCCGGAATTTATCTAAAAGTAGATCCTACTAAAGACGAAGATCCTGATAACATTTTAGTAGATGATATTTTAAATGAAGAATTTGAAATAGAACAAACTCAAGACGATTATATATCTAAATCTACAGAGGAATTACATAACCTCTTAGAAGAAGCTGTCAATAATGAAGATTATGAAAAAGCAGCTAAAATAAGAGACGAAATCTCTAAACGCTAATCCCTTTACAATGAAACAATTTACACTAGCGATTGTAGCTATACTATTAAGTGCTGCTTCAAGTTTTGCTCAAAATATCGAAAAAGATTGGCAATTAGAAGCTAGTCAATCTAAACTAGAATTAATAAACATCAACCTATCCAATAAAGATGTTTTATCAATAAAAAAAGGAACCTTTAGCTACAACAAGTCATCGGGAGATTATATACATCAAAATAATGTTTTAGTATTTTATTACGATACACCTGCAGATTTAGTAAAAAGATTTAAGGTTCAAAAACTTACAGATTCGACTTTAGTACTTAAATCAAAAGAAAACATTTACGCTTTTAATGTTAAAGAAAAACTTGCTGACCAAACCTTAGTGTCAGAAACTGAAAAAATTATTCCAAGTAGTGGTTTTACCTTTACAAGTTTTTGGAGAGGATCACTGGGAATGTTGTCACTAATTTTTATAGCATTTTTATTTAGTAGTAATAGAAAAGCAATAGATTGGAAAATTGTTGGAATAGGTTTGGCTTTCCAATTACTTATTGCCATAGGAGTTTTAAAAGTAGAATTTATAAAAACCGCTTTTGAATTTGTTGGAGGATTATTTATAAGTGTCTTAGATTTTACTAGAGCTGGAAGTAAATTTTTATTTGAAGGTTTAGTTGTTGACATGGATACCTTTGGTTTCATTTTTGCCTTTCAAGTATTACCTACAATTATATTCTTTTCAGCATTAACATCATTATTATTTTATTTAGGAATAATACAAAAAGTTGTACAAGCTATGGCATGGTTGCTATCTAAAGCTCTGAAGATATCTGGAGCAGAAAGCTTAAGCGTAGCAGGAAATATATTTTTGGGACAAACTGAAGCACCTTTATTAATTAAAGCTTACCTAGAAAAAATGACTAAATCAGAAATGCTATTGGTCATGATTGGTGGTATGGCAACTGTTGCAGGTGCAGTACTTGCAGCATATATTGGTTTTTTAGGAGGTGATGATGAAACATTGCGTTTATTTTATGCTAAGCATTTATTGGCAGCATCTGTAATGGCTGCTCCAGGTGCAATTGTAATCTCTAAAATATTATTTCCACAAACCGAAGATGTTAATACTGATGTTGAAGTATCTCAAGATAAAATTGGATCAAACATTTTAGATGCTATAGCTAATGGTACAACCGAAGGTTTAAAACTTGCTGTTAATGTAGGTGCCATGCTTTTAGTATTTGTTGCCTTTATAGCCATGGTAAATGGTATTTTAGGTTGGGTTGGAGACATAACTTACATTAATGATTGGATTAAAACCAATACCAGTTACACAGCTTTATCTTTAGAATTAATACTTGGATACATATTTGCACCATTAATGTGGCTAATAGGTGTCGCTAAACAAGATATGGCATTGATGGGTCAGTTATTAGGTATTAAGTTAGCTGCTAGTGAGTTTATCGGTTATATACAATTAGCAGATCTAAAAAATGTAGCAAATGCTACGCATTTATCGTATGAAAAGTCTATAATAATGGCTACATATATGTTGTGCGGATTTGCAAATTTTGCTTCTATAGGAATCCAAATTGGAGGAATAGGATCTCTAGCTCCAGGACAACGCAAAACGTTATCTAAATTTGGTATGAAAGCTTTACTTGGAGGTACAATAGCCTCATTAATATCTGCAACAATAGCAGGTATGATTATTGGATAGTTAAGTTAATAACTTTATGATATATTATTTAGGGTTAACATTTTAATGTTAACCCTTTTTTATACTTTTAAATATTAGAAATTTTGTAAAATGAAACAATACCACGACCTAGTTAAACACATATTAGAACACGGAAACACTAAAGAGGACAGAACAGGAACAGGAACCAAAAGTGTATTTGGATATCAAATGCGTTTTGATTTAAGTGAAGGTTTTCCAATGGTAACTACTAAAAAACTACATTTAAAATCTATAATTTATGAATTACTTTGGTTTTTAAATGGTGATACAAACATCAATTATCTTACAGATAATGGTGTGAAAATATGGAATTCTTGGGCAGATGAAAATGGGGATTTAGGTCCAGTTTATGGACACCAATGGAGAAATTGGAACAACGATGAGATAGACCAAATAAAAGACGTTATACATAGCTTAAAAAACAATCCAGATAGTCGACGTATGATAGTTTCGGCATGGAATCCTTCTGTTTTACCTGATACCTCAAAAAGTTTTTCTGAAAACGTTGCTAACGGTAAAGCTGCTTTACCACCATGTCATGCTTTTTTCCAATTTTATGTAGCTAATGGTAAATTGTCTTGTCAATTATATCAACGTAGTGCAGATACTTTTTTAGGTGTACCATTTAATATTGCTTCATATGCTTTATTAACAATGATGATAGCTCAGGTTTGTGGTTATGAAGCTGGTAATTTTGTTCATACTTTTGGTGATGCTCACATTTACAGCAATCATATTAAACAGTTAGAATTACAATTATCTAGAGAGATTAGACCATTACCTACAATGACAATCAATCCTGAGGTGAAGGATATTTTTGATTTCAAATTTGAAGATTTCAAATTAGAAAACTATAATCCACATCCTCACATTAAAGGAGCTGTAGCAGTATAAAAATAATTACATAATAAAAAACGCTTAAAATTATAAGCGTTTTTTATTATAAATTAATTACACTATTATCTGTGGCAGCATAATCATTCCAAGTGTAAGCATCTGCCTCTACTTCATTTTGCCATTGTCCATCGACTACATATTTAAATTCGTATGCTTGTCCTGATTCCAGATTTACAGTCCCTTTGAAAGTTCCGTTTTTTAATTTTTTTAATGGTTCAGCTTTAGTGTTCCAATTGTTCCAATTTCCTGCTACAACAACTTCTTCTGCTTCAGCTGCTGGAACTGTAAAGGTAACTTTACAAATAGGTTTACTTTTTAAAAATTGTTTTTTAATAGCCATAATATAAAGGTTTTATAGTATCTAAATTAGACAAGATTTTTTGAGTCTTCAAAATAAAAAATAATTAATTTTAAACTTTTATCAGATTATTAAAAATACTAAGGGAAAATATTTTTTTTGTTAATTTAAGTGAAATAAATTGTTATTAATAAAACCACATCAATAACTTAACCAACTGAATATCAATTAAAACAACTTTCATTTAAAAATAAAATTCTTAAATATTATAAAAACACTAACTTTACATCATAAACTTAATATATGTTCGGAAAAAAGAAAAAAGAGACTCCTAAAATCGATCAGGAGCAATTAGAACTTATAAAAAATGCACAACGTAGAATCAAGCAAAAAAAACGTTTATATGCACACTTTGTCATATTTTTAATTGGTGCTGTATTTATAATATTAGCTAATACAGTTTTAGGTATAGGAAAAGAAACAAAGTTTTTTGGTATTGACTGGTTTGTGTTTGCTATTATGGCTTGGTTATTTTTCTTTTTATACCACTTATTTAGTGTGTTTGTAACCTCTAAATTTATGGGTAAAGATTGGGAGAAAAAGCAATTAGAAAAATTAGTTAACAAACAGAAGGTTAGAATTGAAAAATTAAAACATCAAATTGAAAAAGAAGATCTTCATATTGCAAAAAGTGAAGTTTTTGAAAAACAAATTTCATCAAAAACTAACACTTTAACAATGATTGTTGCTGCTGGACAAAATAATGAAATTGGTAAAAACAATGACCTTATATGGCATTTACGTGACGATTTGAAACGTTTTAAGACCTTAACCTCAGGACACCATATAATTATGGGTCGTAAAACATTTGAGAGCTTTCCAAAACCGCTACCAAACCGTACACACATTGTAATATCTAGACAGACAAATTACAATGCTCCTGAAGGTGTTATAGTGGTAAATAGTTTAGATGCAGCTATAGCACATGCTAAAAACGACACCCAACCTTTTATTATTGGTGGTGGAGAAATTTACAAACTTGCAATGCCTTATGCTACTAAAATAGAATTAACTCGCGTACATTCAACATTTGATGCTGATACCTTTTTTCCAGAAATTGACCTAAACGTATGGAAAGAAACTGAAAACACATTCCATAAAAAAGATAGTGAACATGATTACGAGTTTTCTTTCTTAACTTATGAAAAACTTTAAAACAGAAAAAATCTAAACAAAAAAAAGCGCTTATAATAAGCGCTTTTTTTTACATCATTTTTAAAGTATTTACTTCTTGTTGAGATAATATTTTCCAATTACCTCTAGGAATATCTTTTTTGGTTAAATGCGCAATTTGAACACAATCTATACGAACCAATTCATATTTAAAATGTTCAAAAATGGTATGTAAAATTGTATTACCAGTATTTTTTATTTTAACACCAATTTCGTTTTTAGTATTATTAACAAAATCAATTTCTTCAACACTAATTTGCTTTCCTTCAATTTTAAAACCTTCTCTAATCGTTTTTAAATCTTCAAATTTTAAATTTCTATCTAATTCTAAATGAAATAATCTTTCAACTCCTTTATTAGAACTTGTAAATCTGCTAACTACTTTCTCATCATTTGTAAATAATAAAAGTCCTGTAGAGTTTCGTCCCAAACGACCAATTGGCTTTATTCTTGCATTAGTTGCATTAGATACTAAATCCATAACAGTTCGTCCTTTTTGCTCGCTGGTAGTTGTTGCAAAACCTTTAGGCTTGTTTAGTAAAACGTAGGCTTTTTTCTCAGGATTAATACGTGCACCATCATAACGGACTTCGTCATCAAGTTTTACTTTATAACCCATTTCTAAAATCACCTTTCCATTTACAGTCACTAAACCCATTGCAATATGTTGGTCTGCCTCTCTTCTAGAACACATTCCAGAATTGGCAACATATTTATTTAGCCTTATTAAATCAGGATTACTATTAGATTTTGGTGTAGTTTTCTTTTTAACTGGTGCGTTACCTCTAGCATAAGTTTTGCTTTTTGAGTTATCACGTCCTCTACCAGAGGACTTTCCTTTACCATTAGCACCTTGTTGTCTACTCATAATATTTATTTTTTGCAAATCTACAACGAATTTTTCATTATAAATTAAAAACCTTATTAATCGTTAATTATTAAATAAAATTAACTGACATAATACGGTTAATAACTAAATCAACATCAATTAATAAAATACTAAAAACACCTGCTACAATTATAAATTTGAGAATATTATGCAGCCACAAATATTGAGTTTTAGTTGAAAAACTCCAAAGTAAAATTAGATATATGATCAATAGAATTTCACATATAAAAAAATACAAATACATGTAACCAATATCAAATTTTGCGATTAAAAAATAAACAGGAAACAATGTTGCGACAACTAATGCTGTAATTGTTTGTTTTGAGGTAGCCTCACCATATACAATAGGTACAGTTCTATAATTTTGAGTCAGATCTCCTTTTATATTTTCTAAATCTTTAGTTAGTTCTCTAATTGAAATTATTAAAAATAAAAAAGCAGCATGTACTAAAATGACATATTTAAAATTATAATAGTACACGAAAATGACAAAAAACGGAGTTAATGTTAATAACGCTGAAACTAGATTTCCTATAATTGGTCTTTTTTTAAGTTTATGAGAATAAAACCAAATAGCAAAAATGTAAAATGAAAAAAATAACACAGGCTTAAACGACACATAACTTGCCATAACAACAGCCGAAAAATTAAGAACGAAATAAAATGATAATTTGGTGTTTTGACTTACTAACTTATCCAACATTGTTTTATTGGGTCTATTAATTAAATCTTTTTCAGAGTCGTAAAAGTTATTGATAATATAACCTGCTGCAATAATAGCTGCTGTTGCTAGAACTAGCATTAATAAATTAACATCAAACAACACCTTTTTGAGTGGCATATCTGATGCAAAAATATAAATGGAAGCAAGATATTGTGCGATAACTACTATTAAAATATTGTAGCCTCTTACTACAGAAAACATACTAAAAAACTTAAGTAATATGTGTTTTTGTTTCCTGTTAAACATTAAAATTTATTGTAGAGTTTAAAAGTTATAAACTACTTCTAATTTATAATCTTTAAGTGCTTGTTCTGCTTTTTTAATATCTTGAGTAAAACCTAACATGTAGCCTCCACCTCCTGAACCGCAAAGTTTAAGGTAGTAATCATTGGTGTCTATTCCTTTTTTCCATAGTTCATGGAATTGAGCAGGAATCATTGGTTTAAAATTGTTAAAAACCACTTTAGACAATTGCTTAGTGTTTTTAAATAATGACTTTACATCACCTTTTAAAAAGTCTTCAACGCAAGCATCTGTATGTTTAATAAACTGATTTTTAAGCATTTTTCGGAAACCATCATTTTTCATGTTTTCCATAAAAATACTTACCATTGGTGCTGTCTCTCCAGTAATACCAGAATCTAACAAAAACACTGCGCCTTGTCCATCACTACTTTGAGTTGGTATACCTGTAGCTTCGATGTTTTCTTTAGAATTTATTAAAATTGGTAAGCTTAAATAACTGTTTAAAGGATCTAAGCCTGAAGATTTTCCATGGAAAAAAGATTCCATCTCTGCAAAAATCGACTTTAAAGTCAATAATTTTTCTCTAGTTAAGTTTTCTAAAACTGTTATTTTATCTGATGCATATTTATCATAAATAGCAGCAACTAAAGCTCCGCTACTACCAACACCATAACCTTGAGGTATTGACGAGTCAAAATACATACCACCTTTTACGTCTTGTTGTAAAGATTTAATATCAAAAACCACTAAATCTTGATCCATTTTAGCTAGGTAATCCGCATAAGCCTTTAAGCTTTTATTGGAGTTAACAGCTTCTTCTGAAGGGTTATCTTCAGTCTTTAGTGCACCATTATAAAAATTATAGGGTATAGACAGTCCTTTAGAGTCTTTGATAATTCCGTACTCACCGAACAATAAAATCTTTGAATAAAATAAAGGACCTTTCATAAGCTATATGATGATTTGATGTATAAAGTTACAATTGTTTTGCACCAAAACCAATTTTATCACAAATATAGTGACCGTTTTGACAATATGCAACTAACTCATCCTGAATGAATTTTAAAATGTCATCAGTATATTGCTCTGGATATAAAACATGTACATTTGCTCCTGCATCTAAAGTAAAACTTATTGGCAGTTTTGTTTCCTCTCTAAAACTCCAAATTCTATTAATTATTTGAAGCGTATTTGGTTTCATTAATATAAAATATGGCATACTAGTCATCATCATTGCGTGAAGAGTTAATGCTTCACTTTCAACCAAGGCTATAAACGCTTCTAAATCTCCAGATTCTAATATTAATTTAATTTTAGATATATTATCTACTGCTTGACCAAAACGCTGACTAGCAAAAGGATGACCATACATTAAATTATGTCCAACTGTACTACTAACTTGTTTTTCGCCTTTATCAACTAATAAAATTGTGTCTTGATAATTTTTAAAATTATCGTGTACTTTATATGGATATTTAACACCAAATAAATCATTACTGCCTTCAATTTCTGGATGAGTTCCCCAAACCACTAAATCTCCTTCTAAGCTTCTGCATGCACTACCAGAACCTAATCTAGCTAAAAAAGAGGCTTTTTGAATAAACTCTGTCTCTGATAAGTTTGGATTTAACTGTTTCTCTATACTCACCAAACACAAGGCTAAAGCACTCATACCAGAAGCAGAAGATGCTATTCCTGAACTATGAGGAAACGTATTTTTAGTTTTTATTGTAAAATGAAATTGCTTTAAAAATGGTAAATAGGCTTCAATACGATTGAAAAACGTTTCGATTTTTGGATGAAACTCAGGCTTAGGTATTTCATCTAAAAAGACTTCAAAAGAAAATACATCGTCTTGGGTTTCTTTTTTAACAAAATCTAAAACAGTTATTGTTTTACAATTATCTAGCGTAAAACTAATAGATGGATTCTCAGGAATTTGAGTTTGTTTTTTTCCCCAATATTTAACTAATGCAATGTTACTTGGTGAAGACCAAGATACAGAACCTTTATTAATGGTATTGAGATAAATGTTACTAGAAAAGCGTGATAAATCCATTTAAATGCTAAATTTTTACAAAGATAGCTTTAAAAATTAAACTATTTTAGTAATTTTGCATACCGAATGAACATTCAATACGTTACTCCCTTAACACACAATGTATTACTGTCATTCAAAATGAATAACAAGTTAACTGATAGGTAAAATAGTCCCCTTAAACTTTGCATCACTGCGTTTTACCTTTAAAAACGTCTACTATATGGACAAAAAACAACGCATAATTATCACTATGTTAGAACTAGTGGTAAAACAAGGTGTACACGCTACTCCCATGTCTCAAGTTGCAAAAGAAGCAAACGTAGCTGTAGGTACAATTTATCATTATTTTGAAAACAAAAACCAAATCATTGAAGAAATTTACATGATGATTGTTAAAGATTATGGTGTAGTACTGATTGCGAATTTACCCGAAGGTGATTTTAAAAAACAGTACAAAACCATGTGGTTAAACCTATACAATTACTTTGTAGGCAACCCTTTGGCATACAAATTTATAGAGTATGTTGCTGTGCCACCTATTATCTCTAAAGAAATTGTAAAGCAATCTATACCTTACATTTCAAATATTAGAGATATATTTTTAGATGGAATAAAAAACAAACATTTAAGAGATGTGCCTGTTAAATTAATGTTACAAATGACTTTTGGAGATGTTGTGTCTGCTGTTAGACTTAAAATAAAGGAAGAATTAGAAATGGCTAATGATCATATTGATTTGGCTCTTGAAATGTCTTGGGACTCTATTAAACACAAAGGTTAACCTTCTGACAAACTAATCATTTTTACCAGTGTTTTATAGTTTCTGGTAGTAGCTGTAAGTTTTATTTTTTTCTCGAAAAAATTATTATTTGCTTTTGCACGACCGTATCCTGTACTTGAATACAAGTAAATACAGTCTTTAATAGCTTCAAATTTTTCGTTTGGAAAACTAAATGTATTAATTAAATTATTTTGGGTTTCAGTTATATCATTAAATAACAATGCAAAATAACTTGATTCTTTTTCTGTTTGATTAAATGGACATTTTGATAATAAGTTTGAAATGTCCTCAGGTGTTTTTATTAAAACAGGAATAGTAAATTGAAAATTTTCTGTTATAGCATTTTCGATTTTCAAAGTCAATTTTTGGATGTCGGTTTGATAAGTTTTAAACACAACATTACCAGTTTGGATGTAGGTTTTCACGTCTTTTAATCCTATATCTGACAATAATGTACGTAATTCTTGCATTGGTATTTTATTATGTCCACCAACATTTATACCTCTTAAAAAAGCCAAGTAAATAATCATGATTTATGCATTTATATGTTTAGCAACTATATAACCACTAGTCCAAGCATTTTGAAAATTAAAACCTCCTGTAACAGCGTCAACATTTATGATTTCGCCTGCAAAATACAAGTTATCGTATAGTTTACTTTGGTAAGTTTTAAAATTAACTTCCTTTAAGTCTATACCTCCTGCTGTTACAAACTCTTCTTTAAACGTACTTTTACCATCCACAGTAAAAACAGCTTGTGTCAATTGATTTGCCAAGGCTTCTAACTGAGATTTGTTTAAATCTGCCCAACGGGTTTGCTCTATAATATCTGATGCTAAAACCAAAGTTTGCCATAAACGTTTTGGTATATCAAATTGTGTTGCTTTAAGTACAGTTTTTTTGGACAACTCTTGTTTAATTGTTTTTAATTGAGATAAAACCGAATCAAAATCTTGATTAACAAAATTGATTTCTATTTTAAACTTATAATCTCTTTTTGCCAATTCTAAAGCTCCAAAAGCAGATAATTTTAAAATAGAAGGTGCACTCATTCCCCAATGTGTTATTAGTAAAGGACCATAAGATTCTAAATTAGTATCCACAACTTTTACAGTTACATTTTGTGCAACAACACCAGGAATATCATTAATCCTTTTATCTTTAATATTAAAAGTAAATAATGATGGTACTGGAGTGATAATATTATGTTTTAATTGTTTTAAAAACGTCCAGATTTTAGGATTACTACCTGTAGCAACCACTAGTTTTTTAGACAAAAATGTATCCGTTTTAGTTTCTGTAATCCAAGAAGAATGGTCTTGTTTAAAACTAATTACAGATTGATTGGTCAACACATCCACATTATGTTTTTTAGCTTCATTTAAAAAACAATCAATTATGGTTTGCGAGTTATTGCTAGTAGGAAAAATACGTCCATCATCTTCAATTTTTAATGATACACCTCTATTTTCAAACCATTCCATAGTATCTCCAGTCATAAACGTATGAAAAGGTCCCAATAATTCTTTTTCGCCTCTTGGATAATATTGGGTTAATTCCTGAGGTATAAACTCGGCATGAGTAACATTACAACGTCCTCCTCCAGAAATTTTAACTTTACCAAGTACGTCTTTACCACGTTCTAAAATTGCAATTTTTAATTCAGGATATAACTCTGCACTATTAATTGCAGCAAAAAAACCTGCTGCTCCACCACCTATTACTATTACATCATACTGTTTCATAATCTATCCGGAAAATCACTAATTATAGCATCTACTTGATAACTTTTTATTCTTTTAATCGCTTGTTTTGTATTGACTGTCCAAGCATTTACTAACAATCCCTCTTCCTTAGCTTTTTGTACATTATTTTTACTTAATAGTGAAAAACTCGGGTGAATAGCTTTTGCATTAATCGTTTTAGCAAATACTATAGCTTGATTGACACTTGCTTTTGTTAAAACACCTAACGGAATATTTGAATCATAATTAAACACATCCACTAGTTCGTTTTGCTGAAAACTACTAACCAAAATATTGTCTAAGGACCATTTTTTATCATTAATCAATTCTTGAATAATGTTACAAGTCGGTATTGCTGTACCTTCGCCTTTAAGCTCAATATTTATTAATAATTTATTATCAATTAACTGTAAAACCTCTCTTAAAGTCGGTATAGTATATTGATCTTCCACTTGTAAATTTTGCAATTGGCTTAGTGTTTTTTTACCAATTTCTCCAGTACCATTTGTAAGTCTATCTAAAGTAAAATCATGAAACACTACCAACTCTCCCGTTTTACAAACATGCACATCAATCTCGATACCATCAACATTAAAATCCATAGCTTTTTGTATGGATTGTAACGTGTTTTCGGTAACGTGACCTTTAGCGCCTCGATGTCCAATTTTTAAAAATGCACTCATTAAATTTATTAATATTTTAAGATTTCAAACTTCCGTATGGCTTACTATATGCTTACATTTAAGTAAATTTTAAAACATCACAATTTATGACTTTTCCGTTAAAACCAATAGCTGTTTTAGCATTACTTTTTATGTCATGTAACACAGGCAAATTAACTGTTGTAGGATCTATTGATAGTGACCTACAAGAAGCTTCTGCAGCACAATTAGTTAATACTTCAGACCTATTATGGACTATTGAGGATGCTGGAAACAAAAATAATGTCTATGGCATGGATCTAAAAGGTGATATTATTAGAGATATTGATATTAGCAATATTAAAAACCATGACTGGGAAGATTTAGCAAGTGATACTGATGGTAATTTATATATTGGTGATTTTGGAAACAACTCCAGAAAACGCAAACAGTTTTTTATTTATAAAATTGAAAACATTGCCAATATAGATGATAAAACAAATGCTAAAACCATAAGCTTCACGCTTCCAAAAAACATCAAGTCTGAGGATTTTGAAGCGTTTTTTTTATGGAACGATAGTTTTTATGTTTTTAGTAAAGAAAACAAAAAGACTATGGTGATTAAAATACCAAATCAAATAGGTAGTCATGAAGCAACTTACCTTACTGAATATAAATTAAAAGGAAAAGACACACGTGTGACTTCAGCAGATATAAGTCCTGATGGCAAAACAGTAGTTTTATTAAATCACGATCGTATATGGACTTTAACTAATTTTAAAAACGACGCTTTTTTTGATGGTACTGTCCAAAAGATAGATTTAAAACATGATAGTCAAAAGGAAGGTGTGTGTTTTAAAAACAATAGTACAATTTACATCACTGATGAGGATTCTGGTAAAGAGGACAATAATATTTACAGCTTAAAACTATAATTTAAACACTTTCATTTTATTAGAAATCACTTCTAGATCATTGGGATTACTGATGTTATTTTCAACATCAAAATATAATGCGTTTATTTCATTTATAATAACATCTTTATAATTTGAAGCATTATCTAGCTTAGTAAATAAATGCGTATATAAATCTATTAGCTTGCCTATTATGATAACATCGTGTTTTGCATAAGTCCTTATTGGAGTCAACACCAAATAAAGCAATTCTTGGAAAGAAATAGTATTAATTTTCACCAATACCTCCTTATCTTCAAATAGTAGACTGGTTTCGTTTTTTTGCAATCTAATTTCGAATAAATTAGTCAAATAATCAATTGCGATAGACGCTGTTCCGGGATCATTAATACCTGGAGACATTGCTTTTACTGCAATTTCTGTTAACTGTTTAAAACCTAACACGTAATTATCATCAATAACTTCTTCTTTTGAAAAATGAAAATAGGATGTTAAGGTTTTAATTTGTTCTTCGTTTAGTTCTGATTCACTTTTAAAAAGAGGTTTGTCACTATAAACATACTGTCCTTTAACTGCTAGAACATGAAACTTATTGTTATTTTGATTAGCATATTCGCCGAAAGGCTCAAGCATAATATCTTGTAAAAAACCAGTGTTTTTAGAATTAAAAGTTGACCAATTTTCTGTGTTTGGGAAATTATTTTTTTTGTTTTTTTCAGAATGTATTAACTGCTCTAATCTATTTTTAGCATCTTTAAAAAGACGATGCATAATATTGTGAACTTGGATTTCTTGAGAAATAGAATGAATGAAATAAATAAAAGCTGCCAAACAAAAAACCATAAAAACAATAGCTAACAACACTGAAAAACCAGGTAATTGGTTAGTATCTGCATCTGGTTTAATGGCTACCATTGTAAAAATACAAAACAGCAATGTAGCATTGTAAATACCTAAAATCTTTTGGTGCCTTTTATTAGAAATTAATCCAGGTAATACTCTAGGCGAAAAGTTACTTGAAGCTTGGTTTAACAATATCATTACCATTGAAAAACTAAATACCATAATAGATATTAGTCCTGCAATAAAGGTGGTTAATATATTAAATGCTGTTTCTGTATTATTGATAACTAGAAAAGGAATATTATCTTTTAAATAAGACGATATTCCTTTGTTTTCTGCATAGTACATAAAAAAAGCAAATAACATTCCAGCCAAACTATAAAGTGTTGGGTAAAACGCTATTTTACTTTCTATTTTATTTAAATATTCTAATCCATTGACTATTATTTTTTTCATGCAACTGGGTTTAAAAATTTAAACCAAACCCAAAAGAGAAACGCAATCCTTCTTCGCTGTTAAAAAAGTTGAATGTACCAGAAACACTATCTGCTGCTGTCACCCAAAATCCTAGACCATAATCGTTATGCCATATTTTAGACTCACCTTGCTTTGTCCAAACACGACCAACATCACCACCAAGAAAAACACCCAATTGCAATGGTAAGGTTTTAGTTTTAAACTGATTAAAACTATATCTAACATCTGCACTACCTGTTAAACTGTTTTGACCTGTAAAACGTTGTAACCTGTAACCTCTTAACCCATTATTACCACCAATATTAGCAGCTTGATAAAAGATTAAGTCATCACCAAAACGCAATTGAGAACGTACGTCTGTTTTAAGTACTAGTTTTCGATTGGTTGATAATGCATTGTAAAACCCTAATTTCGAATTTATAAATCCATAAGTATATTTAGTGTCTTTAACTTCGGTTTTGGCTCCAACATCAATACCTAAAGTCATACCTCTTGTTGGGTTGGCACCATTGTCAAAACTTTTATAATTAAAATTACCTTCCAAACCAGCAAATAAACGTCTGCTGTAAAAATCATCATTTGTTGCTGCTGGTTGAACCGTTTCTATAAAACGGTCAGGAGTTTCACCAATTTCAATAGCTTCAGTTAGAAGTTTAACACCGTAATCTGATCCAAAATCACCTTTTTTTAGAATACCTACACTTGCTGCATAAATACTTGTTTTTATACGGTTGTAATCCAAATCTAAATCGTCATCATTATTAACGGTTTGGTTACCGTAACCAAAAAAGTTATTGGTGAAATTCTCACTAGTTAATTGTCCAGCAACATGTAGATTCCAATCTCCAAAAAGATTTGCAAACTCACCATTATAATTTAAACTAAAACCATCTGTTGCAAAAAAGTATCCACTTTTAAAACGGTGTTGTTGCGAGTAAGGGTTACGAGAAAATCCTTTAACGGTATAATTAAAACCAACTCCTACTTTAAATCCATCATCTGGATTATAGCCTAAGCTTGGTGTAATAACACTAGTTTTAACAATGTTTTTTTGAAAGTCAAATAAGTTATTATTGTAAATATCTGTAAAGTTGATTTTGGCTCCTTTGTTTTTTGTGATTGTATTAGATTTAGATTTATGATCATAAATACGCACACGCCTTCCGTTATTAATAATGTATTCATCGTTATTTTGACCTCCAATAATTCTAGTAAAAATCAAGTTACTAGCTTTACCTGAAACTTCAATAATATCATCATCATCTAAAGCATAAATCCATAGCTCTTTAGTAATATCTTTATCAAAAGTCCTATCTACAATTACATCTGCTTTGTCTCCATCTTTAATTCTAGAAATTACGACTTGTGTTTTATTATCTGCAATACGGTTAACTTCAATATAATCGTCTTTATCTGTTCCTGTTAAAATGACCAACTCGTTTAAATAATCAGAATAGCGTGTTGCAATATCTTGTAGATTAGCACGTCTACCTTTTAAAAACTCTTTAATTTGTTGTAAGGACTGATCTTGAGCCTCTGTTGGAACTTTACTAAATGCCTTTTCAATAACCTGATCTGTAATATTGTCTTGTAAGTATTGTGCTTGTTTTAACCAGACTGCTTTATCAGAATTTTGGATTAACACTTTGTCTAATTTTATTCCTGCACTGTTCATCCATTTGATGTCTTTCAACTCTGCGTCATATACTTGTAATTGTTTTGTTGATCCAGAAATAAAACGCATAATATCTAATATTGCTCCATCAAAATTAGAAAACACCTGATCCCTATCTCTAGGAATTGGTCTGTACAATTTATCTCCATTTTCTTGATTAAATTGAGCCCATCTCCATTGATCTTGATGTCTATCCCAATCTCCTAAAAGCATATCAAACAAACGTGCTCTAATAAAAGCGTTTTCGTCTATTTTATATTTTTCATCTGTACGTATTTTTTTTATGATGTCGTGTGTACTTTCAATATCGTCTGCGTATCCAAAGTTTTTCTCGTCAGTGTAGTTATCTTCAGGACGCTCTTCAATTAAATACAATTCGCCTCCATAATTACGATTATAATCTTTTAAATATTTGTGTTTAGGGATATAATATAATTTTGGATTGGTATGATACACGTCTGCTGCATGTGATAAATCAGGCACAACTGCAAATGCATATGGATGCGCTGCTGTGTAAAAATCTAGTATTAAATCTTCGACTTTAGTCTTATCAAAATCATCTTCTAAATAGGTTTCTTTAAATAAAACCGTTTGCAAATACTGAGTTGCACTTTTACGTAAAGCTCTCATATTTAATTGACGACCGTCTTTAGTTTGCAATCTTAAAGATCTTGTTTGATGTCCTCCTCCTTCTCTAACAATTTCTAATCCACCATAAAGTGTATCTAAAGTCGCTACAGGTACATTAACTTTTTGACTATATAATGCTCTATATTTTTCACCAAAAAGCGCTTGATATACTCCTGTTTTACTAGTTTCTTCTTCTGTATAAATAGAGGCATTGGTTGTTGTCTCAAAACTATCAGGTAAAGTGGAAATATCATATTCAGCTTCACGCTTATCAAATACTTGTTTAGTATACAACAGCTTAGCTTGCTGATTGTCTTCACCATAAAAACTGACATAACTACTACCATCTTTATAGATGTTTAACACTGCAAAACCTTGTCCTCCATAGGTAAACAATCCATTATGACTTAATGAGGCTGCACTTGATTTAGCTCCAGAACCAGAAACAATTTGTTTTATTCCTTCGTTTTCTATGTATTGCAAACTATGCTCGTGTCCAGATGCAAAAATGATGTTTTGATACTCTAATGCTAAAGTACTAATACGATTCATCATTTTATTATAACGCTCGTTATAACGATCTTGGATGGATACTCCACCTTGTGTTCTAACCTGAGTTAAAAGTGATGCAATTATAGGCAATGGTAATTTACTTTGAAAAGGATACAAGTGTTTATCAGGACTATAAAATCCACCATGAGAACCATTGGTATACATAGGATGATGCATTGCTACAATAACCGTCTTATTTTGTGCTTTTTTAAACTCGCCTTCCAATTCTAATAAAAAACGTTCTCTTGTTTTAATTTCACATTCATCATTTATAGTTGGATGTTTATTCCAATTTTCTAGATACCATTGTGTATCAATAATGATTAATTCTATTTGATCACTAACCTCCACAACTTCTAATGGGCAACCGTTTTCTGGTTGAAAAGTATTTTTACCTAAAGCTTTTTCTATATATTTTTCTTGGTCTTTTAAACCATGTAATCCGTTAGCATACCAATCATGATTACCAGGAATAAATAATACATTACCATCAAATCCTTCAACAGAATTTACCTGAGCTTGAATATGATTTTTTGCGTCTTCATATTTTTCATGATCCTTAGTTGGCAATCCAGCAGGATATATATTATCACCTAAAAAAACAGTGTAATCTTCTTTAGTATTCTTGTCTTTAATAAAGTTTTTATAAGCTGTTAAACCATCAGAAAAGCCATCTTTAGGAGATTTTCCAGCGTCACCAACTAAGTAAAAAGTTTTATGAATTTCTTTATTTGGCAATTGTGTTTTTGTATCAGTTTCATGCTTATATTGAGCTTCAAAACTGGCACAATTAGTTAATAGAAAGGCTAAAATAAACGTTAGAAATATGTTATTTTTTGTCATTAAAGGTTGATAGTTTTATTTTTTTAGTACTTTGGATAAGATTTACTGCACATATATGTCAAAACTTATAGAAAAAACCGAAGCTTTTGTTTTTGAACTCCTTAAAAATGAGTTACCTAACACTATAGTTTATCACAACCATACACATACTTTACGAGTATTTAAAAGTACGAAAGAAATTATAGAAAACTCTAAAATTGATGTTAATGATGCGCAAATACTTCAATTAGCAGCATTGTTACATGACGTTGGATATACACAAACAAGAGAAGGTCATGAAGCTGTAAGTGCGAAAATTGCAAGAGAATTTTTGACGACTCAAAATGTAGACGAACCTACAATTAAATCTGTAGAAGATTGTATTTTAGCAACCGAGTTTGACTCTGAACCAACTACAGAATTAGAAAAAGTATTACGCGATGCTGACTCGTCTCATTTTGGAAAAAAATACTTTCCTGAAGCTAGTGAGTTTTTAAGAAAAGAACTTGAAATTGCAGGAATAGCAAACTATACACCTAGTGAATGGTTAAATGAAAATATAAAAGTATTATCTAAAAAACATAAATTTTACACTGATTACGCTTTAAAAAATTGGCAATCTAGAAAAGAAAAAAACTTAGCCAAACTAATTAAATCTAAAAAGAAACAGAAGTCAAAAATAAAAAACGAAGAGCTTAAGGCTAAATACAAAGCGCAGTACAAAAACGAAAGTCCTGAACGTGCTATACAATCGTTTTACAGAACAGCATTAAAAAACCACATTAAACTAAGTGATATAGCTGACACTAAAGCCAATATATTATTATCGGTAAATGCCATTATTATATCTGTAGTATTAGCTAATTTAATATCAAAATTAGACACCAACCCTTATTTAACTTGGCCAACAGTTATTTTTACATTATTTAGTGTTATCTCAATGGTAATGTCCATAATTGCCACAAGACCAAACGTGACTAGTGGTCAGTTTACAAAGGAAGACGTTAAAAACAAAAAAGTAAACTTAACCTTTTTTGGTAATTTCCATAAAATGAAATTAGATGAGTTTGAATGGGCTATTAATGAAATGATAAGTGACAAAGATTACATCTATCAATCTTTAACTAAAGATTTATACTTTTTAGGTATTGTTTTAGAGCGCAAATACAGATTATTAAGAATAACTTACACTGTATTTATGATTGGTATTATTATCTCATTAATTGCATTTGGTATTGCAGTAAAAAACAATCCAGGCGTAAATATTCAGGATGTTTTAAACACAACATCTCAAATCAAACAACTAGCACCAAACACCTTTAACTTATTTTATATGGCTTAAGATTTAATGGTGTGCATTAAGTCATCGTAGGTATAAAACTGTTTAGTATTAGTTTCATCTTGATACAAGATATTAACTCGTATTGCTTTTAAACCAGTAACACCTTGAAGGTCTTCCAACTCTAAAATTTCGACCTCATCCCCTAATTTATGCTTAGATTGTAAAAATCTAACATATTTTAAGTATTCATACTCGTCCTCTTGTTGAGAATATACAATTGCCAATTTACCCTTTGCGGTAATACGCTCATCGGTACCTTTAATATTAGCTTTGTCTACACGTTTTTTTACAACCTCATATCTTGCATTGTAGGTTCCGTCAACATCAAAATGCTTTTCGTCTGTTCTAAATCTAATAGATAAAGGTTGATTAAATACTAATATCATTGAAGCAACATCTAATGCAATTGGATATTTGTGTTGCTTGTTATAAAAAGCAGTTTCCATATCTATCATAACTTGCATTTGCCACAATCTAAGGTTATACAAATACAATTCGTTAAACGAATCTTCTTTAGTTATAGACTCTCCAATATACATATTATGCTCTACTCCATCGGTTTTGAAACGTTCAAAAAAGTGAGGATACATAGCTTGCGCTTCAACCTGCTTTTTATCTAATAAAGTAGACATGTTTTTATTAATCAAACTTATGGTATCATCGTAATTTTTACGATAGTAATAAATCACTTCTAAATTAGTGTCTACTTTACTAAAGTAATCTTCAATATCTTCTGTTATTGACGACTTTGTTTTAAGTTGAAATCTAAAAAGTGGCTCAATTTCATGTTTGAAAAAATGTGTTACTTTTTGCTCACTATCCACCTTAAAACTATCTTTTAAAGCGACTTGATAAGATTTAATCTGAAACAATAATTGTTCAAAAATTGGAAGTCTTTCGTTTAAAATGGCTTTTTCAACAATTTTTTCAACTAAAGTTAATTGTAATGCTAAGTCTTTTTGAGTTGCACTATTTCTAGCTTCAGAAGACCCTTTAACATCTATTTGACCAAATAATGGATAAACATTATCAAAACTAATTTTATTAAATGATGGGTTTTCATTTCCATTATATTGCTCTTGCATAAATTGACGTGCAGCACTTTCAAATTTCCATTTTACACTTGGATGTATTGATGTGCATTCACGCTGGATGATTGCTTGAATTAAGTTTTCTTCATCTAACTTAGAGCGTTTAACAGCAGACAAAATAAAAGGCATCACACCTAGTAACTTATTAGCATTAATACTATTTAATGCTTTAGGTGTTTTGGACACTAACTCTAAAACTGCTAATAACTCTCCTTCTTCTGCAATTGGAGCAAAAATAGCACTTTTAAAACCTTGTTCTTTTAAGACTTTAATTTGTGGAGATTGTCCTTCAGATTTTTTAAAACTTTTATCAACATCAGATATTGCAAAATTAGCTTTGCTTTTTAAAATCTTATCATAACTGTAATGACAAAATAGATTTTCGCATTTAAATTGCTCTTTTGCTTTAAGTAAAAAACTATTAATACTAGAATCATGCACCTTCATTAAGGTGTTTTCTTCTTTATTAAAGATAGAAAAACCAACTTCTAAATCTGTAACAGCAAGTAAAGAACGGAAGACTTTTTGGAAGTCTGTCATAAAACTTTTGTCTTGACGCTTATTGTTACCTATTAAAGTAGTTTTTATATTAGAAATAGACTGATCGTCTGTAACATCAAATATGTTAGAAATTACAAATCCTTTTGAAATGTAACTGTTTGGAGGAAATTTTTCTTTCCAAAGGTCTATATTTTCAAAATTATCTAATAACTCATCAAAATCGTTTTGAGTTAATTTAGGCGCAGCTTCTGTTGGAATAATTTCCATAAAATCTGCATTATAAGTAATTCTATAAATTCTTAAAATTCCATTTTCATCAGGAATTTCATAATACAATGGTCTTTTAAAGTTGGTATTGAAATTATAACAAAAACTCATGATAATGGTACAACTTAAAATATACCAATCGTTTTCTGGCATATTTTTTATGACCAACTCAAAGTCTGGACCAGCAGTTTTTATTATATTTTCAAATCGCTTTGTGGCATTAAAAATAAAATTGTGATACGGTACACTTGCTGTTTTAATTTCGTTTAGTGTCAAAACTTCACTAAACGAATCTTGTAATAAAATTTGAATAGCTTCTTTGTGTTGCTCTAATACCGAAATTTTACTAAAACCATCTTTTAACTCTGGATGATCTTCTTGAAGTTGTAATATACGACGTGCCTTGGCAGCAGTAAATGGATCATCACTATTTACTAATGCTTCATATCGTTGGATTAATTTATTAAAACTAATCTGCAACGAAAAAGGTAAATTTATATTGTCGTTTAAGTCAATCATTGTATTATAAAAATTACGCAAAGATACGTATTATTGTGATTAGTCGTAAAGTTTTTAATAAGCTGACACCTTATAAAACCTAATAATATTAGAACTTATCACTACAATGAATTTACTAATAAAAATTGAAATTTTGAGTTAAAAAAAACAAAAAAGAGAACCTAAACGTAGATTTAAATGCATTTTAACCAATTAATATTATTTTAATACTACTTTTTTATAATTAAAAAATAAATAAGTCACCATTTTCTTTTTGTTTTAAAGACAGATTATCTTAAATAAATTAGAATTATTTTAATGGTATAAAACAAAACAATCGGAATAGATTCCGATTGTTTTTTAATGCTAGCGAGTAAAAAAAATTAATCTATCAACTCTAACGCTGTGATTGTATATATTTCTATCTCTACTTCGTTACCTTCAGTGTCTTCACTCATTTCTTGAAGCACCTCATAGGTTACTTCAAATTTGCTTCCAACAAATTCTTCTGAGTCCAAGTCAAAAGCTTCTAAAGCTTCATCAGACAAATATTGAAACGTCATTGACCTGTCGGTTTCATTTATATGAAACACATAATCGTATTCGACAACTCCTTTGTAAACACCTGTTACAGCCATAGTATTATTAGAGACAAATGAGGTTAAGCTTAAAAAAGCTATTGCTATGATAATTAATTTTGCTTTCATTTTAAATTTAAATAGTATTTAATTGCTGATGTTTTTTGTTTTTGGAAGTTTGCCACCTCAAGTCCAAAATTGCTTTTAGTATTAAAATCTGTTTTAATACGCGTGGTTATTGTTTTTGCAGTTTATAAGTTAGATATAAGAATTTAGTTTACAAAATTTTAGCAATAAACATATCAAACACTTCTATGACAATTAAAATAATAATGATCCACTCTAGTTTACTACTTTCCTTATGGTCCATTATATCTTTAAAAAGCTCTAGATTTTCTTTAATAATTTCTATTCGGTCTCTAATTAATCTATACCTATCTTTTAAATCAAATATGGCTTTTAAATCTTGATTAAGCTGATTTAATTGTTGATTTTCCCAAGTGATGTTAGGCGAATCAAATATGTATAAATTTTCAGAAATTCGGTTTTTAATGTTTAATGTTCTACCAATAAAACGTTTTAATTTATTACCAGATATATCAAGCTTTCCTTTTTGCTCTAAATACAAGGTGTGTTTATTGGTTTGTTCTAATAAATCATATGTAATTTCAGAATAACGATCTAAAGCTACACTTTGTGATACGTTAAGCATGACTAATCTTATAGTCTCGTCATTAAGCTCTGGCAATTGGATATGATTATAATCTACTTTTAGACTATTTGGTTTAATAATAACATTAACTTCTTCTGATAATTTTTCTGACAAGTAATTATTTGAAAAAGGTTTGATACGATCTAAAGCTTGCTTAATAGATTGCTCTGTCATATTAAAAAAGCTTACAATACCATACTGAAAAATGTATACAAATGCATTATCGTCGCATTTGTAATACAGCTCATCACTATCATTAAACAACAACTGCCAAGACAGTTGTTGTTTACATTGTTTAATATTGATAGTGCTGGCTACCTGATAGGCAACTACTGTATACATGTTTAATAATCGTGATCTTGCTCTTCGCTTGATTTTACCTCTGGGTCTTGTACTGCATCAGGATCGTCCTCTTCAAAATTTTCATAATCATCTTCATCGTAATCCTCCATAGTTTTCACCAATTTGGTGCTAACTTTTACTAAATATTTTGTGTCGTCAGTAGTGACTTCTACA
Organism: Olleya sediminilitoris; assembly: GCF_016785945.1. Classification (GTDB taxonomy): domain Bacteria; phylum Bacteroidota; class Bacteroidia; order Flavobacteriales; family Flavobacteriaceae; genus Olleya; species Olleya sediminilitoris. The sequence continues at coordinate 184,676 of NZ_JAEMEF010000003.1, read as the reverse complement.
GCTTCAACTAGTTCATTTTTAGCATTTTTAAATTCGATTATATGATCGTCATCATAACCATATGGATATTTGTCTACTAACAATTTCAGTATTTCTGGTGTTAGCTTTTTAAAATCAACAATAACGCGTTTTAAATGGTCTGTTTTTTTCATTTTTAAAAGTAATTATAAGCCTAAAATGTAGGCGAAAATTAATGGAGCTACGATTGTTGCATCACTTTCTACAATAAACTTAGGTGTGTCTATATCTAGTTTTCCCCAAGTTATTTTTTCGTTTGGTACAGCTCCAGAATATGATCCGTAACTTGTTGTTGAGTCACTTATTTGACAAAAGTAGCTCCAAAACGGAGTTTCGGTACGTTCCATATCTTGATACAGCATTGGCACTACACAAATTGGAAAATCTCCTGCAATACCACCTCCTATTTGAAAAAATCCAATTCCGTTTTGAGAATTATCTGTGTACCAATCTGCTAAAAATGTCATGTATTCTATACCTGACTTCATTGTGCTTGCTTTAAGCTCTCCTTTTAAAACATAGCTTGCAAAAATATTACCCATTGTACTGTCTTCCCAACCAGGACAAACTATTGGTAAGTTTTTTTCTGCAGCAGCATACATCCAAGAATCTTTTAAATCAATCTCATAATACTCTTCTAAAACACCTGACAATAACATCTTATACATATACTCATGTGGTAAGTAACGCTCTCCTTTGGCTTCTGCGTCTTTCCATATTTTTTCAATATGATGTTGTAAACGTCTAAAGGCTTCGTGCTCTGGAATACAAGTATCTGTCACACGATTTAAACCTTTTTCTAGTAAATCCCACTCTTCTTGAGGTGTTAAATCGCGATAATTTGGAACACGCTTGTAATGAGAATGCGCTACCAAATTCATGATATCTTCTTCTAAATTTGCTCCAGTACAAGAAATTATATGTACTTTATCTTGTCTTATCATTTCGGCAAAACTTTTACCAAGTTCAGCAGTACTCATAGCTCCTGCTAAGGATACTAACATTTTTGCACCATTGTCTAATTGGGTTTCATAACCTTTAGCTGCATCTACCAAAGCTGCTGCATTAAAGTGTAAATAATGGTGTTGTATAAATTGAGAAATTGGGCCTTTAGTACTCATCGTCTTCGTTAAATTTAGAAGTGTTATTCTTTTGTGTATTGCTGTCGTATGTGTTGTCGTAATCGTCTTCTGCGTCTTGATTTAAAAACTTATAACTTAACATTTTGTAATATAATTTTGCTGCTAAAAAGTCTGAAGACTTGTCTGTTTTGTTAGGACACAATTCCACTATATCAAAACCTACGACATTTTTTTCTTCAAAAACTTGCTTTAAAAATTCTAATGTTTCATACCATAATAATCCACCTGGTTCTGGTGTACCTGTACTTGGCATTATTGACGGATCAAAAGCGTCTAAATCTATTGTTATAAATACATTGTCTGTCATTTGGTCTACTGCACTGTCCATCCAAGTGTCATCCATAGCCATGTCATGCGCAAAGTATGTTTTGTCTTGATCCATGACTGTTTTTTCAATTGCATCCATAGATCGGATTCCAACCTGAATTAAGTTAGTATTTTGACTAGCTTCATATAAAGCACACGCATGATTGCATGTTGATCCTTCATACTGTTTACGTAAATCTGCATGCGCATCTAATTGCAAAACAGTTAGACTAGGATACATTTCATTAAAAGCACGTATGGTTCCAATAGATACAGAGTGTTCACCTCCAAAAATAGTTACAAATTTATTTTTTTTGATATACTTTTTTGTTGCTTGATGTACTGCCTCTACCATAGCTTCTGGAGAGCTATTTTCGGTTACTGCATCAGCTAAATATACACCTTGATTATACACTTCAGTATCTGTTTCGATATCATAAAGTTCCATATTTGCAGAAGCATCCAAAAATGCTTCAGGACCTTTATCTGCACCTTTTTGCCATGTACTTGTACCATCATATGGCACAGGTATTAATACAATTTTAGCTTTTTCTAGTTTAGCTAATTCTTCTGGAATACCAGCATACGTTTTAGTTTGCATAACCTAAAATTTTAAGTAAGTCTTCACTTTTTTGTTGTTCTGAAAAAATTGTTTTTGTGATGTTTCCATCTTTATCTCTATCTATTAATATGTGTTTTGGAGATGGTATTAAACAGTGTTGTAAACCTCCAAATCCACCTATAGTTTCTTGATAGGCTCCTGTATTAAAAAAGCCTATGTATAAGGGTTTGTCTTTATTGTATTTTGGTAAATAGATTGCATTCATGTGTTGCTCACTATTATAATAATCGTCACTATCGCAAGTTAATCCACCAAGTAAAACACGCTCATAAGAATCATTCCAACGGTTAATTGGCAACATTACAAAACGCTTGTTAATAGCCCAAGTATCTGGTAAAGTTGTTATAAATGATGAATTTATCATGTTCCATTTTTCACGATCGTTTTGTTGTTTTTGATACAATACTTTATAAATTGCTCCACCACTTTCTCCAACTGTAAAGCTTCCAAACTCAGTAAAAATATTTGGTACATCTACACCTTCTTCTTCACAAGTCTGTTTGATTTGATTTATAATTTCATCTATCATATACTCGTAATCAAACTCAAAAGCCAACGAGTTTTTAATAGGGAAACCTCCTCCTATATTTAAACTATCTAAACTTGGACAAATCTTTTTTAAACTTGTATATACTTTAAGACACTTTAAAAGCTCGTTCCAATAATAGGCATTGTCTCTAATTCCTGTATTGATAAAAAAGTGAAGCATTTTAAGCTCAACTTTTGTATTATTTTTAATTTGATTTTTATAAAACGGAAGGATGTTTTTGTACCCAATCCCTAATCTTGAAGTGTAAAACTCAAATTTTGGTTCTTCCTCTGATGCAATTCTAATACCTACTTTAAAATTACCTTCTATTTCTTCTGATAGCAAATCTATCTCTTCATAATTATCAATAATAGGAATACAGTTTTTTTGCCCATTATTAATTAATCTTGCAATGTTTGTTACATATTGCTCGCGTTTAAAGCCATTACTTATAACAAAAGTTTCGTCGGTAATTTTACCTTCTTTTTTTAGGTTCTCGACTATATCAATATCAAAAGCAGACGAGGTTTCTATATGTATATCGTTTTTTAAAGCTTCGTTTAAAACATGTTTAAAATGCGAGCTTTTTGTACAATAACAGTAGTTGTACTTACCTTTATAATCATGCTTTTTGATAGCATCATTAAACCAAGTTTTAGCGCGTTGTATATTGTTAGAAATTTGTGGCAAATAGGTGAATTTTAAAGGTGCACCATACTCTTCCACTAAGTCCATTAAATCTATATCATGAAATTGAAGCGTCTTGTCCTCTAACTTAAATTCTGGTTGAGGAAAATCAAAAGTTTGACTTATTAAGTCTATGTATTTAGTATTCATTGTTGTTTTGAAACATTAAAATTGAAATTGAAATCGTCCTATTAAAGGTTTCTTTTAGAATTAAAAAGAAATTTAAACAGTGCGTCAAATCTGAATTTTAAGGTCACAAGTAGGCACAAAGCCAAATTGATGCTGACTAGCATATATAGAAGTAAAAGCGGAAGTTAGCTTTAAAATTCGGTTGCTTAATCGGTAAGCTGCTTTTGAATATGACTTCCTAATTTCCAAAAGCCCGAACATAGAAACAGAGTTCAAAGTGTTCAGCTATTATGGGTACAAATGAAATACTTTTTTTTGAATAAAAAACTTTTTTACAAAAAAAATAATTTTTATTTAACACACTGAAAACATGAGTGTTTACAACATCCAAAAACAAAAAAGCACTTCCATTACTAAAAAAAGAAGTGCTTTTTTGAAAAAATAATCTCTAATTTAATCTAGATCAACTCTAACACCTAGTGAAATATTATTTTGATCAATGGTTTGATTTTTAAAAATTGGTGCTAAATCGTATTTTGCATATAAACTGATATCATCAAAACCAACATAAGCACTTAATCCATAAGTAAACGTATTTGTATTAAAGCTTTTTTTAACCTTATCGTTAACACGATCTCCATTTTCTTTATACGTTAATTTTTGTACTGCTTTACCATTTACTCCTACATAACCTCCAATACCTATTTTAAACTTATCATAAGTATTATAACGTATTCTACCATCATCATATTCTTTTTTACTCCAAGGTCCAAACTCAAAATGAAGTGGTAAGACCAAACTAGTAGTTCTAAACTTAGCTTGTTTTAAATCTCCATCAAATTCTTGTAATGTTGTTTGATCACCTTCTTGAACAAAGTATAAGTTATCTTTAATATCTAATTTGTTCCATTGTAATGAAAAACCATATTTAAATCTTAAAAAATTAGACTGTTTAAATACTCTTGTTTTCCAAACCCAACCTAGCTCTACAAAACCAGAACCTCCTAATTTGTATGGTGAATCATCTAAATTTACACCATCAATTATAGCATTATTAAATCCCATTGCAAATATCAATTGATTAGACGTACGTATGTCTTTTTTTGGAGGCGTTACAGCTGTATGAATACCTAAAATCTCATTATCATCATCACCAATTTTTAGTGAAAGTAGTGTTTTTCTAGTGTTGACATCAAACTCTTTATCATTACGCTTTAAATAGTCTAATCGGTTTTGAGCAATGATTATTCTGTTTTCAATATTAGATGCCCTTTTTTCTGCAGCAAGTCTTTTTAAAACTTCAGCTTCATCAAAAGAAATCTCATCTGCTTCTAACTGGTCATTAATTTGGTCGACTTCAACTTTTAAAGCTTCTTTTTCTTGAGCTTTAATGGTTGCTTTAATTTCTTCTAGTTTAGTAACCGAATCTTGATCCTGCGCACTGACCTGATAAGCTGTCAATACTAATAACATATATACTAAATGTTTTGTAATGGTGTTCATAATTGTTCGTTTTTTGTTAATGATTAATTGATTTAATAATCGCGTTCAACTACTGTCGTTTTTAAAGTTTCGTAGCCTGATTTTACAGCGTGAAACAATCTGTTTTTTAAGGATTTTTCAGATGACATTTCAATATCCTCCAATAGTGAATTAGCGTTTATTTTTTCTGATTTAAATTTATTTTTATTCTGTCTTACCTCAGCATAAGCTTTATTTAATAATACTTCCGCTTCATTATTAACAGATGGTTTACTTGAAGTGTTATTAGGTTTAATTGAATCTGTAATTGCATTAGCAACTGCAGTATTATTATCATTTTCAGAAACAGATGCTTTAGTAGTAAGTTGATTATCTTTTTCTTTTTTAGTAGATACTGAAACTTTTGCAATAGTCTTCTTTTTATTATTAGAAGAAATCTTACTTGGTTTTATTTTAGTACTTTCTTCTTGTTTTGTTTTTGTTTCTTTTTCTGTTACTCCTGAGTTTACAACTTCAATTTTCTTTTTGTTTATTTTTTTAACAGGAACCTCTATTTTTTCTTTTTTAAGATCTATTACAACATTAATGGGTTCTACTTGATTATTATTAAATAGAAAAACAGCTAAGCAAACTCCTGTAAAGGTAGCAGCCAACCCTAACAACCAAAACGGAAATTTACGTTTACTTTGTTGGTTATCTAATCTTGAATCTAATTGACTCCAAGCATTTTTACTTGGCGTAATTGTACGACGATCCAAAGTCTCTTTTAAATGATTTTCAAATTTATTTGGTGCCATAATCTTTTGTGTTTAATGCCTTAATTTTTTCTTGTAATAATTTTCTTGCTTTAAATAACTGCGATTTTGATGTTCCTTCACTAATATTTAAAAGCTTTGAAATCTCAGCATGTTTGTAACCCTCAACTGCATACATTATAAAAACCATTTTATAGCCTTCGGGTAACGTATCAATTAATTCTTGTAATTGGGCTACATCATATTGTTGTGAATTTGAATCCTCAATCTCAACATGCTGATAGTCTTCATAAACAAACTGTACTTCTTTTTTTTGTCTTAAATAAGAAATAGACTCTCTTACCATAATGCGTCTTATCCAACCTTCAAAACTTCCTTCTGATTTAAAGTTTTTTAAATTAGAAAACACTTTAAAAAAACCATTTAGCATAGCTTCTTCAGCATGTTGAAGATCTTTTACATAATAACGACATACACTTAGCATTTTAGGCGCATGCATTTCAAACAATACGTGTTGTGCTTCACGATTATTCTGAATTGCTTTTTTTATTAGCTTGGCTTCGTTATTAAATAAAGTTACTACCTTCACAAAAATGTTATTTAGTTTGGTCTTCTATTTATAAAGACGCAAACTTTATACTAATGGTTGCCTGAGGATGAAAAAAAATTATTTTTTTCTTTCAATAACGTAATTAACCATTAACTCAAGTGAGTCTTTGTATTCAGATTGCGGGAAATTATTAAGTAGCAATAAAGCTTCTTGCTGAAAAGCTTCCATTTTAGAAATAGCATAATCTAAACCTCCATTTTGCTTAACAAAATCAATGACTTGGTTTACTCGTTTTTTATCCTTATTGTGATTTTTAATCGAGTTAATTAGCCATTTTTTGTCCTTTTTAGAGCAATTATTTAAAGCATATATTAATGGAAGCGTCATTTTTTGCTCTTTAATATCTATTCCTGTAGGTTTACCTATGCTTTGTTTGCCGTAATCAAACAAATCATCTTTAATTTGAAATGCCATACCTATTAACTCTCCAAATTTACGCATGCTTTCAACCTCAACAGAATTAGGTTTTACTGAGGCTGCACCAAGACTACAACAAGCAGCAATTAATGTTGCTGTTTTTTGTCTTATAATTTCATAATAAACGTCTTCTGTGATATCAAGTTTTCTGGCTTTTTCAATTTGAAGTAATTCGCCTTCACTCATTTCTCTTACAGCAATAGAAATGATTTTTAATAAATCAAAATCATTATTATCAATAGACAACAACAGCCCTTTTGATAATAAGAAATCACCAATCAGTACAGCTATTTTATTTTTCCATAAGGCATTAATTGAAAAGAAGCCACGACGTTTATTACTGTCATCAACAACATCATCATGAACTAAAGTTGCGGTATGAATAAGCTCAATTACTGAAGCTCCTCGATAAGTACGCTCGCTAATTTCTCCATTAGACACCATTTTAGCTACCAAAAAGACAAACATAGGTCGCATTTGCTTCCCTTTACGATTAACTATATAATAAGTAATACGATTTAGTAAAGCAACTTTAGAAGACATTGCCAACCTAAATTTTTGTTCAAAAAGTTCCATTTCAAACGCAATAGGCTGTTTTATTTGTTCGGTAATTTTCAATTTAAAGTGCTTTTAGCAAAATTAATGATAATTAAAGAACTTTTTTGTAAGTGATTAATAAAATTAATCATAAAACAAAATTACATATTACTCTGATTTTAAAATTTTAAATATTGACCTTTTTAAATACATTATTCATAATATTAGCAAAGACATTCACACAACTTATTAAAATACAGATTCTTGGGCTTAAAAATATGTTAAATCACTTCTAAAAAAAGTATATTTAAATAACTTTAATGAATACTAAACTACTTATACTAACAATATGAAAAAAACTACTCTATTATTTATTTTATTTTTAGGCTTTATAAATTGGTCTTATGGACAATGTACCAATCAAGACTTCCAATGGCCATCATTTACTGTAAACATTTCTAATGCTCCAGGAGTTCAATCAATTGCTATTGACAATTATGCTGACAACGAATTTTCTATATTAACAGGTATTGTTCCTGGAGAGACATATACAGTAACTGCAGCAATGTATATTACTGTAACTGAAAGTGATGCTACAACAGTAATAACTCACGGAGCAAATTCTGTTACATTTACTGCTGGTACTGGAGTTACTAGCATCTACTGTTTCTGGACTGTTAACGGTATTTGTACTGGTGGAGGTAATACAGATATAGCCACTAACATAGAATGTTCTACCTGTACATGCACAGCGACAAGTGCACCAAATGCCGCAACAACACCAACGCCTATAAATGGTGCTACTAATATCCCAATAGACTCGACAGATCCAACAGATCTTTTAATCACACCTTTTGAATGGGTTGATGCAACCTCAGGTAATCTTGCGGATAGCTATAACCTTACACTAGGAATCACCACTTCTGGTGCTGATTTAGGGACCATTACTGGAGCTACTAGTGGAAATGGAATTACTTATGATTGGGAATACAATACAACATATTACTGGAAAGTGGATGCTGTAAATTGTTTTGGTACGACAACAGGAACTGTTTGGAGTTTTACAACAACATCTTGTACGGACAGTGCTCCTGTTGCTGCTATAACTCCTACTCCTGTTAATGGAGCTATTGACGTTGCAATAGATACAACAGATCCGACAGAACTACTTATCACACCTTTTTTATGGGCAGATGACACTGCAGGTGGAGCAGCCTCATCTTATAGTTTAAGCTTAGGAACGACGACTTCTGGCAATGATATAGGGACAATTGACCCTGTTGATAATGGTGATGGAGTAATTTATGATTGGGAGTACGATACAACTTACTATTGGTATATAGAAAGCACAAACTGTGCAGGTACATCTACAGGTACAGTTTGGAGTTTTACTACTGAAGCAGATCCGAATCTATCTGTTGAACAATTTAATAAAACTAAATTTAGTCTTTATCCAAATCCTGCTAATGATGTTATACGTATTAAATCTGATGCTATACTTGATACAGTAGAAATATATAACCAAGTTGGTCAACGTGTTATTAATCTTAATTCAGAGAGTATTATTGATAAATCTATTAAAATAAACAACTTAAATACTGGTATTTATTTTATGACAATTACAGCTGGCAGTCAAGAACAAACCATTAAATTTATTAAGAAATAAGTTTAGTTATAAAACATAAAAAAGGGACTCTAATAAAATATTAAAGTCCCTTTTTTATGTTTTATATTATTTAATTAAAGAATTATTCTTTATTTGCCAATTGTCCACAGGCAGCATCAATATCTTTACCTCTACTACGCCTTACTGTTACTGTTATATTATTTGATTCTAAAACTTTTTGATACATATCAATAGCTTCTGACTTAGCTTGCTGGAATATTCCATCATCGATAGGATTGTATTCTATTAAGTTTACTTTACTTGGTGCAAATTTGCAAAACTCGACCAAAGCATCAACATCCTTACGTTTATCGTTTATACCTTCCCACACGACATACTCGTAAGTAATTCTGTTTTTTGTTTTTTCATACCAATATACTAAAGCCTCTCTTAACGTTGCTAAGGGGAATGTTGCATTAAATGGCATTATGGATGTTCTAACTTCGTCTATTGCTGAGTGTAAGGATACTGCAAGTTTAAATTTAACATCATCATCTGCCATTTTTTTTATCATTTTTGGCACTCCTGATGTTGATACCACAATACGCTTGGGTGACATTGCTAAACCTTCTGGTGATGTAATTTTATCTATAGCTTTAAGTACATTATTGTAGTTCATCAATGGTTCTCCCATTCCCATAAACACAATGTTACTAAGTGGTCTATCAAAGTATAATCTACTTTCTCTGTCTATTGCTACTACTTGGTCATATATCTCGTCTGGATTTAGATTACGCATACGTTTTAATCGTGCTGTAGCACAAAATTTACAATCTAAACTACAACCTACTTGACTAGAGACGCATGCTGTGGTCCTAGTTTTTGTTGGTATTAAAACAGACTCTACTATTAAGTCATCGTGTAATCGCACTGCATTTTTTACTGTACCATCACTACTACGTTGCATAACGTCTACCTTGATATGGTTTATCACAAAGTTATCTTGTAGCATTTGACGTGTGTCTTTGGACAGATTAGTCATGTCCTCAAAGGTGTGTGCACCTTTATTCCATAGCCACTCATAGACTTGATTACCTCTAAAGGCTTTATCACCTTGATTTTGGAAGAATTCTCTTAATTGGTCTTTGGTTAATGCGCGTATGTCTTTTTTCTTGATTTCCATTGAATTGCAAAAATAGTGAAAGCTTTGCGGATTTACTATACTTTAATTTACTAACTATACCTTGGCTGCTATTGCATTAGCGATGGAGACATTTGTTGAAGCTCTTGCTTTTGCATTAAAGCAAATGCAAAGCGACTGTCGAGAGCGCGACCCTTGGGTAATGCCATAAAAAAACCTCTTTTACTTTTTAGGGTTTAAAGAGGTTTTATGTTTTGGATGTACTCCTAAATTAATTTAGGTTTATATGATTAACATCGCGTCTCCGTAACTGTAAAATTTATATTTTTCTTTTACTGCTTCTTCGTATGCTTTTTTCATGAAATCATGTCCTGCAAATGCTGAAACCATCATTAATAATGTTGATTTGGGCGTATGGAAGTTTGTAATCATTGCATTTGCAATACTGAAATCGTATGGTGGAAAGATAAATTTATTGGTCCATCCTTCTATTTCGTTAAGAGTACCGCTTGATGACACTGAGCTTTCTATGGCACGCATTGCTGTTGTACCTACTGCACAGATACGACGTTTTTCTTTTTGCGCTTTATTAATAACTTCTACTGCTGGAGCTTCAATTTTAAGCTCTTCGCTATCCATTTTATGTTTTGACAAATCTTCAACTTCTACTGGATTAAAAGTCCCTAATCCAACGTGTAAAGTTACTTCTGCAAAGTCAACTCCTTTTATTTCTAGACGTTTTAACAAATGTCTAGAAAAATGTAATCCTGCTGTTGGAGCTGCTACTGCACCTTCGTTTTTAGCATAGATGGTTTGGTAACGTTGCTCGTCTTCTGGCTCAACTTCTCTTTTAATATATTTAGGTAATGGCGTCTCACCTAAGTCTTGTAATTTTTTTCTGAATTCTTGGTATGATCCATCATAAAGAAAACGTAATGTACGTCCTCTTGATGTTGTATTGTCAATGACTTCTGCTACTAAGGTTTCGTCATCACCAAAATACAGTTTGTTACCAATACGAATTTTACGTGCTGGATCTACTAATACGTCCCAAAGACGTTGCTCTTGATTTAATTCGCGTAATAAGAATACTTCTATTCTTGCTCCAGTTTTTTCTTTGTTACCAAATAGACGTGCTGGAAATACTTTGGTATTATTAAGAATCATCACATCTTTCTCGTCGAAATACTCGATTAAATCTTTGAACATTCTATGCTCAATGGTTTGTTCTTTTCGGTTTAATACCATCAAACGAGACTCGTCTCTGTTTTCTGCTGGATATTCCGCTAGAAGCTCTTCAGGTAATTCAAAATTGAAGTGTGATAATTTCATGTAATAAAAAAATGTTTAGTTAAACAAGATTGCAAATATACAATCTGGAGATAGGCCTTGTCAAGTAAATAACCAATTATTATTTATTAAACGCTAAAAATGAAGCCTAAAGCTGCTAAATCGTCCCAAAATGTAGGATAAGATTTAGAAACTACTTTATAATCTTGAATAATTATGTCTTGTTTTAGTGCTAAAGGTGCAAATGCCATAGCCATTCTGTGGTCATTATAGGTAGCAATTGCAATATTAGCATTATGTTTTGTGACTTTTTGTAGCGTTAAACTATTATCAGTAATTGCAACTTGGCCTCCTAGTTTTTCGATTTCGGTTTTTAAAGCGACTAAACGGTCTGTTTCTTTAATTTTTAAAGTATGTAAACCCGTTAAGTGACAACTTAGTCCTAATCCAAACGCTGTTACAGATATAGTTTGTGCTATATCTGGAGCATTTTTTAAATCAAACTCTATATTGGTATCTTGATTTACATCCTTAGTTTTTTCAAGAGTTAAAGCATTATTGCTATAAGTTGTAGTCACACCAAATGCCTGATATATTTTAGCTAAAACCGAATCGCCTTGAAGACTATCTTGTTTATATGAGGATAGTTTAATTGTAGTACCTAAAGCAGACATCGCTACTATACTATAAAAATAGGATGCAGATGACCAATCACTTTCAACAGTTAATTGTTTTAAATCAACTTGCGATTGCTGCTTAGGCTGAATAGTTATGATGTTACCTTCAAAAGTCGTTTTAATGCCTATTTGATTTAATAAACTTAATGTCATTTTTATATAAGGCACAGAGGTAATTTCTCCATCTAAAGTTAATTCTAAACCGTTTTCTAATGTAGAGGCTATTAGCAGTAAAGCCGAAATGTATTGACTACTTACATTTGCCTTTAGATTAACTTTACTTTTAGTTAACTTTTTTCCTTTTATTATTAGAGGAGGAAACCCATGATTTTCTTTATAAGTTATGTCTGCGCCTAATTGATTTAATGCATCTACAAGAATTGCAATAGGACGTTCTTTCATGCGTTTAGAACCAGTAAGCTCTGTAACACGACCTTCTTTAGTTGAAAAATAAGCAGTTAAAAATCGCATTGCTGTTCCTGCATGATGGATATCTACAATTTGATCTTTAGAAGCTAATGCTTTTGACATTAATACAGAATCATCACTGTTGGATACATTTTCAATTTTAATACTTGGATATAAAGCTTGTAACAGTAACAACCTATTAGACTCGCTTTTTGAGCCTGTAATTTGAATGGATGACTTTGACTCTATTACTGATTTATTTAAATGTAAATTCATGTGATATTAATTTTGCTTACGCAGAAATAACGTTACGTTATTTTAATTTTTGATTATTGTGATGTCTATCATGATCACGCTTAGTTTTTAGGTCTAACTTTTTATCAAAAGCCTCTTGAAGATCTATTCCTGTTTGATTTGCCAAACATAAGACAACAAACATGACGTCTGCTAACTCTTCACCTAAATCTTTGTTTTTATCGGATTCTTTTTCGCTTTGCTCTCCATAACGTCTAGCTATTATACGTGCTACTTCACCTACTTCTTCTGTAAGCTGTGCCATGTTTGTTAGCTCGTTAAAATAACGAACACCATGATTCTTTATCCAATTATCTACTTCTAACTGTGCGTTTTTGATATCCATTTTATTGTTTTTTAAGCACTATTTTTTCGTTATACTTATCGATTACCAATTGATAAAAGCTTTTAAAATTCTCATAATCTTTAGGTAAAATTAGTGTTTTGTTAATATCTAATGTAGCTATTAATTGAAAATTATTAGCTGTTTGTTTTATTAAATAAGAAAAACTAGCTTCGCCATCATTAAAACTAACCATGGCTTTTTCAGGTACAAACTCTGCAATATAACCTTCTGGAAGTTCGAAACCAACCGTTATTTTATTAGATCTTGGAAACACAAAATCTACAGGGTATAATCTTGTATCTTGAATAAAAGGATTCTCTTTTTGATTAAAAAATAACAAAGGGGATAAATATAATTTATCTGCAATAACCTCTGGTCCATTTTCTATATTAAACTCATAAGAATTTAATATAGGTTTTGATTTAGACTTAGTATTTTTAACCTCTAAATTACTAATAGTCAAATCTAATTGTTTATTCTCCAACTTCTGAATTATCGACTGAGAACTCAAATTATCATCTCTAAAACTTAAAGCTTCGTAATTAGTTTTAACTTCTCGAGCTTTTCCAGAAATAGATAAATCTTCATTAAAATGATAATTAGCTAATATCATTGATTTAGAAACATTTTTAGGATTTAAATCAATCCAAGTTGAAGATCCATTCTCTCTTATCAATCGACCTTTCCAATTGATCACAAATTCTGGAATTATGTTAGGTTTTGTATTTGAGTTTGAAGCATCTAATAAAGTTATACTTTGAGCATCTTCAACCGCACAAATAACATAATTAAATCCTGATTGTGTTGGAAAAAGAGGCACTCCATTGCTTTTTGTACTAACCAAGACTGGGTTTGCATTTAATCCAGCGTAACGTAGCATTGACACCAACATTAAATTAATATCTGCTATATTACCTACCTTATCTTTAAATGCAGATTTTAACCCTTTAGATGTCAAGACACCTACAAAATCATTCCACTTAATATTATTTTGAACGTAATTAAAAATTAAATTTAATTTTTCACTATTAGATTTAGTTTCTGAAATCAAATTATCAATTACTTCTTTAAAGTATTTATTTTTTTTTAACTCTCCTCCAAAATTTTCATTTTTATTAATATTTTCTGCAATTTTCTCCCAAGTAGTAGCATAACTCTTAACCTTACTATCTCTACCTCTAAAATAAGCATACTCTAAAGCTACTTTAGTTTTATAACTATCTATATTATTAGTATAAGGTTCTTTAGTTAGCCCAGGTATGTCATCCTGATACACCTTTATTACATTTTCTGTAAAATCGAAGTTTGATATAGTTGTAGTAGAACTTACAGTCCTATTACCTGATCGACTTTTACTAGATATTGTTTCTTTCCTCCTTCTTTTTGATTCTTGAATTTTGGGTATATACGATGATTTTGGGTTAACTAACTTATTGTAATTAAAATACTCTGGAGTAATAACATCAAATTCTAATTTGTTAATGGGTATTTCTTCTTGTAAAACTAAATCATCAATAGACAAAAACGGTGATTTTATAACATACTCATATTCTATAATACAACCTTCCAAAAGACCTGGCATTGTAAACGTTTTTGTTCTCCAATATTGGTTGTTTTTTTTCTCAAAAACACTTTCGCTTTTTAGTTTTGTTTTTTTTACTTTACCGTTTACTAAAGTATAGGTATAGGCTTTTAAGTTTACAACTTTTTGTCTTTTAGAGCTGTTTTCATCATATAATTGAATTTTCTTGGTTGCCCATTCAAAACCTTCTTTGTCATATATTTTTACACGTTCATGTACTTTTATATCTTGAGTAAATCCATCATTTTCATTAAAAGGAAAATTGATGTATTGCTTTTTAAATAAAAAAGCTGCATTAACATCACTATTTGTTGGATGCTCTTCTTGTTGTAGCTCTTCTTTACTGACTTTTCCAAATTTAAAATTTTGAGAATGACTTAAATAAGAGATTAATAAAATTGTGATAATAGCGATTTTCTTCATTTAATTATTGGTTGTTTTTAGTATTATTTTTGAATTATCGTGTTTTGAGATAGCCAGTCTAAATTTTCTAAAAGCTTTATATTCTTCTTTTAAAAATTGACCTTTATTTATAATAACTTTACGTTTGAAAACTAACTGATTGCCATCAAGTTTTGTGATTGAAAAATGGTATTCACCAAACTTATTTTTTATGTTAACTTCATCTTGTAAAGCCTCTACCGATATATTACTAGGTAATATAAGTTTATATTCATCTTCATCTATAAAACCTCTATCAATTTCAAAATCCAAATTTCTATTTGTGTATCTTGGTGGTGCTGATTTAAACTTATTAAATACATTTGGTTGTAATATCCATCGACCTCCTGCTTTGGTAACATATTTATCAACACTCAAATCTACTGACTCTTTAAAAACAACTTGATCTTTATCATTTTCGAATTTGATTTTATTTATTTCTAGACTATTTATATCTGAAAACTTATTTTTATAGGATAACTTATTTTCTTTATCAGTTTGCACCTCAAATCTTCGGTATTTATCATATTGAGTTCCTTTTGAATGAATATTTAAATTAGCTTTAAAACCACCTAAACTATCCAAAATTATTTTAGCATTGCTAATTTGGCTATTCTCTAAAGTTGAGTATACTTTTGTATGTATAATTTTTCCTCCGGAAGGAGTAACAATCAAAACGTCTCTATCATCTGTAAAGTTTGCATTATAACCAAAAGGTACGGTTTGATTTGTGCACTCCAGAGTAATAAACTGATCTCCTTTAGGTATTGATAAAATAGCATGATTACCTTGTAATGATGAAAAACCTTGATCAATATCTCTCAGGTCATGACCACCATAAACTATAGTATAATACGATGTAACACCAACTGCGTCTAATAATGCTTTTGTATAATTAGACAAACCTTTACAATCTCCATAACCTAATCTATCAACATCGCTTGCTAACATAGGCTTCCATCCACCAATACCAATTTGCACACTAATGTAGCGTGTTTTATTTTGCATGAAATTATAAACTATTTTAGCTTTTTCAAGATCTGTTTTTGCTTCTTTAGTTAAGGATTTAATTTGGCTAATAACTGATTCTGGTAAAACCTCTGTACCTGATATTAATTCATCACTCATCCACTTACCAAATTCGTTCCAGTTATTATTTTCACCATCTACACCTAACATACTAAACTGTTTAAGCGCGAACTTGACAGATGGAGCAAATTGATAAAACGAAGGACTATAAGCTTCTTTTTTTATAGCTTTAAGGTTATTAGCTTCATAATTGAAATCTGCCAATTTTGTAATTTCGTAGTTTTTAATGTTTTTTTCTTTAAAATCTAATTGTATATCTGTTTGGTTATCAATAGATATTGAAGCATGCTCAACACTTAAATAATAATTACTAACAGGGAACCATTGTGGTATAAATGCTGTATTATTAGAAACAACTTCAGACTCAAAAACAACTGTATAAGGATAACTTGATGTTGTATAATCAAAATATTTAGCTCTAGTATCATTAAAAATTGAAACGCCATCAGCTACACTAACATCCAAGAAGTCTCTTTTTTTTATCTTCTTAATTTCTTTACCAAAACTATTTAATATAACTGCCTCTAGCTTTTTAATAGTTTTAGATTGATCATAATAAACAACTGCTTGAATATGTTTTTCTCCACTTTTGTTAAAAACAGTAACTATTCGCTTTTCTGTAATTACTATTTTATCTCTTGCTTCTATTGTATAATTCAGATTACTTGACCTGACAATAGCATCAGCATTTTTTTTTAGTTCTGGATTAAAAATTAAAGATTGAAAATTATCTTGTGAAAAACTGGTGGTTGAGAATAAAAGTATAAGACTTATACTTTTAAATAATTGGTTAAATAGCATTTTGTAAATTTAGCTTTCAATATATAAATAAGACCTAAAAAAAGAAAATTGTTTAGTTTAAATTTATATAAATTAACGATTTATTTTAATCCTTATTTTTAAGTAGCAAAGGTCTAATTAGCATTTCAAAAAAAAACAATGTTATTCCATTAAAAACAGACATTTTAACCATCTGAATTTGAGTGTAATTATCATTAAATAATAATTATATAACTTATTATTATCTAAATAATACTAATTAGGATAAATGATGCAACCCTTTTCTACATGTTACTCTTTATTTTTAGAATCCATAATTATAGTAACTGGACCATCATTTAGCAATCTAACTTTCATATCTGCACCAAATTGACCTGTCTGAACTTTAGATGGCAATACAGATTGTAGGTTTTTAATAAATGTTTCGTATAAAGGGATTGCAACCTCTGGTCTAGCTGCTTTTATGTAACTTGGACGATTTCCTTTTTTTGTGCTTGCATGTAATGTAAACTGACTTACTACAATAACTTCTCCTTTGGTATCTAATAACGACAAATTCATGACTCGACTAGCATCGTTAAAAATACGACAGTTTGTTATTTTTTTAACCAACCAATTTATATCCTCTTCGGTATCCTCAAGTACAATACCTAACAATACTAAAAGTCCATTATTAATACTAGCAACTTCTGTGTTATTAATGGTTACACTAGCTTTACTAACACGCTGGATTACTGCTTTCATTTTATTCTTTATCCCAAATATCGGTTCTATAATGCTCTTCGTCTCCTTCTATAATTTGAACATAACTTCTATATCTTGAGGCTGCAATTTCATCGTTTTCTAAAGCTTGTTTCACAGCACATTTAGGCTCTTCAATGTGTAAGCAATTATTAAATTTACAATCTTGTTTTAAAGCAAAAAACTCAGGAAAATAATCTCCAATTTCTTCTTTCTCCATATCAACAACTCCAAAACCTTTAATTCCTGGTGTATCAATAATTTTAGCATCAAAACTTAAATCAAACATCTCAGCAAATGTAGTTGTATGCTGACCTTGCATATGTTGCATAGATATTGCTTTGGTTTTTAAATCCAAAGTCGGCTCGATAGCATTAACCAAAGTAGATTTACCAACGCCTGAATGCCCAGTAAACATACTAACATTTCCTTCCATTAGTCCTTTAACTTGATCTATATTTTTTCCGGTCTTAGCCGAAATACCTATACACTCATAACCTATTTGTCTGTATACGTGAGCCAAATATCTGACTTCGTCTAAAGTATCATCACTGTAAGCATCTATTTTATTAAATAGAAGTACTGCTTTAATATCATAGGCTTCTGCAGTAACCAAAAAACGATCTATAAAACTTGTAAAAGTTGGTGGATTATCTATTGTAACAAGTAAGAAAACCAAATCAATATTGGATGCAATAATATGGGTTTGCTTAGACAAATTAACAGACTTACGTACAATGTAATTTTGCCTATCATGAATGGTATTAATCACACCTGTTTCTTGATCAGATTTTGTGTCCAATTCAAAATCTACAAAATCTCCAACAGCAATTGGATTGGTGCTTTTAATACCTTTAAGTCTAAATTTACCTTTTATTCTGCACTCGTAAGTTTGACCTAGTTGGGTCTTAACTGTGTACCAGCTTCCTGTTGATTTATATACGCGTCCTGTCATTATTACAAATATGGATATTATTTTGTCTTCCAACAAAAAAAGACACCAAAATAGATTTTAAAATTTAATTTAATTATTCTTTTATATGATGTTGTCACTTAGGTCACAATTAAAAAAGCCTCTAATTTCTTAGAGGCTTTTTCAAAATTATCCTTTTATAATTTTTTCTTGATGGTTTATAGACTCTTGATGAATAGCCTTAAACATTTTTAAGATAAACTCTTCACTTAAACCTTTTGACTCACCTTCTAAAACCATTTTTCCTAAAATCTCATTCCAACGTTTGCTTTGTAAAACAGCAACGTTTCTTTCCTTTTTAAGACCTCCAATTCCGTCAGCAATCTTCATACGCTTACCTAAAGCTTCGATAATTTGATTATCTACCACGTCTATTTGCGCTCTAAGATTACTTAATTCTTGATTATACTCTGCTTCAGGATCAGATTCTTTTCTAATCTTTAAATCAACCATCATTTGAATTAAAGATGCAGGTGTAACCTGTTGTGCAGCATCACTCCATGCATTTTCTGGATCAAAATGAGTTTCAATCATTAACCCATCAAAATTTAAATCTAATGCTGTTTGAGACACATCAAAAACCATATCACGTTTTCCTGTAATATGTGATGGATCGTTTATCAATGGTAAGTCTGGAAATCTATTTTGAAACTCGATAGCAATTTGCCATTCTGGAATGTTTCTATATTTTGTTTTCTCGTAAGTAGAAAACCCTCTGTGAATGGCTCCTAAATTTTTAATTCCAGCAGTATACAATCTTTCAATACCACCTAACCATAACGCTAAATCTGGGTTTACTGGATTTTTAACTAATACAATTTTATCTGTTCCTGCTAAAGCATCAGCTAATTCCTGCATGATAAATGGACTAACGGTAGATCTAGCTCCAATCCAAAGTAAATCTACATCATTTTCAATAGCTAACTTAACGTGTGCAGCATTGGCTACTTCGGTACAGGTTTTCATTCCTGTTTCTTCTTTTACTTTTTTAAGCCATTTTAAACCTAAAGCTCCAACACCTTCAAAATTACCTGGTCTAGTACGTGGTTTCCATATTCCTGCTCTGTAGTAACTTACATCTGTATCTTTTAACTCGTGCGCTATTTTTAATACTTGTTCTTCAGTCTCTGCACTACAAGGTCCAGCGATTACTAATGGATGATCTAACTTCATGTCATCCAACCAAGTTCTCATTTCTTTTTTATTTTCCATAATTTTTCACTTTTCAGTTTATTTTATTGTATTCCGTTTAATATTTGTTTTATGTAGTTGGTGTCTTTCATTTCGTTAAAAACACCTTCAAAATCATCATTTTCTATCAGTTTTTTAAACTGTGTTAAATTAGCTATATAATCGTCAAGGGTTTCGACTACATTATTTTTATTTAGCTTAAAAATAGGCGTCCACATTGCTGGACTGCTTTTGGCTAATCGTACTGTGCTTTCAAATCCTGAACCAGCCATATCAAAAATATCTCGTTCGTTTTTTTCTTTTTCAATAACCGTTTTTCCTAGCATGAAGGCACTGATATGAGATAAATGAGACACATAGGCAATGTGTTTATCATGAGATTCTGGATTCATGTATCGCATGCGCATACCAATTTCAGAAAACAGACCAACTGCTTTTTCTTGAAGTTTGAATGCTGTTTTTTCGACCTCACAAATAATATTAGTTTTTTGTTTAAACAAATCTCTAATAGCAGCTTTGGGTCCAGAAAACTCGGTTCCTGCAATAGGATGCATTGCTAAAAAATTACGTCTTCTAGGATGATGTTCTACTACTTTACATATATCGGATTTGGTAGATCCTACATCTGCAACCAAAGTAAAGTCTGATATTTTATCTAAAACAGTTGGTAATAAAGTCACTGACACATCCACAGGAATTGCCAAAACTACTAAGTCTGCCTTATCTAAATCCTCTAGAGTCGCTTTGTTATTAATAACACCTAAATCTAATGCTTGATTAAGATGATCTTCTGACTTATCTATTCCAAAAATAGTGGTTTCAGGACGTATATTTTTAATATCTAAAGCTAAGCTTCCTCCAATTAATCCAACTCCGATTATGTATATGTTTTGTATCATACTCTTGCTATCGCTTCTTCAATTTGTGTTAGTGTTGCACATAGTGAGAACCTTACATATCCTTCACCTTGAGACCCAAAAATGGTTCCTGGTGTTATAAATAGATTTTTATCATGTAACAATTGATCTATATACTGCTCTGACTTATACCCTTTTGGTGTTTTAGCCCAAACAAATAATCCAGAGGCATTTTTATTATATGTACATTTTAATTTGTCTGCTAATTGCCAAACTAACTCGCGTCGTTTTGCATAAGTTTTGTTTAAATTATCAAACCATTCTTGTGGACTATTTAATGCAGCAATGGCTCCTTTTTGAATACCATAAAACATTCCGGAATCCATATTACTTTTTACTTTTAAAACCGATTGTATGTTTTCTGGACTACCCAAAACCATACCTACTCTCCAACCTGCTATATTAAAAGTTTTACTCAAAGAATTAAACTCTAAACTCACCTCTTTTGCTCCAGGAATACTTAATAAACTTAATGGTTCTTGATTTAAAATAAAACTATACGGATTATCATTTACCAGTAAAATATTATGCTTTTTTGCAAAAACTACTAACTGTTTTAAATCTTCAAAATTTGCTTTTGCTCCAGTTGGCATATGCGGATAACTTATCCACATTAATTTTACTTTAGTTAAATCTTGGGTTTCAATTTGGGCTAAATCTGGCAACCAATTGTTAGTAGCATCAAGATTATAGGGTATTGCTTTGGCTTGAACCAATTTAGTGACTGCTGCATAAGTTGGATAACCTGGATTAGGAATTAAAACACCATCACCTTCATTTAAAAAAGCCATAGACACATGCATAATTCCTTCTTTGCTTCCCATTAATGGTAACACTTCTGAATCAGGATTAACTTGCACATTATAATGCGTATCATAAAATTTTGCAATAGTTTCTCTAAACTCAGGTAAACCTTGATAACTCTGATATTTGTGTGCATTATCTTCTACCAAAGCTTGGGTTAAAGCATCAATAACTTGACTTGATGGTTTTAAATCTGGACTACCAATTCCTAGATTAATTATGGGCTTTCCTGCTGCTTTTAAAGCATTAACCTCTTTTAATTTTTTAGAAAAGTAGTACTCTTCAACGCTATGTAATCTGTTTGCTACTTCCATTATTGTTTAGCATTTTTATATTGTCCAATGACTTTAAATGATGTTGCCATAATATCCATTATGGATTTTGCTTTTTTAAAGTCTTGAAAATCTTGAAAAGTTACGTCTACAAAAAAGGCGTATTTCCAAGGAGTTTCTATAATTGGTAAAGATTGAATTTTTGTTAAGTTTAGCTTACAATCACTCATAACATTAAGTATAGTAGCCAAACTTCCTCTTTTGTGATCTAATTCAAATTTAATTGAAGCTTTATTAATTTCGGTTTCTAAAACTTCGTCGTTATTTTGTTTAACTATTACAAAACGTGTTTCGTTATGTTTTATAGTTTGTATACTTTCTGCTAAAATATCTAGCTTAAAAATTTTAGCTGCTAATGTACTTGCAATAGCCCCAACTTGCTTTAACTGTTTATTGTGTATACGTTCTGCAACCTCAGCAGTATCCTTATCTTCAATTAATTTTATATGAGGATATTGTTTAAAAAATGTTTTACATTGTAATAAAGCCATCGGATGAGAATACACTTCTTTTATGTCCTGAATACTTTGATTTGGCAAAGCCATTAAATTATGTTGAATGTCCAAATAGTGCTCTCCAACTATATGTAAATTATGTGTATCTATTAATGCATAGTTAGGTATAATCGATCCTGCAATTGAGTTTTCTATAGCCATAATTGCTGCATCAGACTCGTTTTTTAAAACACTGCCAACTGTATTATCAAAAGACATAAATGGTAGGATACTAACAGGTGTCTCAAAATAATTTTGAGATACTATGTGGTGAAATGATCCTTTAATACCTTGAATTGCGACTGTCTTTATCAAAATAAAATTATGTATTAATGCTAGTTAAATGTTTCAATTATTAATAAAACCTAAAGGTTTAAACAAAAAAAAGTCTCGATAAATATCGAGACTTTTTTTAAAATATATGTTTATAAATTACATATACAACGTCTCGCTCCTTTTGCTAAAAAAGAAGTAATACCAGTTGTAATATGTAGTGTTAATTAAATTCATTATTGTAATTATATTGCTAAAGTAATTAATTAAATGACATAACAAAACACTAAGTCTCTATTTTTATGCTTTTTAAGAAATAATTAAAGATTTATTAATAATCTATGGTATAATTTACAGAATGTCTATTTTTGAGTAAACATTACAAATATGTCGATTAAAGTTGAAAACATCTCTAAAGTTTATGGCACGCAAAAGGCTTTAAACAATATATCCTTTGAAGTAAACAGACCAGAAATAGTTGGTTTTTTAGGTCCAAATGGAGCTGGAAAATCTACAATGATGAAAATTTTAACGACCTATATTAATCCAACCGAAGGTAATGCCTTAGTAAATGGACATGATGTTTTGACAGCCACTAAAAATGTACAGAAAAGTGTTGGTTACTTACCAGAACACAACCCTTTATATTTAGACCAATATGTTAGAGAGTATCTAAACTTTAACGCTAACGTCTATAAGGTTTCAAAATCTAGAGTAGAAGAAGTCATCACTTTAACTGGATTAACACCTGAAGCGCATAAAACTATTGGACAATTATCTAAAGGTTACAGGCAACGTGTAGGTTTAGCTAATGCTTTATTACACAATCCTGAAGTTTTAATTTTAGACGAACCTACAACTGGACTTGATCCTAATCAATTAATTGATATTAGAAACTTGATTAAAAACTTAGGAAAAGATAAAACCGTGTTTTTATCAACACATATTATGCAAGAGGTTGAAGCTATGTGTGATCGCGTAATTATAATTAATAAAGGTGAAATTGTTGCTAACAAAAAACTTAAAGAGTTACGTGATGGTCAAGACCAAACCGTAATTGTCGAGTTTGATTACCGTGTTGAAGATGCTTTTTTACTAAGATTACCAAATGCTAAAAGTGTTAAAAATACACATGATTTTATTTATGAAATCACGTTTTCAACAACTCAAGATATGAGGAGTCACGTTTTTGATTTTGCTCATGATAACGAATTAAAGATTTTACAATTAAATCAGAAAAACGCAAGTTTAGAAAGTTTGTTTAGAGAGTTGACTAGTTAATTTAAATATCTTGTAACTGGTACTGTTTAAAACCTGCTTTAGCAAAAAACGGCTTAATTATTAATTACAATTCTTAAGATGCTGTTTACACTGCTGCAACTAATAACAATGATATGGTTTTTGATTTATTAAAAGTAAACTCAGCAATAAACGTCAAAGGCAATTAGTGTTATTCAAAAATCACACGACCATCAAATTGTTCTGTAATATTTATTGTAGGTGGTGTATTTATAGCTATTACATCTCCTGTACTAACCAAATTAGCAGTTAAACTAAGCTGAGGATTAATTATCATATCATTACTACCTCTGTGATAAATATTAACATTATTAGCTACTAAATAACGACCTTCAAAACGACCATTTCCTGACGCATGGTTAATATTTAAGTTTTCAGTATTACCAGAAATTTTGCATGTAGATAAATTATTAATCACGACTGCTACACTTGTACTATTAACTTCTAAATTAAAATCACCTACATTATAATAATCTCCATTATAATCTTCTGATTTTAATGTTAATTCAGGAAAATTTAAAACACCAATACTATGTACATCCAAGGTACTACTATTTCTAATTTCGGTTACATTAGGTGTTGTAACGTAAATTTTAGTTATTCCATAATCACGCGTTAAATTACACGTATTATTGTCTTTTAAAATTAAACGACCATTCTCTACATAAATATGGATATCACCAATAAGATTTTCTCCAGTGTTTACAACAACTTTTTGTGTCATACCTTGCTCTACAAATAACTCGATATTTTGATATACAGTTATTTTTGAAAATACATCAACTTTAAACTCTTTTTGAATAATATCTCCTGCACTTTGAAAACAATCTGGCGCATTTTCAGAGTTGCAACCAAATAGTACAATTGTTGTTAAAATAAATATTAGCTTCTTCATATAATTTCCGCGAAAGCGATATGTTTTAATTAAAAAAATTCCGCGTCAAGCGCGAAAAACCAAATTACAGACGTATTCCTATTCCTAGTTCTACAGCTTCTGCTTTTGCACCATGAGATTTTAGTGTTAATGCACCATAGATTTTATCTCCAAAATAGCGTTTTAAACCTACACGATTATACACACGACCTTCAAAATCGAAAGGATAATACACATAATAACCTAATTGTGTTATTAATGATGTTTTGTTTATAAACAATTCGTGACCAACAAATAATCCGATACGTTTATAATCTTCGTCTCCAGACACATTATCTTCAGGAAAAGCTACAGATTTATATCTAATATGTGTTTTTAAAAAGTTAGAAAAAAACACATCAGTCCCTAACTGGATGGCACTTTTATGGTTTAAACGCTTATCAGCATATGCTGATATAACATAAAAAGCATATTGACCTGTATCGATAACATCACTCTCGTTAACTCCTGTTCTGACTGCAATGTTATATTTTACTTTTTCAGTAAATTTATTATCGACGTGCTTTATATACTCCGTTTGTGCTTCGTTATCTAAAATATAATTTACGCCTAAATTAAAGGTGATACTATTTATTGAACTATTAGGTGCTTTTACGTTAGCATTACTGTAATGTATTAAAGATAAGCCTGTTTGCAATCCAAAATTATTAAAAATATTTTCTTTTTTATAATTTAACATCAAATAAGTACTACTTAATAATGTTGTCCCAAACGCATTATTACGGTAATTATCTACTTTGTCATAAGGATTGGTATTATAGGCTAACCCTTGACCTATCCTAAACATTAAATTACGCTTAAAAAAGTAGAAATTATAATGTGCATAGACACCAAAATTATTTCCTAAAGTTTCATTTTTTAAATCTTGATAAATAAAAGACGCTCCATAATCTGGATAATTAAACCTGCTTTCCCAAGCATTTTTTCCAAATGTTTTCTGGTTATAACTAAAAATAACTCCTGTTGGATGTCCTTTTATAAGATGAGAAATATCTGAGTTATGTTCGGCAATATTTCCATAGAAAAAATTGGCATCTAAAGTAAACGGATCTTTTTCTTGTTGTGCAGTAGCAATGAGGGCACAACATAAGAATAAGCAATTAAAATAAGATTTCATTAAACACTTTTAGTTAGGCTACAAAAGTACTTAAATTATATAACCCTATAATGTATATTAATCAAATAAAGCTGAAGACAAATAACGATCTCCTCGATCGCAAATAATTGCCACTACAACTCCTTGATCTAAAGACTCTATTAATTTTAAAGCAGTAGCTACAGAACCTCCACTACTCATTCCTGCTAGAATGCCTTCTTCTTTGGCTAATCGTTTAGTCATGGCTGTTGCTTCTTCTTGACTAACTTCAATAACTTGATCTACTTTGGACGCATCAAAGATACTTGGCACATAGTCTGGAGACCATTTACGGATTCCTGGTATTCTAGAGCCATCTGCTGGTTGTGCACCAATTATTTGAATGTTTTTATTTTGTTCTTTTAAAAATGTAGAAGTTCCCATAATAGTACCTGTGGTTCCCATGGCAGATACAAAGTGTGTAACTTCTCCTTTAGTATCGCTCCAAATTTCTGGTCCTGTGGTTTTATAATGTGCTTTCCAGTTATCGTTATTTTCAAACTGATTTAATAACAAATAGCCTTTTTCGTCTCTCATTTTAAAAGCAATATCTCTAGAGCCTTCAATCCCACGATCAGAATCTGTTAAAACTACCTCTGCTCCATAAGCTCGCATTGTTTTGACACGCTCAATAGTAGAGTTTTCTGGCATAACTAAAGATATATTTATACCAAATAAACTTGCCACATAAGCCAAAGCAATACCTGTGTTACCACTTGTTGCTTCAACTAAATGTCCTCCTTTTTTAATATCACCACGTTTGACAGCTTCAGCAATCATATTAAAAGCAGGTCTATCTTTTACGCTTCCACCAGGATTATTACCTTCTAGTTTCAAAAATAACTTAACGTTAGGATTTGCAACTAAATTAGTTGCTTCTACTAAAGGTGTGTATCCTATTTGTTTTAAAATACTCATTTACTGTATTTATTGGTAATTTTAATATCTGATTTATAAGTAACCAAAGACTGTTCTGGGATGGATTTTGTTATCCATACATTGGCTCCAATAACAGATCCTTCTCCAATAACAACGTCTCCTCCTAATATTGTGGCATTAGCATAAATGGTAACGTTGTCTTTAATTGTTGGGTGTCTTTTTGTGTTTTCTAAAGCTTTTTCTACTTTAATACCTCCTAAAGTTACACCTTGATAAATAATAACATTATTGTGTATAACAGCTGTTTCGCCAATAACAACTCCTGTTGCATGATCTATAAAAAATGAATCTCCAATAGTAGCTCCAGGATGAATATCTGTTCCTGTTATACCATGAGCATATTCCGATATCATACGTGGTAACACAGGAATATCCAATTGCCATAAAATATGACTTAATCTATACATTGCAATAGCATAAAACCCAGGATAAGCTAAATAGACTTCTCTAACACTTTTTGCTGCTGGATCGTTATTATAAGCAGCTTCTGCATCCAGTTGCAATTTTGATTTTAAAGCTTTAACTCCTGCTTTAAATTGTTCCCATTTGGTATTACAAACGCCACAATCCAAAGCTTTAGACACAAAAAAGAAAGATTCTTTTATATTTTCTAATAATTGGTCTTGAGCTTCGCTAGTTTCTAAAGCACAGTAAAACAACTCTTTTGCTAAGTCTTCAACTTTTTCTTTAAACCTAAACGGAATTTGCAACGTCTCCTGCATATTATATTGTTATTTGAAGCTATAAAGCTAATTCTATTTTTAAATTATCTTATGCTTTTGTAACAGGAATTTAACAAAAATCATTTAAACAATGGCTTTTACAACTGCTTTTGGAGACTCTTTACGTGTACCATCAAACCCATCAATACCACTAACTGTTGTATATTTTAAAACGATTTTTTTACCTGGATTTAGAATCTTATAAGCTGATTGACACATTAATGTTGCTTCATGAAAACCACATAAAATCAGTTTTAATTTACCTTCATAGGTATTAACATCTCCTATAGCGAAAATACCTGGAATATTGGTTTGATAATCTACAGTATTAACTTTAATTGCGTTTTTTTCGATCTCTAATCCCCAATTTCCAATTGGTCCTAATTTAGGTGACAACCCAAATAATGGTATAAAATAATCCGTTTCTAAAGTTGACTCTTGACCATCTTTAGTAACTGTTATTGCGTTTATATGATCTTCTCCATGCAAAGCAGTAACCTCAGCTGGAGTTATTAAGTTTATTTTATTTAACAACTTTAATTCTTGTACTTTCTCAACTGAATCTAACGCACCTCTAAATTCATTTCTTCTATGCACTAAAGTCACACTTGAAGCTACGTCTGCTAGAAAAATTGACCAATCTAAAGCAGAATCTCCTCCTCCTGCAATAACCACTTTTTTATCTCTGTAAATTTCGGGATCTTTAATAAAGTAATTAACACCTTTATCTTCGTGTTTTTCTATATTTTCCAACTTAGGTTTTCTAGGTTCAAAACTACCTAAACCTCCTGCAATAGCAACAATTGGCGCATGGTGTTGTGTACCTTTATTGGTGGTTACAATAAAACTTCCGTCGTCTTGTTTTTCTATAGTTTCGGCACGTTCACCTAAAGTGAAACCAGGTTCAAATTGTTTACCTTGTTCTAGTAAATTACCTGTTAAATCTCCTGCTAATATTTCTGGAAAACCAGGAATGTCATAAATAGGTTTTTTAGGATACAACTCAGAACATTGACCACCAGGTTGTGGTAATGCATCAATTAAATGGCACTTTAATTTTAACAATCCAGCTTCAAAAACTGTAAATAAACCTGTTGGTCCTGCTCCAATTATTAATATATCTGTTTTAATCATTTTATTTTATTTTTTCTACTAAGCCTTTAGTAAATTCATTTAAAGTTTCAACTTTTTGCTCAAAATCTCCTTTTATAGTTTTTCTATATTCATTAAGATTTTTAACCATATCGTCTATATTTTCTGGTATAACATCTTCAAAAAACTGACGTAAACGTTTTGCTGTAGTTGGTGATTTTCCGTTAGTAGAAATAGCAACCTTTACATTTCCTTTGGTTACAATTCCTCCCATGTAAAAATCACAATAAGGTGGATTATCTGCCACATTAACCAACTTACATTGTACACGACATGCATTGTAAACTTGCACATTAACCTCTGGACTATCTGTGGTTGCTACAACCATATGCTTGCCTTCTAAATAGGTATCGTTATACGTATCTATTATTCTTGTTACATTTCCGGTTTCGGCTATTTTAATAGTTTCTTCCCTAAACATTGGAGAGACCATTGTAACGTTTGCATCTGGACTTGATTTTAGTAAAAACGTTAATTTTTCTTCTGCTACAAATCCACCTCCAACTATTAAAACCTGTAAGTTTTTCACTTTTAAAAACACAGGATATAAATTATTTCTTTCCATAATTTTTAAGCTGAAATACGTTGCGAAATTCTATTAGTTTGATTTGCATTTTCATACATTGAAGCTAAATCTACACGTTGGTTGACTACTTCTCCAATAATTATAATTGCTGGTGAAGACAATTGTTTTTCTTCAACTATAGCTTCAATAGAACTTATGGTACCAATACCAACCTTTTCGTCTTTACGCGTTCCATTTTGAATAATTGCAATAGGAGTATCAGCTTTGCCTTCCGAAGAAAAAATTGAAACAATTTCTGAAAGTTTTCCCATTCCCATTAAAATAACAACTGTTGCAGTAGACTTTGCAGCTAACGCGATATCTGTAGAAATTTCGTGAGATTTAGTAGTGCCTGTAATGACCCAAAAACTTTGAGAGGCATTACGTTTTGTTAACGGAATACCTTGGTAAGCTGGTACTGCTGAAGATGAAGAAATACCAGGAACAACAGCAACTTCTATTGCATATTCTTTAGCATAGTCTAACTCTTCTGCTCCACGACCAAAAATAAATGGATCACCTCCTTTTAATCTTACTACATGATTGCCTCTTAAAGCGCTTACCACAATTAACTCGTTAATTTGATTTTGTTGGTAAGCATAACATCCCTTGCGTTTACCTACAAAAATAAGTTCTGCTTTTTTTGATGCGTATTGTAACAACTCCTTATTTACCAATGCATCGTACATAATTACGTCTGCCGATGCTATTGCATTTATAGCTTTTAGGGTTATTAAATCTGGATCTCCTGGACCTGCGCCAACGACTGTTAATTTTGGTGTCATAACGTTTTAATTTTTAGCAACTAATTGCGATTCGCGATAATTTTTTACAATCTGTAAAAAGGTTTTTGCAGATTGTAAATAACTTGTAGCAAATGCTTCAGTTGGTGGAAATACTTTTATTTGATAGATTAAATCTGAAAAGGTGTTTCCTAATTCTACTTTATTTGTGCTTACAAACAACTCGTCAAACTGACTAATAATACCTGCTTGTGTATTGGTTTTTACATTTTCTGAAAGTAAAATGGCTTTTGCTGCGTTGACCATAGAACGGTAAGTTTCATAGATTGCTCCAGAATATACTTTGTTGTTTAGAGCTTCTGCTGCTTCTTCAATTTTCTCGTCACACTCTAAAAATAATGTGGCAATTAAATCGATAACAACTCCAGCACATTCTCCTACTCCAATTGCTTTTACATAAGCTTCTTCGGTTCCCCAATCAATAAAATCTTCTTGTGTTAGGTTTTCAACATCAGACAAATCTGTAAGTAATTGATAAAAATACTTTTCGCCTTTTTCTTTGTAGTAATCCACAAATAGTTTTCCGTTGGCATTTGCTTCAAAATCGTTTAGAATTCTTCTTAACGCTTCAGGACCTCTTCTACTTGGCACTTTTACTACTTTATCTGCGAAATAGGCATTTCCATCTCCAAGATTTCCTCCACCTAATAAAACCTGTAATGCTGGAGCAACCAATTTATCTTTTGTACGAATAGACATGCCTTGAAACCCAATATTTGCCATATTGTGTTGTCCACAAGCATTCATACAACCACTAATTTTTATTACTAAATCGTTGTTAGATAAATATTGTGGATACTCTGCTTTTATAACACGTTCCAACTCTTCCGCTATTCCTGTACTACTTGCAATCCCTAAATTACATGTATCTGTTCCTGGACAAGCTGTAATATCGACCGCTTTGTTATAACCAGCTTCTGCAAAACCTAGTTTTTTTAATTCTTGATAGAAAAACGGAATTAAATCTGCTTTTACAAATGGAATTAATATGTTTTGTCTTAAACTTAAACGTATTTCTCCTGCTGCATATTTTTCTACTAAATCTGCTAACAATCTTGCTTTATCTGTGTAAAAATCGCCTAATAACACTTTAATACCTATAGCAAAATAATCGTCTTGCTTCTGCGGAATTATATTAGTAGCTTTCCATAAGTTGAAGTCTTCGGTGTCTTTAATATCAACTGTTGGAGCTTCGACTGAAACTGGAGTTGATGTTTGGTATGTGGCTTCATTTATAGCAACAGATTTAAATTCTATGGCATTTTGTTCTTCTTCAACTAAAGTTTTAAAAGCTTCTAAACCAATATCTTTTATTAAGAATTTAAGCCTTGCTTTTGCACGACTCTTTCGTTCTCCATAACGATCAAACACTCTTAAAACACCTTCCATTAAAGGAATTATTTTATCTGAAGCTAAGAAAGTATAAAACAAATCTGCATGTCTTGGTTGGGATCCTAAACCACCACCAAGCATAACTTTAAAACCTTTTACACCATTTTCTATTTTAGCGATAAATCCTAAATCATGCATGTATGATAGTCCTGTGTCTTCATCTGTACCAGAAAAAGATACTTTAAACTTACGTCCCATTTCTTGACAAATTGGGTTACGTAAAAAGAATTTGAAAACCGCATCTGCATAAGGAGAAACATCAAAAGGCTCGTTAACATCAATACCAGCAGTTTCGCTTGCTGTAACGTTTCTTACAGCATTACCACAAGCTTCTCTTAAGGTTACATTATCGCGTTCTAGTTCTGCCCAGAGTTCTGGTGTACGCTTTAAATCTACATAATGAATTTGAATATCTTGACGAGTTGTTATGTGCAATCTGCTTCTAGAATATTCATCTGAAACCTCAGCAATACGACGTAATTGATTACTTAACACTTTACCATAAGGTAGCTTGATACGTATCATTTGTACACCTTCTTGACGCTGACCGTAAACACCACGTGCTAAACGCAAACTTCTAAATTTTTCTTCGTCAATTTTTCCGTTATTAAACAACTCAATCTTATTAGCTAATTCAATAATATCCTTTTGTACTAAAGGGTTTTCTATTTCGGTTCTAAAACTTTGCATTATTTTATATATAATTCCTATGGATTTAATAGGGTAATTAAAAATGAAATATTAGGCCATAAGATTTATTCAATAAAAACTATTGAATAAATCCTGCGCCTACAGTATTATTTGATTTTGAATCTATGATAATAAAAGATCCATTAGTTCTATGGTCTTTAAAAGCATCGTAAAAAACTGGTTTATTAAGCTTAAAGGTAACAGATGCAATATCATTCATACCCAAAGCACTCACAGAATCATCAATTCCAGAATAATCTGGATTTATTTTGTGATTAATGGCATTTACTTTAGCTAAAACTTTATTAACACCATGTTGTATCACATATTTATTTCCTGCAGTTAGATTTTGAGAGTCCATCCAAGAAATAGTTGCGGTAAACTGTTTATCTACAACCGGTAAATCATTAGACTTTACAATCATGTCTCCACGACTTATATTTACATCATCTTCTAAAGTAATTAATACAGAAGATCGTCTTGAAGCTGTCTCTACTTTTTGATTGTAAAAATGTATCTCTTTAATTTTTGACTTAGTTTGTGATGGTAAAATAACGACATCGTCACCTACACTTAATTCGCCTCCATATACTTTACCTGCATAACCTCTAAAATCATGAAATTCTTCAGTTTTAGGTCGAATAACATATTGCACTGGGAATCTTGGAGTACCAGCATTAAATACATCCTTTTGATTAATATTTTCTAAATGCTCTAATAATGTTTCTCCTTTATACCAAGGTGTATTGTCTGATTTATTAACAACATTATCTCCTTTTAAAGCACTTACTGGTATGAATGTAATGTTTTGATCTTGATAGTCACGTTTACTCATCAAAGCTTCAAATTCAGATTTTATCTCATTGTATCTCTCTTCGGAAAAATCGACTAAATCCATCTTATTTATAGCAACGATAACAGTCTTAATTCTTAATAAATTATTGATAAAAAAATGACGATTAGTCTGTTCTATGACACCCTTACGTGCATCTATTAAAACTATTGCGGCTTGAGACGTTGAAGCTCCTGTTACCATGTTTCTTGTATATTCAACGTGACCAGGTGTATCAGCAATGATATAACTTTTGTTAGCTGTAGAAAAATAAATATGCGCAACATCTATAGTAATTCCTTGTTCTCTTTCTGCTACTAAACCATCCGTAGCTAAAGAAAAATCTAAATAATCATAACCAAGTTGTTTACTCTTTTTTTCTATAGCTTCTAACTTATCTGAAGTCAAAGATTTTGTATCATACAATAATCTACCAATTAAAGTACTTTTACCGTCGTCTACACTACCTGCTGTTGCTATTTTTAATACGTCCATTATATATATAACCTTCTTAACTTGAAGGAACTTTTATTTAATTTGTAATGTTTTCCGTTTATCTAGGAAATAAAATTAGTATTCTAAAAATACCCTTGTTGCTTACGTTTTTCCATTGCGGCTTCAGAACGTTTATCGTCTATTCGCGCACCTCGCTCTGAAATTGAAGAATCTCTAATTTCTTGAACAACACTTGATATATCTGCTGCTTCAGACAAAACTGCTGCTGTACAACTCATATCTCCAACGGTTCTAAAACGAACTATTCTTTCTATCACTTCTTCGTCTTCATCTCTATAAACAACATCATCATCTGCAGACCATATTAATCCATCTCGTAAAAAAGTAGCTCTTGTGTGTGCGAAATAAATTGAAGGGATTTCAATTTTTTCTTTCTCTATATATGACCAAACATCTAATTCTGTCCAATTGGAAATAGGAAATACACGTACATTTTGCCCTAATTCAATTTGTCCGTTTAACATATCGAACAATTCTGGTCTTTGATTTTTTTCATCCCATTGTCCAAAATCATCTCGTACAGAAAAAATACGCTCCTTAGCTCTTGCTTTTTCTTCATCACGACGAGCTCCACCAATACAAGCATCAAATTTAAACTCTTCAATAGCATCTAAAAGTGTTGTTGTTTGCAATTGGTTACGGCTTGCATAACGTCCAGATTCTTCTTTAACTTTTCCTTCATCAATAGAATCTTGAACATTTCTAACAATTAATTCTAAACCTAATTCTTTCACTAAGCGATCTCTAAACTCTATAGTTTCAGGAAAATTATGACCTGTATCTATGTGCATTAGCGGAAAAGGGATTTTAGCAGGAAAAAATGCTTTTTGAGCCAATCTTACTAAGGTAATTGAGTCTTTTCCTCCTGAAAAAAGAAGCACTGGTTTTTCAAACTGTGCTGCAACTTCTCTCATAATGTAAATGGCTTCGTTTTCTAACGGATTTATATTTGAAGTATCTTTCATTTATATCTTTTTAAGCATGTAAACCACACTCTCTATTTTCTAATTGTTTTGTTGGGTCAAAGTATTTAAATTCGTTTGGCAAATTATTTTCTTCTAAATAACCATCTAAATCTTTGTCGGTCCAATTATAAAAAGGACTAATTTTTACGACTCCATTTTTATCTTGCGAAACAATGTTTATACTATCCCTAAAAGCTGTTTGACCTTTACGTAAATTAGTAAACCAAACATCTGGTTTATGCTCATTCATTGCACGCTTGAAAGGTTCTAACTTTACTTGCTCTGTAAAGATTTTATGCTTTGGATCATCTATATTAGGTATTCCTAAAACTATATCACGATGTGCGCTAGTTTGTTTTGGAACATATAATTTTATGTTAAGATTTAATTTTTCAATTACATCTTCTGCATGTTTATAAGTGTTTGGTGTATTATAACCTGTATCACACCAGATAACTTTAATATCGCTTTTGACACTACTGATAAGTTTCAAAATAGCAGCTTCATAAGGTCTAAAGTTTGTTGTCACAACAGGTGATTTTGCAACACTAATTGCCCATTCAACTATTTGCTGTGGTGTTTTTGTACTTAACTCCTTATTTATTTTATCAATATCTAAATTCATTATTTTCCCCATTTTATTTTATTCCAAGCTCTTTCATGAAAAAAATACAACACCATTTTTGAAACTAACTCAATACCTCCTATTGAAATAGCCATTTTTAAAGTTCCTGTAATTAAGTAAGAAATTAAAACTGTGTCTAAAGTTCCAATTATTCTCCAGCTAATTGTTTTAAGTAGACTTCGTTTAATTTTCTCTTGTGCTGTATCCACTTCTTCTGTTCCTTTATTATCAGAAGTTCTGTACGTATCTTTTCTTAAATTATTTTTATGTAAAACATCAATTATCATTATCGTAAATTTTAATTCCTATCGGAATACTAGGGTAATACTGCAAACCTATATAATTAATCCTTATAAATCAAGGGTTTTAATTAAAAAATAAAAAGGGTTTTATAAAAATTTGTTAATTACAAAGATCCTCGAGAGAGGTGTTTCTAAAAATTTGCAATGTATTATCTCTTACCTTAAGCATCAGTTTATTAACAGCGCAAATACTTTCATCTGGGCAATCGTCACATTTTTCGTAAAAATTTAAACTTACGCAAGGCACCATTGCTATTGGACCTTCCAGAACACGCATAACCTCTGTCATTGCAATATCCTTAGGCTCTTTAAGCAAATAATAACCACCATTTTTACCTTTTTTGGATCCCAAAAAACCTTGCTTACGAAGCGATAATAAAATGCTTTCTAAAAACTTTAAAGAAATATTTTCACTTTCAGAAATAGTCGCAATTCTAACAGGAGTTCTGGTCTCCTGTTTAGCTAAATAGGTTAGCGCTTTGATTCCGTATTTTGTTTTCTTAGATAACATGTTACAAAAGTAAGCGTTTTTTGTTATTAAAAAACAGCTTCAGCAATTGCTTTTACATTATCACTTTTTCCCATAGAATAGTAATGTAAAACAGGTACACCAGCAGCTTGTAATTCTTTAGATTGCTGGATTGCCCATTCAATTCCTACTTGCCTAACCTGTTTATTAGTTTCACATTGCTCTATATTAGTAATTAAATCTTGAGGCAAATCTATTTTAAAAACTTGAGGTAATAATTGTAAATGTTTTTTTATGGCAATAGGTTTTATACCAGGAATAATTGGCACATGTATACCTGCTTTTTTTGCAGCATCCACAAACTCAAAATACTTTTTATTATCAAAAAACATTTGCGTTACTACATAATCTGCACCAGCATCTACTTTTTCCTTTAACCGCATTAAATCGGTTTGTAACGATGGTGCCTCTATATGTTTTTCCGGATAACCAGCAACACCAATACAAAAATTAGATGTATCATCAACCTCAACAACATCGTGCAAATAGGTACCACAATTTAAATTTTGAATCTGACTTACTAATTGCGATGCATATTGATGACCACCATCACACGCTTCAAAGTATTTTTGATGACTCATCGCATCACCACGTAAAGCCATCACATTATTTATGCCTAAATAATGGCAATCTACCAACAAATACTCGGTTTCTTCCTTACTAAAACCTCCACATAACACGTGTGGAACTGTATCCACATCGTACTTATGCTTAATAGCAGCACAAATACCAACCGTTCCTGGTCGCATTCTGGTAATTTTTCTATCTAAAAGACCTTGTTTTTCAATATAAATATACTCTTCTCTAGAAGTTGTTACATCAATAAAAGGTGGATTAAACTCCATTAAAGGATCTATATTATCATACAAATCCTGAATACTTTTTCCTTTTTTAGGCGGAATAATTTCAAACGAAAACAATGTTTTTCCATTTGCATTTTTTATATGTTCTGTTACTTTCATGTATTACCTAAAATTATATCTCTGTTATTTTTGGCGTTACCACAAGGGTCGCGCTTTCACTACTCGCTCTCTGCGAGGAGCTCAAACAAACCGTTCAATCCCTAACGCACTAATCTGCCAAATTTGGGTTTAGCCATTTGGTTGCTTTTGCTATGCTAATATTTTTTCGTTTTGAATAATCCAACAATTGATCTTCCTTAATTTTTCCTAAGCCAAAATACTTAGCCTCAGGATTACCAAAATAATAACCACTTACACTTGCTGCAGGCCACATAGCAAGACTTTCGGTAAGTTTTACACCAATATTTTCTTCCACGTTTAATAGCTTCCAAATGGTTTGTTTTTCTAAATGATCAGGACAAGCAGGATAACCAGGAGCTGGACGGATTCCATTATAATTTTCCTTAATTAATTCTTGGTTAGTTAAGCTTTCATCTTGTGCATAAGCCCAATGTTTTGTTCTCACTTCTTTGTGTAAATATTCTGCAAAAGCTTCGGCTAATCTATCTGCTAACGCTTTAATCATAATCGAATTATAATCGTCGTTATCAGCCTCAAACTGCTCTGCTAATTCTGCTGTACCAAAACCAGTAGAGACGCAAAAAGCACCAATATAATCTTGTATTCCTGTTTCTTTTGGAGCAATAAAATCTGCTAACGCATGATTAGGCACACCTTCTCTTTTCTTTAATTGCTGACGTAAGGTTAGGAAAATTAGTTGGTCCTCATGATTATGAGATACTGAAACAAGTTCAGCATGACGTCCTTTGAGAGCAACCTCAATATCATCATCATTTATGGTATTTGCAGGAAATAGTCCAAAGATGGCTTTTGCTTTTAAAAGCTTTTCATCAAAAATTCTTTTTAATAATTCTTGAGCGTCAATAAACAAATCTGTTGCTTGAGTACCAACCACGCTATCTGTTAAAATATCTGGATATTTACCATGCAAATCCCAACTTCTAAAAAATGGAGACCAATCTATAAACGACTCTAATTTTGTAATATCAAAATCTTCGATTATTTGAATTCCTAATTGTTTTGGCTTTACAATTTTAGAGGTTTGCCAATCTATTTTATATTTTCTATTTCTAGCCTCTTCAATGCTTATGTATTCTTTTTGTTTGGTTCTGTTTAAGAATTTTTCTCTAAATACATCGTATTCTTCTCTAATTTGCTCCTTATAAACAACATTATTTTTATTTAGTAATTCACCAACAACCGTAACAGCTCTTGACGCATCATTAATATGTACCACAGCATCTTTATAATGAGGTGCAATTTTAACCGACGTATGTGCTTTTGATGTTGTTGCTCCTCCAATTATTAAAGGAATATCAAGGTTTTGTTTTTCCATTTCTTTGGACACGTAAACCATCTCGTCTAATGAAGGTGTAATTAAACCACTTAAACCAATAATATCAACCTGTTCTTTTATAGCCGTTTCAATAATTTTTTCTGGTGGAACCATAACACCTAAATCTATAATCTGGTAATTATTACAACCTAAAACTACACTCACAATATTTTTACCAATATCATGGACATCTCCTTTTACCGTAGCCATTAAAATTTTACCAGCAAAGGCTTGTTTTCCATCTTTTTCAGCCTCAATAAATGGTTGTAAATAAGCTACAGCTTTTTTCATGACTCTAGCAGATTTTACTACTTGTGGCAAAAACATTTTTCCGCTTCCAAATAAATCTCCAACTACACTCATCCCAATCATTAAGTGACCTTCAATAACTTCAATTGGTCTTTTAGCAATTAATCTTGCTTCCTCAACATCATCAATAATAAACGTATCAATTCCTTTTACTAAAGCATGTGTAATCCTATTTTGTAATGGATCGTTTCTCCATTCCTGAACAATTTCTGAATTTTCTTTTTTGTTACCTTTAACGGTTTCGGCAAATTCCAATAAACGTTCTGTTGCGTCATCATGCCTATCAAACAAAACGTCTTCAACACATTGTAGCAACTCTTTATC
Organism: Olleya sediminilitoris; assembly: GCF_016785945.1. Taxonomy (GTDB): domain Bacteria; phylum Bacteroidota; class Bacteroidia; order Flavobacteriales; family Flavobacteriaceae; genus Olleya; species Olleya sediminilitoris. The sequence continues at coordinate 145,711 of NZ_JAEMEF010000003.1, read as the reverse complement.
AATTTCGTCATAAATCTCAAGCATTGTTGGATTTACGATACCTAAATTCATTCCGTTTTTTATGGCATGATATAAAAAAGAAGAGTGCATAGCTTCGCGCACAGTATTGTTTCCTCTAAAAGAAAATGAAACATTACTTACTCCTCCAGACACATTAGCAAATGGTAAATTTTGTCTTATCCACTTTGTAGCGTTAAAAAAGTCTAATGCATTTTTACGATGCTCTTCCATTCCTGTGGCAACAGGAAAAATATTTGGATCAAAAATGATGTCTTGTGGAGGGAAACCCACTGTGTTTACTAATATGTCATAAGAGCGCTTACAAATTTCTATTCTACGCTCATAATTGTCTGCTTGACCATCTTCATCAAAAGCCATAACAATGACTGCTGCTCCATAACGTTTTACCAGTTTAGCTTGATGTATAAAATTAGTTTCGCCTTCTTTTAGACTTATAGAATTCACAACCGATTTACCTTGCACTACTTTTAAACCTGCTTCTATAATTTCCCATTTAGAGCTATCTATCATTATAGGAATTCTAGAAATATCAGGTTCTGAAGCAATGAGGTTTAAAAAGGTGGTCATTGCATGCACACCATCTAACATCCCTTCGTCCATGTTGACATCTAAGATTTGTGCACCACCTTCTACTTGGTCTCTAGCAACATCTAAAGCTTCGTTATATTTTTCTTCTTTTATTAAACGTAAAAACTTACGAGAACCTGTAACATTTGTACGCTCTCCTACGTTTACAAAATTACTTTCTGGCGTTACAATTAAGGGTTCTAAACCAGATAATGTTAAATATTTATTGGTGTTTTTTTTCATGCTTGATTTCCGCGAAAGCGATCTTTTACTAGTTTTTTAAAACTATTTTATCATTTCGAATAATCTGAGATTTAATTATTAAACAGAAACAACTGTTTGTCTTGGCTTATACTTTTTTGCAACCTCAGCAATTGCTTTAATGTGTTCTGGATTTGTACCACAACAACCTCCAATGATATTAATTAAGCCGTCTTTTAAATAAGCTTCTATTAAAACTTGCATTTGCTTAGGTGTTTGATCATATTCTCCAAAAGCATTTGGCAATCCAGCATTTGGATGTGCAGACGTCGCAAAATTGGTTTGATTAGACAAACGCTTTAAATATGGCTGTAACTGCTCTGCTCCCAATGCACAATTAAAGCCAACACTTAACAAAGGAACATGAGAGATTGAAGCAAAAAAAGCTTCTACAGTTTGACCTGACAATGTACGACCAGATGCATCTGTTATTGTACCAGATACCATAATTGGAATGTCTATATTTTGTTCTTCTTTTACTTCTTCAATTGCAAATAATGCTGCTTTTGCATTTAGTGTATCAAAAATAGTTTCGACTAACAATAAGTCTACTCCTCCATCTATTAAAGCTTCCACTTGTTGCTTATAAGCTATGCGTAACTCATCAAAAGTCACAGCTCTAAATTCTGGCCTGTTAACATCTGGACTAAGGCTTGCAGTACGATTAGTTGGCCCAATGCTTCCTGCTACAAAACGTGGCTTTTCAGGATTTGCATTAGTAAATTCTGTTGCAACATATTTAGCTATTTTAGCTGATTCAAAATTAAGTTCGTAAACCAAGTCTTCCATATTGTAGTCTGCCATAGCGATGGTTGTCCCTGAAAATGTATTGGTTTCGACTATATCTGCTCCAGCTTCAAAATACTTGCGATGCACGTCTGCAATTGCATTGGGCTGTGTTAATGATAGTAAATCGTTGTTTCCTTTTAAAGAAGATGGATACTCTTTAAAACGGTCGCCTCTAAAATCTTCTTCTGTAAAATTATAGCGTTGTAGCATGGTACCCATTGCTCCATCAAGTACTAAAATTCGTTTTTGTATTTCGTTATAAATATTTGCCATATTTAATTTTTTGCTTTTTTTACTTAGAAAATTTTAATGTTTTAGTTTTTTTAAATGTAAGCGTCTACGTTTTGCCAAGGACCACCATTGATTGCATCAATACCTTTGTCCTTTAATATATCTTTAGCACGTTCGCTTCTTGCTCCACTTCTACAACATGTAATTATTGGTTTTTCAAGTGCTTTTACTTGTGCAATTTCATCTTCTAAATCGTCTAAAACTATATGTAATGCCTCTTTAACGTGACCTTCATCAAATTCTGCATCAGTTCTGACATCTAGTATTATAGCACCTTTATCTAGGTACTCTTGAATGTGCTTAAATTCTGGATTACTACTCATAATTTCTATTTTATTTTAAAAAGTCAATGCTTGTTTTAAATCGTTAATAATATCTTCTGGATGCTCTAATCCAACCGAAATACGTACCAAACCACCTGTGATTCCGGTTTGTAATCTTTCTTCTTCTGTTAATTTTGCATGCGTTGTGGATGCTGGATGTGTTACAATGGTACGTGTATCACCAAGGTTAGCAGAAAGCGATAATAGTTTTATACTATTTAAAAATTGTCGTCCAGCAGTGACACCTCCTTTAACTTGGAAAGCAACAATACTTCCTCCCGCTTTCATTTGTTTTTTAGCCAAATGGTATTGTGGATGTGATTTTAAAAAAGGGTATTTTACAAGATTGACTTTATCGTGACTTTCTAAAAAGGTTGCTATTTTAAGCGCATTATCACAGTGTCTATCTAATCTTACCGCAAGGGTTTCTAAACTTTTGGACAATACCCAAGCGTTAAAAGGCGATAAAGAAGGTCCTGTATTACGAGAAAACAAATAGATTTTTTTTATTAAATCTGCACTGCCTACTGTAATACCACCTAGTACACGACCTTGACCATCTATTAATTTTGTAGCAGAATGTATGACTAAATCTGCTCCAAATTTTATGGGTTGTTGTAAATAAGGCGTAGCAAAACAATTATCAATAATTAATATAATGTTGTGTTTTTTGGCAATGCTTCCTATGGCTTCCAAATCCAAAATATCTATTGCTGGATTGGTTGGGCTTTCAGCATAAATAACTTTTGTATTGGGTTGAATTAAACTTTCTATTAATTCAATTTCATCTATCTTAAAATAACTAGTCGAAATATTCCATTTTGGCAATATGTTTTTAAACATGGTTTGTGTGGACCCAAAAACACTTCTGCAAGACAAAATATGATCTCCTGAATTTAATAATGCTGCTAAAGTTGAAAACACTGCAGACATACCTGAAGCAAAAGCGTATCCACTTTCAGCGCTTTCCATTTTACAGATTTTATCTATAAACTCTGAGGTATTAGGATTGGAATACCGACTGTAAATATTACGATTCTTCTCGTCTGCAAAAGAAGCACGCATATCTTCAGCGTCTTCAAACACATAACTTGATGTTAAGTATAAGGGTGTTGAATGCTCTAAAAATTGAGAACGCTCTGTTTGTGTACGAATAGCTTGAGTTTCGAAGTTATTATTGCTCATTATTAAATTGCTTTTTTTAATACTGTATTATACTGCTTCTTTACCTCAAAAATTGGATTTAATAATTTTGATAGCTGATCAAATTCAATTAGAAAGGCATCATGACCATGTATTGATTTTATTTCGCCAATAGTCACTTCTTTTTTAACTGATTTTAGATCCAAATAGGTTTCCCAGTTTTCGTCTGCTTTAAAAAACAAATCACTATTAATCGTTATAATATGTACGTGACCTTTAATAGCTGAAGCTACTTCTTTAAAAGATAATCGACCTCTAGTTATATCAATAGTTTTAAGGATTTGATTCATTAATTTATAAGCTGGTAGATGAAAACGCTTGTCTAAATTTTGACCATGATAATTCAGCCAACTTTCGACTTTAAAAACCGAATTTTCTGTTTGATCACGATCAAACTTTTTAGTTAAAGATTCTGGTGTACGATACAATGTCATAGCATGCATCCTAGCATCTTCAAGAGGTTTAATGGAGTTATTTAAAATAGCCTCTTGAATGTGACAATTAGCTATTAACCAGTCGGTAACTTTCCAGTCTGTAGCTATTGGTATTAAATGCTTTGCTAAATTAGGTTGTAAAATAGCCAACTCCCAAGCTATTCCTCCTCCAACAGAACCACCAATAATTGAAAACAACTCAGTTATCTCTAATTGCTTTAAGCCTTCAGCAAATAATTGTGCAATATTACGAGCAGTAAATCCTTTGTAATTGTGTATTAAATGTTCTTGTTTATTATCAAACCCATTACCTGGAATATTAAATGCCAAAATAGTATAGTAAGAAGTATCAATACATTTGTTTTCGCCTATTAAATCGTTCCACCAACCGTTTTCTCCAACCACATTAGAATTACCTGTTAACGCATGATTAACCAAGACAATTGGAGCCGAATGTAAAGGTTGTCCGAATAATTGGTAAGACAAATTAATATCAAAAGTCTGTCCATTATTATTTACAAACCCAGGAATACTTATGTATTTTAAGTTTTTCATTGTGAGATCTTTGAAATAAGTTTCACACTTTAAAATGGCAAATAAAAAGCGTGAAACTATTTCGGTATTAAATAACTAAAATTATAGAGTAATTAGGCTAAAACAGATTTTTTGACTTCAGTAAAAGCTGCTTTTAAATCGGCTTTTAAATCGTCTATATTTTCTATTCCAACAGATAATCTAATTAAGTCTTTGGTAACACCTGTTGCTTCTTGAGCTGCATTATCTAATTGCTGGTGTGTTGTGCTTGCAGGATGTATAATTAAAGATTTAGTATCTCCAATATTAGCTAACAAAGAGAATAACTTGGTTGTATCAGCTATTTTTTTAGCCGATTCAAAACCGCCTTCAACACCAAATGTGACCACTCCACTTTGTCCTTTTGGTAAATACTTTTTTGCTAAAGCATTATATTTACTAGTTTGTAATCCTGGATAATTTACCCAAGTCACTTCTGGTTGTTCTTGTAACCACTTGGCTAATATTAAAGCATTTTGCGAATGCTTTAGAACACGTAATTCTAAAGTTTCTAATCCCTGAATAATTTGAAAAGCATTAAAGGGACTTAATGCACCACCATAATCACGCAGACCTTCTATTCTTATTTTTGCAATAAAAGCTGCTGGACCAATAGTTTCGCTATACACTAAACCATGATAACCTGCAGAAGGCTCTGTAAACTCTGGAAATTTACCATTAGTCCAGTCAAAAGTTCCTGCATCAACAATAATACCTCCTAAAGACGTTCCGTTACCTGTAATATATTTTGTAAGCGAATGGATGACTATATTCGCACCATATTTAATTGGATTTAATAAATAAGGTGTTGCTACTGTATTATCAACGATTAATGGTACTTTGTGTGCTTTTGCATGTTGCGCTATTGCTTCTATATCTAATACATCTAACTTAGGATTACCTAAAGACTCGACAAAAACAGCTCTAGTATTTTCTTGAGCAGCTTTACTAAAATTTTCAGGATCTGAAGGATCTACAAAAGTAGTAGTAATACCATGCCTTGGTAAAGTTACACTTAACAAATTATAAGTACCACCATACAAACTACTGGATGCTACAATGTGATCTCCTGCTTTTAATAACGTTAATAAAGTTGTTGAAATTGCTGCAGTACCAGAGGCTGTTGCAACTGCTGCAATACCACCTTCTAAAGCTGCAATACGCTGCTCTAAAACATCATTAGTTGGATTATTTAATCTTGTGTAAATAAATCCAGGAACAGATAAATTGAATCGTCCTGCTGCATCGTCTGAATTATCAAACACATAAGATGATGTCTGGTAAATAGGTACTGCTCTTGTACCTCCTGTTTGTGTGGTGTCGTGTCCTGCGTGTAATGCTTGTGTAGCAAATTTTTGTGTACTCATTTTTCTAATTTTTTCGAGTTAAACTAAATTAATTCAAAAGTCAAATAAGCTTCATTGGAAGCGTACCTAATAGAAAAATGTTAAAAAGAAATTACTAATTACAAATGAGTAATTAGATTTTAGTTATCTATCCAATAGTTGATTAATGAATCATCTATTAAGTAGAATGTAGCACCTTCTTAGTAAGTCTAAGGGTTGCTAAGGTTTCAACGAGTCTATCTCTCCACCTTTCTTGATAACATTTCAGTAAGTGTTTGAACTTTGTGAATACAAATATTGCAAAATTTATTTTTCACAACCAAACAAAACGGAATAATATTCTAAAAAATTAACTTATTTTTATATTTTGAGAAAAAAATTCTATTAAATTGAATTTTTAAAGAAAAATAATCTTAAAACAAGTATAGCAAGCTTGAATACATCAAACTTGCTATACACCCTTAGTAAAATAATAATTTCACCTAAAATTTAAGCCGAATTACGACTCGCATTTATATTTCCAAATAACGATCTTGTTACTAGTTTTTCATATACAGCAATTAAGTCTACATCCTTTTCTTCTACTTTTTCTAATTCTTGAATTTGTTTTAAAGCAAATTGCTGAATAGTCAATAATGGAAGCACAATGGACTCTCTAACTTTAATTGATGCTTTACCTGATGGTTCTTCCTCCATCAGTTCAGTATAGCCTGTAAGTTTTAAAATCAATCGTTTTGTTGTTAAATATTCTGTATGTATCACGTTCCAAAACTCACCATACTCAGGATCTTCACTCATATATTTAGTCAAATCAAAAAACGATTTTGATAATGACATCATACTATTTTCTATTAAAGTTCTGAAAAAACTAGAGGTTTTAAATAAGCGTTGTGCTTTTTCAAACTCGCCTGCATCTTCATAATGTTTTAAAGCTGTACCAACACCAAAAAAACCAGGAACATTCTGTTTTAATTGACTCCAAGATCCTACAAAAGGAATAGCTCTTAAATCGTCAAACACTAAACCTTCAGACTTACCACGTTTAGATGGTCTACTCCCAATATTAGTCTTTGCGTAGTACTTAAGCGTACTCATATGCTCTAAATACGAAATAAATTTAGGATGATTTTTAAAGTCTACATACGTTTGGTAACTCAGTTTTGCTAAGTTATCCATAACGACTCTATTTTCTGGAACCATACTTAAATCGGCATCACTTAAACTATTATAAATACCAGAACTTATTAATTGCTCTAAGTTATATTGTGAGGAATCTAATGTTCCAAAATTAGAACTAATCGTCTGACCTTGAATAGTTAACTGTACTTCTTTATCCTCTATAGTTGGACCTAGTGAAGCGTAAAAATTATGAGTTTTACCTCCTCCTCTTGCTGGTGGTCCACCACGACCATCAAAAAATATTACGGTTACATCATATTTTCTAGAAATTGCTGTTAAGCGTTCTTTGGCTTTATAAATAGCCCAATTAGCCATTAAGTAACCACCATCTTTAGTACCATCACTAAAACCTAACATGATAGTTTGCTTATTTCCTCTGGCTTTTAAATGCTTTGCGTAAGCAGGATTAGTATATAACTCTTCCATAACAAGATGTGCATTCTCTAGATCTGTTATAGTTTCAAATAATGGTCCAACATCTATTGTTAATTCGTCATGAAAAGCAACAAGTTTTAACATTGCAAATAACTGCATGACATTTAATGTCGTTTGATTATTACTTATTATGTATCGGTTGGCTGCTTGTTCTCCATTAGTTTCTTGAATAGTTTTAATAGCTTTAATGGTATTTAAAGCTTTTAATGTGTTTTCATCTTTAATTAAAGACAAATCAACTTTTCCTTTAACTTCAGATAAGATTTTCACTTGTTCTGTTTCTGATAAATCATGGTAATTATTAGGGATATCCTTACTACCATTAGCTATCATAACATCAACCATATCTGTAAATACTTTATGATGTGCACGACTATCTTGACGAATGTCTAAACTTGAAAAATGAAACCCAAATAAATGTAATTTATTAAGTAGACTAGTAATCTCAGTAACATATAAAGATTGGTGTTGGTCAATTACAACCTGTCTAATATCTTTTAATTCTGAAACAAAAGCTTCTAAAGTTAAACTAGACTCTTCATGAAGTACTTTTTTGTATAACTCTGTTTCTATTTTAGAAATTCGGCTTTCAATACCTTGAAAAGTTAACTTTCGTTTTAACTTACGTATATCTTTATAATAGTTTTTAATAATGGTTTCGTGTAACCTTTTAGCAACTTTAACTGTAATTTTTGGAGTAACAAACGGGTTACCATCTCTGTCTCCACCAGGCCAAAAGCCAACATTAATTATATTGTTATCTATAGGTTGTCCATCAAATATATTTTGCTGGATGTAATCATAAATTTTTCCGAAAGATTCATAAAACACATTTTCTAAATACCAGATTAAACTTACAGCTTCATCGTAAGGTGTTGGTTTTTCATGTTTAAAAAACGGGGTTTTACCTAATTGAGCTAACAAATCATTAATACGTAATAAATCGTTTTGTTTCACAGCTTCGGTTAGATCTGTTATAATACCCAAAACAGTTCCAGGATAAAACTGAGTAGGATGCGCAGTTAACACTATTCGCACTTTAAATTCTTCTAAATACTCACGTAATTTGTCCAATTTACCATCTGCAGTAGCGCTTTCTTTTAAACTTCGTAGTGTACCAATACCATCCATATTATTAACTACAGGAAAAGCTGCATCTTCAATTGCATCAAATAAAACAACTTGACGCTCTATATATTGAATAAAACGAAACAATAAATCGATCTTACTTTTGTCTGATCGTCTTGCTTGGTATTTCTTAAAAAAAGTATCTACAATTATAGTTGGATTATCTCCATTTTCAAATCCAGTTTTACAGGTTTCATGAAACAACGGAAGTAACACACCTGTTTTTGTAATAGTATCAAAAGGAAGTGTCATAAAAATACCATTGTAAATCTGATATTTAGAGAGTACATTTTGATTGAAACGTGTTAATTTAGGTTGTAAAGACATAGCTTTTATTTAGTTTGTTATTGCTTATAAAGTTAATCAACAATCGTTTACTATTAATATTTTAGGCAAGAATTTACGAATTATCCTACTAAATCGTTTTCTTAATAAGAATTGTATAATTTAAAAGCTTAAAACTGATTTTTACTAAATGCTTAATAGTATATAAAAACACCTATTAACTATTTTTAACTTTATGTGTCTTTAAAAACTACTTTATTTTCTTACTTTTGCATCTCAATAAATTAGAGGACGGATTTGACTGATTGCAACCTCATTAAAAAATGCTAAAGGCAGTGTAAACTTCCTTGGACGCTTTCGTCAAATCTATATATACATTTTAAAAAACAAATATGGCGTATTTATTTACATCAGAAAGTGTGTCTGAAGGACACCCAGACAAAGTAGCAGATCAAATTAGTGATGCTTTAATAGACAACTTTTTAGCTTTTGATAAAGATAGTAAAGTAGCTTGCGAGACGTTAGTTACAACAGGTCAAGTGGTACTTGCTGGAGAAGTTAAATCTAACACTTACCTTGACGTACAAAAAATTGCAAGAGACACAATTAACAAAATAGGTTATACCAAAAGCGAATACATGTTTGATGGTAACTCTTGTGGTGTTTTTAGTGCTATACATGAACAATCAGACGATATTAATCGTGGTGTTGATCGTGCTAGCAAAGAAGAACAAGGTGCAGGTGACCAAGGTATGATGTTTGGTTATGCAACACGCGAGACAGAAAACTATATGCCTTTAGCTTTAGATTTATCTCATAAAATTTTAATTGAATTAGCAGAGTTACGTCGCGAAAACAAAGACATTACTTACCTAAGGCCTGATTCTAAAAGTCAAGTTACTATTGAATATAGTGATGACAATACACCACTACGTATTGACGCTATAGTCGTATCAACACAACATGACGATTTTGATGCAGAAGATGACGCTATGTTATCAAAAATCAGAAAAGACATTGTTGAGATTTTAATACCTAGAGTAATTGCTAAATTACCGGAAGCAACACAAGCTTTATTTAATGATGACATTAAATATCACATCAATCCAACAGGGAAATTTGTAATTGGTGGACCACATGGTGATACAGGATTAACTGGTCGTAAGATTATTGTTGATACTTATGGAGGAAAAGGTGCACATGGTGGTGGAGCATTTTCTGGAAAAGATCCTAGTAAAGTAGACCGAAGTGCAGCTTACGCAACAAGACATATTGCTAAAAATTTAGTTGCTGCTGGTGTTTGTGATGAAATTTTAGTACAAGTATCTTATGCAATTGGTGTTGTTGAACCAATGGGAATTTTTGTTGACACATACGGAACTTGCGCTTTTAATATGACTGATGGTGAAATTGCTGAAAAAATATCTAAGATATTTGACATGCGTCCATCTGCTATTGAAGATCGTTTAAAATTACGTAATCCTATGTACAGCGAAACTGCTGCTTATGGACACATGGGAAGGCAAAGTGAAACTGTATCTAAAACTTTTTCAAGACCAAATGGTGGAGACATTACTGTTGATGTCGAATTATTTACTTGGGAAAAACTTGACTACGTTGATAAAGTAAAAGCTGAATTTGGATTATAATATCCAATCAATATATTAATAAAAAAGCCTCACAAATGTGAGGCTTTTTTATTATTTAGCTTTCCATTTTATTGGCAAATGAACAACCTTCTTGGTTTCAAAAAAGTCTTCTTCATAAAAATCAGAAATATTATAAATAGTAGTTGTTTGATAATCTTTTAACTCTTCTGTTAAATCTCCACCTTTAAGATAAAGAATTCCATTTTTCAAGTCATTTTGTTGTGTCTTGGCCACTTTACCTTTTATCCAATGCACAAAAGTTGGCATTGCAGCAACTGCACGACTTATAATAAAGTCGTATGTTTCTTTAATTTCTTCAACACGACTATGAGTCACTTTTACATTTTGCAATTCTAAACCTGTAACTACCTCACGTACTACATTCAATTTTTTATTGATACTATCTACCAAATGAAACTCACATTCAGGATATAAAATAGCCAAAGGGATACCAGGAAACCCTCCTCCTGTACCAACATCCATCATAGAGCTTCCGCTTTTAAAATCCATGACTTTAGCAATTGCCAAAGAGTGTAAAACGTGTCTTAAATACAACTCGTCAATATCTTTTCTTGACACCACATTAATTTTCAAATTCCAATCTTGATATAAAGCTTCAAGCTTTGTAAATTGTTCAATCTGTAATGGTGTTAAATCAGGAAAATACTTTAAAATCAGCTCCATAATCTTATATAATTTTCGGCAAAAATATACATTTTAACATAAAAAAAGGAGCTTCTGTTTTGCTTAATTAATTATCTTTGTTAACAAATATTATTTGACGATTTTTTTCGTTACAATAAAAAAGAATACAATTACAATGACAAAGCAAACAGTAACATTCTCACGAATAGACTCTGCAAAATTTTTTAAAACACTAAACAAACGTGTTAACAATTACTTTAAAGAGAATAACATAAAAAAAACAGGGAACTGGAAATTATACATCAAAGCAATAGTAATGTTCACCCTATTATTAGGCCCATTAGCGCTATTATTGTCAGTTGATTTACCTGCTTGGCTATTAATTATATGCGTTATGATTATAGGCGTAGGTATGGCTGGTGTTGGTATGAATGTAATGCATGATGCAAATCATGGGTCTTTTTCTAGTAAAAAATGGGTTAACAGATTAATGGGTAGTAGTATCCATATTTTAGCAGGAAACGATTACAACTGGAAAGTACAACACAATGTTTTACACCATACCTATACTAATATTGAAGGTCATGATGAAGACATTGATGCAGGACGAATCATTAGATTTTCTAAGCATTCAAAATGGTTAAAAATCCATCAATACCAAAAATATTATGCTTTTTTACTTTATGGTTTACTAACGGTAAATTGGGCAATTACAACAGATTTTAAACAAACCTACAACTACTTAAAAAGAAAATTATCTTATGGAGATTTTCCTAAGCCTGCTACACAATGGACCAAATTAATTATTGGTAAAATATTGTATTATGCTATTTGGGTTGTTTTACCTTTATCTTTAGGATATACTTGGTGGCAAGTTTTAATTGGATTTTTAATCATGCATTATACTGCAGGAATAATTTTAAGTGTTGTGTTTCAATTAGCACATGTTATGCCAAATACTGACATGCCAATTCCTGATGAAAACGGAAACATGAAAAATACTTGGGCTATTCACCAATTATTTACAACTTCTAACTTTTCGCCTAAAAACTGGTTAGTAGAGTTTTACACAGGAGGATTAAACAGACAAGTTGAACATCACTTATTTGCACATATTAGCCATGTACATTACAAACACATCGCTAAAATTGTAAAAGAAACAGCTCATGAATTTAGCTTACCATATAACGAATACAAAACTATGTGGAAAGCAATCTCTGAACACTACAACCAACTTAAAGTTTTAGGACAAAACCCCAACTTAGCTTAATTAATTTCTTTATTAAAAAAATACTATACATTTATGAGCCAATCACTTTCTAACCGTATTTTAAACATGTCCACTTCTGCTACTTTAGCTATGGCAGCAAAAGCCAGAGAACTTAGAGGCGAAGGCAAAGATATTATTGGTTTAAGTTTAGGAGAGCCTGATTTTAATACACCAGATTTTATTAAAAACGCAGCAATCCAAGCTATAAATGATGATTACAACTCATACACTCCAGTTGATGGGTATCAAGAATTAAAAGAAGCTATTATTACTAAATTTAAACGTGATAATAAATTAACGTACACTTTACCACAAATTGTTGTTTCTACAGGAGCTAAGCAAAGTTTAGCAAACGTTGCAGCAGTAATGCTTAATGAAGGAGACGAAGTTATTTTACCATGTCCTTATTGGGTTAGTTATTCTGATATTGTAAAGCTAAACGATGGAGTCCCTGTTGAAGTTAAAACGAGTATTGATACAGACTTTAAAATGACACCTGCTCAGTTAGAAGCTGCTATTACACCAAAGACAAAAATGTTATGGTTTAGTAGTCCTTGTAACCCAAGTGGATCTTTATATAGCGAAAAAGAATTAGAGGCTTTAGCCGAAGTTTTAAAAAAACACCCAAACATTTATGTAGTTTCTGACGAAATTTATGAACACATAAATTACACAGGAAAGCCACACGCAAGTATGGCTAATGTAGAAGGTATGTTTGACAACACCATAACTGTAAACGGAGTATCAAAAGCTTTTGCTATGACAGGTTGGCGAATTGGTTACATTGGTGCACCAGATTGGATAGCACGTGCGTGTAACAAAATGCAAGGTCAGGTAACAAGTGGTGCAAACTGTATTGCACAACGTGCTGTTATTACTGCTTTAAATGCTGAACCTACTGTTGTAAAGTTCATGATTGACGAATTTAAAGTACGTCGTGATTTAGTCTTAGATTTATTAAGCGACATTGAAGGTTTTAATACAAACACACCAGAAGGTGCATTTTATGTTTTTCCTGATGTATCTCATTTTTTTGGAAAGTCTTTAAAAGGAAAAACCATTAACAACGCTACAGATTTCTCTTTATTTCTATTAGAAGAAGCTTTAGTTGCTACTGTAACTGGTGACGCTTTTGGTAATCCAAACTGCATAAGAATAAGCTATGCAGCTTCACAAAAAGAAATTAAAGAAGCTATAAAACGAATTAAAGAAGCAGTTAGCTAACTGTACTGTAACTTTAAAACACAAAAAAGCCTTACATAAATTATGTAAGGCTTTTTTTTATGCAAAATATATTAATGTACCAAACATAACAAAAATGACAAGTGCTAATAATATAATTTGTTTTATACGTCTTTGCTTATGTTCCCTTTGAAGCTTCTGTCGTAATAATAATATTGAAGCTTCAGAAATTTCAGGTAAATTGTACTCTGTTTTCTCAGTAGAATTAGTAACAAAACTAAAAGATTTCTCTTTACGTTTTGCTAGCATATTCCTATTGCTTTTAAGTGACTGGTTTGCAGCCATCATTGATCCTTCTCCTCCCATGATTAAAATATTTTTTATTCTGAAAAACTTCAGACATTAAACTTTATAACCTTCAGATTTTAGTGTTCAATTCTAAAATTGAAAAATTACCTCATAAAAAAAGCAGCTTTACCTATAAGTAGCAGCTTTATTATAAAAGTTACATATAAAAAATTAAATTATAATTACTATATTGAACTGAAAATGAACAAGATGTCGCTATTAATAAGAAAAAACTCACTTATATTAACATTTACCATAATTATAAATTTTGCCTGCATAGCTCAAAATGAAACTAATAATTGGTATTTTGGAGATTACGCTGGAATTAATTTTAACAATGGAGAGCTATCGCAATTGAACGACGGTAACATGTCTACAGTTGCTGGATGTTCCAGCATATCTAATAGTGATGGTCAATTACTGTTTTACACAAACGGACAGACTGTTTGGAATAAAAATCATGAAGTAATGACTAATGGTAACGATTTAAACGCTGAGGTTGAGAATAATCAATCAACTATTATCATTCCTGACCCAAGTGACATTAATAACTATTACATTTTAACTACCAGATTAGATGAGGCCTATTCTGGCATTTTTTATTCTAAAGTTGTATTTAATGCACAACACCCTCTTGGCCATATATTTACTAAAAACAGAAGATTAACAACTAGTTCTACACAACGCATCACAGCTGTTTACTCTCCTCAAGACAATACTTATAAGGCTGTGGGCTTAGGCAAAATAGGAAGCCCTTCAGAAACAACATTTAATGCTTTATTTGTAATTAATGTCGGGACTATAGTAAATGCTCCCAATAATAATATCACTTTAGAAAACACCATTTTACTAGAAGAAACTTTTTACAGCACTTTAGGTACTATAAAATTTTCTCCTAATGGACAATTAATTGCAATCGGTGATAGTAGTTCCAACTCCAATGTATATATATACGATTTTCATCATTCTTCTAACTCCGTAACATTTCAACAAAGCTTTAATGCTGGATATCTTTTTAATCCAATTCCTATTGAAGGTCTTGAATTTTCTGCAGATTCAGAATTTCTTTACATTACAGGAAACACATACGTTGCTTATCTTCATAAATACATCATTAATTCCCCTACACCTTACATCAATGAAAAAATTTTAATAGCAACTTCGGAAGATATTGAATTTGGTGCATTACAATTGGCTAGTGACTCTAAAATTTACATGGCTAATTACCTTTCTGACATACCTTATAATGTAAACAGTATTGGTGTAATAAATAATCCAGAAGATGAAATAGTTAACTTTAATCCCTCTAGTATTGAATTAACAAATTCAGCAAGTGCAAAAGGACTACCTAATTTTGTTACTTCTTACTTTAAAAATAGAATAATTGCTAAAAACGATTGTTTCTATGATTCAATAAATTTTTCTTTAGATGCTTACGACACAATCACTGACGCTTACTGGGAGTTTGGAGATGGTAACACTGCTAACGGCTTAAACATTTCTCATCAATACGTAGAATCTGGGACGTATATTGTACGAGCACTTATTACAATTGGAAATAATCAAATAGAGCTTTTCAAAAAAATTAAAGCTTATCCAATAGCTGAACTTACAGATGATTACTACTTATCACAATGCGACATTAACAATGACGGAATTTCATCATTTAATTTATTTGAGGTATATAATGGCCTACAAAATGACATTAGGGATGATTATCAATTTCAATTTTATTACACACAACAAGACGCAATAAATCAAACCAACATTATTGATAATCCAGATTATTTTACAAATTCATCAAATCCTCAACAGATTTTTGTTAACATTACTACAGAACTTGGGTGTATCAATACAGACTCTTTCTTTATCGAAGTACTGAGCCAAAATGTAGTTACCCTTGACCCATACATTGTGTGTGATAATTCCAATGAAATTTTTGAAGATCAAATTGGTAGGTTTAATTTAGCAAATAAATTAGAAGAATTAAATCTATTTTTTAATATTGAAGATGATGAGTACATAAGATTTTATAGAACTGAGGAAGATGCATTATCTAATACAAATCCTTTATATTTTCAATATGACACGGACACTACTACATTATGGATTGTTGTTAGAAAAGAAAATGGCGATTGCGGAACAATTGCTACAATGGATTTAATTGTAAATCAAGCTTTAGACCTAGATATTGATGATAATTACCAGCTATGTGAATTAGAACCTAACCCTATATTAGACGGAGGAGGTGATAACGATACTTGGAGTTGGTACGATAGCACAAACGGGGTATTATTATCAAATCAACGCCTTTTTGAATTGATAAATCCTGGAGTTTATGAAATAGTAGTTACAAAATTAGAAAATGACTTGCTATGTACTAGAAGTAAAACGTTTGAAGTTTTAGCACCTATAATACCTGTGTTTGAATCTATAGATATTGAAGGTACAAACCTCGAGATTTCAATTAATGGAAATAGCCAATATGAATTTTCTTTAAACAATCAAGATTTCTTTGGCCAATCTACTGCTTTTACATTTTATGATGTAACTCCAGGTGTCATTGAA
The DNA here is from genome assembly GCF_016785945.1 of Olleya sediminilitoris. Taxonomy (GTDB): domain Bacteria; phylum Bacteroidota; class Bacteroidia; order Flavobacteriales; family Flavobacteriaceae; genus Olleya; species Olleya sediminilitoris. Next base: position 129,214 of record NZ_JAEMEF010000003.1, on the reverse strand, counting down.
ATTTTTGTAAGAGATATAAATAATTGTGAACAATCCATACAAACAGAAATATCTTTTATTCATTATCCAAAGTTCTTTACACCAAATAATGATGGCAACAATGACATGTGGATAGTTTATGGTATTAACGATAATTTATATAAAAAAGCCGAAGTGACAATTTATGATAGGTTTGGAAAAATACTTTATGTTTTTACTTTAAAAACAATTCATCAAGGCTGGAGAGGAGAATATAATAATGTCCTACTACCAAATTCTGACTATTGGTTTAAAGCACAATTAATAGATCAAAACGACAGAATGATTCAAAAATCTGGTCATTTCACCTTAAAAAGGTAATTTCAAAATTTAATATAGATTTAATTATCTATTTCTCCAGAAAAAAGGTGTTAATAAAATCAAGACTGTAAACAACTCTAAACGACCAATTAACATCAAAAATGCAGACCACCATTTACCAATAGCAGGAAGTGACGCATAGTTATTTACTGGACCAAACTGACCTAAAGCAGGACCAACATTTCCTAAACTTGAGGCAGCGATACCAACAGAAGACTCATAATTAATTCCCATCATAGAAAAGCCTAATGCACCAATAATAAAAGCAATCATATACAATATGAAAAACCCTAAAATATTAAATACAATCTCTTTAGAAATAGCTTTTTTATTATATCTAACAGGTACAATTGCATTTGGGTGAAGGGTACGCTTAAATTCTAAGAAACCGTTTTTAATCAAAACTAAATGACGGACCACTTTTACACCTCCTGCTGTACTACCAGCTGAACCTCCTAAAAACATCAACCCGAAGAAGAATACTACTAAAAATGGAGTCCATAAAGTATAGTCTGCTGTAACAAATCCTGTAGTTGTAATTACAGATAACACTTGAAACAAGGAATGTCTAAAAGCACTTTCACCTGCTCCCCAAACCATTGGATGGTCAATTGTAGACAAGGTTAAATCTGCTCTAAAATAAATTATCAATGCAGCTATTACAGTAAAAATAGCGACAAACTTAAAGTATAATTTAAACTCTTCATCTTGAATTACTTTTTGTACTTTACCTTTAAAAGCAAAGTAACTTAATACAAAGTTAGAGCCTGCTAAAAACATAAAAAAGATAATGATATACTGTATAATTGGCTTGTTATTCCAGTAGGCAACACTAGCATTTTTAGTAGAAAAACCTCCAGTGGACAACGTACACATCGAGTGGTTTACTGCGTCAAAAAAGCTCATTCCTGCTACTTTAAGCAAAATAGTTTCAGCAGCTGTATAACCAAAGTAAATTAACCATAATCGTTTTGCTGTATCTGTAATACGAGGATGCAATTTATCTGCACTTGGTCCTGGTGCTTCAGCAGCAAATAATTGCATACCACCAATCCCTAATAAAGGTAGGATAGCAACTGCTAATACAATAATACCCATACCTCCAATCCAATGTGTTAAGCTTCGCCAGAATAAAACACCTTTTGGCACAATTTCAATATCATTTAAAATTGAAGCTCCTGTGGTAGTAAAACCTGACATGGTTTCAAAAAAAGCGTTAGTAAAATTAGGTATTGCTCCTGATGCTAAATAAGGTATTGCACCAGAAATAGACATTACGATCCAACCAAAAGACACGACAATGTATCCTTCTCGCTTATTCATCTCTTTGTTATGATTGCGATGGTGATACATACCTATAAGTCCCAAAATTAAAATACCAGTACCTGAAGACAGTAATTGCAAAGTAACACCATCTTTATAAAAAAAACTTACTAAGGCTGATAACAGAATAAAACCTCCATTAAAAACCAATAATAGTCCAAAAAAATAAAAAATTATTTTGTAATTAAGGCGTAGTCCTTTTCCCATTATAAAAATAGTTTTTCAACTTCTTTAATAGATCTTGGCAAGCAACAAACTACAATGTAGTCTCCTTCTTCAATCCTAAAATCACCTAAAGCAATAATACCTTTTCCTCCTCTAATTACACCTCCAACAATTGCGGAACGCGGAAATTTAACATCCTTTATTAACTTATTGCAAATCTTAGAAGTCGCTTTAACCCTAAACTCTAGAAGCTCTGCATTCATGTTATTAAGTTTAGTCATTGCTACGACTTCACCTTTACGAATGTATCTAAATATATTGTTTGCTGCTAATAGCTTTTTATTAATCAAAGTATCAATACCTATGGATTGTGATAACTCAAAATAATCCATGTTTTCAACTAAAGCGATTGTTTTTTTAACGCCTTTCGATTTAGCTACCAAACACGACATTATATTGGTTTCAGAATTACCAGTAACCGAAATAAACGCATCCATTTCGCCTATATTCTCTTCTTCTAACAACTCGACATTACGTCCATCACCATTAATGACAAGCACCTTTGGCAAATCGTCTGCTAAATCAAAAGCGGCATCTTTATTATTTTCTATTAACTTAACATTAAAACCGTTTGCAGATAAGTCTCGTGCAGTTTTATAACCAATTTTACTACCTCCTAAAATCATCACATCCTTAACAGGAGTATTAGTTTTTCCGGTCATTTTACACAACTCATCTCCTCCACTTGCACAGGTAATAAATACAACATTATCACCTTCTCTAAATTGTGTATCTCCTCTTGGTATAATTGTATACTGTGTCCCAAAACGCTGAATAGCAATTGGCACAAAATGAATTTCTGAAAATAATTGAGCTGCTTCTTTTACGGTTTTACCAACAAAACCAGCAGTTCTAGTTAGGTTTAAACTAACCATAGTTAATGCACCTCCTTCAAACTCGTAACTATCTTTAAAAGCGGATTGGTTTAAAAGTAATTCAATCTCTGAAGCTGCTAAACTTTCAGGTGAAATTAGTTCATCAATACCAAATCTGGTAAAACCAACTTCATCTTTGTGCTTAATAAACTCAGTATTTGATATTCTAGCTATTGTACGTTTAGCTCCTAGTTGTTTGGCTAAAACGCAAACCGTAATATTTGTAGTCTCTGATGCTGTAACACCAATTAACAAGTCTGCACGATCTATTTTTGCTTCCTTTAGAATAGCTATAGATGTTGCATCACCTTTTATTACTTTGATATCTAAATGGTTATCTGCGTAGGATAGACTGTCTCTATGTGTATCAATAAGTGTAATTTCTTGAGACTCGTAAGACAATAATTTTGCTAAATGAAATCCAACTTCACCAGCTCCAGCAATAATTATTTTCATATTATTTATAAATATAGGGAATACAAAGGTACTTAATTTAAATATTTAAGTGTCAATTATTTATTCTTTTGAAGTTTTATAGACTATTCTGAATGCATTATCTTTGTAAAAAAATTGATTTTGACAAAAGTAAATCCCTACAAAAATAGCGACTTAGGCAAAAAAGAACAGGTTACTAAAATGTTTGATACCATTTCTGGTGAATATGATGGCTTAAACCGAGTAATCTCTTTTGGTATTGATATTAAATGGAGAAAAAAGGTAGTTGCTTTAGTTAAGGCTACTAATCCTAAAAATGTATTAGACATTGCAACTGGAACTGGTGATTTAGCAATTAATTTAGCCGAAACTAGTGCTGAAAAAATTATTGGTCTTGATATTAGTAGTGGAATGCTGGAAGTTGGAAAGCAGAAAATAAAAACCAAAAAACTAGATCAAAAAATTGAAATGGTTATTGGTGATTCTGAAAACCTTCCGTTTGATGACAATACTTTTGATGCTATTACTGTAGCATTTGGTGTTAGAAATTTTGAAACTTTGGAAAATGGTTTAAAAGATATTTTACGAGTTTTAAAACCTGGTGGGATATTTGTTATTTTAGAAACTTCTGTACCAACTAAGTTTCCTTTTAAACAAGGCTATCAATTTCATTCTAAAGTCATTTTACCAACCGTTGGAAAACTGTTTTCTAAAGACAAAACTGCTTATAAATATTTAAGCGAAAGTGCTAATGCATTTCCTTATGGAGAAGCTTTAAACAATATTTTAAGAAAAATTGGGTTTATTAATGTTACAGATATGCCTCAAACATTTGGTGTAGCTACAATTTACAAAGCATCAAAACAATAATGACTACAAAACATATTTACCTTTTTGCAATTGCACTTTTAATTGCAAATGTGTCTCAAGCCCAATTATTTTCTAAAGAAAAAATTAAAAACCTTGAAACTGTTGATAAAGCAAAGCTAAGTTGGGGTTATTACCTTGGATTTAATAATTTAGATTTTAAATTTGATTATAACCAAAACCTTGGAGATATTCAAACAGAACGTACCGTTGGGTTTAATGTTGGGTTACTTGGTAATATACGTCTTAACGATTATTTTGACCTTAGATTTGAACCAGGTTTAGTAATCTCTCAACGTAATTTAAATTACCAAGAAAATTATTTTGATGGTTTTGAAGACGACGTTTCAGATTCTGATTTATTACGTGAAGTTAAATCTACCTATGTCTATTTTCCTTTACTATTAAAGATTTCTACTAAACGTGTTAACAACATCAAACCTTTTATTTTAACAGGAGTCTCTACAGCTATTAACTTATCTAGTAACGAGAAAAATCCTGACGACAATTATTCTGGTGCTTTTAGAATGGTTAAAAACATGCAGTTTTTTGAACTTGGTATTGGTATTGATTTTTATTTGGACCGTTTTAAGTTTACGCCTTCGCTTAGAGGTGTTTTTGCAATGAAAGACGAATTAGTAAGAGATCAAGATCCAAACAGTCCATGGACAGGTAACATCACACAAATGCAAACAAGAGGTTTTTTTATAAATTTTACTGTACAGTAAAATTACCCTCTTCTAAATTCACTTAATAAAATAGCACCTGCAGTAGCAACGTTTAAACTTTCTGTAGCTTGTAAGTCTCCAAATCGTGGAATACTAATTTTATCTGTTACAGAAGCTTCAATAGTTTTTGATATTCCGTTTGCTTCGTTTCCTAATATCAAAACTCCTACTTTAGGCAAGTTTGATTGATAAACATTTTGACCATCCATAAAAGCACCAAACACAGGTAAAGTGGTCTCTTTTAAAAACAAGTCCAAATCTGTATATGTAATATTGACGCGTTTTAAAGATCCCATGGTGGCTTGAACAACTTTAGGGTTGTAACAATCTACAGTCTCTGAACTACAAACAAGGTTTTTAACACCAAACCAATCACACAATCTTATAATTGTCCCTAAATTTCCTGGATCTCTCACAGCATCCAAAGCAACAATCAATTCGTTACCAATTTCTGCTTTTGAAATAGGGATTTTAAAAATAGCCAAAGCAGTATTTGGAGTAGTTAAACAACTTATTTTTTTAAGTTCTACTGCAGTGATTAAAGTTTCGTTGTCAACATTAAAAGTTTCGGTAGTAAATAAATCCACCAAACTAAACGACGAGTCTAAAAACTCACGTATGACTTTAACGCCTTCAGCAATAAATAAACCTTCCTGTTGTCTATATTTTTTCTGCTTTAAGCGCGTTATACTTTTGATTTGATTTTTAGAAATCACAATATTTAAAATTTTTATAAAGAAAATGAAAAATTTGCAGTTAGCATTTGTGTGTTTCTATTTATTTAAAATTACTTTATTAATTAAATAGTGTATTTTTGAATACAAAGTCAATTTCAGGCACAAAATTTGCGTTAAACACCCGAAACAGTTACATATCTCTTGAAAAATTATCAGTTTAAAGTTGTCCTTTTAGTAGTATTAACTTGCTTGTTAAATGCATGTGATACGGTTAAACGTGTAGCCAAAGACCAGTACCTTCTAACAAAAAACACATTAACTATTAACAATCAAAAAGTAACTAATGATACCATTTCAAATTTATTGTACCAAAAGCCAAATACAAGATTACCTATACCATACACCAACATACCTTTAAGACTATATTTTTACAATACTGCACGTCCAAATATAGATTCTATTTTAAATGCCGAATATTATAGTCAACCAGATAAGATGGAGCGTAAATCCAAATTTTTATCTAGAAAACAATTAGAAAAAAGGTTAGAGTCTAAAGCCAACTTTAATAAATGGATCAAACGCACAGGTGAAGCTCCTGTAATTGTTGATACAGCTTTAACTAATAAATCTATAACTAAAATAGAAAACTACTACAAAGTAAATGGATGGTTTAATGCTAGAGCCGATTATAAGATAACAAGAGGTGATGACAAAAAAGCAACCATAGACTACTTAATATCAACAGGTAAACCATACATGCTAGACACACTTGACGTTACTATTGGATCTCCTGAAGTAGAAAAAATATACAACCAACACAAAGAAAAAAGTTTACTTAAACAAGGTAAGCAATACCGTATTTCAAATGTTTATGGAGAGGAAGACAGAATTGTTGATTTAATGAGAAACAATGGTGTTTACCACTTTAGCCAAGATTATGTAAGTTTTGTTGGTGATAGTATTTTGGGTAACCATAAACTAAATATAACCACAGTAATTGAAGACAAACTTGTCAGAGAAGATGAAATTTCTAGAAGAGAAAAGTTTAAAATTTTTAAAGTTAAAGATGTAAATATTTTTACTAATAGCTCATACAAAGACCGAAACGTACCAACAAGTGACACGACTAGTTACGATGGTTATAATATTTACAGTATTGGTAAACTTAAATACAAACCTAGAGCTTTAACTAATGCTGTGTTTATTACACCAAATACTATTTTTAAAGACAAAAACAGACCACTGACATCAAGAAAAATTAGTGATTTGCGCACCTTTAAATACCCTAATATTGATTATATTGAAAATCCAGACACGACACTTACTGCAAATATCTACTTAACACCTTTACAGAAATTTGAATTAGAGTTTAGTACCGAAGCCATGCAAAGTAACATCCAAACTATCGGATTTTCAATAAACCCTAGTTTATTAATAAGAAATGTATTTAATGCAGCTGAAACTCTAGAAATTTCTGGATTCACTTCTATTGGAGCGTCAAAAGATAGTAATAATGATAACGATCAATTTTTTGATATTAACGAGCTTGGTGCTAATCTAAAACTAACAATCCCAAGACTATTCTCTCCTTTTAATACCGAAAAAATAATACCTAAATTCATGTTTCCGTCTACCAGCTTAACAGTAGCTGCTACTAGTCAGACTAATATTGGGTTGGATAAACAGAGTTTTACTGGATCTTTCAATTACAAATGGTATCCAAACAATACAGTCACAAATAAGTTAGATTTGTTTAATATTCAGTTTGTAAAAAACCTAAATACAGCAAACTACTTTAATGTATACAATACCTCTTATGAATCCTTAAACTCAATTGCCCAAACAAGCGGATTTATAGATGATACCGAAGATTTGAGTATCCCAACAGGAGCAAATACTTTTTTAAGTCAAGTCGCAAACGGAAGTTACAATTCTATATTATCTACAGACGATTTAGACACAGCAAACGCAATTAACGAACGTAAACAAAGACTAACCGAAGACAACCTTATTTTCGCAACTAATTTTAGCTACGTAAAAGACAGACGCGACAACTTAGCTGACGAGGATTTTTCAATTTTCAGAGCAAGATTCGAGTTAGCAGGAAACTTATTTGCTCTAACATCTAGAGCGTTAGGATTAGAAAAAAATGAAGACGGAAAATATGAAATGTTTAATGTTGCTTTTTCTCAATACGCAAAAACAGAGCTTGACTATATTAAACACTGGAAGCTAGGTTACAAAAACGTATTAGCTATCAGAACATTTTTTGGTATTGCAGTACCTTATGGCAACTCAACAAACATACCATTTTCTAAAAGTTTCTTTGCAGGTGGAGCCAATGATAACAGAGCATGGTCTGCCTATAACCTTGGACCAGGAAGCTTACAAACTAGTAACGAGTTTAATGAAGCTAACTTAAAAATAGCCTTAAGTGTAGAACAACGTTTTAATCTATTTGGCGCTTTAAACGGAGCCTTTTTTATTGATGCAGGAAATATCTGGAATGTTTTTGATGACATAGAACAAGACGAAGCTACTTTTTCTGGCATCGATAGCCTAAAGGACATAGCAGTAGGTTCTGGTTTTGGATTACGTTATGATTTTAACTTTTTTGTATTACGTGGTGATATAGGTTTTAAAACCTATGATCCGTCCTATACTTTAGGCAACAGATGGTTTAAAGACTACAACTTTGCTAATGCAGTATACAACATAGGTATCAACTATCCATTCTAAATAAAACACCTAATTTGCTATAACGTTTGCGTGCTTTTATTGTTAAAAAGGCAATAAAACATAGCATTTTTTTACTACTTTTGAGGTATATACAAATACAACTAAATACATACAAAATGGCTCATAATATAAAACCAGGAGTTGCAACCGGAAAAGAAGTACAAGAAATTTTTAAACTTGCAAAAGAAAAAGGATTTGCATTACCAGCAGTTAATGTTATTGGATCAGACACTATAAATGGTGTTTTAGAGACAGCAGCAGCATTAAACGCACCAGTAATCATTCAGTTTTCAAATGGTGGAGCACAATTTAACGCAGGAAAAGGACTAAGTAACGAAGATCAAAAAGCAGCAATAGCAGGATCTATAGCAGGAGCAAAACACGTACACTTAATGGCAGAAGCCTATGGTGTGCCAGTAATTTTACACACAGACCACTGTGCAAAAAAATTATTACCTTGGATTGACGGTTTATTAGATGCAAGTGAGCAACACTTTAAAGAAACAGGAAAATCATTATATAGCTCACACATGATTGACCTAAGTGAAGAGCCACTTGAAGAAAACATAGAAATCTGTAAACAATACCTAGCCAGAATGAGCAAAATGGGTATGACCTTAGAGATCGAACTTGGTATTACAGGAGGAGAAGAAGACGGAGTAGACAATAGTGATGTAGACGAGTCTAAATTATACACACAACCAGAAGAAGTAGCCTATGCCTATGAAGAGCTTAGCAAAGTAAGCGACCAATTTACAATAGCAGCTGCATTTGGTAACGTACACGGTGTTTACAAACCAGGAAACGTAAAATTAACACCAAAAATCTTAAAAAACTCTCAAGAGTTTTTATCTCAAAAACACAACTTACCACACAACCATATTGACTTTGTATTTCACGGTGGATCAGGATCAACCCTAGAAGAAATTAGAGAAGCAATAGGTTACGGAGTTATAAAAATGAACATCGATACAGACATGCAATACGCATTCATGTCAGGAGTTAGAGATTATATGGCAGAAAAAACAGACTACCTACAATCACAAATTGGTAGTCCAGATGGACCAGAATCTCCAAACAAAAAATACTACGATCCACGTGTTTGGTTACGTAAAGGAGAACAAACATTTGTAGAGCGTCTTAAAAAAGCATTTGAAGACCTAAATAACGTAGACACACTATAAAACAATTTTGGCGTTACCCAAGGGTCGGGCTTTCCGTTATATCTTTTTTGAAAAAAAACAAAAAAGGATGCCACTACAATCCCTAACGCAAGCCAAGAACATTACATAAAATAAAATTCCGTTTAAACCTAGTATGTATAGGACTTAAACGGAATTTTTTTATACCTCAAAAGCAACAAAAAACAGATAGCCACTACAATTTTTGAGTTTCAGTAATAAAAAATGTAATTTTGTACACTTGCAAAAGCAAACTAAACTAACAAAAAATATAGATTATTAGAAAACATCTAAAAATCTTAATCCCAAAATAGTAAATCAATATGGCTTGGTTTAAAAGAAAAGAAAAAGGAATACAAACCGCTACCGAAGAGAAAAAAGACATCCCAAAAGGACTGTGGTATAAATCTCCAACCGGAAAAATAGTAGACTCAAAAGAACTAGAAAAAAACTTTTACGTAAGTCCAGAAGACGGTTACCACGTAAGAATAGGAAGTAAAGAATATTTTGAAATATTATTTGACGATAATAAATTTAAAGAGCTAGACGCAAACCTAACCTCAAAAGATCCATTAAAGTTTGAGGATACAAAAAAATATCCAGACCGTTTAAAAGCTGCAGAAAATAAAACAAACCTAAAAGACGCTGTACGTTGTGCAGTAGGTAAATCTAAAGGAAAAGATTTAGTTATTGCTTGTATGGATTTTGCTTTTATTGGAGGATCTATGGGAAGTGTTGTTGGAGAAAAAATAGCACGTGCTGCAGAATATTCATTAGAACATAAATTACCATTAATGGTCATCTCTAAATCTGGAGGAGCTCGTATGATGGAAGCAGCATTATCATTAATGCAATTAGCAAAAACATCAGCAAGATTAGGACAACTAGCAGACGCAGGTATACCTTACATATCATTAGCAACAGACCCAACTACAGGTGGTACGACAGCATCATTTGCAATGCTAGGTGATATTAACATTTCAGAACCAGGCGCATTAATTGGTTTTGCAGGACCACGTGTTGTACGTGATACCACTGGACAAGAATTACCAGAAGGCTTTCAAACGTCTGAGTTTTTATTAGAACATGGTTTTCTAGATTTTATTACTCATCGTAAAGAACTAAAAAACAAGGTAAATCAATATATAGATTTGATTACCAATCAGCCATTAAGAGCATAAATCAAAAAAGCCTTACTTTAAAAAGTAAGGCTTTTTTATTATTTAGCATCTTTAATCTCTTTATCTAAATGGTCTAAAAATAAAATACCGTTTAAGTGATCTATTTCATGCTGAAAAATAACAGAAGTAAAATCTGAAATATCTTCCGTTACATGCTGATTATCCATAGTATCATATTCAATTGTAATAACTTTAGATCTAGAGTTTAAGGTTTCAGCCCGATTTGGTATAGATAAGCAACCCTCTCTCCTAGTTTGCTTTTCTTCGGAATAATTAATTATTTTTGGATTTAAATACACCTCAAAAGGTGTATCGTCTTTATCAAAACGTTGTACCCAAATAATATTTTTCAAAATACCTACTTGTGGTGCAGCTATACCAACACCCATTGACATACTGTCTCTAACAGTAGCATATAAACGTTGTGTAAACTGTTTTAAAACGGTATCATTTACATCAGGTTTAACATAAGTGCTTTTTTTTCTTAATAATACTGAATCTTGTTTAGCATTAATTTTAAAAACACGCATTGGTTTACTAGCGTCTGCATTAAGTATTAAACTAGTTTGTTTTGCTGTAAAGTTCTGAGTCAACTTATTGTTATTATGTGTTGCACAACTACAAAAAAATATTAGCAATACAATAGAAGTATATATATGGAATTTCATTTAATTAAGTTTATAACATAAATATTAAAATGACGTTAGCAATCTTAACATTCAGCATTTTTAAAATGAACAGAAAACGTTGTTCCCTGATCTACTTTACTATCTACTTCAATACAACCTCCTAAAGCTTCAACATGATTACGTGTAATAAATAATCCTAAACCAACAGCATCTTTATGTCTATGAAAGGTTTTGTACATTTCAAATAGTTTTTCGCCATATTTATCTAAATCAATACCAAGTCCATTATCTGATATATCTAAAATAACACAATCTCCTTTTAACCTTGAAGACATACTAACTTTTAGTTTTCTTTTTTTAGACGCATATTTAATAGCATTAGTTAAAAAATTTAAAATAATACTATCTAAATAAGCTGGTATTGCTTTTATGTTATGATTTGGATTGATATTATTAACAATAGTAGCCTCAATACGTTTAGCTAATGCCTTTACATTATACATAGCTTGATTAGCATAACTATTCACGTTTAAAGCTTCAATTTCGTTTAACTCTAAAGATTTAATCTTAGCTATTTTAGATAAATGTGAAACAGTATCTCCTAAATTAGACACAGACTCCTTTAAAAACACAAAGTCTTCAATATCATCTAAATCATTTGCTTCTTCTTCTAAAAAAGAGACTAAAGTCGTCAAATTAGTAGCATGGGTTTTTAAATTATGTGTAATAATATCTGCAAAATTAGATAGCCTATTTTTTTGCTTTTCAGCAACAGCTAGCATTAACTCCAACTTTTCGTCATTACTTTTTCGTTCTGTAATATCTGATATTTGAGAAATAAAATAAAGAGGTTTTTGGTCATCACTTCTAACTAAAGACACACTTAATTTACACCAAACAATATGCCCTTTGTTATGAAAATAACGCTTTTCCATACTATAGTCATCTATACAACCAGCCAATAACGCTTGCATTTGACTTAAATCTAACTCTAAATCATCTTTGTGCGTGAGTTCTCTAAAGGTCATTTCGTACAATTCACTTTCAGTATAGCCTAAAATATCAGCAACACTTTTATTTACTTTAATCCACTCACCTGATAGACTAACAATAGCAATACCTTCTTTAGCAAAAGAAAATATATTTTCAAATAGCTTGTCTTTTTCTAGTTCTAGAGACAGGTTTTGTAACATACAAAATTGATTTATAGCGCAATAAATATATGACCTCTTACTTTAAAAAGCAACCAAAACGTCATAAGAAGTATAAAAATAGTTAAAAAAAATCACAACTAACTGTAAGAAAATACTATATACATTAACAAATTCTTGCTTTGTTAAATTATGTTTAACAATACATTTAAATTATAATTACACCCTATTTATAAATTAAATCAAATGTTTGCCATTTAATAAAAATAACTATATTTGCAGCTCGAAAGAAAGGCTTTCGTGTACATAACAATCATTTACAATAATATTAGAATGTATTTAGATCAAAAAGAAAAGGAAGAGATTTTTGCTAAACATGGTAAAAACGCTCAAGACACAGGTACTGCTGAAGGGCAAATTGCTTTATTCACTTACAGAATTAACCACTTAACAGAACACTTAAAGAAAAACCGTAAGGATTATAACACTGAGCGTTCACTTGTAAAATTAGTAGGTAAACGTCGTTCATTATTAGACTACTTAACTAAAAAGGATATCTTAAGATATCGTGCAATTGTTAAAGAATTAGGATTAAGAAAATAATCTAAATAAAAAGACCACGCTTTTCAGCGTGGTTTTTTGTTATATCATAACTCGATTTGGAAGAGTCTAAACTCCAATATAGAAGAAGCTAATTACAGTTTTTCATTGGTCATCACAACTACTACTACCACACACAACACAACGACCATTGTTTAATTAGAATTAAAAAAATTTATGATTCCAAAAGTTTTTAAAGAGGTCATAGACCTTGGTGACGGAAGAGAAATCTCTATCGAAACCGGAAAATTAGCAAAACAGGCACATGGATCTGTTGTTGTACAATCAGGAAACTGTATGTTATTATGTACATTAGTTTCTAACTACAAGCAAAGCGACGTAGACTTTTTACCACTAACGGTAGATTATCGCGAAAAATTTGCTGCAGCAGGACGTTATCCTGGAGGTTTCTTCAAAAGAGAAGCAAGACCAAGTGATGGAGAAGTATTAACAATGCGTCTTGTAGACCGTGTTTTACGTCCATTATTCCCAAAAGATTACCATGCAGAAACACAAGTAATGATTCAGTTAATGTCTCATGACGAAAATGTGATGCCTGACGCTATGGCTGGATTAGCTGCATCTGCTGCAATTCAATTATCTGACGTACCATTTGAAACCCCAATCTCTGAAGCTAGAGTTGGTCGTATTAATGGTGAGTTTATCATCAACCCAACACGTGCGCAATTAGAAGAATCTGATCTTGATATGATGATTGGTGCTTCTGCTGACTCAGTAATGATGGTTGAAGGTGAGATGCTAGAAATATCTGAAGAAGAAATGGCTGAAGCAATTAAATTTGCTCATGAAGCTATTAAAGTACAATGTGCTGCTCAAGTAAAATTAGCTGAAGCTTTTGGTAAAAAAGAAACACGTGAATATGATGCTGAACGTTCTGATGATGATTTAGCAAAAAAGATTTACGATTTAGCATATGATAAAGTATATGCTGTAGCCAAAGCTGGATCTTCAAAAAAAGAAAGAAGCAATGCTTTTTCTGAAATTAAAGAAGAAATAAAAGCAACTTTTAGTGAAGAAGAATTAGCAGATTATGGAGATTTAGTATCAAAATATTACGCTAAAGCAGAAAAAGCTGCAATACGTAACTTAACATTAGACGAAGGTTTACGTTTAGATGGACGTAAAACTGACGAAATTAGACCAATCTGGTGTGAAGTAGACTACTTACCATCAACACATGGGTCTTCTGTATTTACTCGTGGAGAAACTCAAGCATTAGCAACAGTAACTTTAGGAACCTCAAGAGAAGCTAACCAAATAGACATGGCTTCTTATGAAGGTGAAGAGCGTTTTTACTTACACTACAACTTCCCTCCTTTTTCAACAGGAGAAGCAAGACCTTTAAGAGGGACTTCTAGACGTGAAGTTGGTCATGGTAATTTAGCACAACGAGCATTAAAAAATATGGTACCAGCAGACTGTCCTTATACAGTACGTGTTGTATCAGAAATTTTAGAATCTAACGGGTCATCATCTATGGCAACCGTTTGTGCAGGAACTATGGCACTTATGGACGCTGGTGTTAAACTTAAAAAACCAGTTTCTGGTATTGCAATGGGTTTAATTACAGATGTAGAATCTGGTAAATACGCAGTATTATCTGATATATTAGGTGATGAAGATCACTTAGGAGATATGGACTTTAAAGTTACAGGTACAGCAGACGGAATTACTGCTTGTCAAATGGATATTAAAGTTAAAGGATTATCATACGAAATTTTAGTGAATGCATTAAAACAAGCTCGTGATGGTCGTTTACATATTTTAGGAAAAATAACAGATACTATTGACACACCTGCAAGTGACGTTAAAGGACATGCTCCAAAAATGGTTACAAGACGTATACCTAACGAGTTTATTGGTGCTTTAATTGGACCTGGAGGAAAAGTGATTCAAGAAATGCAAAAAGAAACTGAAACTACAATCGTTATTAACGAGGATCCAGTTACAGAAGAAGGTATTGTTGAAATATTAGGAGTTGGTAATAAAGGTATTGATGCTGTTTTAGCAAAAATAGACTCATTATTATTTAAGCCTGAAGTAGGAAGCGTATACGAAGTTAAGGTTATCAAAATGTTAGATTTTGGAGCTGTGGTTGAGTATGTTGAAGCTCCTGGAAATGAGGTTTTATTACACGTATCTGAATTAGCTTGGGAACGTACAGAAAATGTATCTGATGTAGTCAACATGGGAGACGTTTTTGATGTAAAATACTTTGGCGTAGACAAACGTACACGTAAAGAAAAAGTATCTAGAAAAGCTATTTTACCAAAACCAGAAGGTTTTGTAGAAAGACCACCAAGAGATGATAAACGTTCTGGTGGACGTGATAATAGAGGAAGAGATAATCGTGGACGTGATAACAGACGTGATGATCGTAAACCTAGAGACACAAAAAAAGAAGACTAATTCTTTTTAAACTCAAAATAAATTTAAAAGCTCAACATACTGTTGAGCTTTTTTTATGCTAAAAATTTATATCAATAATCGCTAATACAATAAAATTAAACAGCTAATTATAAAGTTTTCTTAAATAGACCGCAACAAACATCCAAACGTTACTAATGTGACGTAACACTTGTAAACATCAACTAAATATTAAATATTTATATGAATACAAATTACGCTAATACAAATTCAAAAAAAACATTTAAAGAAAAACTAACACAGTATTTTCAAAAATTTAATGGTTCTGAAAACGTATCAACGTCTCAAAACAAAATGGTTCTTTTAAGTACTTTTCTATTAATCATGTTGGGTTTATACTTCTTTTCTGTATTTCATAATGACTTTGAAGTATTTAATGCAATGCAAGCACAATCAGCCATTGGATTAACTTTTATTACAATTGCTTCCTTTTTATTTTTTTATAAAGTATTATTTTTTGCATACACTGCCTATAATTTCTATAAATACAAGCCTATTGCTTCAGTATCTGATAATGAATTACCAACATGTACAGTCATTGTTCCTGCTTATAATGAAGGTAAACAAGTCTGGGAAACATTAATAAGCTTATCAAAAAGTAACTACCCAAAAGAAAAAATACAGTTATTAGCAATTGATGATGGAAGTCTTGATGATACTTGGGATTGGATTAAAGATGCAAAAAAACAACTTGGTGATACATTAGAAATTTATAAACAACCCAAAAACAAAGGTAAAAGACACGCACTATACAGAGGTTTTAATTTAGGAACAGGAGATATTTTTGTTACAGTTGATAGTGACTCTATAGTTACTGAAGACACTTTAAAAAACTTAGTTAGTCCATTTATAGTTGACGAAAAATGTGGTGCTGTCGCAGGAAACATTAGAGTATTAAATAATAAAAAAGAAATGCTTCCTAAAATGCTGGACGTTAGTTTTGTAATGAGTTTTGAATTTGTTAGATCTGCCGAAAGTAATTTAAACTCGGTATTATGTACTCCTGGAGCATTAGCTGCTTACAGACGAAGTGCTGTCTTTAAATGTTTACCGGAATGGATTGAGCAAAAATTTATGGGACAACCTTCAGATATTGGAGAGGATAGAGCGATGACAAACATGATTTTAAAACAAGGCGAACATGTACTTTTCCAAAGTAATGCTGTTGCCTATACAAATGTTCCTGAAGAATATTTAGGACTATATAAAATGTTTATTCGTTGGGGAAGAAGTAATGTTAGAGAAAGTTTGGAGATGGCAAAATACGTATTTACAGATTTTAGAGAAGGTAATAAAACAGGAACTAGACTTTTATTTGTAAGTCAATTTGCAGAACTTATAATGAGCTTCCCTTTTATGCTGTTTATGTTATTTTTTGTTTTAGTGCATCCTTTACTATTTTTTGGATCTACTTTAGTTAGTATATTATTTTTATCAACGTTTTCATTAATATTTTATACGAATCGTCATAAATCTACTCAAGGGTTTTGGGCATATTCATATAGTATTCTTTACACATTTGGATTATTTTGGATAACACCTTATGCTATTGCAACAGCAAATAAAAGAGGTTGGTTAACTCGTTAATTGATAAAAAAAATCAAAAATAGTATCAAACACCTCTGTTTAAACAGAGGTGTTTTTATTAAAAACAACACGTAATTACAAAATTGTCACCGACAGACTGTCACAATTACCTAGTAACTAGTTTTTATCAAATTATAGATTTAGTTACATATGAAGACTAAATCTATAATTTGATAATTATGATCGTAAATTCTTAAAAATATCAAATTTATTTAAATCAATCTTTCACTTTGGCACTATCGCATAGTAATTGATGCTATTATAGTACTGACAGTTAATTTATTAATTAAAACACATTATGAAAGTATTAGTAATAGGAGCCGGAAACATGGGTTTAACTTATTCTGAAGGAATGATAAATTCTTCATTATTAAACAAACACAAATTAAGAATATTTGATACCGATCCTAAAAAAATTGAAACATTAAGACAAGAACCAAAATTTAATGTTTACACATCATTACAGGACTGTTTACCACAAGCAGACATTATTTTTTTAGCAGTAAAACCATACCACTGTGAAGACCTATTTACAGAAATGATCAATTTAGTAAATACAGAACAAATTTTTGTGTCTTTAATGGCAGGTGTCACAATAAAGTCCATTCAAAAAGGATTAGGCATAAAAAAAGTGATTAGAACCATGCCTAATTTACCTGCTAAAGTTGGTAAAGGTGTGACTTCATATACAGGAGATACTTCAGTATCTAAAGTAGAGTTACTAATGATCAGACATTTATTAGACACAACAGGTACATCTATTGAGGTAAGTAGCGAAAATTTTATTGATGCCTCTACAGGAATTTCTGGTAGTGGTCCTGCTTATGTTTTTTATTTTATGCAATCTATGCTTGAAGCTGCTTTAAAAATGGGCTTTTCAGAATACGACTCTAAAGTACTTGTAAGTAACACTTTTGAAGGTGCAATTGAATTATTTAGTCAAAATGATATCTCTCCAGAAAAATGGATCGACAAAGTCGCCTCTAAAGGCGGAACAACTCAAGCTGCAATAGATAGTATGGAAGATAATAATGTAAAACAACTTATTCAAGATGCTGCATATGCTGCTTTTGATAGAGCTGTAGAATTAGGAAAAGAAAAATAAAATGGAAGATGACATTAAGCGCGTGGTTGTAAAAGTAGGTACCAATGTGCTAACAAATAAAGATAATAGAATATTAGGACCAGTATTAAGGGAATTAGTAAGACAAATTGCTGTACTGTATGAACGTGATATCAAAGTCGTTTTAGTATCCTCAGGTTCAGCAATAGCTGGAAAAGAAATTTTAGGAAACACAAAAATTGAAGACTCTTCAATACGACGTCAAGTCTACTCCTCTGTAGGTCAACCCAGAATGATGAGACATTATTATAGTATTTTTCATGATTACGGAATGCGTTGCGCACAAGTATTAGCCACAAAACGAGATTTTGACTTAGGTAAATACAGAGAAAACATGATTAATTGTTATGAAGGTTTACTGTCCGAAGGTATAACACCTATCGCTAACGAAGATGATGCTGTATCATTAACCATGTCCATGTTTACAGATAATGATGAGTTAGCTAGTCTTGTTGCAGAATTGATTGATGCTGATAGGCTAATTATTTTATCAGACACAGACGGATTATATACAGGACATCCAGATGACGAAGACTCTGTTAAGTTACACGAAGTTAAAACCAATGAAAATGTCGAAAAATATGTTTGTGCTTCAAATAAAAAAGAAGGTGAAGGTCGTGGTGGAATGGCTTCAAAATTAAGAATTGCAAAGGTGACAGCACGTAAAAACATACCAACATATATTGCTAATGGTAAACGCAAAAATGTTATGGTAGACATTATAAATAATAAACAAATTGGCACAAAATTTATTTGTGCCTAATTAAAATACACAACAATGAAACTTTTAAATACAGATACTAAAAACAATGTTTTAAAATCTATGTTACAGATTTTAGACAATGAACGAGAAAATATTATTGCTGCAAACAAAAAAGATTTGGACGCTTTTAATAAAGAAGATCAAGCTTTATTTGATCGTTTAATTGTAAACAACAAAAAAGTAAATGAAATGATTGAAGCTGTCAAGGCAGTTTTAAACCAAGAAGATCCTGTTGGAAAAGAGCTATCTAACTTAACGCTTAAAAACCAACTTAATGTTGTTAATACAACTGCACCTTTTGGTACCATTTTAATTATTTACGAATCTAGACCTGATGTTACTATTGAAGCTTCTGTCTTAGCCTTTAAAGCCAATAATAAGATTTTATTAAAAGGAGGTAAAGAAGCATTAAATAGCAATCTAATATTAGAAAAATGTTGGCACAAGGCTTTAGAGTACAATGGATTATCTAAAGACTGGATTAAATTATTACACTTAAAAAGAGACGAAACACAAGCCTTTTTAAAAAATCCTACTGAACAATTAGATCTAATTGTGCCAAGAGGTGGTGAGCGCTTGATTAATTTTGTAAAAACACATGCTACGTGTGCTGTTTTAGTTAGTGGTAGAGGTAATAACTTTTTATATGTGTCAGAACAGGCTGATTGGAGTAAAGCTGTAGGTGTTATTATAAACGCAAAGACTGATAAAATCTCTGGATGTAATGCTTTAGATAAAGTTTTAATTAATAAAAACATACCAGAATATGAGTTAAAATTAGAAATGCTTCAACAAAAATTAGAGCAACATAAAGTTACTGTAATGTCTGACAATAAGGTTAACAAAATTTTAAATTCAACAAAAAAAATAACAGAAGCTAATGTTTGGAATGAGGAATTTTTAGCTAGAAAATTACTTATAGGAGAAGTTTCAGATTTAGACGAAGCTATCAAAATGATTAACACACATTCCGGAAAACATTCGGCAGCAATCATAACCGAAAACAACAATGAAGCTTTACAGTTCATGAATCAAGTTGATAGTGCTGCAGTATACCATAATGCCTCAACAAGATTTACTGATGGAGGACAAATGGGTGTTGGTGCAGAGTTAGCCATAAGTACAGACAAACTGCATCATAGAGGACCATTGGGACTAAAACAACTGGTAACCAATAAGTATTATGTTTTTGGTGATGGCCAAGTTAGAGTTTAATAAAAAAAGTAAACTTAAATTATCTTTAACATTGAATAAATAAAAAAACCTCAACTTAAATTGAGGTTTTTTTTATGATTTGACGCAACCTTTTTGACTTTTACAGACTATAGGTAAAGACAAAAAGCTAAAATCATGAAAAAATCTATTAATCTATTAATTGCTTTCACATTATTAATCTCTTTTTTTGCTTGCCAAAACGAACCAATTGGCGGAATTGATATCAGTGCAGAAGAAACAATAGCTGTTAATTCTGAACTCTATAACAATTTAGCAAGAATAACAGATAATCCTGAAAGCGACTTACCAACAACATGCGTAAATTTCAATTATCCAATAACAATGTATACTTTTAATCCTGAGTTACAATTATTGGCTACTACTTTAATTGAAAATGACGCTTTATTTTTAACCTACTTAAATAACCTTGAAGAAGATTATTCTATTAGTTTAAGCTACCCAATTACAACCCAACTTGAAGATGGGACTACTTTTACTATCAACAACAATGAAGAACTAAAAGAAAATATTGAAGCATGTATTGAAGATATTAAACTTATTGAGTCTGAAGCTGTATTGCAATTAATAAACAATTGTGTTTGGAAAGTTGGATACACTAGAAACACAGATAATCCTTACTTAGGCGCTATATTTAATGAAGATAATGGGTCTACTGCATTTACATATAATGAACAATTACTTTTTGGATCATGGACTACATTATTTATTGAAAATGAATTACACATTAACATTAGTTTAAATAATAGTGCAGAAGTTGGCGAATATTTTAACTTTGACTGGAAAGTTGAGTACCTAGACTCTAATTCAATACAATTGACAAATGGTGACAAATCTTTTGTAATACATCAGTACTGTGATGATGATTATGCATTATGTACCAATTTTCTTTTTGAAGAATGTGAACTAGAAGACAATTTAGACGTTGCCGAATTTACCTTTGACGATTATAACTTCTGTATTAATAACATTCTTCAAACAGATGATTCAATTACAGATCTTATATTTTTTGAAACTGAAGATGATGCGATAAATAACACAAACGCTATACCATCTGATCAAATGTATTTAAACACATCACAGTTTCAATATATTTATGTACGTGTGCAAAACTTAGCAGATGACAATTATTATGTAGTTAATATTTACTTGGTAGCAACACCATGTTAATACTAAATTAAAAAATGATTTAAACAATAATATTGGAACTAGAGCAACTTATAAAATCCTGCAAAAGGAACAACCTAAAAGCACAAGGTGATTTATATCAAAGATATAAGGACACATTGTACCTTCAGTGTTTAAAATATTCTAAAAACAAAGAAGAAGCTCAAGACAATTTACACGATTCGTTTATTGAAATATTTAAAAGTATAAAAAAGTACAAAAATAAAGGGTCCTTTGAAGGATGGATGAAACGTATTACCATCAACCTAGCTATTAATAAATACAAAAAAGAAGGACCCTTAAATATTATAATTAATAATGATATATTAGAGGACACTACTGTTACTGACGAGGAATTAAATCTTGAATTGACTAATATTTTAAACTGTATACAAGAGCTACCTAACCAATACAGACTAGTGTTTAATTTATATCAATTAGATGGTTATTCTCACAAAGAAGTTGCAAAACTTTTAGGTATATCAGTTAATACATCAAAATCAAACTTACACAGAGCAAAAGTGTTATTAAAGGAAAAAATCATTAAATTAAATCAAACCAAACCTAGATTATACTATGGAAGTTAATAAAGACATTGGTAACGGAATTAAGGACCGACTTGAGGATCTTAATATGACTCCTGACACTATGGTTTGGGATAAAATAGAAATAGACTTGAAAAAGAAAAAGAAAAAACGCTTTGCTTATTTCTGGTTCCCTATAGCAGGTGTTTCAATATTAGCCTTGATTTTTATTTTATTTAACACTAACGGTTCAATCAATAGTAAAACAAACGTTACAAAAGGTAATAAACAAGCACTAAGCCCAAAACCTGAATTAAAAACAAAAGACTTAAATGTCATAAGTAATAATTCTAATCTAAACGTTAATTCAACAAAAAACAGCAATAATAATACTACTAAAAACATTCAAGTTACAACTACTAACAATAGCATTACA
This sequence comes from Olleya sediminilitoris, assembly GCF_016785945.1. Taxonomy (GTDB): domain Bacteria; phylum Bacteroidota; class Bacteroidia; order Flavobacteriales; family Flavobacteriaceae; genus Olleya; species Olleya sediminilitoris. Next base: position 106,983 of record NZ_JAEMEF010000003.1, on the reverse strand, counting down.
GTAAGCAATAGTTATTACATTAATAACAAAACCGTAAGTAACAAAAATAATACACCTTACAACAACCCTAAATTTGGGACTAATAAAAACAATACTAATATAGCATTTAAAACTATACCAAAACAACTAAGTTTAAATAGTAGTCAAGAGCTTAAAAACAGTAATGGTAATGGTAATGATAATGGTAATGGTAATGGTAATGGTAATGGTAATGGTAATGGTAATGGTAATTTAAAGAATACAAAAAAAACAGATAGTTTAGTCAACATAAAGACTAAAGACAGTGTATCAAATGAGAATAAGTTAAAAGAAGAAAAAAACTCAAAAAAAGACAGTATTAACACACCTGAACTTAGACGTTGGAGTGTGTTACCTTTTGCATCAATAGATCAATTTAGTAGTTTTAATCATGCTACAACTAATAATACATCAAGTAATTATGGTATTAAATTTAATTATTTGGCTACAGAAGATTTATCGTTAAGAATAGGAGTTTCTAAATTAAATTTAAACTTTACAACCAATGAAGACACCTTTAATTTTACCGAAAAAATAAGCTATATAGAAATCCCTTTAGAAATAAAACAAAAATTAATAAGAGGAAAAATTAACACATCTATTGTTGCAGGTGTCAGTTATTTACTACTAGAAGATGCTTCAATATACACTGATGGAATACCCAACAATTTAGGCATAGATAGTATAGAAAATACTAACATGTCTGTAAACTTAGGTTTAAGTTTTGATACTTTGATTATTAACAAACTTCATTTTGTCATAGAGCCTATGTTTAAATACCATTTTAAACCCCTGGAAAATAGGTTAAAGTCCAAAACTTATACACTTTCTATTCTTGGTGGTTTAGAGTACAAATTTTAAATAAATTAGTCTACAAAGCCTATCATTAATGATAGGCTTTTTTTTGAGACCATCAAAAACTATATAATATTCTGGGAGTTAAACTTAAATTTCCAATATCTTGCCTTAAAGCGCCTTCTATTTTATAAGGCGTGTAATTTAATCCAATACTAAAGGTTAACTCTTCGTTGTTTCTAAACTTTTTGACATAATCTAAATTTGGAGACAGTAACAATGCTGTCACAACTTCGTATTTTTCCTCATCTTCATTACCTGAATAAAAAGGATTTCTAGCATCCGTTTTAATTATGGAAGCTCCAATACCCAAACTAATATGAAATTGATTGTCCTCCTTTTGACTAAGGTTTTTATTAAACCTCAACATTGGATTTATCATAAAAGAAGCTTTTGCTTGAATGGTATCTAAAGTTCTTACATATTTAAAAGGTTGTTTTTGATCCGGAACTATAAATTGCAATCCAAACTGAAGCGATTTTTTTTCAGTCACCGGAAAATCTAAACTAAGTTCCACCAAAGGAGACACACCAAAATATTTTGATAAATCGCCTTGTGGCAACAAAACACCTCCTCCTATTTTAAAAGTTACACGTTTAAAATAATCCTGATATTGATTACTGTAGGGTTTATAAATGGTATCGTTTTGAGCGTTACTAAAAGGCATAATAATTATAATAAAAAGTATAAATAATATATGTTTCATGATAAAAAGATTTATTTAGTTGAGACCAAAACTATTGTTATAATCACGTTTTAAATGGTCCAATTCACAAATTGAAAAACTAAATTTTGCGATAATCACAAATTTTATTATTTTTAATCATGTTTCAAACTGCCTTTTTAGAGTTTTTAAAAACCGAATTACCTAATAACACCTCAACTATCGATGCTGTCGCTACTGCTTTAGATATTAGTTATGATGCTGCACATAGACGTTTAAGCTTGAAAAGTAAATTGTCTTTAGACGAAAGTATTACCTTGGCTAAATACTACAACATATCTTTAGACAGGTTATTTGAAACAACATCTACTGAGTTTGTTAGTATTGAAAAAACAAAACACATTGAAAACGAGTCGCAATTACAACAGTATTTTGAGGATTCTTACCAATCTTTATTACCCTTATTAACGCTAAAGGATAGTAGCATACTATATTCAGCAAAAGACATTCCTTTATTTTATAACTTAAATGGTGATGCACTAAGTCGGTTTAAATATTATGTTTGGCTTAAATTGTTAAACCCAAAATTAGCGACTAAAAGCTTTGATAATTTTGCACCAAGCACTTCACTAATCATAGCTGGCAAACAATTAGCTAGCTTGTATAATAATTTAAATACTCAAGAAATTTGGGATGTTACAACTATAAATAGTACACTAAAACAAATTCATTACTACTATCAAGCTGGACAAGTTAACTCTAATACTGCTTTAGAATTATGTGATTTATTAAAACAATTAATTCAATCTATTTTTAATAAGTTGTTGTCCAACACTAATCCTTTTATGTTATTTTACAATGAATTACACTTAATGAATAATCATGTTTTAGTTAGCGCTACTAATAGCCAACTACTTTACGTCCCTTTCACCTTATTATCTTATTACAAAACCGAAGACAAACACACTTGTCAAGAGGCTGAACGCTTTTTAAAAAAGCAATTACAAAACAGTAAATTATTAAATACTGCTGGAGAAAAGGAACGTAACAGTTTTTTTAATAAGCTATTTGCAAAAATTGAAGCTTTAAAACAACTTATTACTGCTACACAACTTTTAGATTTTGAGTAAGTCGCAACAGTAAGCGCGTTAAGGATGGTAGTGGCATCCTTTTTTGCTTTTTTTACAAAAAAGATATAACGGACAGCCTGACGTTTTTAAGCCTTTTTTGGGGCTTAAAAAGGGAACGCCAAATAAAAAAAGAGAAGAGATTGAAAAATAATCGTCAGTTTTTGTAACAAATTATATCTTTGCTACGTATAACTAATGATAGCAATATATTCATTAAGATTAAATATCACACTTTTTTAGATGAGACAACTTAAAATTACCAAGCAGGTTACTAATCGTGAGACTGCATCGTTAGATAAATATCTACAAGAAATTGGAAAAGTTGACCTAATTACTGCTGATGAAGAGGTAGAATTAGCGCAACGTATTAAAGCTGGAGACCAGATAGCACTAGAAAAGTTGACTAAGGCTAACTTACGTTTTGTTGTATCTGTGGCTAAACAATACCAAAACCAAGGGTTAACACTTCCGGATTTGATTAATGAAGGAAACTTAGGATTAATTAAAGCTGCACAACGTTTTGACGAAACACGTGGTTTTAAATTTATATCTTATGCTGTTTGGTGGATTAGACAGTCTATTTTACAAGCTTTAGCTGAACAATCTAGAATTGTACGTTTACCGTTAAACAAAATTGGTTCTATTAATAAAATTAATAAAACTTTTGCTCACTTAGAGCAAGCTCATGAACGTCCACCAAGTCCAGAAGAAATTGCTAAGGAATTAGATATGACTATTAACGATGTTAAAGAGTCAATGAAAAATTCTGGTCGTCACGTAAGTATGGATGCGCCTTTAGTTGAAGGTGAAGACTCTAACTTATATGATGTTTTAAACTCTGGTGAGTCACCAAATCCTGATCGTGAATTATTACACGACTCTTTACGTACTGAAATTGAGCGTGCTTTAGAAACCTTAACACCACGTGAAGCTGATGTTATTAGACTATACTTTGGTTTAGGTAACCAACATCCAATGACTTTAGAAGAAATTGGTGAAACTTTTGACCTAACCAGAGAGCGTGTTAGACAAATTAAAGAAAAAGCTATACGTAGATTAAAACATACGTCTAGAAGTAAAATATTAAAAACTTACTTAGGTTAACACCTAAGTTACGATAACAAACAGTTATTCATAACTGTTCGTTTTTTGATTGATGAAGAACCCGAAGCTGATTACTTCGGGTTCACTCATTTTAGACTTTTACTATTATATTTTATAAACTTTTTTATATTTACTGTCAAATATTACCATTATGTTAAAAACTATCTGTTATAAAAGTGAAGCTAACTCAAGGCTTGAGCTTATGGATTTTGAAGCACTTTTTAACCAAACGCAATTAAAAAATGATAGTCATAACATTACTGGTGTTTTGGTTAAAAAAGGGGATTTGTTTTTTCAGATATTGGAAGGCAATCCAATTATTTTGGACACAGTGTATGAGGATATAAAAAAGGACCACAGACACTCAAAACTCACCGAATTATTAAACAAGCCTATTAAACAACTTAATTTTAAGTCTTTTGATATTGGCTATTCTGTTATTAAGGATACTGAAACCTTATATAGTCTACAAAGTTTTATTAAAACTTTACAGGATAATAATGTTGAGAACAGTGATTTCTTTTTTAAAATTATTGAATCCCTTTTAGAGGACAACTAATAAAAAGTAGTAGTTTTGCAAAACAACACAAAACTAAAATAAATGTCTTCAAAATTAATTGCTCCTTCCATGTTAGCTGCCGATTTTGGCAACCTACAACGTGATACCGAAATGGTAAACAATAGTGATGCAGATTGGTTTCATATAGATGTAATGGATGGTCACTTTGTACCAAACATATCTTATGGAATGCCTGTTATTGCTGCTATTAAAAAACATGCCACTAAACCTTTAGACGTGCATTTAATGATAGAAAAACCTGAACGTTACATTGAGGAGTTTGCTAAAGTAGGTGCAGATATTATTACTGTACACCATGAGTCTACTGTACATTTACATCGTACTCTTAGACAAATAAAAGATGCTGGTTGTAAAGCTGGTGTCGTACTTAATATTACTACTCCTGTAAGTGTTTTAGAAGACATCTTACCAGAATGTTATATGGTATTATTAATGTCTATTAATCCTGGTTTTGGTGGACAAAAATTTGAAAATGTAACCTACCAACGTGTTAAAAAACTTAGAGCTATGATTGATGCCCAAGGTCTTGACACAAAAATTGAAATTGATGGTGGTGTTACTGATAAAAATATAAAGCAATTGGTTGATGCTGGTGCTGATGTTTTTGTTGCTGGTAGTCATGTTTTTAAAAGTGATAATCAACCAGAAACAATTAAAAACCTTAAAGCTTTAGCTAACTCATAATATCAAAAAAAAGGCTCCAATATTTTGGAGCCTTTTTAAATTACTTAATAAATTGATTATTTACCCTAAAACTGATTTTTTAAGTAATTTACAAATGTCATTATTATAGACATATCTTTTATTATCTATGATATAAAATTAAGATAATGCTTTGTAATTAAATATGACATATATCAGTTTAAGAGCTATTAATACCCTTTAAAATTAAAGTTAAGCATTTGCTTGACCTTATTATATATTTGAGGAAATTGAGTTTTAAATTGCCTAGGTGTTTCGATAAAGTTCTCTACCACTACTGCAATAAATTCAAAGTTATTTTCAAATGCGTAATCTCTGAAATAATCTGAGTTTACCATTTTATTTTTATAAGATTGGTTAGTCTTTAAAAAAGATTCTAATTCTTCAATTCCTCTTGTAAACAAGTAGGCTGTTACATCGTTACTATATTTAGGCTTTAAGTAACTAATATGTAAAGCATGTATAAACTCATGTATACCTAAATTTAAATTATCATCCTCAATTTTGTAACCTATTACAAAATCCTCCCATGAAAGGATTACTGCTCTAAAAGCAGGATTAAAATGCCCTTTGTGGTAATTATCATCTAGATTAGAATAAAATACAGAAGGATAAATTAAAATTTTATCTACAAATTTTATAGAATAATCCCGATAACCAAATGTTAACATTATAGCTGTTGCAGAGACTAATACACGATGATCTTCTTGGATAATGACTCCGTCTTTACCAATAAACTCTGTATATTTTATAAACTTGTGCAATCTGTGCCTAAAATAACGTTGTTCATTTTCATTTAAACTATTATAGAATTTAAACTCAGATTCTAATATGCCTCTTTGAACTGAAGTAACATCATTAACTTTTAAGTACAAATGTCTTATTAATGGTTTTCCTCCAAAATAATCTATATAAATACTTTCAATAAATTTAAACAACCAGATTGTACCAGCGACAATAACAAAACAAACAATTAATATAGTTAATACACCTAAAACATATTTATAGACCAATGGATTTTCTTGAAGCTCGGTATTTACTGATTGAAGCATTAACATTATATTTTTTTATAGAACAAAATACCATTTTAATTACTAACACAAATGTTTTTAAAAACAAAAAAACCTCATTGAAATTAAATTATTCAATGAGGTTTAAATTATAAAACTCCAGAAGAAGCTTACAATATATTTATCTTCTTAATTAAGCCAACTTAGCTTTTACTATTGTTGAAATGGTTTTTCCATCTGCCTTACCAGCTAGCTGTCCACTAACCATTCCCATTACTTTACCCATATCTTTCATGCCTTCTGCACCAATGCTAGCAATAATTTGCTCTACAACTGCTGTGATTTCTTCAACACCCATTGCTTCAGGTAAAAACTGACTTATAACCTCAGCTTCTGCTAATTCTGGCGCAGCTAAATCTTCGCGTCCTTGATCTAAAAATATTGCAGCACTATCCTTACGTTGCTTTACTTGCTTTTGTAAAATTTTAAGCTCTTGCTCTTCTGTCAATTCTTGTTTAGCTCCACTTTCTGTTTGCGCTAATAATATAGCAGATTTTACTGCTCTTAAAGCTGTTAACGCTACTGCATCTTTACTTTTCATTGCCTCTTTTAAGGCTGTCATTATATCTTTAGATAAACTCATTGTAATATTGTTTTGAAATACGAAGATACTAAATTGTTATTATTTTACTGACTATACTTAACATAGTCAAGAGATAAATTTACACAAATAAAAAGCCAAAAAGCTTAAGTAAGCTTTTTGGCTTTTTAATAAATTAATACTTAAGAATTAATCTACATTATCATGTAAAAATGAATTATTACTTCTTAATTGAATATCATCATTATCATCTACACCTAAAGATGTTCTAGAAATATTATTATCTGAAGAATGTTGTCTATTTTCTAACTCTAAACCTTGACGTTTATAAGCTGGAATTTTCTCGATATCTTCAATTTTAGAACTATTAAATTTGTGATTGAAGTTTTTCATTTTCTTTCTACGCTCATCAGCTCTGCTTTTTAACAATTCTGAAATCGGTGTATTCATTGGGTCTACTTCTGTTTCGACCTCTGGTAAAATTTCTTCTATTTTAACCTCTTCGTTTACAACCACTTTTTTCTCAAACACTACATCTTCTTCTACCTTAGGTTTAGACTGATTAGTTTTGTTTACAACAATTTCTTCTTCTTCAAAATCGTCTAAAGTATATCTAACTTCTTCCGTTTGATTGCTTTGAACAGTTGGAGTCACTTCTACAAAATCATTAACATCAATGTTACTAACCTCTTCTGATAAATCTAAAATCACTGGTTTTTCCTCTTCAACAACTGGTGTAGCTTCTGGCTCTGATATAGGCATATCAAAACTTAAAGTTATTTGCTGTTTTTGCTCTTGTGGAATGTCGTCTATTTTTTGTTTTACAGCATTAGTGCTTGTAATATTAAATTGTGCATTCTCATCTACTAAAGGATCAACCTGCGTAAAATTAACATCAATATTTTTTAAGGCTTCAGTTGTTGGAATAACATCATTATTTGGTGCTGTTCGGTTTTGACTGTTCACCTGAGCTATTTCTATATTTGATAATTGATCTTCAGTTTCTTCATCAACATCTAAAGTATGTTTTACAATTGCTTTAGGTGGCTCTGGCTTAATTACTGGTTGACTTGCAACTATTTTTGAAGCTGGTACGTTAGGCTTTTTAGTTAAATCTTGTTCCATGTTTTGGTCGTCTTCCAAAGCATGAATTACTTTTTTAGTTTCGGTATTAGAAATTTCATTTTGTTGTTCTACATCAAAACCTGTAGCAATAATCGTTACAGAAATTGATTCTTCAAGATTTTCGTCCTCACCAACACCCATGATAATGTTTGCACCATGACCAGCTTCATTTTGAATGTGGTCATTAATTTCTCCTATTTCATCGATAGTAATTTCTTGAGCACCAGAAACGATTAGCAACAATACGTTTTTGGCTCCTGTAATTTTATTATCGTTTAATAAAGGCGAATCTAATGCTTTTGATATTGCTTCATGAGCACGATTTTGACCTGATGCAGATGCAGAACCCATAATAGCTGTACCACTATTACTTAATACTGTTTTAGCATCACGTAAATCTATGTTTTGTGTATAGTGATGTGTTATTACTTCTGCAATACCACGTGCTGCAGTGGATAACACCTCGTCAGCTTTAGAGAAACCAGCTTTAAAACCAAGGTTACCATAAACTTCACGAAGTTTATTGTTATTTATAACTACTAACGAATCTACTTCTTTACGAAGTTTTTCGATACCTTCTTGAGCTTGCTCATTACGCATTTTTCCCTCAAATTGAAAAGGCATAGTAACAATACCAACAGTCAAAATGTCTAAATCTTTAGCCATTTTAGCAATTATTGGTGCTGCTCCTGTACCTGTTCCTCCACCCATTCCGGCTGTAATGAAGATCATTTTTGTATTGGTATCTAACATACGTTGGATGTCATCAAAACTCTCTACAGCAGATTGTTCTCCTACGTTTGGATTGGCTCCTGCACCAAGTCCTTCTGTTAAATTTAAACCTAATTGAATTTTGTTTGGTACACCACTATTTTGTAATGCTTGTGCATCTGTATTACAAATAACAAAATCAACCCCTTTAATGCCTTGTAAGAACATGTGGTTGATTGCGTTACTTCCACCTCCTCCAACACCAATAACCTTAATGACGTTAGATTGGTTTTTAGGTAGGTCAAATGCTATGTTTTCGAATTCGTTGTTGCTGCTCATAAATTCTATTTTACTGGATCAATTATTATTATTCTAGCGATACATACATCGCTTATTGTATTATTATTTAAATTACTCTGCGTTATCTAAAAAGTCTTTGACTTTATCAGTAAACGTCTCTAAAAACGATTTTCTTCGTTTTTTTGGTGGTTCTATTTTTTCTTCTTCTGGCATTTCTTGATTTGCCTCTTTTACTTCTTGTATTTGTTCTTCAATTTTTTCTTCAATTTTGATACGGTCTTGGCGTTTTAGTCCATCCATAACTAATCCTACTGCTGTTGCAAATAATGGACTTGTGATAGCATCATCACTATCTCCAGCAAGATGCTCGTTTGGATACCCAATTCTGGTGTCCATACCAGTAATATATTCTACTAATTGCTTTAAATGCTTTAATTGGCTTCCTCCACCTGTTAAAACTATACCTGCAATTAATTTCTTTTTTTGTTCTTCGTGTCCATAATTTTTTATTTCTACAAAGACTTGCTCAATAATTTCTACAACTCTTGCATGTATTATTCTAGACAAGTTTTTAAGCGTAATTTCTTTTGGATCACGTCCCCTTAATCCTGGTATTGAGACAATCTCATTGTCTTTATTTTCTCCTGGCCAAGCACTACCAAATTTTATTTTTAATAGTTCGGCTTGTTTTTCTATAATAGAACACCCTTCTTTTATGTCTTCAGTTATAACATTACCTCCAAATGGTATTACAGCTGTGTGTCTTATTATTCCGTCTCTAAAAATTGCTAAATCTGTTGTACCTCCACCTATGTCTATTAATGCAACACCAGCTTCTTTTTCTTCTTGACTTAATACTGCATTTGCACTTGCAAGAGGCTCTAGAGTGATTCCTTCTAATGTCAAGCCTGAACTTTGTACACAACGTCCAATGTTTCGGATAGACGAGACTTGACCTACAACAACATGAAAATTGGCTTCTAAACGTCCACCATACATACCGATTGGTTCTTTAATTTCGGCTTGACCGTCAATTTTATATTCTTGGGGTAATACATGAATAATTTCTTCACCAGGAAGCATGACTAATTTATGTACTTGATTGATTAGTCTGTCTATATCATTATCGTCAATTACAGTATCACTATTTGGTCTAGTAATATAGTCGCTATGTTGTAAACTTCTAATATGTTGTCCTGCAATACCAACAGTCACACCTTCTATTTTTAGTGCTGCTGCAGCTTCTGCTTCTTGGATTGCTAGTTGTATAGACTGAATGGTTTGTGTGATATTATTTACAACACCACGATGTACACCCAAACTTTTAGATTTACCAATACCTAAAATTTCGACTTTACCATATTCATTTTTACGACCTATCATAGCCACAATTTTTGTGGTTCCGATATCTAATCCTACTGACAAGTTTTGTTCCATAACTTATGCTTTTGTACAAACAACTTGATTACCAAATTGTAAGTTTACTTTACTGTAATTTTTTAAGGTTTTATCTTTTGTAGCCTTAATATAAAACGCTTTTAGATTGTTAACTTTTTTATCTAACTGATCTAAACTGCCTAATTGGACTACAAAATTACACTGTCTTAACTTAAGATCTATAGTATTATTCTTGTTTTGTTGAATTTGTACAACATGTTTTTTTAAAAATTCGTCTTCTTGAATTTTTGATGCTACTATATAAATCTTGTTTAACTCTTTTTTATTAATAAATCCAGTGACAATTGGGACACGCTCTGTGTAGTTTTTTGATAATGGCATATAACCACCATTGTTATCTACATAGTAAGTCGCATCTGTCACTACTCTAGCAATTGGCGTTTTTTGTTTAACCTTTGCTATTAAATTACCAGTTACAGTTACATAAACATCTGCATACTGGACCATTGGGTTTTGGTTAAGTGTTGTTTCTAGGATGTTCAAATCTAAAATTTCTTTAGATGTGTTACTGACCTCTTGTTGATTTTGTATTAACAACTTACTAACATCTTCATGCGTGATAAACAGGTTTTTATTACCTATAAATTCAACTTGAGGTTTAGACACCACTCTTTTTGCATTTCTAACTGAAGAAAACGCATACAAAAACACTACTAAAATTAGTAGGACACTCATTTTTATATAGTTCCAGTTAATCTTCATTTATTAATGCTTGTTTTATTTTTGAAACTTCTGCTCCAATATCTCCTGCTCCAATTGTTAAAACAATTTTAGCGTCACTTTGTTTTATATTTTTAATTAATGTGTCCTTAGACACTAATTGTTTGTTGTTATTATCTATTAGACTCAATAACCATTCCGATGTTACGCCTTTAATAGGCAACTCTCTTGCTGGATAAATATCCAATAAAATAACTTGATCAAATTGCGCTAAGCTTTTAGCAAAATCTTGAGCAAAATCTTGAGTTCTAGAAAACAAATGTGGCTGAAAAACAGCTACAACTTTATCGTTTGGATACATTTCTCTAACAGCTTGATGGACTGCGTTAATCTCTTCTGGATGATGTGCATAGTCATCTATAAATACCAAATCATCTGTTTTAATTTGATAAGTAAACCTACGTTTTACACCTTTATAACTTGCTAATGCTTGGATTAGTTTATCATGAGGTATTCCGTACTCCATTGACATTGCTAAAGCCACTAAAGCATTTGATAGGTTATGTCTACCTGGTAAGTTAAACTGAAATTGTTTAAACAAACCTTTTGGTGTCTTTACGTCAAAAACATAGGTTCCGTTTTTGATGGTTATATTTTGAGCTGAATAATCTGCATCATCCTCAATACCATAGGTGATACCATCTAAAGGCAATCCATTTTTAACGAATAGCTTTCCGTTAGGCTTTAATTTTTTTGAAAAATCTTCAAAAGTTTTTATTAATTCTGAAGCATCACCATAAATATCTAAATGATCTGCATCCATGGATGTTATACAAGCTAAATCTGGACTTAGCGTTAAAAACGAACGATCAAATTCATCTGCTTCAACAACACTAACCTCGTTTCCATTAAGGATAAGATTAGAATTATAATTCTCGCTAATACCACCTAAAAAGGCAGTTAAAGACACATCACAAGCATTTAATAAATGTCCTAAAATACTTGTCGTTGTTGTTTTACCATGAGTACCAGCTACAGCTAAACAGTAAGTGTTTTGTGTTATAACACCTAAAATTTCTGATCGTTTTAAAACTTTAAATCCATTGTCCTTAAAATACACTAATTGACTGTGTGTTTTAGGCACAGCTGGTGTGTAAACGACCAACGTAGTTTCTGAATCTAAATAATTAACCTGGACATTAGCAATTTCATCTTCAAAAACCACCTCTATACCTATATCTTGTAAGCTATTAGTAATTTCTGTTTGAGTTTTATCATAACCAGAAACCTGCTTATTACTTGCTTTAAAATAGCGAGCAATTGCAGACATACCAATACCTCCAATACCAATAAAATAGATGTTATGTATTTTAGATAAATTCATTATTTATTTAGCAATTTTTCAACCTCATCAACAATATGATTGGTTGCATTTACTAAGGCTAATTTTTTTATGTTATTACTTAATTCTTCTTGCTTTTCTTTGGAAGCAACTAGTTGTCCAAATTTATTTTTAAAATCAACTTTTAAATCTTCTTGAGCTATTAAAACTGCTGCATTTTGTTTAACAATAGCTGTAGCATTTTTAGTTTGATGGTCTTCTGCAACATAAGGAGAAGGCACAAAAACAACTGGTTTACCTACAATACAAAGCTCGCTAACCGAACTTGCTCCTGCTCTAGAAATAATAAAATCTGCTGCTGCATAAGCATAATCCATTTTATTAATAAATTGATGCACTTGTACATGCTTAGTATTACCATACAACTTATATGTTTGGTAATACAGTTTACCACATTGCCAAATAATTTGCAGATTTAAAGTTTGCAGATAATCTAGTTCACGCTCTAACAATTCATTGATTGCTTTTGCTCCTAAACTTCCGCCTAACACTAAAAGTGTTTGTTTACCTTCTACTAAATTAAAATGTTTGATAGCCTCTGCTCTTTTTGAGGTTATATCCAACAAATCTTGACGTACAGGATTACCTGTTTTAATTATTTTTTGTTTAGGAAAAAAACGTTCTAAACCACTATATGCAACACAAACTTTTTCTACTTTTTTAGCTAACAATTTATTAGTGATTCCAGGATAAGAGTTTTGCTCTTGTATTAAACAAGGAATACCTTTTAAAGCTGCCACTTGTAATAATGGTCCACTAGCAAATCCACCAGTACCAATAGCGACATCAGGCTTGAACTGTTTTATTATTTTTCTGGCATCCCATAAACTACTGATTAACTTAAACGGAAACATCATGTTTTTTAATGTCAACTTACGTTCAATACCAGTAATCCACAGACCTTTTATGTCAAAACCTGCTTGTGGTACTTTTTCCATTTCCATTCTATCTTTTGCTCCTACAAACAAAAACTCAGATTCTGGAAAACGCGACTTAAGCTCGTTAGCAATAGCAATAGCAGGATAGATGTGACCACCAGTACCTCCACCAGATAAAATAATTTTATATGTTTTATTATTATTTTTCACTTTATTAATCTTCTAATGCTTCAGATAAAACCTCTAACGGATTTTCTGCATCAGATTTTTTTTCTTTTAATTTAATTTCTTCTCTTTTAGCACTTACGCTAAGTATAACTCCAATTGCCAAACAAGTCATCCAAATACTGGTTCCTCCACTACTAATTAATGGTAGGGTTTGACCTGTAACAGGAAACAACTCTACAGCAACTGCCATATTAATCATGGCTTGAAAAATGATTGGCAACCCTACACCAAGTACTAATAGTTTACCAAAAACGGTATCTGCTTTTTGTGCAACTATTATTATTCTAAACAACAACCACATGTACAAAATGATTAAAGCTAATCCACCAATCAACCCATATTCTTCAACAATAATTGCAAAAATAAAATCTGACGACGATTGAGGTAAAAAGTTTTTTTGAATACTTTTTCCTGACCCAACTCCAACAACACCACCTGATGCTATGGCTATTTTAGCTCTTTCGATTTGATAATCTCCTTTAGAATCTTCATCATTAAAAAAGTTATCAATTCTACTCATCCAAGTATCTACACGATTTGGCATAACTTCTGGAAAGGCTTTAGCTACTAAAACAAATAATGTCAAGCCAACTAAACCAGCAAATCCCATAGCTAACAAATAACGTATTGGATAACCACCCAAAAACAACAACGCACAAGCCATAACAAAAATAATTGCTGTTGTTGAAAAGTTAGACGGAAGGATTAGTGCTAATATGATAAATACCGGAATCCATAACGGTAAAATAGACTCTTTAAACGTGGTACTTTTATCTTTTATTTTTGATAAATATCTTGCGATGTATACCATTAAAACTACTGCTGCTAAAGTAGACGTTTGAAAAGACATATTTACAAACGGAATTCTTATCCAACGACTAGCATTTGCACCTCCAATAGTTGTGCCTTGTAAAATAGTTAGAATTAGCAAAACAAATACAACAGGCATCATAACCATTGATAAACCACGAAAATATCTGTAAGGTATTTTATGGACTCCATACATTATAGAAAAACCTAAAAACAAATGCATAAAATGCTTTACAAAATAGGCAAAGGTACTTCCGTCTCCACCAATGTAAGCCAAATTACTGGCTGCACTATATACTGGTAAAAACGAAAATATTGCTAATAAAGCTGAAATTGCCCATATTAGTTTATCTCCTTTAATGTTATTTATTATTGTGTTTTGCATGTAATATTAATACGCTCTATAAATATTATAAACTTCTAACTGCCTCCTTAAATTGACGACCTCTGTCTTCGTAATTTTCAAATAAATCAAAACTTGCACAAGCAGGAGATAATAATACGTTATCACCAGCTTCGGCAATTTTGTATGCTATTTTTACAGCTTCGCTCATAAACTGTGTTTCAACAATAACGTCAACCATATTACCAAAATTCTCTATTAGTTTTTGGTTATCTACACCTAAACAAATGATGGCTTTTACTTTTTCGTTAATAAAAGGATACAACTCTTTATAGTCATTACCTTTATCAACACCACCAACAATCCAGACTGTTGGAGCAGACACGCTATCTAAAGCAAAATATGTAGCATTTACATTTGTTGCTTTAGAGTCGTTTATATACTGTACTTTATTAATTTTTAACACGTTTTCTAAACGATGCTCCACACCCTGAAAGTTTTCTAAACTTTCACGTATGGTTTGTTTTCTTATTTTAAGTAAATGTGAAACTGTCGATGCAGCCATAGCATTTTTTATATTATGTTTACCTTCTAGAGCTATATTTTTTGTCGGCATAATTATTTGATTATTATCTATTGTTATTATTATTTTGTCCTTATCCAAGTACGCACCATTTTCTATTTTTTTTGTAATTGAAAACGGTAATACTGTGGCTTGAATGGCATTATTGTTTATGTAATTTGCAATCACTTCATCATCTGCATCATAAATCAAAACATCCTCTTTGGTTTGGTTTTGAGTTATTCTAAATTTTGAAGCTATGTAATTTTCAAACTCATAATCGTATCGATCTAAATGATCTGGTACAATATTGGTAATTATTGCAATTTTAGGTTTAAACTTAAAACAACCATCTAATTGAAAACTACTAACCTCTAGAACATAATTATTATAATTATGCTCTAAAACTTGTTTAGCAAAACTATCACCAATGTTACCAGCCAAACCTACATCCAACTCTTGTTTTAATAAGTGATGTGTTAACATTGCAGTTGTTGTTTTACCATTACTACCTGTAATAGCAACAATGGTTGCGTTGGTAAATTGATTTGCAAATTCAATTTCAGAAATGACAGGCACACCTTTATTTAAAAGCAACTTTACTATAGCTACTTTATCCGGAATTCCTGGACTTTTCATAACAACATCTGCAGCTAATAGTTTAGCTTCAGTATGTTGCTCTTCTTCCCATTCAATTTTATTATATATAAGAACTTCTTTATATTTTTCTTTTATTTTTCCTTTATCCGAAACAAAAACCTGAAACCCTTTTGCTTGTCCTAAAAGCGCAGTTCCTACTCCACTTTCTCCTGCTCCAAGAATCACCAATTGTTTCATCTTATCTTAATTTTAGAGTTACAATTGTTAGTATTGCTAGAAAAATTCCAACAATCCAAAATCGGGTTACAATTTTACTTTCGTGATGTCCTTTTTTCTGATAATGATGATGTAAAGGCGACATCAAAAAAATACGTCTACCTTCACCATATTTCTTTTTAGTGAATTTAAAATAGCTAACCTGAAGTATCACAGATAATGATTCAGCAAAGAAAATTCCACATAAAACTGGGATCAATAATTCTTTTCTAACAGCAATAGCAATTACTGCAATCACACCTCCAATAGTTAAACTACCTGTATCACCCATAAATACTTGGGCTGGATAAGTATTGTACCATAAAAACCCAATTAATGCACCTACAAAAGCTGCAATAAAAACCACCATTTCACCCAAATTTGGTATAAACATGACGTTTAAATAGTCCGAGAACACAATGTTACCAGAGACAAAAGCAAAAATGGCTAGCACAAAAACTATAATAGCAGAACTACCTGCTGCTAAACCATCAATACCATCTGTTAGGTTGGCTCCATTAGAGACTGCTGTTACAATAAAAATTACGATTGGAATAAATATTAACCATGCGTATTTTGCGTAATCATCACCTAACCATGTTACTAAGTCTGAGTAATCAAACTCATTATCCTTAACAAAAGGAATTGTTGTTTTTAGTGACTGTTCTGCTGTATTAAATTCTCTTGGTGAGTTTTGTGTAATTAATTCAGTTTCATAAATAGGGTTTACTTTTTCTGTTTTAATCGTAATTCCTGGATGAAAATACATTACAGCTCCAACAAATAAACCAAGCCCAACTTGACCTAAAACTTTAAACTTTCCGCTTAAGCCTTCTTTATTCTTTTTAAATACTTTAATATAATCATCAGTAAAACCAACTGCTCCCATCCACAACATGGTAACAATTAATAACACAACATAAATATTATCTAATTTAGCAAATAACAATACTGGTAACAAAGTGGCTATAATTATAATAATTCCACCCATGGTTGGTGTACCAGCTTTTTCTAACTGACCATCCAAACCTAAATCTCTAACAGACTCTCCAACTTGCTTTTTTTGTAAAGCCAGGATTATTTTTTTACCAAATATTGTAGAAAACAACAACGATACTATAATTGCCAAAGCTGCTCTAAATGTGATAAACTGAAACACACTAGCACCAGGGAATTGGTAGTTATTTTCTAAAAATTCGAATAAATAATATAGCATTCTAATAATCTTTGTTTTTTATAGATTTTATACTTTCGTAGAAACCCTTTTTTATTTTTGTAATTGTTTTAAAAACTCTTTTACAATTTTAAAATCATCAAAATCCGAACGCTCACCTTTTACCTCTTGGTACGTCTCATGACCTTTACCTGCAATTAAAATAATATCATTAGGGTTAGCTAATTGACATGCAGTTTTAATAGCCTGTTTACGATCTACTATGGATAATGTTTTTTTAAAATTTTGAGGCTCGACACCTTTTTCTATATCTTCAATAATAGTCTCTGGCACTTCGCTTCTAGGATTATCACTTGTAAACACAACTTTTGTACTTAAAGCTGAAGCAATATGCCCCATTTTTGGACGTTTAGTTTTATCTCTATCTCCACCACAACCAACAACTGTAATAACCTCTTCGTTTTTGGTTCTGATATCATTAATAGTTTCTAAAACATTTTGCAAAGCATCAGGCGTATGCGCATAATCGACTATAGCAGTAATTTTTTGATCAGATATCATAAATTGGAAACGACCACTAACACTTTCCAACTCGCTAATTAAACGTAATGTTTCTTGCTTTTCAAGACCTAACAATTCTGCTGTAGCAAAAATCGCTAGTATGTTATACGCATTAAACGTACCGATTAGACGTACCCAAACCTCATTATCATTAAGCTTTAACAATAAGCCATTAAACTGATTTTCTAAAATTTGCGCCTTATAATCCGCGTAACTCTTTAACGCATAAGTATATGTATTTGCTTTTGTGTTCTGAAGCATAACGCTTCCGTTTTTATCATCACCATTAGTTAATGCAAATGCAGTTTTAGGTAATTGATCAAAAAAACGTTTTTTGACATCACGATATTCAGCAAAAGTATCGTGATAATCTAAATGATCATGAGATAAATTGGTGAAAATTCCACCTTCAAATTTTAATCCAAGTGTTCTGTTTTGATGTATTCCATGAGAACTAACTTCCATGAAACAAAACTCAACACCTTCCTCACTCATTGTCTTTAAATACTTATTTATAGTTAAAGAGTCTGGAGTAGTATGTGTTGCTGGATACGCAGTATTATCTACCATTATTTTAACAGTTGATAATAATCCTACTTTGTAACCTGCTTTTTTAAATAATTGATATAATAATGAGGCTATTGTAGTTTTACCATTAGTACCAGTAACACCTACAAGTTTTAAATTTTCTGAAGGATTGCCATAATAATTAGCAGCCATAACAGCTAAAGCCTTACTAGAATCGTCAACTTTAATGTAAGTCACATCACCTTTAATAGTATCAGGAAACTCCTGACATACAACAGCTATTGCACCTTGCTTAATAGCACCTTCAATATATTGATGACCATCGGTTGCACTACCTTTGATAGCCACAAACACATCATTAACCTCAACTTGACGAGAGTTAAAATGAATATTACGCACCAATACATCAGTACTACCTTTTACAGCATCTAATGTTACCTTATATAGTATGTCTTTTAATATACTCACGAAGCTTCTAAAACTATAGTTTGATTATTTTTTAATTTAGTGT
Organism: Olleya sediminilitoris; assembly: GCF_016785945.1. Classification (GTDB taxonomy): domain Bacteria; phylum Bacteroidota; class Bacteroidia; order Flavobacteriales; family Flavobacteriaceae; genus Olleya; species Olleya sediminilitoris. The sequence continues at coordinate 88,213 of NZ_JAEMEF010000003.1, read as the reverse complement.
TTTTATTAACCGACTGACTTTTAACCAGACCAACACCATTACATTTTACGGTTACATTTACATTCATATTTTCTAACAAAGCCAACGCATCCATAACTGGTAAACCTGTAACATCAGGCATTATAGTTTTGTAAGTATTTGCAGTTTTATAATACCCTTCATATTCTTTTTCAACCTTTGGATCTGCTACGTCTAATGTCGCAACTCGATCAATCAAAGGTGTATCAGTAAATATTTTTTGTGCTACTTTTTTAAACACTGGACCAGAAACGTCTGCTCCATAAAATCCTTTTTTTATACTTGGCTTATGTATGACAACAATACAAGAATACTTAGGTTTGTCAGAAGGGAAATATCCTGCAAACGATGAAATATACCTTGGTTTTCTAGCCCAATCATCCATCCAATACTCTACACGTGCTGTTCCTGTTTTACCACTCATTGAAAAATAATCTGAGTATAAGGATTTACCAGTACCTTTAGTCACTACATTTTCCAACATTTGCTTTGCTGCATTTAAAGTTGCATCAGAACATATTTTTGGATTAATTATTGTTTTTTCAAAAACCTCTATAGGCTTATCTAAGTCTTTGACCTCTCTTATAAACCTAGGCTTAACCATAACACCATTGTTTGCAACAGCGTTATAAAATGTCAAGGTTTGCAAAGGTGTAATTCTTAAATTATAACCATAAGCTATAGATGGCAACGCATTACGACTCCATTTATCATCTCCAGGTCTTGGTATCATAGGTTCTCCTTCTCCTTTAATTGAAATACCTAGTTTTTTATCTAAATTCCAACCACTTAAAATATCTAAAAATCGGTTAGGATTTTTAGCATAAGCAGTATTAATAATTGTTGCTAAACCTATATTAGATGACACTTCCAATGTTTTAGCAACAGATATTTTACCATTACCATGAGAGTCTTTTATACCTCTTCCATAAAACACCTTATACCCATTACCTGTATCAATAACATCAGAGGTATCCACCTTTTTATCTTCTAAAGCAGCCATTAAAGCCATAAGCTTAAAGGTAGAACCTGGTTCATGAGATTCATAAACCGCATAGTTTCGTTTTTCGTAATAATGACCAGAACTTGTTTTTCCTAAATTAGAAATTGCTTTCACCTCACCTGTTTCAACTTCCATTACTACAACTGTACCATGCTCAGCTTCATATAACTCTAACTGCTCCAACAATGCATGATGAGCAATGTCTTGTATATTAACATCAATTGTGGTGTACACATCAAAACCATCCTTAGGTTCTACTTGATCGTAATCTAAAATAGGCTTCCATTGTCCTTTCCCTATTTTTTGTTTTAAACGCTTTCCGTTTTTTCCTCTTAAATAATCTACACCAAAAGCACCATCAATACCAGCTCTTGTTATATTTCCATCATCATCTGTACGCTCATACCCAATAGTACGCTGTGCAACTTCACCTAAAGGATGTTCTCTTTTTACTTTTTGCTCTACAATTAAACCGCCTTTAAAAGCACCTAATTCCAACAATGGAAAACCTCTAAATTTTAAGTAATCAGAATACCCAATATTACGCGCCAACAAATAGTATCTATTTTTGTTTGCTCTAGCTTTGCCTAATTCTTTTTTATAATAAGTTGCAGGTTTTCCAGAATATTTTGACAATGCCTGACTTAACGGAATTAAGTTAGCCTTAAAGTTTTTATCCGATGGCGTGACAGCATCAAACAAAATATCATATTTAGGAATTGAAGTTGCTAACAAACTACCATCAGAAGAGTACACATTACCTCTATTAGCAGGTATCACAACATCCTTAATAGCACGTTTATCTGCCAGAGCTCTGTACTTATCTCCATCCACCACTTGAATGGTTAACAATTTTCCAACCACAAGCAGCCCAAAGATGAACATACATCCTGCGACAAAATACAATCTGTTTAATATGTTCTTTTCGTTTACTGCCACGATTTGAACTTAGCTTTCTGGTTTAACAATTATTTTTTTTGGCGGAATTACGGAAGGCGCCAACCCTTTTTCTTTCATTTTTTTCACAACCGAAGACTCCATTTTAAGTTGCATTAACTTGGTTCTTCCATCATACAACTCGGATCGCAATTCTTTGACTTGATTATTAAGCTTTGCTATCTCATGCACTTTTTTATCCAAACTATGTGAGCTTGCTATCATAACTAAGGCTAAAGCCGAAATAAATATGATAAGCTTCCAGTTTTTAAACGAATCTTCACTAACTAAAAAAGTACCTCTTAACAGGCTATAGATGCTTTTTTTCATTAATCAAACGTTGTTGCAATTCGTAACTTTGCGCTACGCGCTCTGTTATTTATTTTTATTTCTTCTTTTGTTGGTATTATTAATCCTCCAACTTTTTTTAATGGCACTTCAAAACGACCAAACACATCTCGTTCTGGCTCACCTTCAAACAAACCATTACGTATAAAACGTTTTACCAATCTGTCTTCCAAAGAGTGATAAGAAATCAAACTTAATCGTCCCTCTGGTTTTAAAATCTCAGGTGTTTGCTGTAAAAACTCTTTTAAAGCCTCAATTTCCTGATTAACCTCAATACGAATAGCCTGATATATTTGAGCTAATATTTTATTTTCATGCTTTGGCGACAAAAACTTTTGCAACACCTTTTTAAGCTGATCACTTGTTTTTATAACTTCATCTTTACGATGCTCTACAATCAACCTAGCCATAGCAGGAGCAGCACGAAGCTCTCCATATTGTGACAAAACCTGTTTTAATTGCTCTTCATCATACTCATTAACCACATGATATGCCGACAATGCATCATTCTGATTCATTCGCATATCTAAATCTGCTTCAAAACGTGTTGAAAAACCACGCTCAGCAACATCAAATTGATGAGATGACACACCAAAGTCTGCTAAAACACCATCCACTTGTTTTACACCATGAAAACGTAAAAAACGTTTTATGTACCTAAAATTTTCATGTATTAAAGTAAACCTAGGATCGTCTATAGCATTTTCTAACGCATCTTTATCTTGATCAAAAGCATACAACTTCCCATTCTCGCCTAATCGTTTTAAAATTTCTTTACTATGTCCTCCACCTCCAAAGGTCACATCCACATAAACACCATCAGGCTTAATATTTAAACCATCAACCGTTTCGTGCAATAATACTGGATTATGATATGCTGTCATCGTCTTCGTCGTTACCCATTACCTCTTCAGCTAAATCTGCAAAATCATCTGCTGCATCATCAATAGCTTTTTCATACTTCGTTTTATCCCAAATCTCAACAATATTAACAGCAGAAGACATCACGATATCCTTTTTAATTGATGCAAAACCAACCAAATCTTTAGGTATTAACAAACGTCCGCTTGCATCGACCTCGACAATTTTAACTCCAGCAGTAAACCTTCTGATAAAATCATTATTCTTTTTTTTAAAGCGATTTAGCTTATTAATTTTTTGCATCAACACATTCCATTCTTGCATTGGATACAACTCCAAACACTCTTGAAAAACTGCTCTTTTAATAACAAAACCATTTTGCAACTCAGGAGCCAACTGTTTTTTCAGCGCAACAGGAAGCATAAGCCTGCCTTTTGCGTCTACTTTACATTCGTATGTTCCTATTAATGAGTTCACAACCAATTTTTTGTGTCAAAATTTGTAAAAGTCAAATATATTGAAAAAAACACCACTTTTTACCACAATTTACCACATTGTTAATAAGTATTGCAATTTTAACAGAAAAACGAGCTTATAAAACCCCAAAAAAACAAGCAAAAACAGCTTAAAATGAAGATGATAATTGGTGGGATTTTTGAGGAGTGCAAATAAATAAAACTATGTTGAAGATAATTGTTAAAATGTCTATTTTTTAAATGAAATACTTATATTTGCTTTTGATGCAAACTAGTAATCATTAATGAGTCGTACACTAAAAAAAGAAGGAAAATTTAACTACATAGAAGTTGGTGAAGGACAGCCAATTATAGTGCTTCATGGTTTAATGGGAGGCTTAAGTAATTTTGACGCAGTAACAACTTTTTTTAGCAACAAGGGTTATAAAGTTATTATTCCGGAACTTCCAGTATACACTATGCCCTTAATAAAAACTAATGTAAAAGCCTTTGCAAAATATCTTTTTGATTTTATTGAATTCAAAAAACTAGACAATGTTGTTTTACTAGGAAACTCATTAGGTGGACACATTGGACTTTACCACACGAAACTTCATCCAGAAAAAGTTAAAGCATTAGTTATAACAGGAAGCTCTGGGTTATACGAAAGTGCAATGGGTGGAGGCTACACAAAACGAAGTGATTACGAGGTGATTAAGAAAAAAGCACAAGAAGTGTTTTATGATCCTGAAGTTGCTACTAAAGAAATTGTTGATGAAGTTTATGAAACCGTAAACGACCGCAATAAATTAATTAAAACCTTAGCTATCGCAAAAAGTGCTATTAGACACAATATGGCTAAAGACCTACCCAACATGAATGTACCAACTTGTATTATTTGGGGTAAAAACGATGGCGTTACACCTCCTGAAGTTGCAACCGAGTTTAATACGCTTTTACCAAATTCTGATTTATTTTGGATTGACAAGTGTGGTCATGCTGCAATGATGGAGCATCCTGATACATTCAATCAAATTTTATTTGACTGGTTAAAGTCACGACAAATCTAATAGTGTAAAACTATTAAGTAATAACTTTATAAAAGACATTTCTGTTTACCACAGAAATTAAACACAGTATTGTAATGCACATTAAATCTGCCGAATTTGTTACTAGTAATTCTGACGCATCAAAATGCCCAAAAGAAAGACTACCAGAATACGCCTTTATAGGCAGAAGTAACGTCGGAAAGTCCTCACTGATTAACATGCTTACTAGCCGAAAAAGCTTAGCCAAGACATCAGGTAGACCAGGAAAAACTCAATTAATTAATCACTTTATAATTAATCAAAATTGGTTTTTGGTAGACTTACCAGGTTATGGTTATGCACGTGTATCTAAAAGCACTAAAAAGGTATTCCAAAAATTTATCACTCAGTATTTTGAGCAACGCGAACAATTAGTTACAGCTTTTGTTTTAGTTGACATCAGACATAAACCACAGCCTATTGACCAAGAATTTATGCAATATTTAGGCGAAAGTGGTATTCCGTTTTCAATTATATTTACAAAAGCAGACAAACTTAGACCAAAAGCAATTGAAAACCATGTTGAAGAATACAAAAAAATATTATTAGAAACCTGGGAAGAAATGCCCAATTATTTTATCACTTCTTCAAGTAAAGATATTGGTAAAGATGAAGTTTTAAACTACATTGATAGCCTAAACAACTCTATTGTTATTGAGTAAATTTTCATCGATCTTAATTATTATAAAACTACACTTAAGCATACTAACCTAATTGTAAATATTATGTTTCTTTCTGCTTAAACACAAAATAAGCAAAAGACAATAATAGAATTACATACTGTGCTTTATTGACTTGCTAGCTTTGGTGATATATTCATTAATCAAAAGAAACACCTACTACTTATAAAAGAATCAAAGCGTTAACGACAATCTAAACAAAATAGCAAAAGAGCTAATTACTATAAAACGGAAATACTACAACAAGTAAATACTATTGCTTAACATCTAATGCATCACGCAGTGCGTTACCTATCAACATAAAAGCCATTACCAATAACATAATACACAAACCTGGTAGTATTGCTAAATAAGGTTTACCTAAGATAATATAATTATAATGATCCTTAATCATTGCTCCCCAACTTGCCATAGGTGGTTGTGCACCAATCCCCAAAAAACTTAAACCAGACTCTATTAAAATTGCTGCTGCAAAATTAGCAGCACAAATAACAATTACTGGAGCCATTATGTTTGGTAAAATATGCTTTGTTATAATTCTAAAATCATTAAATCCTAAAGCTCTAGCTGCTGTTACATACTGCATTTGCTTTGCACTTATAATTTGACCTCTAACAACTCTAGCAACTTCAACCCACATTGTTAAACCAACAGCTATAAAAACTTGCCAAAACCCTTTACCTAAAGCCAAAGTAATAGCAATAATCAAAAGTAATGTTGGAATTGACCAAGTAACGTTTATAATCCACATTATAAAAGCATCTACTTTTCCACCATAATAACCCGCTACACTACCCATAAAAACACCAATAACTAATGAGATGAACACAGCTACAAAACCTATAAAAAAAGAAATTCTTGCTCCCACCAACAATCTACTTAACAAATCACGACCATATTTATCTGTCCCTAAATAAAAGGTCACAGGCTTTATATATTGATGCGCTGAGTTTTGCATTATAAAATCTGCTGCTATAGTTTTGGTTACCCCTTTTAAACCATCTGAAGCATACTCGGTATACGTTAATTGATTTTGATCAAAACTATAATTTGTAATAGGAATTTCTGTACTCGTATTTTTTGTTCCAAAAAAAACTTTATCTAAAAAAGATTGATTGTTTTCAATTTTAGAAGGAATAGTTAACATATCTACTGTAAACCCAGGTGATTTAGAATGAATAGAAACATGCATTTGGTTTGCATTTTGAGAAGCGTCTGGAGCAATCAAATAAGCAAAAATTGATATTAATCCGATTACAACAATAAATGACAAACTAAAAACGCCCCAAAAGTTTTTTTTAAACTTTTGAAGCGCTATTTGAGTTAATGATTTAGCTTTAGTAGTCATCATTACTATTTCTAATTCTTTTTATATAAGAATTAATATAATTTAGTTTTTTATTGTTGCTACTTTTTTGATTTCGTAAGTCATTTTTAAGTCGTTTAACACATTAATTGCTTCTTCAACGTAAACATCTTTACTTAAATTTTCATGCCATCTATTACGTTTATCACGAAGTATTGTGTCTTGTTCAAATAACTTTTGCTCATAAGGCAATGACTCAAAAGTAAGATTAGTTTTATAATCTGAAATTGCATCAAACTGTTTTGACTCTTTTTCATTTAACTCCAATTCTGCTTTATATTTTTCGTAATTAAGAGAATAATGGTTGTTATCCATTTTTGATTTTGCCCATCTTGCACTATTTTCAATTAACCTAAGTTGCTCGTTATTTTCCATACGTTGCTTACTTTTAGCAATTGTTGCATCATAGTCAAAATAACTGTTCCAAATTTCAAAATCTACTGGTGTAATTTTGTCCCAAGCTAACGGATTTTCTTGATCGCGCTCACCAATATCAATAAAACTATATCTATCCGGAACTACAACATCACTTTTAACACCCTCTAATTGAGTAGAACCTCCATTAATACGGTAAAATTTTTGACGCGTTAGTTTTAGAGCACCTAAATCTCCGTGAGAACTATTACGTACCATTCTATTTAAATCTAAAACATTTTGTACAGTACCTTTTCCGTAAGTTTGTTTGCTTCCTATAATAATTGCTCTTTTATAATCTTGCATAGCTGCTGCTAAAATTTCTGAAGCAGAAGCAGACAACTCATTTACCATTATTACTAAAGGACCATCCCAAACAATTGATTTATCCTCGTCACTTAAAACTTCTTTAGGAGCATCCGTAGATCTAACTTGTACAATTGGTCCATCTTTAATAAATAAACCAGCCATATCAACAACAGTTCTTAAAGATCCTCCACCATTGCTTCGTAAATCTAAGACTAAACCTTCAACGCCTTCTTCTTTTAAACGTTCTATTTCTTGTTTAATATCTGTTGCAGCGTTTCTGTTTTTATAGTCATCAAAATCTATATAAAATTTAGGTAGATTAATAACTCCGTAATTTCTATTGTCTTTTTTAACAATTGAAGATTTTGCATAAGTTTCTTCAAGCTCAACAATATCTCTAGTAATAGCAATGTCCTCCATTGTACCATCTACTTTTTTCATTGTCAAAATAACTTTAGTCCCTTTAGGTCCTTTTATAAGCTTTATGGCATCATCTATACGCATACCAACAACACTTATTGCTTCTTTTTCTTTTTCTTGACGCACTTTAACAATGGCATCGCCAACTTCTATCTTACCATCTCTCCAAGCTGGTCCACCTGAAATTAATTCGACTATTTTGATGTAATCCATTTTTTTCTGCAAACGCGCTCCTATACCTTCTAATTTTCCAGACATTTGTTGGTCAAATCTATCTTTATCTGTTGGAGCCATGTAAGATGTATGAGGATCAAACTCTTCAACTATAGTGTTAACATACATTGAGAACCAATCTTCACGATCCATATCCTCTACATAATCTGTAAAATAGTTATCTAAAGTTTTTAAAGTTTCTGCTCTTGCATCTGCTTCAAGTTGTGTCAAACTCTTTTTCACTTTAGGAGTTTCTTCAACTACTGATTCTTCGTCTTCATCTGTGTTTAATTCTTCATTTTGACCTTCTATTAATAAGTCATAACTAGATAATGTATTAAATTTCAACTGTTGTCTCCAGCGCTCTTTTAACCCTTTTTTAGTTTTTACAAATTCTAAAGCTTCATAATCTGCATTATAATCTTCGTCTAAATTAAAATTAAACGGTTTAGACAAAATAGACTTATAATATGTTTTAGCTTCTTTTTGACGACTAATTAAACGCTCATGCACAACACTAAAAAATGTTATGTCGTAAGCTTTTAACTGATCATCAATTAAATTTTTATACTTTTTAAACTCCTCTATGTCAGATTGTAAAAAGTATCTTTTAAGTGGATCTACTAATTCTATATAATCTGAAAAAATTTCAGTTGAAAAATCATCATCAAGTTCTTTAGGCTCAAAGTGTAGCTGATCTAAAGCTAGCGTAATGATTTGGATTAGTAATTTATCTTTATCTGGATTATCATCTACCTTAGCCGTAAAACTACATGACCCAAAAGCCAATAGCAAAACAAGCAACATTATGTTATATTTCCTTTTCATTCTGATTATATTAAATTTATAAGAAATTTCTACTAAAGTAATGAAAAAACCATGCCAATAAAACCTTATCCGCCTAATTTTTTGTTAAACTGAATATTTTGGGCTGTAACGCTAGATTTTATGTATTTTAGCTAAGTAAAAAAACTATTTAGTTATGAGCAAAAAACCGTTGATTTTAGTCACTAATGACGATGGAATTACTGCTCCAGGAATTTTGACTTTAATTGAAGTTATGGAATCGCTTGGAGATGTTGTTGTTGTTGCACCTGATAGCCCTCAAAGTGGAATGGGTCATGCCATTACAATTAATAATGTATTACATCTTGATAAAGTCTCAAAAAAAGGTGATAAAACTTTACAATATAGCTGTTCTGGCACACCTGCAGATTGTGTAAAAATCGCTATTAATGAGGTTTTGGACAGACGTCCCGACCTTTGTGTATCTGGCGTAAACCATGGTTCTAACAGCTCGATTAACGTGATATATTCAGGAACGATGAGTGCTGCTGTTGAAGCTGGTGTTGAAGGTATTCCTGCTATAGGATTTTCATTATTGGACTACAGTTGGGATGCCGATTTTGAAACCGCAAAAAAATACATTAAACAAATTGCTAAAAATGCACTTAATAACGGTATTGCAGAAGGGGTTGTTTTAAATGTTAATATACCATCGTCTGAAAATACTAAAATTAAAGGCATAAAGGTTTGCCGACAAGCTAGAGCTAATTGGAAAGAAAAATTTGATAAACGACAAACACCACAAGGTAAAGATTATTATTGGCTAACTGGTGAATTTGTTAATTACGATAAAGGCAATGATACTGATGAACACGCCTTATCAGAAGGTTATGTTTCTGTTGTACCTGTTCAGTTTGATTTAACAGCTCATCATTACATTCAAAAATTAAATAGCTGGCAATTTGAAGACTAAAAAAGATATTATTATTGGTTTTATACTTGGTATAATTTCTACTTGTATTGGTTTCATTTTATACATTTTATTTTTTTCTAAATATGGTATTGAAGACACTATTAGACAAGCCTTGCAATTTAAATTTCTTGACAAATTGGTAAGTTTAGGTGCATTGCTTAACTTAGTGCCATTCTTTTTATTTTTAAACAAAAAACAAGACAATAAAGCCAAAGGTGTATTAATAGCAACATTAATTATTGGTTTAATCCTTATAATAAATAGATTATAATTTGAAATATTATATCATTTCTGGAGAAGCATCAGGAGATTTACATGGCTCTAACCTAATGAAAGCTTTGCAAAAACAGGACGTTAATGCAGACTTTAGATTTTGGGGAGGAGACCTAATGCAAGACGTTGGCGGAACATTGGTAAAACACTATAAAGCATTAGCTTTTATGGGGTTTTCTGAAGTTATAATGAATTTGCGTACCATTACTAAAAACCTATCGTTTTGTAAAACAGATATTGAAAAATATAATCCTGATGTCATTATTTTTATTGACTATCCAGGTTTTAATTTACGGATTGCAAAATGGGCAAAACAAAAACAATTTAAAACACACTATTACATATCGCCTCAAATTTGGGCTTGGAAAGAAGGACGTATTAAAGCTATCAAAAATGATGTAGACCAAATGTATGTTATCCTTCCTTTTGAAAAAGATTTTTACGAAAAAAAGCATAATTATCCAGTTCATTTTGTTGGACATCCTTTAATAGATGCTATTTCTGACATAACACAAGTTGATGATTATAAATTTAGAAAAGATAATGATTTAAGCGACAAACCTATTATTGCATTACTTCCTGGAAGCAGAAAACAAGAAATTACAAAAATGTTATCTGTAATGCTTAGCGTTGTGGATGATTATCCAGATTACCAATTTGTAATTGCTGGTGCTCCAAGTCAAGATTATAGCTTTTACAAAACATTTATAAAACAAAGTAACGTCAGCTTTATAAGTAATAAAACTTACGATTTACTAAGTTTATCAACTGCTGCACTTGTTACTTCTGGAACTGCAACTTTAGAAACCGGACTTTTTAAAGTCCCACAAGTAGTTTGTTATAAAGGGAGTTGGGTGTCTTACCAAATTGGAAAACGTGTTGTAAACCTAGAATATATTAGCCTTGTTAATCTTATATTAGATAAAGAAGCTGTAACAGAATTAATTCAGAATGATTTTAATACTAAAAAACTAAAATCTGAATTAGACAGGATTCTTGATGAATACGAGCGCACTAAATTTTTTATGGATTATTATGAACTTGAAAAAAAATTGGGTGGTAAAGGCGCAAGTCAAAATACTGCTAAATTAATTTATGATGCATTAAACGATTGATATTTAAATGAAAAAAATCGCTATTCTCCTACTTATTAGCTCTGTTTTGTCTTGCGGAAGCTCTAAAAGCAAACGCGTAGTGACCACCAAATCTGAAAGTCAAACTGTTAGTAAAAACAGAAAAAGACCCTCTAATAGAAACAGTCAAACCAAAACGGCTACCAAAAACAATTCTACTATTGAGACTATTCCTGTAAGCAACAGAACCATAGCCAATATTATAAGTAAAGCCGAAAGTTTTGAAGGTGTAAAATACAAATATGGTGGTACTACAAAAAAAGGAATGGATTGTTCTGGGCTATTATATACTTCTTTTGGATCTGAAAACATAGCTATACCTAGAACTTCTAGTGCATTATCAACTTATGGAGATTGGGTTGATGTCAAGCAAGTACAGGAAGGTGATTTACTTTTTTTTGCTACTAGACGTAATAGCAGAACCATAAATCATGTTGGAATGGTTACCTCATCTAGAGCAGGTCGTGTAGAGTTTATACATGCAAGTACAAGCAAAGGAGTAATGACCAGCTTACTATCAGAGCGTTACTGGTACTTTGCTTTTGTACAAGCGCGTCGTATTTTGTAAGAATAATTATTATATTGAAGGATGAAAATATTTCGTTTTTCAATTATTAAGCTTGCTCTTTGTTTAATTATTGGTATTATTATTTCCAAATATTTAGACTTAGGTATATTCATTAGCCTTATTGCTTCGGTTGTATTAACCAGCATTACTGTTCTACTTTATTTTCTTTGTAAAAAGAATACTAGCCTTGTAACTGTTTTCGGAATTTCAACTTTATTAAGCTTTATTGCTATTGGTATTTTTGTTACTAATGTAAATGAAGACTTACGTAAACATTCTCATTTTTCTTCTGTTTTAAGTGAAACTACTTCTGAACAAAACATTACTTTTAGAATTAGAGAACTTTTAAAACCTAATGCTTTTAGCCAACGTTATTATGTAGATATTTTACAAATTGAAAATACCGTTGTCACAGGTAAAGCCTTATTAAACATTAAAAAAGACAGTCTAAATACAATTTTACCTATTGACGCTGTATATTTTTCAAAAGCTAAACTTAATGCTTTACAAATACCTTTAAATCCTGATCAATTTAGTTATAAAAACTATTTATCAAAACAGCAGGTATATTTTCAGTTGTATGAAACTCATAAAACCTTATTACAATTAGATCATCAGACTAGAACTATATTTGGATTTGCAGCTAAATTTAGAAATCTTATAAATTCTAAATTAAAGCCATATAATTATACTGAAGATCAACTCTCCATTATTAATGCTTTATTATTAGGTCAAAGACAACATATAACTAAATTGGTTTATGACAATTATACAAATGCAGGAGCCATACATATATTAGCTGTATCAGGATTGCATGTTGGAATCATACTACTAATTCTGAATTTTATTTTCAAACCCTTAGAACGTCTAAAAAAAGGACTACTTATAAAAACAAGTATTATATTAATTTTACTTTGGATTTACGCATTAATTGCTGGAGGGTCTGCCTCTATAATTAGAGCAACAACTATGTTTAGTATCGTTGCTATAGGCATGAATTTAAAGCGTCCAACAAACATTTATAATACCTTAGCAATTTCAGTATTTATTCTATTATTAGTCAAGCCAAACTTTTTATTTGATGTTGGATTTCAGTTAAGTTATGCTGCTGTTATAGCTATTGTTAGTTTTCAACCAATTTTAGAACGCCTTTGGTCACCAAAATATTTGTTAAGCAAAAAATTATGGCAAACACTTACAGTCACAGTAGCTGCACAATTTGGAATAATACCTATAAGCTTATATTACTTTCATCAATTTCCTAGTTTGTTCTGGTTATCAAACTTGGTAGTTATTCCGTTTTTAGGTATTATTTTAGGTTTTGGAATTTTAATTATTGTATTGTCACTTTTTGGTATGCCTAAAACTATTGTTTCTGATAGTTTTGGATTGGTTATTGATTGGATGAATCATTTTTTTGGGTGGATATCTAACCAAGAAAACTTTTTAATAACTGATATACCATTTACTATTACTCAAGTTATAGTAAGCTACCTTATAATACTCTGTGCTTATAAAATGTTTCAGTTAAAAAATCATAGATGGGTAGCGTTAACATTATTATCTGTTATAATGTTGCAAGTGACTTATTCTTATAATTTTTATAGTACAAAAGGTGATACACTTATCGTGTTTCATAAAGGAAGAAATACACTATTGGGACAAAAACACAATAATACATTAGCTGTGTTTTCTAATTTAAAGTCAGCCGAAAACAATAGTATAATTAAGAGCTATGCTGTTAAAAACAATATTAAAACCATACCATCACAACCTTTACAAGCTATATATAAATTGAAAAACAAGCACCTATTAATAGTTGATAGTTTGGGTGTATATAATTTAAAAGAGTTAAAAGTTGATTTTGTATTATTGACACAATCACCTAAAGTAAACTTAGACCGTTTGATTGACAGTTTAAAACCAAAAGTTATTATTGCTGATGGAAATAATTACAAATCGTATGTCAAACAATGGAGTAATACTTGTAAGAAACAAAAACTCCCATTTTACCATACTGGCAAAACGGGAGCTTATATTATAAAGTAAAAAAGTATTAAGCGTTGTCCTTAAACTCGGCTTTAAACTCTTTATAATACTTATCAAAATCTGTTTGAGTTTTCATCTCTAAATGTTTATTAGATTCAAACATTTTTAAATACATTTCAAGTTGTTGTGGTGTTTTATATCCAGTAATTGGCGCAATCAATTGTGCGTCTTCATCAAAAAACAATAATGTAGGATAAGCTCTAACACCCAAACCTCTTGATAATTGATGTGCAGAATTACGTCTTGTAGCCTTAGCAGGATCATAATTTGGATTAGTGTAAGTCTTACCTTTAAATTCTATAGTCTCATTACCTTCTGCATTAAACTTTACAGCATAAAAGTTTTTATTTACATAAGCTATAACATCTTTATTAGAAAAAGTACGTGCGTCCAACAACTTACAAGGACCACACCATGAAGTGTAAGCATCCATCATTATTTTTTTTGGTTCTTTTTTTTGAAGCTCTACAGCTTCTTCTAAAGTTAACCAGTTAATTTTATCTTGAGCAATCGTATTGACTGTAAATAATAAAGCAAGTGCTAAAAGTAAGTTTTTCATTGTAAGACTGTTTTGTTTTGTAGTCGCAAATAGTATTCCAAATTTACAAAAAAAAGAAACGCCTCAATTAAGAGGCGTTTTTAATTTATAAGTTATGATGTTAAATTATCTAACACCATGCATTAATTTTTTTAATAAAGGATTTAAAACTGCAGACACTAAACCAACAGCTATTGGGACTAAAGTAAAAATTAAGAAAAATGTACTTAAAGAATACTCTTCAGTTATTTTATCTATCATTCCTCCCATTGTTCCTGCTGCCTTTTGACCTATAGCTATTGCTAAATACCAAATACCAAACATAAATCCAATCATACGTCCTGGAACTAATTTACTTAAATAAGACAAACCTATTGGAGAAATACATAATTCACCCATTGTATGTAATAAATAAGCTAAAATTAAAAATATCATGCTTACAGATGCTGTTTTAGCGCCTTGATCAATACCTAAAGTACCAAAAACAAGAACACCAAAACCTAATCCTAATAGAACCAATCCAATTCCAAATTTCATTGCAGCACTAGGGTTGTATTTACTTTCCCACCATTTGGAGAAAAATGGAGCTAATGTAATTATAAAAAATGAATTTAGAATTCCAAACCAAGTCGCAGGAACTTCTGTACCTTCTTTACTAAATTCATTATTAATTTTATAAATAACTATTGCCCATAAAAGCACAAATGATAATGCTAACACGATATTAGAAAGTGCAATTTTTTTATAAGTTTTCTGGAATAATAAATATAAAACCCAAGTTATAATTGCCAAAGGTCCAACAGTTAATATTAAATCTACGATTTTAAAAACCATAGCAGAACTACCAGAAAGTGCTCTAGATGTATAATCTCTCGCAAAAATTGTCATAGACCCTAAAGACTGTTCAAATGCAGCAAAGAAAAACACTGTAAAAACACCAAAAATAGAAACAGCAATAATACGATCCCTAACAATTCTGGTATATCTAGATATTCTTGTTATAATTAAAAACAAGAACATTGCTAATGAGGCTAAAATAATAACATTGGAACCACTTAATGAACCTACATTAAAAGGCACAAAATTGATCCCTGAAATTTTTGCTAATGGATCATTAATCAAATACAATAACCCTCCTACAGAAGATAAAACAATTAATATTTTATCTAACGTAGTAAAAGGGTTTAGCTTCTCCACCTCTTCATGTTCTATTTCTAAAACGACACTTTCTTCGTTAATATTTTGAGGCAATTCTACTTGATGAACTTTTGAAGGTTTCTCTCCAATACTACCAAAAAAGTCCTTTGCTAACCAAAATTGAATTAAGCCTAGTAACATAAATATACCTGCCAAACCAAATCCATAACTCCATCCTTCATTTTCTGCAAGGTAACCACATAACATCATTCCAAAAAAAGCTCCTGCATTAACTCCCATATAATATATGGTGTATGCTCCATCTTTTTTAGACTCTTTACCTTTATACATTTCAGAAATCATTGATGTCATATTAGGTTTAAAAAAACCTGTACCAATAATTAGCAATGCTAAACCTATGTACAATGATGCTGGAGTTTCAAAAACCATTGACAAATGTCCTAACATCATAATAAAACAACCAATAATAACTGCCCATTTGTAACCTGTAAATTTATCTGCTATCCATCCTCCTAAAATAGGTGTTAAATATAATAATGCTCCATAGGTCCCAATTAAAGATAAAGCGTGTTCTCTTGGCCATTCCCAGCCTGGATTATCACTTATTATTGGAGCTGTTAAAAATAAGACTAATAAAATACGCATTCCGTAGAACGAAAAACGCTCCCACATTTCAGTAAAAAATATTATAAATAATCCAGCTGGATGACCTATAACCTTGTCTTTAAATAGATTTTCAATATCTGTATTCATATTTTATTATAGTTAGTTAAAAAAAGAAAACCTCACAAATATTAATTTGTGAGGTTTATGCATGTATATTTATTTAGTTTTCAGCTAATTCAAAACCTTCAGCTTCTTCGTGTTTTAATATGCGTTCGCTCTCCTCAGCACCATGTGTTAATCTTTTAAGTGGTTTTAGCATTGCTATAAATAGCAAACCGATAATTACAGTAAAAATCACGATACCTGTAAATATTGCCAACTCTCCATATTCACTAGCAGATTCTCCTACTATTCCAGCTACTTTATTTCCTAAACCAGTAGCTGCAAAATAAACTCCCATCATTAAGGAGGCATATTTTACTGGTGCTAATTTAGTTATAAATGATAATGCAACTGGAGAGATACACAATTCTCCAATAGTGTGAAATAAATACGCTAATACTAACCAAATCATACTAGATGTTCCAGAATTCTCAAATTCCATAGCTGCAAAAACCATAAATAAAAATCCAAATCCCATTATTATAATTCCTAAAGCCATCTTAAATAATGATGATGCTTCCTTCCCATTTAGTTTTCGTTTAGCCCATATTCCCGCTATAAATGTTGCAAATAAGATAATAAATCCAGCGTTTAAACTTTGAAACATTACCGTTGGAATTTCCCAACCAAATAACATTCTATCTGTTTTTGTATCTGTATACAAATTCATTAATCCGCCTGCTTGTTCAAAAGCACCCCAAAATATTATTACCATTATGAAGGATAATAATAATACTAAAAAACGATCTTTAAATAATTGACTATCTAATTCTTTGTATATCATCATTAACAATGCAGTAATTGAAGTTAAAAAAATAAATAGCAATCCAAATCCCCATTCCAAAGTATACCATCCATATACAGATGTAACTAACAATAATAACACTATTACTAATTGTTTAGGAGAGCTAAACAACTTAGAGTATAGCTGCCCATAAGAAACTTCATTTTTATCTCCAACATTTGGCACAAAATTACCAACCTCTTTTAAATATTTTTGTCCATATAGATAGTTAATTAAACCAAAAACCATAACTACTCCTGCTAAACCAAAACCAGCATGCCATCCCCATTTTGCAACAACTCCACCAACAATCATAGTCGCTAATAATGATCCTAAATTAATACCAATATAAAAGATACTAAACCCTTTATCTCTTCTAATATCTCCTTCTTTATATAAACCACCAACCATTGTTGATATATTTGGTTTTAATAAACCAACTCCTAAAATAACTAAACCTAATCCAGTATAAAAAGCCCAAATATCAGTTAAAACTAAAACAGCATGACCTAAACACAAAACAATAGCACCTGCCAAAACAGCTTTTTTCTGACCTATTAGCTTATCTGCTATCATACCTCCTGGTATAGACATAACATAAACTAACATTGTATACCATCCATAAAGAGCTAAAGCCTCTTGACTAGTCCAGCCTAAACCTGCTCCTCTATCATCTCCAATAGTGGCTGTTGTCATATATAGTACTAAAAGTGCTCTCATTCCATAATAAGAAAATCGTTCCCACATTTCAGTTAAAAACAAAATATAAAGACCAATTGGCTGACCAAACAGTTCTTTTTGATGTGGTTTTAAAGTTTTACTTGACATATTAAAAATATTAGTTAGTTTAGTTTAAAGTTTATCGCCTAATGTGCGATTGATAAAGTTTGTCATTTTAGTATACAAATGCAATCTTGTATTACCTCCATAAATACCATGGTTTTTATCAGGATAAATCATCCATTCAAATTGCTTATTAGCTTGTACTAAAGCTTCAACCATGCGCATAGTATTTTGTACGTGTACATTATCATCTCCTGTACCATGTATTAATAAAAAGTCTCCTTTTAATTTATCTACATGATTTATTGGTGAATTATCATCATAACCACTAGCGTTTTCTTGTGGAGTTGTCATGTAACGTTCAGTATAAATAGAATCGTAAAACCTCCAACTAGTAACAGGAGCAACAGCTATAGCCATTTTAAATACATCATTACCTTTAAATAACGCATTACTACTCATAAAGCCTCCATACGACCATCCCCAAATTCCCATTCGGCTGGAATCGATGTAAGATTTTGCTCCTAATAATTTCGCAGCTGCAATTTGGTCTTCTACCTCAAATTTACCTAATTCGTTTTGAGTTACTTTTTTAAAATCAGCACCTTTAAATCCTGTTCCTCTTCCATCAACACAAGCTACAATATAACCTTTTTGCGCTAACATTTGGTACCAATAGTCATTAGCACTATTCCACTTATTAGCGACTTGTTGAGATCCTGGACCAGAATATTGGTACATAAATAATGGATATTTTTTTGTAGTATCAAAATTAGCAGGTTTAATCATCCACATATTTAAATCGTTTCCGTTAACATTAATTGTAGAAAACTCTTTTTTAGATAGTGTATAATCTGAAACTAACGTTTTTAAATTAGCATTGTCTTTAATTGATTTTAATACTTGTCCAGTTTTAGCATCATTTAAAGTATATAAATAAGGAGTTGTTGCACTAGAATAGGTATTTATAAAATAAGTGAAATCTGCACTAAAACCTGCATAATTAGTACCTGTTTGCTCTGTCAATCTAGTTTTTTGTGTTCCATTTAGTTTAATAGAATACACATCTCTGTTTATGCTTCCGTTTTCAACAGATTGATAAAAGATCTTACCAGACTTAGCATCGTAACCATAATAACTAGTTACTTCCCAATTTCCTTTAGTAATTTGATTAATTAATTTTCCTTTACTGTCATAATGATAAATATGGTTATATCCATCTTTCTCACTAGTCCATATAAAACTATCGTCTTCTAAAAATGTTAAATTATCAGTAACATCAACATAAGCTTTATCGGTTTCGGCTATAGCCAAGTTAGCTTTATTTTTTTTAACATTTATCATCCATAAATCCAATTGATTTTGATGACGATTCATATATTGTGCACTTAACACATCACCATCATTTGTCCATTTGATTCGTGGTATGTAAAAGTCCTCATAAAATTTATCTACTTTTACCTCTGTTAATTTATTAGCATCTAAATCGTATAAATGCAATGATACTTTTGCATTTTTCTCACCTGCTTTAGGATATTTAAAAACGGTTTGTGTTTGGTATAAATCTTTACCGTAAACATCCATAGAAAATTCTGGTACATCTGTTTCGTCAAATCTTATAAATGCTATTTTGTTACTATCAGCATTCCAATCAAAAGCACGTACAAAAGCAAATTCTTCTTCATAAACCCAATCCGTAATACCGTTAATGATTTTGTTTTTTACACCATCAAATGTAAACTGGGTAACTTTTCCGGTTTGTAAATCTTTTACATAAAGGTTATTATTTAAACCATACGCTATTTTTGTTCCGTCAGGTGAAAACGTTGGTTCTTGTATCTTGTCTTCACTAACTAAAGTGGTTTTCATGGTTTTGGTATTGTAAATAAAATATTTACCTAAAGAAGAGTGTCTAAAAATAGACTCTTCTTCGGTTGCCAAAAGCACTTGACTTTCGTCATCACTAAAAGTATAGTCTGTAAAATACCTTATTGCCTCAATATCTGAAGAGCTAACTAAAGTCTTAACTTTTTGTAATGTTTTATAATCATAAATATCAATAGTAGTGGCTCCTTTTGATCTATCAAAATTTAAAACTGAATATTGCTGACCATTATTCATTGAGTGTAAAGCATCTAAACCTTCAGTTCTAAAGGTACCAGACCATATATCTTCAAGTGTAATTTGCTTATTTTGAGCAGTTAAAAAGGAGGTTGCTAAAAAGCATAATAGAGAAAGAATTCTTAAAATCTTCATGTAATATTATTTTATTAATAACAGGATGTCAAGTTTACTAAAAAATAGCCAAAAAACAGTAAATATTAACACATAAATACGCAATATTATAACGTTTAGCAAAAATTGAAACTGTATATAGTATCTTTGTCGTTTAAATTAAAATGTATGAGTGTACTAGTTTCTGGATTTTCTAAATTATCTAAAACCGAAAAAATTGATTGGTTAATAAAAAACCACTTATCAGATCAAAAAAATGCCAAAGACATACTAACACAATACTGGAATAGCGACCAAAAACTGCAACAATTACATGACGAGTTTATAGAAAACACAGTCTCTAATTACTATCTACCGCTTGGTGTAGCACCAAATTTTGTTATAAACGACAAAATTTATACTATTCCGATGACCATTGAAGAAAGCTCAGTAGTAGCTGCTGCTAGTAAAGCTGCTAAATTTTGGCAGACACGTGGTGGATTTAAAACAAAGGTCATTGCAACAAATAAAATTGGACAAGTTCATTTTACTTATCCTGGAGCTTTTTCAGACTTAGAAGACTTCTTTAAAAACGTAAAATCCAAATTAATTCTAGATGCCAAACCCATTACAAAAAACATGGAAAAACGTGGTGGTGGGATTTTAGATATTCAATTAAAAAATAAAACCAAAGCTTTAGACAATTACTACCAACTGCATGCCACATTTGAAACTCTGGATGCAATGGGAGCCAATTTTATTAACTCCTGTTTAGAGCAATTTGCTAAAACTTTTAAAGCTGAAGCTGAAGCCATGCTGCCAATGCCTGTAACGGTAATTATGAGTATTTTATCTAATTATGTTCCGGAATGTTTGGTAAGAGCTGAAGTAAGTTGTAACGTGGAAGATTTGGCCGAAAAAGACATAGATCCAAACACCTTTGCTGAAACCTTTGTTCAAGCTGTTAAAATAGCCGAAATCGAGCCTTACAGAGCAGTTACACACAATAAAGGTATCATGAACGGAATTGACGCTGTTGTATTAGCTACAGGAAACGATTTTAGAGCTGTAGAAGCTGGCATACATGCCTATGCTGCAAAAGATGGTCAATACAGTAGTTTAACACATGCTAAAATAGAAAATGGCATTTTCACCTTTTGGATGGAAATACCTTTAGCCTTAGGGACTGTTGGTGGATTAACTAGTTTACATCCATTAGTTAAATTAGCATTACAAATATTGGATCAACCTAACTCAAAACAGTTAATGCAAATTGTAGCTGTTGCTGGTTTAGCACAAAACTTTGCAGCTTTGCGTAGTTTAACAACAACAGGCATACAAGAAGGACACATGAAAATGCATTTAATGAACATCTTAAACCAATTTAATGCTACAGAAAATGAAAAAACTCAAATTATTGAGCATTTTAAAACCAATATTGTAACTCATAGTGCTGTTGTTGAAGCTATAGAAAACATTAGACAATAATGCAAACATTTTATAGTCACGGAAAATTATTATTAACCGCAGAATATGTGGTCTTAGATGGAGCAAAAGCTTTAGCTGTACCAACAATATTTGGACAATATTTAACAGTTGAAACGATTACTGAACCTGAAATAATTTGGACTAGCATTGATAACAATAACAAGGTTTGGTTTGACACTTCTTTTTTAATAGAAAAACTTAACAGTCCACTTCAATCAAAAGATGACATTTTAATCAGGTTACATCAAATACTTAATGCTGCTAAACAGTTAAATCCTGACTTTTTAAATAGTAATACTGGTTATAAAATCACGACTAGCTTAGAATTTCCAAAAAACTGGGGATTAGGCACATCATCTACTTTAATAAACAATATTGCACAATGGGCTAAAGTGGACGCTTACAATCTATTAGAACGATCTTTTGGCGGAAGTGGCTATGACATAGCTTGCGCCAAATACGATTCGGCAATTACATATCAAATTAAAAACTCTAAACCAACTGCTCAATTAATAAATTTCAGACCTTCATTCTCTGATCAACTCTATTTTATTCACTTAAATACAAAGCAAAACAGTAGAGAGGGAATTGCACATTATAAAGCTAATAGAACTAATTTGACAAAAACCATTGAAGAAGTTAATCAAATCACTACTTCAATTTTAAACTGTATGTCATTAAAAGAATTCACAACTTTAATTGATAGACACGAAGCTGTAATAGCTAAAGTAACAAATCAAAACACTGTTAAAAATAGTCTTTTTAAAGACTTTAACGGAAGCATAAAAAGTCTTGGTGCTTGGGGTGGAGATTTTATTTTAGCAGCTAGTAAAACTAATCCAACAGATTATTTTAAAGCTAAAGGCTATACTACTATTTTAAAATATAATGAAATGGTATTATAGATACAATTAATTTTTGAACATAAAAAAAAGCCTTTTCAATAGTTGAAAAGGCTTTTTTAGTTATAAACTTATATTGTTTATTGTACTGTTTTTGCTCTAAAGTCTTCAATTTCTGAAGATTCTTTTAGCGCATTGTACAATCTACTTTGTACCGAACTTAACTTTTGAGTACTTACTTGCTTAGCAAATGGTAAGTAGTTATCAATTTTAGTAGCAGGCGTCTTTTTAGTTACCTGAACCATAAATATTCCAGTGTTTCCTTTAACTATTTTAGACGTAGCACCTTCTTTTAAACCAAACGCTGTTCCAACTACTAATGGCTCTTTTCCTGCTCCAGCAATTGTTGGGTTTTTCATATTAATAGCAGAGGCAGATTTAACCGTTTGGTTTTCTGCAGCAGCAAACGCATCTAATGACGTTGCATTAACTCTGTCCATTATTAATTTAGCTTTTTTCTCTTTTCTAACTGCTGGTAAAGCTGTAACAGAAGCATCTTCAACACTCATTACACCTTTGTCTTGTTTTGCTGTTAATTGAGCAATAACAATTCCACCAGGTACATTATCAAAACGCTTATAGTCACCTATGTTTGTAGCATCTTCAAAAGACCAACGAACAATTTGACGTTGATTACCTAAACCAGGAATACTTTCGTCTAACTCATTAGCTGTCATTGGACGTACATCATAGTTTGCAGCTTTAGCAGCTTCAGCAAAATTACCGTTAGCAATTGCTAATTCAAAGTTTGAAGCATCTGTAAATATTTTGTCTTCAGTTTTTGATGATGGCTCTACTTTTCTAGCAACAGTTGCTATTTTAACAGCTGTATCTACATTTTTCTTATCATCTACTCTAATAATATGGTAACCAAAGTTAGTTAACACAACATCAATACTTCCTTTTTCATTAAAGAATAAGAAGTTAGCAAAATCAGGATCAAAAGCTGCTGGATTATAAGTTGACAATCTAGTCCATCCTATGCTTCCGTCTTTACCTTTAGTTCCGTCTGTGTTAATTTCGTTAGCAACTTCAGCAAATTTAGAAGTACTATTTTTTACTAATGGGAAGATACTATCTACAATTGCTTTAGCTTCTTCTTTAGTTCTTGTTACATCAGCTCCTGCTCTTGTTGTTCCAACAAAAGGAACTATAATATGGCTAGACTCGATTGAATCTGCTAATTTTTTATAATCTAAAACTTTAGTCATTTTGTAATAGTTACCTTCTTTGTAAGGACCATACACTTGACCTGCTTCTAATTTAAAAATAGTATCTGCAATTGCAGTTGGTAAGCTAGTTTTATATTGATATTTATCAACATATTTAAAATCATCTGAATTACTATTTACAAAAGCTTCAATATCTGTAGCCTTTAAAAATCCAACTTTTTTATCTGTTGCTTTTGTCGCTTCGTTATAAACTTCAGAATCGTTAAGTAAAGTTTTTAATTCTGTTTGAATTGTTTGCTCATCTTCTAAAGATGCAACTTCTTTAAAAAACACATATTGAAAACTTCTACTAGCTTCTGCTTGGTATAATTTTGGATTTTCACTAATGTAAGACTTAATCTCTGAAGTACTTACTTTAATTGTACTATCTGCAATAGATGTGTAAGGCACTTGTACATATTTGATATCAACTTTATCACCTTCTAATTTATGTTCTAATTGACCTTCTGCTAAAGTTGCAGTTGTACCAGCTTTAACCATGTTAAAATAGTTAGCTTGTAAAGCGTTTGTTGCTAAAGCTTGCTCTGTGTTAATCCAGTTTTGGTAAGCCTCATTTGAAGAGTTTTTTAAGTTATCTATAAATAACTTTACTTTAGACTCATCAAAAATACCTGCTTCATTTACAAAAGTAGGATCTGTAGCATAGTTAGTTTTAATAAGATCTCTCATTTGCTCAGACTCGACAGTCATTCCTAACTTATCGATTTGATCATTCATAACAATCTCTCTTACTTTAGTTTCAAAAACGCTATTCATAACTTGACTAGTAGTTGCGTTTGGTCCCATTTGTCTTTGTTGAAACTCAACAAGATTAGAAAACTCTTCTCTTGAAATGTCTTGACCGTTAATTGTTGCTACAACATCTGGTGACTTAGAAAACAATGCATCTTTATTATCAAATAAGCTTGATAAAATAAAAGCGAATAAAGCTAATGCAATAACTAATATTAATACAACTGTTTTTTGTCTAATTTTATTTAAAATTGCCATTTTTTGTTATGAATTTTATGAAATAATGTCTGCGAAAATACCATTTCCAATTCAATAATAAAAGTACTTTTTACAATAAATACTTTAAATAGATAGACTTGAGTAAAAATGAAAGAAATTTGAAGAGTAAGCTTAGTCTTCAGGTTTGATATTAAGTTCAACCAGCTCGATTTTAGTGTTTGAGGCTTCTAAAATTTTAAATTCAAATTTATCAGTCTCTACAATTTCACTTTGCAAAGGGATTTGCTCTGTGTGGTCCACAATTAGACCTCCTAAAGTTTCATAGTTTTCACCTTCAGGTAAATTAAGCTTATAAGTTTCGTTGATATAATCTACTTCTAATCTTGCTGAAAACACAAATTTAGTATCACTTTTTTGTTCTTCGATTAAATCAATGGTATCGTGTTCATCTTCAATTTCGCCAAATAACTCTTCTACTATATCCTCAACCGTCATTATACCAGACGTCCCACCATATTCATCAACAACAACAGCTATACTTTTACGCTTTTTTATTAACACGTTAAGTATATCTTTAATTAGCATCGTTTCTGGTACAAGCTCTACAGGCATAATCATAGAGCCTATATTTTTTGGTTTTTTAAACAAATCAAAAGAATGTGCATAACCTAAAATATCGTCTATAGTTTCTTTATATATTACAATTTTAGAACATCCTGTTTCGGTAAATAATGCACTTAATTCTTGCACTGAATCTTGAAGTTCTAAAGCAATAATTTCGGTACGAGGTACCATAACTTCTCTTGCTTTAACTTCTGAAAACTCTAATGCATTTTGAAAAATTTGTATTTCAGAATCGATATCTTCATCTTCTTCAACACTTTCCATTTGTTCGCTTATGTAATGTCCCAATTCAACTTTAGTAAAAGCTAGCTGTACTTGATCACCTTCTGTTTTAAAGAATTTTTTTAACACAACATCACTAATCCAGATTACAAAATCTGAAACCCAACTGAATAACAAATAAAAAAGATAAGCAGGAAAGGCCAAAACCTTTAATAAGGTATTTGAATATATTTGAAAGAATACTTTGGGTAAAAACTCAGCAGTAAATAAAATAAGTAATGTTGATAGTATTGTTTGAGTTAACAAACTAAAATCGGTAAAAACATAGGTTAAAAAAGGATTTGTGGTTGGTAAAAAACTTTGGAACCAATCCATTAATAAATCACCCATGAAAAAACCATAAATTACTAATGCTATATTATTTCCAATTAGCATTGTAGCAATAAATTTAGAAGGCTTAGCTGTAATTTTTGATAAAATTTTAGCTAAAAATCCTTCCTGTTTTTTTTCTATTTCAATATGAATTTTATTGGAAGACACGTAAGCTATTTCCATTCCTGAAAAAAAAGCGGAAAGAAACAAACAAACGACAATGATAATCACTGATGATACCATTTATTTACGATTTTTATTATCGAACTTTTTATTAAATTTTTGTTTAAAAAAGAACATAAATACAGCTGTAAGACCTAATAGCAAGGACATGTAAGCTCTAGTCTCTCCCCAACTTACAAACGCATCGTATAAAAATAAGACAGCAAAAACTAAATAAGCGTATTGAAAAATTTTGAAAACTTTCATTTATAAATTAATAAGTTTAAGTAAATATACTAAAAATGGTAGGCTTTAGAGTTTAAAACCTTAGTTATTCTTGCACAGCAAATTGACCTGTTACACCTAAAATTTCGGCTTTTGTAAAATTTTTATCAGAATCAAACCCATTACCACTAGTGACGTAACCTTTAGATCTGTAAGTAGCCGGTTTATTAGTAAATAACCATTCTTTACTTTGATCATAATATAATTGATCTGCATACAATGTATCCATTGTAGGAGTTGCTGCTATAACATTACCTTGCAAATCAATTAAATTAGTGTTATTGTATATAATTGCATAATCTGATATAACTGTTGTTTTTGCATTTTTATCATCATATAAATACAATACAATTCCGTCAGGAAACTCTGAATAAGAAAACATCCTGTTACTATAATCAAACATTTTAGGACTAACCAAATTTGCAGAAAGCCTACCTGAGTCAGTGTATTTAACATTAATACTGTCTGATACACCTACAGGCTCATTAGCAGACATACTCATTTTTTTAACGTCCTTTAAATTGCTTTTACATGCAAAAAACAAAGTCATAGCAAATGCTATGACTGAGTTTTTAATAATATGTAAGTTATGCTTTTGCATTATAAACTTGGCACTGTTACACTTCTTCCTATCCAACATCCAATCTTAATTGTTTGTCCTGCATTACCTGCAGAAAAAATCTCTGATTTAGTTGGAGCTTTAGCTTGGTAACTATTAGCTAATGCTGTGTTACCTGCTTTTCTAGCTTCAGTAGCTGCTAACCAGAATACAGCACGTTTGTTAAAATTTGTATCACCACAGCTATTTGCACTTGCAGCATAAGATCTTGAGATATACTCATGAGGCTTTTTGTCTGATGGGTTTAAAGATAATGCTTGTTGAAAGTATTGTCTAGCTTTACCATAGCTTCCGCTTTTGTAAAAATCTAATCCAATTTTCTTAGTCAATTTAGCCTTTTTGATAGGATCTGTTTCTAATTGCATTGTTTGATCTAAATATCTTTGTTCTCCTGTATTAATATATAGATAATAAGCTGTATCTGCGTTAGGCTCGATAGTATTCTTTTGATTTAAGATTTTAACAAACATAGGATCAGTTTTACATCCTTTTTCGTAAAGCTTGTTCATTGCACGTTGTAACCAAACTGTATTGTTTTTATTAGCTTCATAATCCTTTTGGTATAAAGGAATTAAATTTTGACAGTTTGCTCTATCACCTAATTTAGAATCTACACTACCAACTATTTGATCAAAAACTTTTAATGAGCTCTCGTAATATTTTTTGTATTGTTTATCCTTTTTAGTTAAAGCTGTTCCTGCTTCTTCTTTAGCAATAAGTTTATTCAATCCTTCAGAACTAATTTTTACTTCAGTTTCAATTTTATCTACTACATCATCATACTTGTCAAATAACTCTTGATCTGTTTTCTTTCCAGCATCAAATAAATCAACCATTAGTGAAAAATAAGTATATAATGCTTTAGGATTTTTGAATGTTTTTAAATCTGTTGTATACGCTTTATCAAAAGTGTTATAAACTTCTTCGTTAGATAAACCTAATTCAGTTTTATACTTATACATCAATTGCGCTTTATCAGATATCATATCTCCAACCTTAGTTTGGCTTTCAAAATGCACAAGTCTTTCATCATACATTGATAATAAATCTTTAACGTAAGCTAATTTATCTGCGCCTGCAGCCTTGTCTATATAATGATTTAATATTTTTTCACCATATACATAAATGGCTTTATTGTACTTAGGACAGTCTTTTCTTAAGTCCATAAATGGCTGGTAAGCTGCCTCGTAATTTTTAGCCTTAGATGCTTCTGACATTAAAGACAATTTAGTCATGCACTCCTCTGTATTTTGTGCAAATCCAAAATTAAGCCCAAACATCAAAGCTATTAATAAAGTAATTTTAGTTCTCATAGTCTTAAATTTTATGCTGTTAATTATATTTCTTTTTAATAAACCATCTATCGTTAAGTGATAAACTAACCTGGAAGCTTACAAAATTTTCTTTTACTAAATTAGCATTCAAAGTTCCTTTTTGACCAAACTCTAAACCTATGTTTGCATTAGAAAAAACGTTTCCGACTGGTACACCTACTCCAAAAGACATGCCAAACTCTTTAATACTTTCGTTATTAATGTTTAGACCTGTATTCTCAAAGCGCAAACCAGCTCTGTAAGTCATTCTTTTCCAGTATTTTGAAAACGAATTATATTCCGGAATAAAAAACCCTCCAATTGATAATTTTGAAGCATCCTCAAAGGTTGCACCAACATTATCGTATAATGGATTATAAAATTCACTTGTGTTTTGTGTAGTATACTCTATACCAGCAAACCACTTCCTTGGTTGCCCAAGACCAGCTCCAATACTAAACTTTGATGGTAAAGTTAAATTTGTTTCTTGTAAATTAGAAGCTTCAAGATTACCATCAAGCTGATTAAAGATAATATCAGAATCTGATGTCTCACCAACATAAATCGTTGAAAAGGTGCGTAAGTTTTTAGAAGTAAGTTCTGTTTTTGGTGTGTATGTAAGAGACGTTTGTAATTCTAATTTATCACTAATCATTTTTTGGTAATGTAATCCTAAATTAAAATTAACACCACTTAATTCTGACTTATTATATTCTTTAGTTTGGTATTGTAGAGGTAAATTA
This sequence comes from Olleya sediminilitoris, assembly GCF_016785945.1. Classification (GTDB taxonomy): domain Bacteria; phylum Bacteroidota; class Bacteroidia; order Flavobacteriales; family Flavobacteriaceae; genus Olleya; species Olleya sediminilitoris. The sequence goes on along the minus strand of NZ_JAEMEF010000003.1, from coordinate 59,162 downwards.
TCTTCATTGTAACGAATATTTACAGTATTATTCTCAATATTACCAAAATTGTAGTCTGCTTGCAAACCTATACTTAATGATGAATCGATCTGATAACCAAAACTTAAAAACACTTTATTAAGACCTCCTTCACCTTCGTATCTATTTTCCAAATCATCAGAATCATTGTTTGTCTCAAGTTTATATCCAACTGATGAATATGGTTGAATTCCAAAACCAAAACCGAATTTACCAAGAGGAATTGAAAGCCCTAAATAATCAAAATTTGCACTTTTTGATTTATCGCTAGTTGTATTTGCTTTAAGACTTGTTGCTGTTCCACTACCAGCTACAGCAAACTTAACAGGTCTAGACTCGTTATTAAAAGAAGCTAAGTTGTTTCCAGCATAAGTAGCTGGATTTTGGAAATTAATATGAATACTATCCTTGTATACACCTAATCCTCCCATACTTCGATTCTCTACAGAACCTTTAAAATTTAAACTACCTATACCATAAAAAGAATATGGTGAAGATGTTCCATTCTGAGCGTAACTTTGAATTGCAAATAATGCAATAAAAACTAATACAAGTTTTTTAATCATTCGACTGTGTTATGTTGTAATATATAATTCAAACCCTCTAACAGGAAATTTGAGTTGGCAAATATGCTACTTTTTAATTGCTTTGACAAAAAATTAGCATCTCCTCCTGTTAAAATAATTGTTAAATCTAAATATAATGCGCTATATTGTTCAATAATTCCATCAATTTCATTCAAAACACCATAAATAATCCCACTATTTATGGATCCTATTGTAGAATTACCAATAATTTGAATTGGCATTTCTGTTTCTAACAAAGGTAAATTTGCAGTTTGATTATGTAATGCTTCGTAACGCATTCTGACACCAGGAGATATGGCTCCTCCTAAATATTCATTGTCCTTATTTATAAAATCATAGGTAATACATGTTCCTGCATCAATAATTAAAACATTTTTTTGCGAAAATTGTTGTACTGACGCACAAACCAATGCAATCCGATCTATACCTAAAGTTTTAGGTGTAGCGTATAAATTTGTAAAAGGAACTTTTGTATTGTTATCTAATATAGTCAACTCAAATTGCAGGCCTAAATATTGTAACACCTTATCTTGCAAATAACCAACAGAGGACACAATAGCAAGGTTAAGTTTTGGATAGTCCAATTTTAGCTGTTTTAATGTCTCCAAAATGGTAAAACTATCAGCAATTCTAATTTCTAACAATCTATTTTTATCAAAAACAGCAAGTTTTATTCTAGTATTCCCTACGTCTACAATTAAATTCATATTGTATTTAAAAACGGTAAAATTACAAAACCATTGTAATAAAAGTCTTAATAATTTTATAATATTGAAAAACAGAGCAATACCTTTTGATTTTTTAAAAAACGAAAAATAATTTCATTTTTTTTCGTTTTTCTTTTGGTACTTCTAAAATAGAAACTATATTTGCACTCGCAATTTATTGCTACTGGTGCCTTAGCTCAGTTGGTAGAGCAAAGGACTGAAAATCCTTGTGTCCCTGGTTCGATTCCTGGAGGCACCACCACTAAAAACCCGAACTGATGTTCGGGTTTTTTGGTTTTAATACCTAAATGTATTGTATTTCAAGCAACACAACTTGTTTAAACATTAATATTTAAAATTAAAAACTATGGATAATAAAGACAAATTCATGATGGAAGCTGTTAATGCAGCTTTAAAAGGAATGAATAATAACGAAGGAGGACCTTTTGGATGTGTCATTGTAAAAGACGGAAAAATAATTGGAAGAGGAAACAATAAAGTAACCTCTACTAACGATCCAACTGCTCATGCAGAAGTTACAGCTATTAGAGATGCCTGTAAAAACTTAGATTCTTTTCAGTTAGAGGGTTGTGAAATTTACACCTCTTGCGAACCTTGTCCAATGTGTTTAGGTGCTATTTATTGGGCCAGACCAGACAAAGTGTACTATGGAAGCAATCAAGTAGATGCAGCAAATATTGGTTTTGATGATGAATTTATATACAAAGAAATCCCATTACCATACGAAAAAAGAAGTATTCCATTTGAACAATTAGCACGAGATATTGCCTTAAAACCATTTCAAGAATGGTCAAAAAAAGAGGATAAAACAGAATACTAAATTTTTGAATACTATTTTATTTAAGAAATCTAAAAACAATTAAATTAATTTTTAATTGTTTTTTTTTGACCTTTACCTACAAAAAAATTGGTTTTTAAATAACTTAACAGCTTAAATGAAACAGATTTATACAGTAATTATTATATTAACTTGTTTTACAAGTATAGCCCAAACTATGAAAACCTACACATACGCAACAAAAGGATTAGACACTCTTAAACTAGATGTTTACACACCAGAAAACGTTAAACCAACAGACAGTTTACCTGTTATTATTTGGATGCATGGTGGAGGCTTTTCTGGTGGTGGACGCAATGGTATTGACGAATTTAACATTGTAAAAGCCGCAAACAAAAATGGTTATATTGGTGTTTCAATATCCTATAGATTATTAAGAAAAGGAACTAAAACTGGTTTTGGATGTAATTGTAGCAAAGAAGACAAATTATTCACTTTCAACCAAGCTGTCATAGATTTTTTAGACGCAACTAATTTCGTCTACCAAAATAGCAACATGCTTCAAGTAGATACTTCTAAAATGATTGCTGCAGGAAGTAGTGCTGGAGCAGAAACAGCTTTACATGTTGCTTTTATGAAACGTTTTTTTATCCCAAATGTTGACAGTTATAAAAACATTAAATATGCTGGTGTTATAGGATTTTCAGGAGCGATTGTAGATATTGATTATTTAACTTCAGAAAATGCAATTCCTGTAGCACTTACCCATGGTACAAAAGACTATGCTGTACCATTCGGAACTGCTCCTCATCAAAATTGTAATCCAAAAAAACCAGGATACATAACACTTCATGGTGCAAAAACGATTACCCAAAAATTAGAACAATTAAATTCACCTTACTATTTAAACATAGTAAACGAAGGTAATCATGACGCTGCCAATGTACATCCAGAAGACTTAGATGACGTGTTTTATTTTTTAAATAAAACGATTTTAAACAACGAAATTATTCAAACTAAAAAATTTACACTTCCTAAACCAACTAACTATTAATTAAAAAAAATATAAATTTTGTTAGTAGTTTTAAACCTTAACGACAAAACGATTTTAGATATCTATCTTTAAAAAAAAATAAAATGGCAAAAACATATTACGATCCAGCAGACCTAAGAAAATTTGGAAAAATAACAGAATGGAATGAAGAACTTGGTAACAAGTTTTTTGACTACTACGGAAAAGTATTTGAAGAAGGCGCTTTAACTGCTCGCGAAAAATCATTAATAGCATTAGCTGTAGCACATACAGAGCAATGTCCATATTGTATTGATGCCTATACTAAAGACGGTTTACAACGTGGTGTTACCAAAGAAGAAATGATGGAAGCCATACACGTTGGTGCTGCAATAAAAAGTGGAGCGACTTTAGTACATGGTGTACAAATGATGAATAAAGTAAACAAATTAGACGGTTAATATAAAACCAAAATAGGTTTACTTACGTAAGAATTACAAATAAGACAACACGATTAATGGCAACAAAATCTCTTAAAAAACTAGGTAGCGATTTAGCAAAAAGCAATAAACAACTAGAAATATTATCTGGCGGAATTTTTGCTGATGGCGAATTACCAACTTTTAAAAATAAAATTTCCGAAACTAGTCAGTTTCCACTTAAAGCAAAACCTTTAGAAATTTTACAAATTAACGTTGGTTACATGTGTAATCAAGTGTGTGAGCATTGTCACGTTGATGCAGGTCCAGACCGAAAGGAAATCATGACCCAAGAGACCATGCAACAAATCTTGGATGTTATAAAAACAACTGGTGCACATACTTTAGATTTAACAGGAGGTGCTCCAGAAATGAACCCGAATTTTAGATGGTTTGTAGAAGAAGCTTCTAAAATTGGAATTAAAGACTTTATCGTGCGTTCTAATTTAACTATTATTCGTGCTAATAAAAAATATTACGATTTACCACAGTTTTTCAAAAAGCACAACATCCATGTTATAAGCTCAATGCCACACTGGACTCGTGGTAAAACAGACAAACAACGTGGCAAAGGTGTGTTTGACATGTCTATTAAAGCCTTACAGGAATTAAATGCTGTTGGTTATGGTATGCCAGGAAGCGATTTAAAATTGGACTTGGTTTACAATCCTTCAGGAGCCTTTTTACCTGGTGACCAAATGGCTATGGAAAAAGATTTCAAAAAAGCATTGATGGAAGATTTTAGCATTCAGTTTCATAACTTATTTGCAATTACAAACCTACCAATTGCTAGATTTTTGGACTTTTTAATAGCTTCAGAAAACTACGAGGATTATATGTACTCATTAGTAGAGGCTTATAATCCAGCTGCTGTAGCAAACGTTATGTGCACCAATACATTGTCAGTAAGTTGGGATGGTTATTTATTTGATTGCGATTTTAACCAAATGCTAGAATTGCCTGTAAACAGTAAATCTAAACACATATCAGACTACAAAACCGAATTACTTGAAGGTAGAAACATTGTAATTTCACAACATTGTTATGGTTGTACTGCAGGAGCAGGAAGTAGCTGTCAAGGTGTTGTTGCTTAATATAAAACTAACTTTTTTCGCTGTCGCGGAAATCCATAAATGAAGACTAAAACTGCCATTTTAATTTTTTCTAATTCTGCTAAAGAGGATGCTAAACGCAAATCTTTTTCAGATAGTCTGTTGTTTGAAACACTTACAAACGAGACTATTAAAAAAGTAAAAAAAACAGGATTACCGTTTTTTCATTTTACTGAAGCACAGCAACAAGGTTTAAATTTTGGTGATCGTTTTACAAATGCTATTCAATCGGTTTTTGATAGAGGTTTTACTAATGTTATTTCTATAGGAAATGACACACCACATTTAAAAACCAAGCACATAAATGATGCTTACCAAAAACTAAACAACAATCAGTTGGTTTTTGGACCATCAAAAGATGGCGGATTTTATTTAATGGGTTTGACCAAAAACCTATATAATGCTAAGCAATTTAAAAATTTACCTTGGCAAACTTCAGCTTTAAAAAGCACAACGTTACACTATTTATCTTCAACTAAAATTACTTTTAGTACGCTTGAAACCTTAAACGATATCGATTCGTTTAAAGACTTAAAAGCTATTTTAAATAGTTATAAAACGGTTTCAAAAACACTAAAAACTATAATACTACAGCTTTGTATTTCCGCGAAAGCGATACTTAAACACATAGCATTACAATACCTATTATTACCACAACAATTACCTTTTAACAAAGGGTCTCCTAAATTAGTTTACACCAACCACTAGTGGCTTTTAGCCAATTTTATACTGAAACTAATTTAATTTAAATGAAACACATTTACTTATGTGCTTTGCTTCTTGTTTGTACATTTAGCGTTGCACAAACTACAATTACTGGTACTGTAACAAGTGCACAAGATGGTCAAACTTTAGCATACGTTAATATTTTAGCAGACCAAAATAACGGAACAATATCCGATAACAGCGGTTATTATTCTATTACAATTTCTGAGGAAACGGAAACCTTAACATTCTCATTTATTGGTTACAAAACACAACAAATTGCAATTAATAATCAATCGGTTATTAATGTTATTTTAGAAGAAGACACCTCAAATTTAGACGAAGTAGTTATAACTGCTTTGGGTCTAGAACGAGATACAAAAGAGCTTGGATATGTGGTACAATCTTTAAAAAGTGAAGGTTTAACCGAAGTTAAAACGGTTAACTTTATTGATAATTTGGCTGGTAAACTTGCAGGTGTTACAGTATCTCAAGGTGCTACAGGTGTTGGATCGTCTTCAAAAATAACGATTCGTGGTGAAGCCTCATTTTCTAACAACAATCCTTTGTTTGTAGTGGATGGTGTGCCAATTAACAACAACACTGTTTTTAACTTTACAAACGAAGCTGCTGCTGGTTTTCAGGAAATAGATTTTGGAAATGGAGCTATGGAAGTTAATGCAGACGATATCGAAGAGGTTTCTGTATTAAAAGGTCCAAGTGCTGCTGCTTTGTATGGTACGCGTGCATCCAACGGAGTGATTGTTATTAAAACCAAAGATGGTAAAAAAACTAAAGGTTTAGGAATTAGCATTAACACGTCGTTATTTGTTGACAATGCGTTTAGATTACCAGATTTTCAGAACAGTTATGGTCAAGGTAATTCTGGACAATTTGAATACGTTGATGGTCTTGGAGGCGGAATTAATGATAATATCACCTATTCTTGGGGACCACAATTGGATGCTGGTATTTACGTTCCGCAGTTTAATAGTCCAGTGACATTAGCAAACGGAACTGTTGTACGTGGTGGAGACACTGCTTTATATTCTGGTGACGCTATTACACCAACCTTATTCCAGTCTAATCCAGATAACTTAAAAGATTTTTACCAAACAGGAATTACTACAATAAACAATATTGCTATTTCTAATGGTTTTGATACTGGTGATTATAGATTATCGTTTACAGATTTAAGAAGCGAATCTATTATTCCTGGTGTAAATTTAGACCGACAAACTGTTGCTGCAAAACTAAATTTTGAGCCCACAGAAAAAACAACAATTTCAACCTCATTATCATACACTAATTCTACAAGTGATAACAGACCATCTAACGGTTATGGTAGCGAAAATGTAAATTACAGTTTGGTAGCTTGGGGACCACGAAGCCTTGATATTAATAGCTTAAAAAACTATTGGCAACCAGGTTTAGAAGGTGTACAACAATATAGTTTTAACTATACGTTTTTTGATAATCCTTATTTTATTTTATACGAAAACACAAATAGTTTTAATCGTGATCGTGTCTTCGGAAACGTTGCTATTACACATAAATTTACAGACCATCTAAATCTTCAGGTTAGAACAGGTATGGATTATTCCTCTGAAAAAAGACTACTAAAACGTGCGTATTCTAGTAATCGTTTTCAAAATGGTGCTTACGCAGAACATGATGTGTTTTACAGAGAAGTTAATACCGATTTTCTATTAAATTACAATAATACGTTTGGCGATTTTAAATTAGATGCATCCATTGGTGGAAACCGATTAAACCAAACAGCATCAACCAAGCAATCACAAACGGTTAGTTTGGCACAACCTGGAATTTTTAATTTAAATAATGCTGCATCACCTATTGAAGTGTTTCAGTTTGACTCTAAAAAACGTATCAATTCCTTTTATGGAATTGCAAAATTAGGCTATAAAGATTTTCTGTTTTTAGACATTACTGGTCGTAATGATTGGTCTAGTGCTTTAGCAACACCTTTTTCGGTGGATGGTACTTCTTTTTTCTATCCTTCGGCTTCAGCCAGTTTTATTTTATCCAATGTTGCAGAGCTTCCTGAAGCTGTATCTTTTGCAAAACTAAGAGCCAGTGTGGCACAGGTTGGTAACGATACTAATCCATATCAAACTTCCGGAGCTTTTGTATCGCAAACACCTTTTAACAGTCAACCTACTTTTAGTAATCAGGATTTTATTCCTAATTCAGAATTAAAACCAGAAAGCACCACTAATTACGAATTTGGTGCAGATTTACGTTTCTTGAAAGATCGTATTCGTTTTGACTTTACCTATTATAATGCTATAACAAAAGATCAAATAATTTCATTACCAATACCAATTTCGTCAGGTTATGATCAACAAGTCGTTAATGGTGGAAAAGTAAAATCGACTGGTGTCGAAATTATCGCTGGGTTCACTCCTATTAAAACGTCTAATTTTAAATGGAATACAACCTTCAATTTTGCTAAAAACAAAGCAACTATTGAAGAGTTACCGCAAGCAGACGGTCGTTTAACTTTGGCTTATAGCCGAATTTATGATAGTGCCAATCAAACGGTTTGGTTTCAAGTTGAAGAAGGTGGACAGATTGGAGACATTTATGGTACTGGATATTTAAAAAATGAAAATGATCAATTTATAATTGATGACAACGGAAACTACATTGCAGATAACAACCTACAAAAACTAGGAAACTATAATCCAGATTTCACTTTAGGATGGAGCAACGATTTTAACTACAAAAACTGGTCTGCTAGCTTTTTGTTTGATTGGAGACAAGGTGGAGAAATTGTATCAAGAACCAGTGCTTTAGGTAATGTTGGAGGACAATTAGCCGAAACAGAGTACAGACCAGAAGATGGTATTATTGCAGAAGGTGTAACACAATCTGGAACACCTAATACTATTGCCATTACTGCTGAAAGCTACTACAGACAGTTTTACGACAGAAACCACGAAGAAAACAACGTCTACGATGCCTCTTACCTAAAATTGAGACAATTTTCTGTTGGCTATAATTTTAAATTAAAAGAGGGCTTTTTAGGCTTAAAAGAAGGTGGAGACATTGCAGTGTCTTTAATTGGTAAAAACCTATTTGTTATTACTGAAAACCCACACTTTGACCCAGAACAATTAGCAGTACAAGGTAACGGTTTTGTTAGTGGTGTAGAAGACATGAGTTATGCCACATCACGCAGTTTTGGATTAAAAGCAAGTTTAAATTTTTAATAGACACATCATGAAAAACACATTATACATATTAAGTTTTTTTACGCTTCTTTTAATGACAAGTTGCACTAAAGACTTTGAAGACATAAACACCAATCCTAATGCGCCAAACACAGTACAACCTAGTTTGCTACTACGTCAGGTTATTTATGATTTTGGAGAACAAATGAGTTATGAAGGTTTTGTTGCTGGAGATTTATTATCGCAACACAGGACTGCCTTAGATTTCAATTTATTTGACAGACACGCCTTAAAATCGCCACAATTAGGTGGAAATCCTTGGCCAATATTTTACACCAATTTACGTGATAACGAGATTATATTAACACAATCCAAAACCACCTCAACCTTTAAAGTCTATGAAGGTCCTGCTTTAATTTTAAAAGCATATATGGCAGCAGGATTAACAGATTTGTTTGGTGATGTGCCCTATTTTGAAGCCTTTAATGGAATAGAGGGAACCGTTACACCAAGTTATGACAGTCAAGAATCTATTTATTTAAATGAAGACGGGATATTAGATAACCTTGATAAAGGGATTGAAGCTATTACAAATTACGATCTAGCGATTCCGTTGGAAGGAGATATTTTATTTAATGGAGATTTAGACGCTTGGGTAAAATTTGCAAATAGTTTAAAATTAAAATATTTGCTTCGTATTTCCGATCAAGTGGATGTTTCAACTGAATTACAAACCATATATAATGAAGATAATTATATTTCAGCTACAGCTGAAAATGCTATTTTCAACTTTACAAACACAGATCCAAACAGCTTTAGATTGGCTCAATTAAGAATAGGAGATTTTAATAATTTTGTCTTATCGGAAACGATGGAAAACATTTTAATTGACCTAAATGATGATAGAATAAGTACGTTTTTCAAACCTTTTGAAAACTCGTCTTCTAATCAATTTAATGGATTGATTAATGGTATTGATGCTTCATCAACATCAATTGCTTTGGCAGACTATTCGTTAGCTGGAAGTGCTTTTAGAGAAGACACTTCGGTTTTGGATGCTAATTTTATAACCTCTTGGGAAGTTCATTTTATTTTAGCTGAAGCTGCTTTAAAAGGCTTAATTAGCGCCAACGCACAAGAATTATATGAAACAGGAGTCGCACAAGCTTTTGAGTATTGGCAAACCGATTTACCTGCAACGTACCTAACAACCAATGCTGCTTATAATGCACCTGGAACAACACCTTTACAACAAATTATCACCCAAAAATGGATTGCTAATCTTATAAATGGTTATGAAGGTTGGGTAGACTACAGACGTACAGGTTTTCCTGAGTTTAATGCAATATCTGCAAGTTTAAACAATGGATTAATACCTGTAAGAATGCCTTATCCTGCAGAAGAAGAAGCTTTAAATGCCGAAAACTATAATCAAGCAGCAAGTGCAACTAATGGTAATGATATTAACTTCCCAGTTTGGTGGGACCAAAACTAAAAAATGAGTACAGAAATTTGGCAATGGATTTTAGTAATAGCTTCAAGTTTAATCTTGTTTGCCTTATCACCTTATGCAAAAACCACTACATCTTTTTTTAAAGCCAATCACAACAAAAAGTCGCCAAATGTTTTAGTACTAACTGGTAGTTTAATAATCTCTTGGATTTTTGCCAAAAGTATTACTAATGCTGCCAATTTAGGATTAGATTTTGGTCTAGTTGGAGGTGTCGCTTATGCTGGATATTATCTCAGTTTTGCAGTTGCTGGATTACTAATTTATCAATTACGTACCAAAGGTGGCTTTACAAGTATTCATGACTTTTTAACTAGTAAATTTGGCAAAAAAGCGGTTGGAGTCTTCACGTTTTTAATTATTATTAGATTATTTAATGAGGTTTGGAGTAATACCATGGTTATTGGCTCTTACTTTGGTGAAACAGGAAGTGCTAGCTATTACACTGCTATAATTGTATTTACATTACTAACATTAAGCTATGCTATAAAAGGTGGTTTGAGTAGCTCAATATTTACAGACGTGATACAAATGGTCTTATTTTCTGTACTATTAATCATTATTTTATATACTATTTTTTCAGTTGAAAATTTTAATACAAAAGACATTGTAAACTCTGGAACTTGGAGTTTTGAACTAGGTTTAAACCTATTTTTTGCAGCCATAATACAATCTTTTAGCTATCCTTTTCATGATCCTGTACTAACTGACAGAGCTTTTATCAGTTCACCAAAAGTGACTAGAAAAAGCTTTTTATGGGCTAGCTTATTAGGTGCCATTTGCATTGTGCTTTTTAGTTTAATTGGTGTGTATGCACAAACTCAAGATTTAAAAGGACAAGCAGCTGTAGAGGTTGGAAAAGCATTTGGAGTTGTAGTATTATTAGTCATTAATTTTATTATGATTACCTCAGCAGCTTCAACCTTGGATTCGACGTTTTCATCGTTTTCAAAATTATTGGCAGTCGATTTGGAATTAGGCAAAAGCCTATCATTTGGTAGATTAGCAATGGTAGCAATTGCTGTACTTGGTACAATCCCAATCTTTTTTAATGCCGAAATCCTTTCTGCCACCACAATATCTGGAACTATGGTCATTGGTTTAACACCAATATTTGTATTCTGGAGTTATAAAGTGCCAAAAATTAGCTTCTATTTAAGTATTGGTTGTGGTATAATTTTTGGTTTTTTATTAGTATTCAAAGTGTTCCCAGAAGCTTTAATTTTTACAAAGGGTCGTTATGCTGATTTACTTTGGGTCAATGTTTGGGGCATTTTTAGTTGTAACCTTTTATATTTCGTTCCTAGATGGATAAAACAATAAATAATATAGGCACATTATCTGGTAAAGTCTTGCTTTTTGGAGGTGTTTACAGTAATCTTCAAGCCTTAGAAGCACTTAAAGCTATTGCTGAACAGCAAAATATTGCTCCAGAAAACTGTATTTGCACAGGAGATGTTGTTGGCTATTGTGCACAACCCGAAGAAACGGTACAGCTTTTAAAATTATGGAAAGCCAAAAGTATTTTAGGTAATGTAGAAATCCAATTAACTAAAGGTGAAGCAGATTGCGGTTGCGATTTTACAGAAGGCTCACGATGTGATGGGTTTTCTAAACTTTGGTATCCTTATGCACAAAGCAAACTAAGTAAAAACTCGATAGCGTATTTAGCAATGTTTCCGGATCATATCACTTTTAATTATGCTAATAAAAAAGTAACCGTTGTCCATGGTGATTATTTTAATGTATCAGAATTTGTATTTAAATCTACAGACTGGAATATTAAGGCAAAAACAATAGATGCAACTAAAAGCGATGTTATTATTGCTGGACATTGTGGGTTACCTTTTAGTCATGAGCAAGACAACAAATTATGGCTAAATCCAGGTGTTATTGGTATGCCTGCTAATGATGGATCACCACAAGTTTGGTATGCCATTTTAGAAGACATTAATGGTGAAATGAAATTTACGCATCATACGCTCGACTATAACTATAAGCTAACTAATAGTTTAATGAAAAACGGTTTGTTACCAGAAGAATACGCAAGAACAATAGTGACTGGTATTTGGGATAATACCGAGATTTTACCAGCTATTGAAAGTGGATTACAAGGTTTCGGAATTAATTTATAACATTATGAAAACAATATTATTTTTATTTATAAGTCTTTTTGCTGCACAAAGCATAGCGCAAGACACACTAGATGAATTACTAAAAAAACACAATAAAAACAGTGTTCCCTACATTACCGTTCAAGAATTGGCAATGCCAAAAACTGACGCTATTATCTTAGACGCAAGAGAACCTAAAGAATTTGAAATTAGTCATATTAAAAATGCAACTTTGGTAGGTTACGATTTTTTTGACATCAAAACGGTTACCGAAAAACACACTAATAAAGATCAAAAAATAGTCGTGTATTGCTCCTTAGGAATACGATCAGAAACCATTGCTAAAAAACTAAAAGATGAAGGCTACACCAATGTACTTAATCTGTATGGTGGCATTTTTGAGTGGAAAAACAATGATTTTACTGTAGTAGATTCCGAAGACAATGAAACAGAACAAATACATACTTTTAATGAAGCTTGGAGCAAATGGTTAACTAAAGGGATTAAAGTATTTGAGACAACTTCTACAAAAAAATAAAAATTCATGCATAAAAATCTAGTAATAACCTTTACCAGAAACCCTGAGTTAGGAAAAGTAAAAACAAGATTAGCTAAGACTATTGGCAATATTTCCGCTTTAGCGATATATAAAAAATTATTAGAACACACTGAAAGTGTTTTACAACAAATAGACAGTGACAAAGCAGTATATTACTCGGTTAAAATTAGAGAAAACGACCTTTGGAATGCTGATATTTACCAAAAACAGCAACAATCTGGTGACCACTTAGGTGTAAGAATGTCTAATGCATTTAAAACTGGTTTTGATTCTGGCTATACTAAAATAGTTATTGTTGGTAGCGATTTATATGATCTAAAACCCGAACATATTAATCAAGCTTTTGACGCTTTAGATAATAATGATGCAGTGATTGGACCTGCAATAGATGGTGGCTATTATCTTTTAGGAATGAAACAATTGCATCCAGCAATTTTTGAAAATAAATCTTGGGGAACAGAAACAGTTTTTGAAGACACCATGAAAGATTTAGTTAAGGAAAACGTATTTTTGTTAGAACCATTAAATGATGTTGACACATACGAAGATATGTCCAACAACCAAACCTTAAAAGCCTTAATTGAACATGATAAAACAAATAAATAAAACCGTAGAATACCTAAAAGAAAAAGGATTTGACCAACCAGAAGTTGGTATTATTTTAGGTACTGGATTAGGAAAACTAACTGATGAGCTTGAGGTAATTCAAGAGGTGAGCTATAATCACATTCCTAATTTCCCTACAGCTACTGTCGAGTTTCATAAAGGAAAATTAATTTACGGAACCTTAGCTAGAAAAAAAGTAATTGTAATGCAAGGTCGTTTTCATGTTTATGAAGGTTACAGCTTACAAGATGTTACTTACCCAGTTAGAATTATGGAAAAATTGGGTATCAAAACACTATTGGTATCTAATGCTTCTGGTGCTATTAATTTAAACTTTAAGAAAGGTGAATTAATGCTTATTGACGATCATATTAACTTACAAGGAAGTTCTCCTCTAGCTTTTAAAGGTGTTGCTGAGCTTGGCGAACGTTTTGCAGACATGAGTGCACCTTATGATTTAGACATAAATGCAAAAATTAAAGCTATAGCAAAAGCTAATAATATAAAATTACATGAAGGTGTTTACGCTAGTGTTGTTGGACCACAATTAGAAACTAGAGCCGAATACCGCATGCTTAAAATTATTGGTGCAGATGCAGTTGGGATGAGTACTGTCCCAGAAGTAATTGTTGCTAATCATTTAAATTTAAAAGTAGCTGCAGTGTCAGTTTTAACAGACGAATGCGACCCAAGTAATCTAAAACCTGTAGACATTAGCGAAATTATAGCAATGGCTAATAAAGCAGAACCAGATATGATTGCACTATTTAAAGGGTTGATAGAAAAACTATAACACGATGTAACTTTAGTTACATCAAAAAAGTAACTAAAAGGCTAATTTAGCCAGCTATGGAAAAGTATTTAGAAATAATAAAAAACGCCTACTTTGGCTATTGGAACTATTTAAAACACCAGATTATATTCCCAAATAATTGGGACAACTATTTTTATGGGTTAATCATAATATCATTAGTTGTTTGGGGTTTAGAAATTATTTTTCCTTGGCGTAAAAAACAATCTATTTTCCGTAAAGATTTTTGGTTAGATACGTTTTACATGTTTTTTAATTTCTTTTTACTAAATCTTATTGTATTAATAGCTTTATCTAATACTGCTGCAAGTTTTTTTGATGATATTTTAGGAGTTGTTGGTTTATCTATTTCAAGTTTTCAATTGTTTGATGTAGATAATTTACCATTGTGGTTAGGACTATTTATTTTCTTTATAATTTCTGATTTTACACAATGGGTGACACACAACCTTTTACATCGCTTTGAGTTTTTATGGAACTTCCATAAAGTACATCACAGTGTTAAAGAAATGGGATTTGCTGCTCATTTACGCTACCATTGGATGGAACCGGTTTTATATAAATCCATGTTATACATACCAATTGCCATAATTGGCGGTTTTGATGCGCAACACGTTGCAATAGTCCACTTTTTTGCAATAACTGTTGGACACTTAAATCATGCTAATTTAGGTTGGGATTATGGTGTTTTAAAATATGTATTTAACAATCCAAAAATGCACATTTGGCATCATGTAAAACACTTGCCAGAACACACAAAGTTTGGTGTTAATTTTGGTATAACGTTAAGTATTTGGGATTATATTTTTAAAACCAATTACATTCCGCATGATGGTCGTGATATCGAGTTAGGTTTTGAAGGAGATGAGAACTTCCCTAAAGATTTTATTAGTCAAGAATTATATCCTTTAAAAAAATGAAACAACTTTTAACCTTAGCATTATTAGTCTTGTTTTGCGCTTGTAAAAGCACAAAACAAACTACATCAAATACCCAAATAGTAACTAATACAATTAAAAAAGAAGCTATAGCTGAAGCTGAAAGTAAAAAAGATATAGTCAATACTGTAAAGAAGGACACACTTTCTTCTCATACCGAAACTATAAAACTTACAGAAAAAACACCTCTGCCACCTTTGCCTCCTAAGGGAACAAAAACAGAAAATTTTAGTCACCAAAGATGGAATAAGCTTTTACAAAAGCATGTTTCTATCTCAGGAAACGTAGACTACAAAAAGTTTAGAGAAGATAAAACTACTCTTGCTATTTACATCGATGCTTTAACACACGCTGAAACAATAGAAGATTGGTCAAAAGAAGAAAAACTAGCCTTTTGGATCAACGCTTATAATGCTTTAACAATAGATTTAATTATAAAAAACTATCCTGTAAAAAGTATAAAAGATATTAAAAACCCTTGGGAACAACGTTTATGGCAATTTGGTGACAAATGGTATAATCTTGAAGATATAGAGCATAAAATACTACGTAAAATGGACGAACCACGTATACATTTTGCTATTGTTTGCGCCTCTTACTCTTGTCCTAAATTACAAAACACTGCATTTACAGCAGATAATTTAGAACAACAATTAACCTTGGCTACTCAAGAGTTTTTAAGTGATACAAACAGAAATGAAATCTCTAAAAACACATTAAAATTATCTAAAATATTTAGATGGTTTAGTAAAGATTTTGAGCAAAACGGAAGTTTGATTGATTTTTTAAACAAGTATACAGAAGTAACTATTTCTGCGAAATCTAAAATTAGCTACAAAGATTACAACTGGGACTTAAATGACTAAAACCAACCTAATAAAACTTACGTAAATACAGCATGATAAGTATTATTATTCCGGTTTTAAACGAAGCGAAGCATATAACAGAGGTATTGTATCATTTAATTGATAATGCATCCTTAAATACTATTCAAGAGATTATTGTTGTGGATGGTGGAAGTACAGACAATACCGTTTCAATTATCCAAGGATTAGGTTTAAATATTAAAGTTTTGCATTCTGAAAAAGGTCGTGCTAAACAAATGAATCTTGGTGCCAAAGCTTCAAAAGGAGATATACTTTATTTTTTACATGCAGATTCTTTTCCACCTAACAGATATGACCAGTTAATTTTAGATGAAATTAAAAAAGGTAATAATGCAGGTTGTTTTAGATTACAATTTGATAGCAACCATTGGTGGCTACGTTTTACTAGTTGGTTAACTCAGTTTTCTTGGCGAGCAAGTCGTGGTGGTGATCAAAGTCAGTTTATAACCAAAGCGTTATTTAATGATATTGGTGGTTATGATGAAAACTATATTATCTACGAAGACAATATTTTAATTAACGAACTATATAAACGTAAAGAATTTGTTGTGATTAATCATAAGCTTAAAACCTCAGCTAGGTTATATCAAAAACATGGCGTTTGGACACTACAATACCATTATTTAGTCATTTATATAAAAAAATGGTTTGGTGCTTCTGCAAAAGAGTTACATAATTATTATTTAAATAAAATATGTAAGCGTTAATAACCTTAAATTTTATTTAGAAGAATTATAAGACGTACTATTTCTCCCTGTTTCGTTTGGATATAGCTTAGGCAAATTATCGCTTTGAAATACGGTTTTGTCATCAATATTTACAGCTGAAACTTTACCAGTAAATGCAGCTCCTGTATCAATATTCCATACATTAATGGCTTGCATAGGTTGATCGGAATTAAATCTAATAGTTGGTGTATGACCTATATAAATTTCGTGATAGTGTTTTAAACGTTTAGGATATAATACAGAGTCTTTTTTTACTCTTTTATCCATAGTGACTGCCATTTCCCAAAGGGTTCTATCAAAATATAAAGTCTCAGGATGTATTTCTTTATCTACTCCATGCATTGATGTAAATCCAGCATGTAAAAAGAGTTGATTATTAGTGTTAAGGTAATACAACTTCATTTGTTTAAAAAACTGTAAATGCATGGCTTTGTCTTCGACTGAAAACTGATTATAACTTGCTATTGTACCTTCGCCTCCATTAACAAACCAAGCTTGATTTACGGTTTTATCTTCCAACCATTGTTCACACCAAACATCATGATTTCCTTTTATAAAAACACAATTATATTGCTTAGAAAACCCTATTAAAAACTTAATAACCTGTGCAGATTCGCTCCAACCATCTACATAATCTCCTAAAAATATAAAACTATCCTCTTCCGTCAAACCAATACGCTCTAACAATTGCTTTAACCCTTTTAATCCTCCATGAATATCACCAACTACAAAGTTTCTGTTTGATTTCATATATACTTAATATTTAATTAAATTAAGACTATTATTAAAAATACTGACCGATACCAAAGACCAATCCTTGACCATCCTTTTCTGAAATTCCGTAACCATAATCTATTCTAAAAATGGCATTAAAGATAGATTTGTGTATAAAACGCAAGCCTAGTCCTGGAAACACTCTTAAGTTATCGGCATCACCAAAATCCCCTAAATCTCCACCAGGATTTCTCCAACTTCCTGCATCTATAAACGCATTACCTTGTAGTGCAAACCAACCTTTTTCGTATAATGTATGTCTATACTCTGTATTTAAAACGACTGCTCCTGTACCTCTATCAATGGTATTACCAACACCTCTAATATTTAAATTATTATCCACTGAAAATGGTGCAAAAGGGGTTTCGTCATTACTTGACAACCCTAATCTAACACGTGTTGCCCAATTCCCTCTTTGCCCTACTCTTTTATAATAATTAAAATCATTCCATCCAATTAAAAACTCAGGTAATTCATCACTTGTAGACGTCACATATTGTATATTTAATTGACTTTTAAAACCCGAAACGTATTGGTAATTGTAATCTAGATTATTGTATTTGTATATAGCTTTATATAATAATTTATTAACGCTTAAGGCTTGAGGAACGTCAGGACTTGTTGCTCCTGACTGATATTCATATTCTTCTAAAAAGGAGTTAATACCAAACTCAAAACGATTATTAAAGTTAGGTTGATACAATCCTAAAACTTCAAAAGATTTGTTTCTGTATCTATAATCTGAAGTGGTATTATCAAAAAAAACAGGTTCTAAGGTTTGTAAATCCTGATGATTAATTGCCAAACCAAACTGACGACTAAACAAATAAGGTGCTCTAAAATTTATACCATATGAACTGAATATGTCTTTTTGATAAAATCCACCAAAAATCATATTTTGACCTAAAAGATTAAACTCATACACTCCAAGTCTATAAGCAAACTCGCCATCATTTGAAGTATACACATTAAAAGAAGGTATTATTGTAAAATTTTCTTCGATATTATAAAATACATTATAATCTCCATTTTCCGAAGGAAACACTTGATAATACGCATGAGAAACTGAAGGTAATCGTTTTAACAATTTAATATCTTCGTCCAACTGGACACTATCTAAAACTTCACCAGACTTAGCATTAGCTACTTTTTTGACAAAACTAGATTTTAGCTTTTTATTGCCTTGTATTTTTAAATCAGTAATGTTTTGCGATTGCGCAATTGTAACTACAAAAAAGGTTAAAACAAATAATAAATACTTCATTTAATTTACTTTATAATGTTCTTTAATAAGGGTTTCTGCAGGTTTATTTTGTGGTGTAAAACGGTTATTATCCACACCTCCAACTTTGTCATGATTTATAAACCATTTCCAGACAAAACCTCCTGCAAACCAGTCTTCTTTCCAGAAAGCTTCAAATAAGGCTTTAGTCGTATTAACCTGTGCTTCTAGATTAACGTTTTCTGCAACTCTATCCACAGTCCATGGTGCTTTAGCTGCATAATCTATGCTACGATAACCAAACTCTGTAAACAAAATAGGTTTATTAAATTTTTCTGAAAAACTTTTCAGAGTTGTTTTATGTAAAACCCATCCTTTTAAACACTCTGCAACAGTAGGCGTTTTACTATCACTAACTGGAAAATAAGCATCAACACCTATATAATCTAACTGGTCCCAAAAGGGTGTTTTTTCAAATTCATTCCAATTAGCAGCATAAGTTAATTTACCCTTATAAATTTCACGAATATCTTTAATTAAATTAAACCAGTATTCTGGTCTAGCTTTAACAAATTGTTCTAACTCTGTACCAATACAAAAAATTGGTGTTTTAGTATCTTGAGCTACCTTGGCGAATGTTAAAATAAATTTAGAATATGTTTTTTCAAAGGTCAACCAATCTTCATCGGATTTCATTTTTAAAAAACCAGTAAACTCGCCTTTTCTAACCCAAATTTGAGGCTTTAACATAGCATCAATACTGTTGTTTTTTAAAGTGTTAATGTATTGTTTGCCACCTAAAATAGTTTCACCAAACCATTGTCTTTCTGCATCAAAATTAACAACAGGATGCTCTAAATGTCTAACCATAGCAAAAGGCATAATTGCAGCATAATTAGCATTAATATTTAATAAAGGGTTAATGTTTTTTTGAGTAATACTATCTCTGTGCGCAACAAAACTAACTCCATTTATTTTTTTGTCTTGGGCTGTGCAAGATTGAAGTAATATTACAATAAGTAAAATCTGAATGAAGCGCATTATTTTTTTGACTAAATATAAATAAATCCCGCTTTTCAGCAGGATATATTTACTTTTAAATTAATATTACTTATTAAAATAAGGCTCTTAAACCAATATTAAAAGATTGTCCTAAACCTGTATTGCTTCCTCTAACAAATTTAGAATACAAGGTTTCAATATTCAACACATCACTAATTTGGTATTTTGCTCCTCCACCAACTGCAGTAAAATCTTGTTCAAAATCATTACCTGTATCTATACGTTGTGAGTGTTGTACTAATCCTAAAACGGTAAATTTAGAACTCGGGAAATAACTTAAAAACAAACCTGGTGTTAAGCTTAAACTGTTATTAGCAAAACTATCTTCTTTTTTACCAAAGTGATATTCTGTATTAAGCTCTGTAAATAATTGCCATTTAGAGTTAAAATTATAATCATAAAAAAAACGATTTTGAAACGTAAACCCTTTTTGGTCTAAAAACACTCCGTTTTCACTTTCGTTATCAACTAAAGGAATATGAAACGCGGTCTGGATAGTAAAATTACTAACACTTTTAATAGGATTAAATTTAACTGCAGGCGCAAAAGAGGTAAAACCAGAACGTGCAGTATTTGTTTCGCCATCAAATTTAAATACATCTAAAGCATCACGATCTCCAATTACATTAGATCTAAACTCTAATAATAAACCAACATTAAAACGGTTGTTAGCACTAATACCTGTAAACACATCTACGGTTGATGTAAAATAAGTTTCTCTAGCTTCTGTACCAGATGTAAACGTACTTTCTGTTTGTGTATAAAGGTTATTAAAAAACTTAATATCCCATTGGCCTTGGCTTAATAATTTTGAAGGTGTGTAGGTTTGAATATTACTTCCTGAAGTGTCATCATCTTGAGAAAAACCAGTTATTGAAGTTGCAATAGCGATTAGTAGTAAAGTTAGTTTTTTCATGCTTTTTTTTGTTTTGCTTTCCGCGAAAGCGTTATATTTTTTTTATTGTTTATTAAGTTTCCAGTTATAAGAAAAGTACTTTAACTTATAATTTTCAGGTATTGTATTGGCTCTGTATTTATTTATAAATTGAATTTCGGTCATACCATTTTGTACAAAATCTTCATTGTACCATTTCATGATTTCAGAAGCTTCAACTGTTTTCTTTTTGTCGTTTACCTTCACAAAATAATCACCATTTAACGCTAATTTTGTTTGTTGTTCTAATTGCGCTTCCAATGTTTTTGGTAAATAAGCATTAGCAATTAAAGGCGGACAACCTATGGCACCACAAACAAGTACAAAATGAAATCTTGCATCATTAAACTTGGCTCTTAATAATTTGTTTTCAATAGTATTTAAAGTCACCTTCTGTCCTGCTAAACTATACGTTGTTTTATCAAAAAAACCAGCCTTATCTAATGGTGAGGCTATTGGGTAATTGTCAACAATACCTTTAATAACAGACAAGTTGTAAGCATTAATCCAAAAGGCTTGATAATTATTAGCATCTGTTTGGTCTACAGTAATATGATTTGCAATAGTTAAAATTGTGTTTAAACTAGCTACGTTTTGTTTTACCGCTTTGTAGTCTACTTTACCTTTAACCACGTAGGATTTTAAAAAGGCGTCAGTTTGTGTAAAAAAGTCGTTAAGGGTTTGCGCTTTCGCGGAAAATAATCCGCTGACAACAAGCAATAGTATTAGGTTCTTTTTCATCTTTATGTTAGGTTTTAAATCATTGTAACATTAATTAAGTCTTAACATTTAATGAAAACTTTCAAAAAAAAAGAAAAAAATTGACGTCTAAATATTTTTCAAAACCTTACAAACATTAGTAATTTAAACCCATTCTAAACTACTAAACCAATTAAGTTTTTAACTTTAAAAACGACAGACTATCTAACAATCTCAATTTATGGAACACATCGTCATTATAGGAAACGGAATTTCTGGAGTTACTCTAGCAAGACACGTCAGAAAATTATCAGACAAAAAAATTACTATTGTTTCTGCCGAAACAGATTACTTTTTTTCTCGTACAGCTTTAATGTATGTGTACATGGGTCACATGAAGTTTGAACACACCCAACCTTACGAAAATTGGTTTTGGGAGAAAAACCGTATAGACTTAAAAAAAGGTTATGTCAATACTATAGATACTGATAACAAAACACTCCATTTTGCTGAAGGCAATACAATGACTTATGATAAATTGGTGATTGCTACAGGAAGTAAACCTAATAAATTTGGTTGGCCAGGACAAGACTTAAAAGGCGTTCAAGGCTTATACAGTAAACAAGATTTAGATAACATGCAGCAAACTGCACCAGATAACAAAACTTGTAAACATGCTGTAATTGTTGGTGGAGGATTAATTGGTATTGAAATGGCAGAAATGCTAAATTCAAGAGACATACCAGTTACTTTTTTAGTTAGAGAGACTAGTTTTTGGAATGGTGTTTTACCTGAAGGCGAAAGTCAAATGATTAACAGACACATTAAAAATCACCACATTGATTTAAGATTAAACACTAATCTAAAAGAAATCAAATCGGACGAAAACGGAAACGTAAAATCCATAATTATTGAAGAAACAGGAGAAGAAATAACTTGTAACCTTGTTGGACTGACTGCTGGAGTATCTCCAAACATTTCATTTTTAAAAGACTCTAAAATAGAAACCAAACGAGGTGTACTTGTCAACCGTTACCTAGAAACTAACATCAAAGATGTATATGCTATCGGAGATTGTGCTGAACAACACGAAGCTATTGGTAACAGACGTCCAATTGAAGCTGTTTGGTACACAGGACGTATGATGGGAGAAACTTTAGCACAAACCATTTGTGGCAATAAACTACAATACAAACCAGGTCATTGGTTTAACAGCGCAAAATTTTTAGATATCGAATACCAAACTTACGGTTGGGTTTTTAGCGAACATGGACGTCCTGAGCACGAAAAACATTTCCATTGGAAACATGAGGATGACACCAAATGTATAACCGTAGCTTACAACAAAGACACCAAGACTTTTTTAGGCATTAATACTTTTGGTATCCGAATGAGACACGAAACTTTTGATACTTGGCTGACAGAACAACGTGATGTAGATTACGTAATAAATAACTTAAAAGAAGCCAATTTTGATCCAGAATTTTACAAACATTTCGAGCAGGATATCCTAAAGGCATACAACAAACAGCTACAAACAGTATAACAACATCCCAATATGAGTAATAAATTAAATCACAGTATGTCCTTAGCATCACCAGATGCGTTTCATATATCAACAAAACAAAAGTTTGCTTTAGGTATTGGTCTTGTTGGACTATTAATTTTAGCATTAGCATTATTTAACGTCAATTTACCAAATACAGCATTATTTTTAACACTAGCATTAGGATTAATTACAGTTGGTGTTATTATATATTCTAGAGAGGCTTATTTAACCAAATTAGAAGGTATAAAAAACGACGGAGTATGGTATAAATCTATTTCATCCAGAGGATTTTGGGGTTGGGCTTTAGGTATCATACTAACCAGCTTTTACATTGTATTGTACTTTTTTCCTGAATATTTAGGTTTAAGTAAAAATGGTGATCCAAACACTGGTTTAATTGGATTATTTGATCCTTTAAGTAATTTATTAAGTGGTCGTAATGCAAGTCAATGGTTTGTTTATGGGACATTATATACCATTGCTATTTTAGCCTTTGGTTACAAATACATTTTAAAATATAGACATAATCGCTATCAGCAAATCCGAACTGTTTCTGTTATGTTTTTTCAGTTAGGTTTTGCTTTTTTAATTCCAGAATTTATGTACGTCATGAATAATGACTTACCTTATTATGACCTTAAAAGCGTTTGGCCATTAAATTATTACATTTTTGATGAGTGGTCTGTAAAAGGCTTTTTATCTAATGGTAATTTAGGATTAGCATTAATCATTTTTGGGATAGCTTCAACCTTTATCATTACTCCTATTTTAACTTATAAATACGGAAAACGTTGGTATTGCTCATGGGTTTGTGGTTGCGGTGGTCTAGCCGAAACTGCAGGAGATAGTTTTAGACATCTATCTTCAAAAAAACTTTCTGCTTGGAAGCTAGAACGATGGTTAATACATACTGTTTTAGTATTTTCTGTAGTGATGACAACAGCAATGGTATATAGCTATTTAGGTAAAGACAGTAATAATTTTTGGTTAACACGGGATGTTTTTATCATTTCTGTAATAGCTTTTTTAACCATCATATTTGCAGGCGTCATGTATTTTAGAGGTAAAGAGCTTGGTAAAGATGCTAAAGCTGGTGCAATTGGTTATGCTGCTGTAATTACTCTATTACTAATTATGCACTTTACATCAACAACAGATCATTTATTTTTTGTTAAAGGCAGTGCTTTAAGGTCTACCTACGGTATATATATTGGCTCTATTTTTTCAGGTGTAATTGGAACAGGTTTTTACCCAATTTTAGGTAGCAGATCTTGGTGTAGATTTGGATGTCCCATGGCAGCTATATTAGGATTTCAACAACGTTTATTTTCAAAATTTAGAATTACAACTAATGGTGGACAATGTATTTCATGTGGTAATTGCTCAAACAGTTGCGAAATGGGAATAGATGTTCGTGCTTACGCACAAAAAGGAGAAAACATTGTACGTTCAAGCTGTGTTGGTTGTGGTGTTTGTAGTGCTGTTTGCCCAAGAGGTGTTTTAAAATTAGAAAACGATACTATGGATGGACGTATTAATCCAACAGAAGTCTTATTAGGTAACGATGTTGACTTAATGGATTTTGTAAACAAAAAATAAAATGAAAACCTATGTTTTATATTGTTTCATCTTATTTGGTTATAACGCTTACGCGGAAAAAACTTACGTAAGGACATATTATGACAACGGAGACCTATTGTCAAAAGGTTGGATTAGTAATAATCAAAAAATAGATTTTTGGGTGTATTATTACCCAAACGGAAACATAAAACAAAAAGGAAACTATAGTAATAACCTTAAAACAAGCTATTGGATAGAGTTTCACGACAATAAAACAATCAAAGCCAAAGGCAATTACAACAAAGGTTTAAAACAAAAGTACTGGACCTATTACCATAACAATAATATCTTATATAAAGTAGGTAATTATCTTAATGGCAAAACCAATGGTTACTGGAAAACATATCACAAAAACAGCTACTTAAAAAGTCAAGGTCGCTATTTAAATGGGAAAAAAACAGGTTACTGGAAAACCTATTACGACAATTCAAAAACTAAAAGCGAAGGTCATTATTTAAACGACTTGAAAAATAAATTCTGGAAATTCTATTACAAAAACACAGTAATTTCTAAATTTGGAAGTTTTAGCCAAAACCTAAAATCTGGCTATTGGCAATATTTCCGCGAAAGCGGTAAAAAAGAAAAAGAAGGTCATTATCTCACTAATAAAAAGGTAAAATGGTGGCTATTTTATGATCAAAACGAAAAAATTAATCATAAATGTCAACTTAAAGACAATCAAAAAAATGGGTATTGTCTTATGTATAAAAATGAAGATTTGGTATCTGCAGTAAAATTTAAAGCAGGACAAAAAATAAAAGAATGGACCGATTTAAAGTCCTTTAAAAAAGAAAATAAATTAAGCGACCTTAAATGACCAAAATAAAAGTCATCATTCCTGCCTACAACGAGCAAGACTCAATTGCAAACGTTATAAACGATATTCCTAAATTAGTTGATGAGGTAATTGTAGTTAGCAACAACTCTACAGACCTAACAGAAACTAATGCAAAAAATGCAGGTGCCACCGTTTTAAAAGAAAGTAACAAAGGTTATGGTTATGCCTGTTTAAAAGGGATGGACTACATTGCTAAACAAACTAACAAACCAGATATAATTGTTTTTTTAGATGGAGATTACAGTGATTATCCAGAAGAATTGACCAAAATAATAGCTCCTATTTTGGACAATAATACAGATTTTGTTATTGGTGCACGTGTTAAAAACCTAAGAGAAGAAGGTAGCATGACACCACAACAAATTTTTGGAAATTGGCTGGCAACAACACTAATGTCTTTATTTTTTGGTGCAAAATTTACAGATCTTGGACCCTTTAGAGCCATAAAATATGATAAGCTTCTAGCTTTAAATATGGTAGATAAAACCTATGGTTGGACAGTAGAAATGCAACTAAAAGCATTGAAGCAAAAACTGACTTATATTGAAGTGCCTGTAAACTATCGTAATAGAATTGGTGTCTCAAAAGTTTCAGGAACAATAAAAGGTAGTATATTTGCTGGCGTTAAAATATTAACGTGGATATTTAAATACAGTTTTAAAAAGTGATTCTCCAGACCATTACCATTATTATTTACAGCATTGCGCTAGTTCTTATTTTCATGTACGCCTTAGCCCAGTTAAACCTGTTATTCAACTACTTAGCTGCTCAAAAAAAAGAAGAAAACGCACCAAAATTCAACTTCAAAAACCCTGAAGAAATCCCATTTGTAACCATACAGCTTCCTGTTTTTAACGAGCTGTACGTTATGGATCGTTTACTAGACAACATAGCGTTAATTGACTATCCAAAGGACAAATTAGAGATTCAAGTACTTGATGACTCTACAGATGAGACTGTACAAACCACAAAAGCACACGTTGAAAAATTAAAGCAACAAGGCCTTGATATCACTCATATTACCAGAACAAATAGACAAGGTTTTAAAGCTGGAGCTTTAAAAGAAGGATTAGAAGTTGCAAAAGGAGAATACATTGCAATTTTTGATGCCGATTTTTTACCAAAACCAAACTGGTTAAAAAAAACAATTCCGTTTTTTAAGGACGAAGCAATAGGTGTAGTACAAACACGTTGGGGACACATCAATAGGGATTACTCTACATTAACAAAAATTCAAGCCTTTGCATTAGACGCTCATTTTACTTTAGAGCAAGTTGGACGTAGTAGCAAAGGACACTTTATAAACTTTAATGGTACAGCAGGTGTCTGGCGTAAAGACTGTATTTTAGATGCAGGAAACTGGGAAGGTGATACTTTAACAGAAGATTTAGACCTAAGTTATAGAGCACAACTTAAAAACTGGAAGTTTAAATATTTAGAAGATGTTGAAACTCCAGCTGAGTTACCAGTTGTTATCAGTGCTGCAAGATCACAACAGTTTAGATGGAATAAAGGTGGAGCAGAAAACTTCCGCAAGATGCTTGGTCGTGTATTAACCAATAAAAATATTTCGGCTAAAACTAAATTGCATGGTATCCTTCATTTATTAAATAGCACCATGTTTTTAAATGTATTAATTGTTGGTATCTTAAGTATACCAATGTTGTACATAAAAAATGAATATGCACACTTAAGGCCATACTTTTATGTCATGAGCTTTTTTGTAATAAGTACAGTTATCTTTTTTGTTTGTTATTGGGTTATGTATAAACAAAGTCATGGTAACACTTTTAAAGACTTTTTAAAATACATTGCATTGTTTTTTACATTTTTCTCTATAGCAATGGGCTTTTCTTTACACAATTCTATTGCAGTATTAGAAGGACATATTGGTAAACGAAGTGATTTTGTAAGAACACCAAAATTTAATATCAGCACATTAAAAGACAGCTGGAAAGGCAACAAATATTTACGTAAAAACATATCGGTTAATGTCGTTTTTGAAGGTTTACTAATGCTATATTTTGCATTTGGTATGTACAGTGCATTTATAGTTGGTGATCAAGGTGGAGACTTTGGATTATTTCCGTTTCACTTAATGTTAACTATTGGATTTGGATTTGTGTTTTTCAAATCCTTAACTTCAAAAGCATAATAATTTGGGCGTTACCACAAGGGTCGCGTTTTTCATTATATCTTTTTTGCATTTGCACAAACACGCTTAATCTAAACCAAAATTAAGATTAAGTCTTAACGATGTTTAAGTATTTAAACAGCAAAAAAGGATGCCATTACAACCGCTAACGCAGGATGCATCATGCTTAACACTTCTATTTTAAAGATTAACACATTAAGCTTACTGCTAATATTAGCTAGTTGTTTTTTGTACGGAATCTTTGCTTATGACCTGGTAAGGACAGACTACACGACTTTAATATCGCTTTACCTTGTTTTATTTGGACTGTTTATAAAACTAGTTAACAACAAACAAAACAGCTTTAAATTATTACTGGTAGTAGCAATAATAAGTCGTTTAGTATTTCTAGTTGCAATACCTAACCTATCTCAGGATTTTTATAGATTTATTTGGGATGGACGTATGATTTTAAAAGGGATTAACCCTTATTTATACACTCCAGAAAGTTTTATAACAGCAGGACAATACCCAATACATCAAGCACAAGATCTAGTAAATGGCATGCAAGCACTAAACGCAAGCCACTACTCTAACTATCCTCCAATTAATCAACTACTTTTCACATTAGCTAATCTTGCTTCTAACACAAGTATTTTAGGGTCTGTAATTGGTTTGAGATTGATAATTATAGTTGCAGACATAGGTACACTTTATTTTGGAAGCAAGTTATTAGACTTAATGAAGCTTCCTAAAAAAAACATTTTATGGTACATATTAAATCCATTTATAATTATAGAATTAACAGGTAATCTTCATTTTGAAGGTGTAATGATTTTCTTTTTAATACTGAGTCTATACTTACTTAAAATCAACAAATGGAAATGGTCAGCAGTGGTTTTTGCTTTATCAATTTCAACAAAACTAGTACCATTATTATTTTTACCATTATTTATAAAGTGGTTTAAAACAAAACAAGGTATCGATTATAAAAAACTAATCGCTTTTTATCTGATAATTGGATTTAGTACAATAGTACTATTTGCACCTTTCTTCTCCATGCAATTTGTAAACAACTACTCTAAAACAGTTGGATTATGGTTTGGGAATTTCGAGTTTAACGCAAGTATATATTATCTAGCAAGAGCAATAGGCTACTACATTACAGGATACAACCAAATAGCTATAATCGGAAAAATTTTACCCGTAATAGTATTTATAACCATTTGGATACTTGCATTAGTTAGAAAAAACCAAAACTACAGCACTTTAATATCAAGTATGATAATCGCAATAACTTGTTATTTACTATTAAGTACTACAGTACATCCATGGTATATAGCTTCGGTATTAATTTTAAGTGTTTTTACTAACTATAGATACCCACTAGTTTGGAGCTTTATAATCATAATAAGCTATCTAGCTTATGCAAACTCTAATAATACAGAAAATTTGTGGATAATTGGTTTTGAGTATTTTATAGTATTCACAGCAATAATTTTAGAATATTTGGCTAAAAAAAGGAAGCTTAATTTTTAAGCTCTAAAAAGATATCAACAGACTTATTAAATAAAAAGCCTTTCACTATTTGGTAATCAAATATATAATCGTAAATTTGCAAACTCTTTTTGAGAGAGGAATGTTTAATAAAAAATAATTAATAACGTGGACACATTAAGCTACAAAACGATTT
This sequence comes from Olleya sediminilitoris, assembly GCF_016785945.1. Taxonomy (GTDB): domain Bacteria; phylum Bacteroidota; class Bacteroidia; order Flavobacteriales; family Flavobacteriaceae; genus Olleya; species Olleya sediminilitoris. The sequence continues at coordinate 29,868 of NZ_JAEMEF010000003.1, read as the reverse complement.
CAGCAAACAAAGCTACTGCAGATAAACAGTGGGTTTTAGTAGACGCTGAAGGTCAATCATTAGGGCGTTTGTCTTCTAAAGTTGCAAAACTTATAAGAGGAAAACACAAGCCAAGCTTCACACCACATGTTGATTGTGGAGATAACGTAATTGTTATCAATGCAGAAAAAATCAACTTAACAGGAAACAAGTGGAATGACAAAACTTACATTCGTCACACAGGTTATCCAGGTGGTCAAAGAAGTTTAACTGCTACAGAAATGTTTGGAAAAGATCCAGCAAGGTTAGTAGAAAAATCAGTAAAAGGAATGTTACCTAAAAACAAATTAGGTGCAGCATTATTCCGTAATTTAAATGTTGTTGTTGGTACAGCTCATGCTCATGAAGCTCAAAAACCAACAGTGATTAACTTAAACGAATTCAAGTAATGGAAGTAATTCACAAAATTGGTCGTCGTAAGACCGCAGTTGCTCGTGTTTACCTATCTGAAGGAAAAGGTAACATTACGATCAACAAAAAAGATCTTAAAGACTACTTCGATACAGCAACGTTACAGTACAAAGTAAACCAACCATTAGCTTTAACAGACAATGAAGGTAACTTTGATATTAAAGTTAATGTATTTGGAGGTGGTATCACAGGACAAGCTGAAGCTGTTCGTTTAGCAATTTCTCGTGCAATGTGCGAATTAGATGCTGAAAACAGATTAATCTTAAAGCCTGAAGGTTTATTAACTAGAGACCCAAGAATGGTAGAGCGTAAAAAATTCGGACAGAAAAAAGCGCGTAAAAAATTCCAATTCTCGAAACGTTAATATTACCCTTCAACAGCATTGGAATGTCTTTACAGTCTTTTCAATCCTGTTGAAACAAACAAAATTTAAACAGTTATTGTTGTCCTAGTGTTTTTAAATTAAAGCACAGGATTTAGTTTAGCATCTAAATAATTAAGGCAAGTTTATTAAAAATGACCACTTAATTATTGCTAATTCAACAGAACGTAAACTATTACAAAATGGCAGTAGAAGTAAAAGAATTACTTGAAGCAGGTGTACACTTCGGTCACCTTACACGTAAGTGGGATCCAAACATGGCTCCTTACGTATATATGGAGCGTAACGGTATCCATATTATAAACTTATACAAAACAGCAGCTAAAATGGAAGAAGCTGGAGATGCATTAGCAAAAATTGCAGCTTCAGGTCGTAAAATTTTATTTGTTGCAACAAAAAAGCAAGCAAAAGATATCGTAGCTGAAAAAGCTGGTAGCATCAACATGCCTTTCATTACTGAAAGATGGCCTGGTGGAATGTTAACTAACTTTGTTACTATCCGTAAAGCAATCAAAAAGATGGCTACTATTGATAGAATGAAAAAAGACGGTACCTTTTTAACCTTATCTAAAAAAGAACGTTTACAAGTTGACCGTTTAAGAGCTAAGTTAGAAAAAAACTTAGGTTCAATTGTTGACATGACTCGTTTACCAGGAGCTTTATTTGTTGTAGATATTAAACGTGAGCATATCGCGATTAAAGAAGCACAAAAATTAAACATTCCTATCTTTGCAATGGTAGATACTAACTCTGATCCACGTCAAGTAGATTACGTTATACCTGCAAATGATGACGCTTCTAAATCAATCGATAAAATCTTAACATATGTTACTAATGCTGTAACTGTAGGATTAAACGAACGTAAAGCTGAAAAAGCAGAAAAGGATGCAGCTAAAGCAGATAAAAAAGCAGCACCTAAAAAAGCAGTAGCAGCTAAAGACGAAGAAGAATAAAATAACAATTTCAAAACACAAATCAGTCGTTTAATTCTTTTCTTTGTCGAAAATAAATTAAACGACTTTTTTTTAAATTATACTTATTATGAGTGAAGTAAAAATTTCAGCAGCACAAGTAAACGAACTAAGAAAAGCTACAGGAGCAGGAATGATGGACTGCAAAAAAGCTTTAGTTGAAGCAGGTGGTGATTTTGACAAAGCAATTGACGTTTTACGTAAAAAAGGTCAAAAAGTAGCCGAAAAAAGAGCAGATAGAGATTCTTCTGAAGGTGCTGCAGCAATTAAAATTAATGATGACAATACTGTTGGTGTTGCTATTGTATTAGGTTGTGAAACTGACTTTGTTGGTAAAAACGAATCATTTTTAGCTTTAGCTGCTCAATTTGCAGACATCGCTATTAACTTTGATAACAAAGAAGATTTCTTAGCTGCAGACTTTGGTGGTATGACAGTTGCAGAAAAACTAGTTGAACAAACTGGTGTAGTAGGTGAAAAATTAGAAATCAACGCTTTTGAAAAATTAGAAGCTCCTTACGTTGGTTCTTACGTTCACATTAACAAAATTGGTGCATTAGTAGGTTTATCTGAAGCTAACGAAGAAGTAGCTAAAGATGTAGCAATGCAAGTCGCTTCAATGGGAGCAACGTCATTATCTTACAAAGATTTTGATCCTGCTTTTGTAGCATCAGAAACTGAAGCTAGAATTGCAGTAATCGAAAAAGATAACATCGAGTTAGGACGTTTAGGTAAGACTTTAAAAAATGTACCTCAATACATTTCAATGTCTCAATTAACTCCTGAAGTTATGGCTAAAGCTGAAGAAGATGCTAAAGCTGAATTAAAAGCTGAAGGTAAGCCAGAACAAATCTGGGACAAAATTTTACCTGGTAAAATGGACCGTTTTGTATCTGATAATACAACTTTAGATCAAGAACAATGTCTATTAGATCAAAGATTTATTAAAGACGAAAAAGTAACTGTTGAAGCTTATGTAGCGTCTAAAAATGTTTCTGTAACAGATTTCAAACGTGTATCTTTAGGATAATCTATTTAAGTGTGTTATTCTTAGCATAGTAAAGAATCTCATACTTAGAAATATAAATTAAAAACCACTCTCTATTTTTTAGAGTTAGTGGTTTTTTTATTTTATATCTTCAAAAAACTCCTCAAAGGAGATTTCAAAAACAAGTAATAGTGTTTTTAAAGTTGAAACATTAATTGTCACAATCCCTTTTTCTATTTTATAAATATATTGTCTATCTTTTCTAGAAGCGTTACCTAGTTCCACTTGTCTTATTGCTTTTTCTTTTCTGACTGCACGAATACGTTTACCAATTGTAACTAGGAAATTTTCTTTTATTTTTTCTATGTGCTTATCAGATAATTGAATCACTTAAGCAAAGTACTATAAACAAATAATTATTATGTAACCTTAAAATACTTCATTTAATTTTTTTTACATCTTTATTGTAAACTAATTTAAACTCTTATTTAACTAATTGTAATATGGTGTTTACTCATTATATATTTTAATACAAATAGAGTTTATATAATTTATTCTTATATTAATCAATAAAATTTCATGTAATGAAACAAAAAATTAAAACGTACCTCAAATATGGATTATTTCTATTTGGTATAGTTATTTTTATTTACAGTTGTCAAAAAGATGATATAGACAACTACGAAAACTCTTCACATATTAAGGTTAACCCTTACAATGTCTCTTTTAGTAAATTTAAAGAACATACAAAAATAACAAACTTAAGCAGTTATTTAAAAAGCAAAACATCACAAAGTGATGCACGTGTAGATGTTACCTTTAACGACTTTTTAATAGATACAACAACAGTTAATCATTATCTTTTAGATAGTGAAAGGTCTTCCTTTTCTTTTAAAATAATATTAAAAGATAGTGTTGTAGATGGTGAGACTTACAACTTATTTATTCGCGAAAGAGATAACCAATGGGTATCCTCCATTATGTTGTTTGTTGAGGATAATGATACTTCAAATAATACTCGCTTTTCACATATCGAAGAAGTGTATACTTTAGATGGTATACATGCAAGACAAAGCAATCATCATCATAATAATTCAGTAGCAAGAGGTGGTGGAGGAACTTGGTCCGAAACTAATATCTATCATTGCACAAATACAGGAGAGTGCTCTTCAGGTGTATGTGACTTATGTTATCGTTGTGTAAGCACTGTCTCTATAAGTTTTACACAACAAGGTGATTTTGGAGATGATGTTGGAGGAAGCTCAGATAATGGAATAGATGGTGGAATGTATAATGGTGGTGGTGGTGCTGGTTCTTATTATGACCCGAATGATAGTAATACTAATCACAATGAAGAAGAGGAAGATGTAATCACAGACTGTAACTTACTAGAAAATTTATCTGCAAGTCCTGATTTTGCAAACAAAATGCAAGAGTTAATCAATAATACATCTGGAAATACCGAAATAACTTATTTTGGAAATACAGATGAAAACGGGACAACTTCTTTACCTATAAGAGTTGAAAGTGAAGAAGGTGTTAGAGGAATAGATATTGGTGTAAATTCAACTGAGCAAATAGATGTATTTATGCATAACCATTTTAATAATGGCCAAGGCTCATTATCTGTATTTTCTGGTTCTGATTTATTCACCTTATACCAACTATACCTTAACGGTAATATAACAGATGTAGATAATTATGTTATGCTAGTAGCAACTCCTGGTGGTAGTGGTGCTAATGATGAAGAAACGGTTTATGCCATTACAATTAACAACGAAAGTAGTTTTTCACAATTTGGCGCAAATTTTTTGCATGAATATAATTTAATAGACTTAATATATGACTCAAAAGGTAATAAAATAAGTCCAAATATATCTAATTCATTAAATGAAGAAAGATTTACAAAACTATTAAATACCTTTAATTCTGGTTTAACCATTTTTAAAGGAGATAAAGATGATTTATCTAATTGGTCAAAACTTAAAGTAACACAAAGCAACAACATAACAAATAAAGATTGTAATTAAAACTCTAAACAATGAAAAAAATATTAATACTTACATTAACAATATCTAGTTTTTTCGCTTGTAAAGCACAAACTATTTATGGATTTGATACTGAACCAGAAGCTATGGAAGCAAACAATATATACATTAAAGACACAAATAACGACCACGATTTAATAGTAGGTACTTGGAGGTGGGAAGATAGTAATAACTCTTTTGAGATTACGCTACAAGAGTTTGAAATGTATAACTATCCGGATACTTCGACTAGATATTATGATGCTATTTTTGGTAAATACAAGTATATTGTAGATGGTGATTTAATATCAGAAACAACAACTATTGAATCTTTACCTAACTTTTCAATTGGACTGAATCATTCAACATCAACTCTTTATAGTGTAGTCATTGAGGATGTTGTAAGTGGGAAATCAATGATTGGAGAATTTGAGATAATTTCATCCAATACAGGAACATTAAACTTATGGCGTAGTGAAGGTATTAGAGTTAATTCTCCTGATGATAATGGTATAGATTTTTCATTACCAATGTCAGTGACTTTAACAAAACAATAAAAATAAAGACCATTATTAAAACCAAATCCACTACGCTATTTTTAGAGTATTGGTTTTTTTTATAGTTTAATATTAAAAGAAAACTAACTAGCTTTTATTCACTTAAAAAAATAAAAAAAATGTGTAGCTTTGTCAAACTTTCAAAAGCAACACACACATCTAATGAAATACAAACGTATACTCCTAAAACTTTCAGGTGAAGCCTTAATGGGAAACCGTCAATATGGAATTGATCCAGAACGATTATCTGAATATGCTCAAGAAATAAAAGCAATTACAGAAAAAGGTATTGAGGTAGCAATTGTTATTGGTGGAGGAAACATTTTTAGAGGTGTTGCAGGAGCTATGAATGGTATGGATCGCGTACAAGGTGACCATATGGGAATGCTTGCAACCGTTATAAATGGTTTAGCTTTACAACAAGCTTTAGAAGATGCAGAAATTAAAACCAGACTACAAACTGCTATTAAAATTAACGAAGTAGCAGAACCTTTTATACGCAGAAAAGCAATGAGTCATTTACGAAAAGGACGTGTTGTTATTTTTGGAGGAGGTACTGGTAACCCTTACTTTACAACAGATTCAGCAGCTGTACTAAGAGCAATCGAAATTGAAGCAGATGTTATTTTAAAAGGAACACGTGTAGACGGAATTTATAATGCTGATCCAGAAAAAGATAAATCTGCAATTAAATTTGACCATATTACTTTTGATGATGTTTTACGTAAAGGATTAAAAGTTATGGATACTACAGCATTTACTTTAAGTCAAGAAAATGATTTACCAATAATTGTTTTTGATATGAATACAAAAGGCAATTTAATGAAGGTCGTTTCCGGAGAAAATATAGGAACACAAGTTAGTTTATAATTAGATTTTTTTACTACATTTAAAATTGGCTCGCTTTTTGAAAGTCATTCAATATTAAATTTTTATTACAATGAACGAAGACATTACATTTATTATAGATTCTGCTAAAGAGGCAATGGATAAAGCCATTAAGCATCTAGAAAAGCAATTTGTAAACATACGTGCTGGAAAAGCTAGTCCTGCTATGCTTGGTAGCGTGATGGTAGATTATTATGGCTCACAAACTCCATTAAGTCAGGTTGCAAATGTCAACACACCAGATGGTAGAACAATAACGGTACAACCATGGGAAAAAAACATGCTTCAAGAAATTGAAAAAGCAATAATGATTGCTAACCTAGGTTTTAATCCAATGAATAATGGTGAAACTATTATTATAAACGTTCCACCTTTAACAGAAGAGCGAAGACGTGATTTAGCAAAACAGGCTAAAGCAGAATCTGAAGATGCTAAAGTTGGTATTAGAAGTGCACGTAAAGACGCTAACAACGACATAAAAAAAACAGAAGATGCTTCTGAAGATTTACAAAAAAATGCCGAAGCAGATATACAAACATTAACAGATAAATACGTCAAACTAATTGACGAGCTTCTTGCAAATAAAGAAACGGAAATAATGACTGTCTAATAAAAAAAGCGACTTATCAGTCGCTTTTTTTATAACTTTTATTAAAACCGAGCGTTCAACTTCTATAATATACTTTAAAATACTATTTATGAAGTTTTTAAAATCATTATCTTTTATTCTTTCATTTATAGGCTTTGGTTTATTACAAGCTCAAGACTTTAAATTTATACCAAAAGAACAACGATTATTAACTGACGAAGAAGTAAAAACGACAGAGATTATAATTACTCCAGACATTTTACTTTTTAACGAGACTGGAAAAATACTTCCAATGTCACAAGTACAGTTAATGACCAACAGTAATTATAAACCGTTGTTTTATGTAGATCAAAATGAAAGGTTAAAATCTATACTTTTTATACGCTTAGAAGGTGTTAACAAAACAATTCAAAAAAATCCTGAAGCAGAGTTCACAAAAGGTGAAAAAGCCTTAGATTTTATAACTACAGACTTAAATGGTAATACATTTAAGCTTTCTGATTTAAAAGGTCAAGTTGTAGTTTTAAATTTTTGGTTTACTAAATGTGGTCCCTGTATTAGCGAAATGCCTGAATTAAATAATCTAACAGAAAATTTTAAAAATAAAAAAGTTAAGTTTTTGGCAATTACATTTAATTCAAAAGAAATCGTTAAACAATTTTTAAAAGACACAGCGTTTGATTATACTATAACACCAAATGCTAATGATGTCATAACAATGTATGGTGTACAAAGTTACCCAACATCCATTGTTATTGACAAAAACGGAAACATTGTTACTAAAGAAGTTGGTTATAGAACCAATATTAAATCTGTACTTACTAAAGCGATTGATGCTGCATTATAAATCATTAAAACACTTTAATTGTCTAATTATACTATTTTTAATAAGTATAACCTTTAGTCATGCACAAGATCCAGAAAACAACCTAAAAGTAACAGATACGACTAAATCGAGTGAACTTTTAAAGCAAATTGGAAATGGTTTTTTCCCAACCAAAGTCTGGAATTTTGATTTAAGATACCTAATCAAGTTTAACCAATATGAAGGTTTTAGAACAGGATTAGGCGGAATTACAAATGATGCTTTCTCAGAAAAATATCGAATTGATTCTTATTTAGTTTATGGTTTTAAAGACGACAGTTTTAAATATAAAATCGGAGGAGGCTTTAGATTAAACGAAAAACATAACACCTGGTTCAATGTTTCGTATGTTGACGATTTAAAAGAAACTGGTAGCTCTGCTTTTTTAACAGATAGCAGGTCTTTTTCGTTTTTCGAACCACGCTTATTAAACATCAATTTATTTCATAAGCATATTACATCATCCGTATCACTTGAACATGAAATCACTCCTCAATTATATTCAAAAACAGAATTAGCAATCAGTAATATTAGACCAACTTACGACTATAATTTTGTTCTAGACAACAATAGTTATAGTGGTTTTGAAACATCAATAGCAAAAATAGCATTACAGTGGGACCCTTTTAAAACACTAGAAAAGGTTGAAAATGGTGAAAAAATTTATAAAGACGGCTATCCTAAATTTACCTTACAATATTCAAAAAGTTTTAAAGATGTATTAAACGCTGATTTTAATTTTTCTAAACTAGATTTTAGGACAATTCATAAAATTAAACACAATAAAGACTCTTATACAATTGGTACAATATCTGCAGGAATCACTCATGGAGATGCTCCTTTGACACATTTATACCATGCTTATCCAAATAATATTACCAAAGAAACTATACTCCAACGGTTTTCGGTTGCAGGAATAAATAGTTTTGAAACAATGTACTTTAACGAGTTTTTTTCAGATCGTTTTTCGACAGTAGTCTTAAAACATTATGTCAAACCATTTGCAATTGCAAAACGATTTAATCCTCAATTAGTATTAATTACCAGATACGCAATTGGTAATATGAATACTATTGGTCGTCACCAAAATGTGAGTTTTGGAACCTTAAACCATGGCTATACTGAAAGTGGTTTTGAAATCAATAAACTACTATTTGGTTTTGGATTAAGTGGGACTTACCGATATGGTGCATACCACCTACCAAATGAAGAAGATAATATTGCAGTAAAATTCACTTTTAATATTACATTATAAAACCAAAATTGTATCACTAAATACAATGGTTTTAACTACCTTTGCTCCGTTTTTTAAAGCATTATGTTAAAACTTTTTTCAGCAAATTTTTGGGATGTTGTAGCAAGACTAATTCTTCGCAACAAAATAGCTATTCTTCTAGGTGTCATTTTAGTGACTATATTTTTTAGCACACAATGGAAGTACATGCGTTTTACGTATTCAGAAGCCAACCTTTTACCAGATGACCACGAAGTAAATATAACTTATAACGACTTTTTACAAGTCTTTGGTGAAGAAGGTAATTTAGTCGTATTAGGTGTAAAAGACACAACACTTTTTACTGTTGATAAACTAAATGCATGGAATGCACTATCTGATAGCTTTAGAGATGCTCCAGAGGTTGAAACGGTTGTATCTATTAAGGATCTTCAAAAATTAGTAAAGGATCTTAAAAACGAAAAATTTGCTTTAGAACCGTTTATCAAAGATTCTGTTACTTCAATACAACAAATAGAAAAGCTACAAGATCAATTATTTAATCAATATCCTTTTTACGATAATTTTTTATTTAATAAAGAAACCAAAACAGTCAGAACAGCTATATACCTTAAAAAAGACATTGTAAATACGCCTGCTAGGAAGGACTTTATAATGAATAATCTTGTTGAAAAAATTAAACTATTTGAAGCTAAAGAAGGTTTAGATGTCAGAATATCTGGTATGCCTTACATCAGAACTTTAAATGCACAGAATATTGTAGATGAAATTAATTTATTTGTATTAGCAGCATTATTAGTAACCTCATTAATTTTCTTTTTATTCTTTAGGTCATTTAGAGCTACCTTTATATCACTAATAGTCGTTTGTATTGGTGTTATGTGGACCTTAGGTATTTTAGGATTATTAGGTTATGAAATTACTGTACTAACAGCCTTAATCCCTCCATTAATTATTGTTATAGGAATACCAAATTGTATTTTCCTAATCAATAAATATCAACACGAGGTTAAATCTCATGGTAATAAAGTTAAAAGTTTACAACGTGTAATTACAAAAGTTGGTAATGCCACTTTAATGACCAATGTTACAACAGCTTCTGGTTTTGCCACATTTATTTTAACCGAAAGCACCTTACTAAAAGAATTTGGTGTCGTAGCGTCACTAAGTATTTTAGCAATATTTATACTGTGTTTATTAATAATTCCTATTATCTACACCTTTTTACCTTATCCAAAAGACCGTCATTTAGAACATTTAAATAAACGATGGATTGGTGGTTTTGTTAATTGGATGGAACGTATGGTTAAAGAAAAACGAATCGCAATCTACATTACTTCATTAGTATTGTTAGTGGTTTGTTTAATAGGAATATTTCAAATTAAAATATCTGGTAGTCTAATTGAAGACATGCCTAAAAAAGCAGAGTTTTTTCAAGATATCAGATTTTTTGAAGAAGAATTTGATGGAATAATGCCTTTAGAAATAATGATTGATACCAAGCGTAAGCAAGGTGTAATGAAATTAGCAACACTGAAGCGTATGGAGAAAATTGAAGATTTTATTAATGAAACTCCAGAATTTTCTAAACCTATCTCTGTAGTTGGATTAGTTAAATATTCAAAACAGGCTTACTATAATGGTAATCCAAAGTATTATCAATTACCAACAAGTCAAGAAAATAGTTTCATTTTATCTTATGCTAAAAACTCGACTTCAGATGTAGATTTACTTAAAAACTTTGTTGATAGTACTGGACAATATGCCAGAATCACAACCTTTATGAAGGATATCGGAACCGATAAAATGGAACGTATCCAGGAAAATTTACAAGACAAAATGAATAATGTTTTTCCAGAAGCCAAGTACAATGTTACCATGACTGGTAAAGCGTTAGTATTTCAAAAAGGAACAAAGTACCTGGTTAAAAACTTAGCAATATCACTCTCATTAGCAGTCATATTAATTTCATTATTTATGGCTTATATGTTTAGATCATTTAGGATGATTGTGGTTTCATTAATACCAAACTTACTACCACTTGTGGTAACTGCTGGATTAATGGGTTACATTGGTGTACCTATAAAACCTTCAACCATATTAGTATTTAGTATCGCTTTTGGTATATCTGTTGATGACACTATTCACTTTTTAGCAAAATACAGACAAGAACTTCAAGCTAATAACTGGAAAATTAAAAAATCAGTTTATGGTGCCTTAAGAGAAACTGGTGTAAGTATGTTTTACACATCAATAGTATTATTTTTCGGGTTTTCAGTATTTATAATTTCTAGCTTTGGTGGTACAGTTGCATTAGGTGCTTTAGTCTCTGTAACGTTACTATTTGCGATGTTATCAAACTTACTTTTATTACCATCGTTATTATTATCTTTAGAACGTAGTATTGCTAATAAAGAAGTATTAAAAAAACCAAAAATTAATATTATTCCAGTTGAAGATGATGACGAAAATGCATCAGTTTCAGAAGAAAAATAAAAGAAAACTCTATTTTTAATCAAATTTTTTTAAAAATGAAAACATATACAGTCGCTTCATTACTAAAGGAGACCAAATTACAAGAAATACAAATTAAAGGTTGGGTACGTACCTTTAGAGCTAAACGTTTTATAGCTTTAAATGACGGTTCTACACTTAATAATATACAATGTGTTGTTGATTTTGAAAACACAGACGAAGCCATACTTAAGCGTATAACAACAGGTGCTGCTGTAGCCATTACTGGAGAGTTAGTAGAAAGTCAAGGAAAAGGACAAACTGTAGAAGTTACAGTAACTAAAATCGAAATCTTAGGAGACTCTGACCCTGAAACTTATCCAATTCAACCCAAAAAACACTCTTTTGAGTTTTTAAGAGAAAATGCACATTTACGCACACGTACTAATACTTTTAGTGCAGTAATGCGTTTACGTTCTGCGTTATCTTTTGCGATACATAAGTATTTTAACAATAACGGTTTTTACTACATGCACACACCTATTATAACTGGTAGTGATGCAGAAGGTGCTGGTGAAATGTTTCGTGTTAGTACACTAGATCAAAAAAATCCACCTTTAACAGAAGATGGAGCTATTGACCACACTAAAAACTTTTTTGGAAAAGATACTAACCTTACAGTTTCTGGTCAGTTAGAAGCCGAAACTTATGCTATGTCTTTGGGTAAAGTATATACCTTTGGACCTACATTTAGAGCCGAAAACTCTAATACATCAAGACATTTATCTGAGTTTTGGATGATAGAACCTGAAGTTGCATTTATGGATTTAGCTGGAAATATGGATTTAGCTGAAGATTTCATGAAATCTGTTATTTCTTATGTGTTAGAAAATAATGCAGATGATTTACAGTTTTTAGATAAGCGCCTTTTAGATGAAGAAAAAACAAAACCACAAGCAGAACGTAGTGAGTTATCTTTAATTGAAAAATTAAAGTTTGTAACCGAAAACAACTTTAAACGTGTAAGCTATACTGAAGCTATTGATATTTTAAGAAATAGTAAACCTAATAAGAAAAAGAAATTCAATTATATTATTGAAGAATGGGGAGCAGATTTACAATCGGAACACGAACGTTTTCTTGTAGAAAAACACTTTAAATGTCCAGTAATATTATTTGACTATCCAGCAAACATAAAAGCCTTTTATATGCGCTTAAATGAGGATGGTAAAACAGTACGTGCTATGGATATTTTATTTCCTGGTATCGGAGAAATTGTTGGAGGATCTCAACGTGAAGAGCGTTTAGATGTCTTAAAAGAAAAAATGGCTGTACTAGATATACCAGAAGAAGAATTATGGTGGTACTTAGACCTACGTAAATATGGTACTGCTGTTCACTCTGGGTTTGGTTTAGGATTCGAGCGTTTAGTTATGTTTGCTACAGGAATGAGCAATATACGCGATGTAATACCTTACCCTAGAACACCACAAAACGCTGAGTTTTAAAATACAGTAAATAAATTTTAATAAACTCAAGTTTATTTAAAATCTAATATCTATATTAAAACAATCTACTATTATCAAAATGTAGATTGTTTTTTTTATTTTTATCATAATTCTAAAACATACTATGCTTAAACAATACCTACAGTTTAAATTATCTCAAAAGTTGTCTCCACAACAAATTCAATTAATGAAATTGATACAGTTGCCAACGCAAGCTTTTGAACAACGTTTAAAACAAGAGTTAGAAGAAAATCCTGCTCTTGAAGGTGGTAAAGAAGAAGTAAAAGATGAATTTGATGATGCTTTTGATAATTCTGCAGATGATTTTAATGATAATGAAACCATTGATGCTGGAGACATTAATGTTGATGATTATTTAAGTGATGATGAAATTCCTGACTATCGTACTAGTGTAAATAATTATAGTGCAGATGACGACGAAAAAAGTGTACCCTATGCTGCAGGAACTTCTTTCACCCAACATCTTGTTAATCAATTAAACACTTATAGATTAAGTGAAGAAGAACGCAGTATTGCCGAATTTTTAGTTGGTAGTGTGGACGAGAGTGGTTACATACGTAGACAATTAATTGATATTGTAGACGATTTAGCCTTTACACAAAGTGTTTATACAGAAGAAGACAAAGTCGCAAATGTACTTAAAATTGTACATCAATTGGATCCTGCTGGTGTAGGTGCACGTAATTTACAAGAGTGTCTAAGCATACAACTACATCGTAAAGACAAACAACCTGATGTCCTATTGGCTGCAAATATAATTGATAATGCGTTTGATCAATTTACTAAAAAGCATTACAAAAAATTAATGCAAAAATTTGACATCACAGAGTTACAACTTAAAGATGCCATTCATGAAATAGAACGTCTTAATCCAAAACCTGGAGGCTCATATGCTGGAAATAATAAAATTGTAGAGCATGTAGTACCTGACTTTGCTATTAGAATTGTTGATGGCGAATTAGAACTTACACTTAATGGACGTAATGCTCCAGAATTACATGTTTCACGACAGTATAGCAATATGCTTAAAGGCTATAAAGAAAGTAAAGATAAAAGTAAATCTCAAAAAGATGCTGTATTATTTATAAAGCAAAAACTAGATGCAGCAAAATGGTTTATTGATGCTATTAAGCAAAGACAACAAACCTTATTTGTAACTATGAGTAGTATAATGCATTATCAAAAAGAATATTTTTTAACTGGTGATGAGCGCAACTTAAAACCAATGATATTAAAAGATATTGCTGACGAGATAGAAATGGATGTTTCTACAGTATCACGTGTAGCGAATAGTAAATATGTTGATACACCTTACGGAACAAAATTAATCAAAGAGTTTTTCTCTGAATCTATGACGAATGATCAAGGTGAAGAAGTTTCTACAAGAGAAATTAAAAAGATACTAGAAACTGTAATTGAAGAGGAATCTAAGAAAAAACCATTAACAGATGAAGCTTTATCTAAAATTTTAAAAGAAAAAGGCTATCCAATTGCTAGACGTACAGTAGCTAAATATAGAGAGCAATTAGACATACCTGTTGCTAGATTAAGAAAAAAGATTTAAGTAGTTTAAAACACCCTAATTTGACTAAATAGACTAATAAAATTATAGTAATAAACTTAAATCTCTTTTTGAAAAAATGAAATGGCTACTTAAAAGCATATCTTATATTTTTCATCCTATAATAATGCCTTTCTTGGCTGTGCATTTTTATTTTCAAAAATCACCAAGATTTATACCTGAACAATTAATATATGCTAAACAAATCTCTTTGTTTATTCTTACAGCTGTTTTACCAATAATGGTATATTTTTTACTTAAAACGTTAGGTCAAACAAAAAGTATACACTTAAAAACAGCAAAAGAGCGTATATTCCCTTTGCTTGTAAATAGCTTCATTATTGGCTTAATACTATACAGAGTATTTCCGTTAGACCATATTCCAGAATTATATTATTTTTTTATGGGTATTTTAATATCCAATACAACCTGTTTGTTATTAGCTATATTAAAATTTAAAGCAAGTATACACTTAATAGCAACAGGAGGAGTTGTCATGTTTTTTATAGCTTTTGCTATACATTTTAGTATTAACATTAATGGAAGCTTAGCCTTAATGGTTTTAATAACAGGGGCAGTAGCATCGTCTAGATTATACCTAAAAGCACACACAGGAAAAGAATTAATAGTAGGTTTAATAATAGGGTTAACACCACAGTTAATGTTATTAAAATATTGGTTATAAAATATAAAACATTATACCAATTTTTATTTCACTAACATTAAGGTTTTCGTTGTTAATTTTAGCATTATCAAACAAAGTATTTAAACCATAATACAAATGAAAGTTCCAAGTAATATAACCTGCACTTAATGTTAAACCATATTGTAACTCATTAAAAGCATCAACGTTATTTAGTCTAAAATCTTCAGGTGACCCCTTGTATTTTGTATCGTTAGCAAATTGGTAACCCAACTTAAAACCAGTATAAATCCTCCAAAAATCATACTCAGTTGGTGTAGATGTTCTCCATCTAAATTCAATAGGTAGTTCTATTACGTAGGTATAAAATTTATTCTTTGAATAATCAGTATCATTGTTATCTAATACAGAAAAGGTAGTAGAGTTATTGGTCTTAGAAATTAATAAATTATGATTATAAGCATTTAATGATACACCTAAACCAACACCAATAGCCTTATTACGTCTTGCATTAATAGGCATATCTCTAATGATACCAAAATGAATTCCGCTTGAAAAAGAGTTTTGACTAACTCCTAATGGCTTATTATTTAGTAAATTATAAGTAACACCCAAATAGAATTGATCTTCTCTGTATAGCGAATCAACAACGGATTTATAAGCAATAGTCTCTTGAGCAAAAACCATTGGTGTTACAAATAGTGTTAAACAAAATAATAAACAATATTTCATTGTAGGGATAAAATTATAAAACAATAAATATATAAAAAACAAAAGGTGTTTTGAAAAATCAAAACACCTTTTGTTATAAAATTAAGAGTAATATTATTTAAGTCCACTACCTTTTTTAGTAGTGTAATTAATTTTTAATTGCCCTACCTTTCTTAATTGTTGCTCTATATCTGATACAAGACCCATATTTGTTTCTTTATCAACTTTCAAAGCTGCAATTAATTGAGGTATTTCAGCTTCACGTTTAGAAGCACGCTCAGCAGCAACGAAAGATGCAATCTCATTAAGATTAGCAAACTTATCGTTTAACTGAATTTTAGCTTCTTCGCCTTGGCTTTTGTATTGATCACTAGGTTTTCCAGCGTAGATAAACATTATCAAGTTTTTCTGTCCTAGTTTTTCAGTTTCGGCAGCAGAAGGTAAATTGTTTTTAATTTTCAAACTGCTGTCTCTCATTACGGTTGCAACCATGAAAAAGAATAATAGCATGAATACAATATCTGGTAGAGATGCTGTAGAAATAGCTGGCAATTCTTTACTGCCTCCTTTTTTAAATTTTGACATAGTTTAATAAATTATTTAGGTTCTGCTTTCGAAATAATTCTAGGATATTTAGCTTTAATATTGCTAATTTTCGCCTTTAATTTTTCGCTTTTAAATTCTGGTGATTTAGAATCATCGTAAGAGGCTTCCATTTCTTTAAAAGAACGGTTGTATAGCTTCTGCGCTAAACGCTCTCTTAAAACTGAGTAAGCACTTACTAACTGATCGTAAACCACGATAAAAGTTTCGTAATCTGTAGCTCTAGAATGTGTAATAGAGATAATTGCTTTTTCTGGATGGTCTGAAGATGCTGGATCTTTTAAACCTTCACAGTAATTACATTTTTCTTTAGCTGCATTCTCTCCTCCTCCATTGTCGATAAATTTAATAGCTGCTGCTTTTAAATCCTTAATTTTCATTAGCTCATCTTCAACCAACATTTCGTTGTCTTTATTAAGCTCGACTGTAAAGATGTTTTTTTGTTTAATCTTAACATCTGGTGGTGGAATATCTGGTGGTAACTTTGAGCTAATACCAGAATCTACTTCAATAGTTGTTGTTACTAAGAAAAATATTAATAATAAGAAGGCAATGTCAGCCATAGAGCCTGCATTAACTTCTGGTGCTGATCTTTTTGCCATAATTATTTAATTAATTTTTTAATACCTGAGAATATCATTGTAGCAGCTGCTCCTAAAATAAGGATATAAAATGCTACTAATCCAGCTCCTACTAACGTAGATTCACCTTCAGTTGCTGTTATTCCGTTATAAAAATACTCTCTAGTGTCTCCACCAGAAACAGCGTATGCTATTAGTAATATTGCTACAAAAGCTCCAACACCAATTAAAGTGTTTTTAAGAGATTTTCCTCCTGTAAATAAGTTTTTGAAAACAAAAACTAAAACAAACAACAATACTAGTCCTAATATAATGTAAGCTATTATTATCATTGGCTCAATAGTAGACGTATCAGGTGTAGTTGCAGCTGCAGCTGCCTTGATAGCTTCGTCTCCTTTTGCTATGATATTAACTAAAACTCCTATACCAGCAATACTCAATACTATAGCAACTATTTTTAAAATCTTGTGCATAATCTTTAATTTTTAAAGTTAGTAATTGAGTGAATTATTTCTTGTACTTAGATAACATATCCATTAAGTTAATAGAAGAGTCTTCCATATCGTTAACGATACTATCTATTTTTGCAATAATGTAATTGTAAAAGATTTGTAATATAATTGCTACAATAAGACCAAATACAGTAGTTAATAAGGCAACTTTAATACCTCCTGCTACTAATGATGGTTGCATATCTCCAGCTGCTTCAATTTTATCAAAAGCTTGGATCATACCAATTACTGTTCCCATGAACCCTAACATTGGTGCTAATGCAATAAATAAAGAAATCCAAGATACGTTTTTCTCTAATTGTCCCATTTGAACTCCACCATAAGCTACAACAGCTTTCTCAGCAGACTCTAAGTCTCCGTCAGCTCTGTCTAAACCTTGGTAAAAGATAGAAGCAACAGGTCCTTTTGTGTTACGACATACTTCTTTAGCAGCTTCTAAACCACCTGATTGAAGTGCCTCTTCAACATCTTGAGTTAATTTTTTAGAGTTAGTTGTAGATAAGTTTAAAAAGATAATTCTCTCTATAGCTATTGCTAAACCAAGAATTAAACATAGTAATACAATCCCCATAAACCCTGGTCCACCTTCAATAAAACGTTTTTTAAGTTCTTGGTGGAACGTTAAGTTCTCAGCATCTGCAGTTGCATCAGCAGTTGAATCATCTTGTGTAAGGACTACAGTAGTTGCAGTAGCCATTGCTGCATTAGTCGTTGCATTTGCAGTTCCGAATGCCATGATACACGCTATGGCTAGGATAGAAAATAATCTTTTCATTTTTTTGTTCTTAATTTTATTAGTTAAAGTGTTAAAGATATAAAAAAAATGCAATTAAATATAAAAATAACCAAAAGAGCTTAAGTAAACTCATACAAGTCTTACTTAAAACACTTCTAAAAACTATCAAGATATTAAACAAATATCTTGCAGAGAGGAAGGGATTCGAACCCTCGATACGCTATTAACGCATACACGCTTTCCAAGCGTGCGCCTTAAGCCACTCGGCCACCTCTCTGTAATTATAGTCAATTACAGTGGAGCAAATAACAAAAAAATATCTGTAACTTAAAATTTTGAAGGTTAATTTTAAGACATTTCTCCACGTAAAGCCGTTTCATATATGGTTTTGAACAAGTTAGGAGAAATATTTTCTCCTAACAAATACATCAATTTTGAGAGTGCTGCCTCTGTTGTGATGTCTTTACCTGATATAAGACCTATTCTTTTTAGTTTTTCACTAGTTTCATATTGTCCCATTAACACACTTCCACCAGAGCATTGGGTGACATTAATAATAGGAATCCCTTTATTTATTGTGTTTTTTAGTAAATCTAAAAACCAATCTTGAGTGGTACAATTCCCTGCTCCATAGGTTTCTAAAATAACACCTTTTAATCCTTCGGTTTTAAATATACTTTCTAATATATTTTTTGAAATTCCTGGAAACAGTTTTATTAATGCTATATTAGGATCTAAGTTTTTATGTACAACTAAGTTTTTTCTAGGATTTGGTTTAAACAGATACTCGTTATTAACTTTTAAATGCACACCACTTTCTGCTAAATCTGGATAATTTAAACTGGCAAATGCTTCAAAATGCTCAGCATTAATCTTTGTTGTTCGGTTAGCTCTGTAAAGCTTATATTCAAAATACAAACCGACTTCTTTTATAACTGGTTTATTATAATGTTGTAAAGAGGCAATTTGTATTGAGGTTATTAAATTTTCTTTTGCATCAGTACGTAAATCTCCAATTGGTAATTGTGACCCAGTAAATATAACTGGTTTTGCTAAATGCTCTAACATAAAGCTTAGAGCGGAAGACGTATAACTCATCGTGTCGCTTCCGTGTAAAACAACAAACCCATCAAATGCTTCATAATTATTTTCAATTACTTCAGCTATTTGAATCCAATAATCTGGATTCATGTTACTAGAATCTATTGGATCGTCAAAAGAATAAGTTTCAATGGTACATTCCAACAACTTAAGCTCTGGAATACGAACTAATAAATTTTCAAAATCAAAAGCACGTAAAGCTCCAGTTTCAGGATCTTTAATCATACCTATGGTTCCTCCTGTATATATAAGGAGAATGTTTGGAATTGTTTTAGTCATATTTAATGGCTTTATTTTAAGTTAAACACCAAAAACTTGCTTTGAATTTTCCGTTGTTAGATCTGCTATTGTTTGTTCTGTTGTCTGGTAAATTTCGGCTAGTTTTTCAACCACCTTTATTATATAACTACTTTCGTTTCGTTTTCCTCTAAAAGGCTTTGGTGCTAAATAAGGTGCGTCTGTTTCTAAAACAATATGCTTTAATTCTATTTGATTTAAAAACTGATCTATTTTTCCGTTTTTAAAAGTTGCTACTCCACCAATACCTAATTTCATATTATAAGAAATGGCTTGATGGGCTTGCTCTAAACTTCCTGTAAAACAATGAAAAATACCGAACAGGTCCTGCCCTTTTTCTTCTTCTAAAATTTCAAAAACCTCATCAAAAGCTTCTCGACAATGTATAACTATTGGTAATTGATGTTTTTTTGCCAATTGTATTTGAAGTCTAAAGGCTTCTTGTTGAATAGCTAATGTACTTTTGTCCCAATATAAATCTATACCTATCTCTCCAACAGCATAAAATTTATGAGTATCTAACATGTCTGTAACATGCTGTAACTCGGTTTTATAATTGTCCTTGACATGTGTTGGATGCAAGCCCATCATTAAAAAAACGTTTTCGGGATAGTCTTTTTCTAATTGTAACATACTATTTGTGTAAGTGCTATCAATTGCAGGAATAAACAATCTTGAAACGCCTGTTTCCAATGTACGCTGCATCATCTCTGCTCTATCATCATCAAAAGCTTCACTGTATAAATGTGTATGAGTATCTGTAATTATCATGTCGCAAAAATAAAAAAGTCATCATGGTTATGATGACTTTTGACTAAGTATTTTGCATCCTTATATATAAGATTTTTTTACTCCAGTTTTTTTAGCAAACGTTGGGCTTGGCTGTAATCATCTGCATCTTCTGGTATTGTTTTAAGTATAGTCACACATTCTTGTGTATTATCTTGCTTTAGCTTACTTAAAGCTAGATACCACTTGGCTCTGTTTTTATAGGCTGAGCTACCTTGTGACAATGGATTTAAAATAGTTTCAGCAACGGTAAAATTATCCAGCTCTATATTTGTAATTGCGTAGTAAAAATTATATTCTGTATTATCTGGATTTTCTTCTAATAATTGTTTTAAGTATAAATTTGCTTTATCAAATTGTTTACTATTAAAAGCTTTGGTCGTTTTAATTAATAAATCAACATTACCAGTTGTACTTCTTACTGAAAAATCTATAGTTTGATGTGTATTATAATCTGAATATCCAACCTGTGTTGTTAATTGATTATAAGCAAAAAAGCCCATTAATATAACAACACTTGCTGCTATTACATACTTTAAAAAACTAAAGTTTTTTGTACTTGTTTGATTTGATTGTGTTTCTTTTTCTTTATTAAAATACTGAAATGCTATATTATCTAAATTTGCTTTAAAATCTTTAGTTTTATTTTCATTTTTAATATCATGATCTAAGTAATCTGAAAAGTCTTTATAAATAGTAAAAGCCTTCTTAAATTCTGGATCTGAATTTAACCTAGTTTCAAAATTAATTTGATCTTTACTGGATAAGTCACCTGATAAATAGTCTTCAAAAAGGATGTAATCTTGTTCTTGCATAACACTAATAATTAAGTTGATTAAAAGTTGATGACTCTTGAACTAACTTGGTTAATTGTCCAATGCAAAGCGATTTTTTCTTTCGTGCGTAAGCATAACTTATATCTAAACTTTTGGCAACTTCTTCCATGGATTTGGTTTTAAAAGTAGCTTTAAGTAATTCTTTACAGGCTGTTCCTAATTTTTGAAACATTTGATTAAATAAGGCTTGTTTGTTTTCAAAATCTGAGGTTTCAAAAGATAGTTCTTGTGCGTCATCATTTTTAGATAAAACCTCTTCGTTAATTGTTACCTGATTTTTATTATTTTTTTTCAAATGGTTTAACCACTTACGTTTACATAACAAAAAAAAATACGCATCAAATGGACAAGTTAATTGCAACTTTTTTTGACTGCCTTGATTGTAAATAGTAATTATTGTCTCTTGTATAATGTCCTGAGCACCATGTTCGTCTCCATTATTCTGTTTAATATAATTAACCACTTTGGGTGCAAACTTATCATAAATAGCCTGTATTATAAACGAGTTATTAGCAACTAATCCATCTACGTACTTCTGGTCATCATGTGTTTTTTTTTGACTCATAAACCCTTTGATTTCAACGAATTTAAAAAAACTTTATTTAAAAAGGGTAACAATTTTTTAATGGTTTTGATATAAAGGTGTAACAGACAAAAACTATTAATCATTAAACTATAAATTATGAAACATTTAAAAACAATTTTAGGAACCTTTTTTATTAGCACAATGGTATTTACAAGCTGTAATCCAAATGATGATGGAGATAATATTACCCAACAAAACAATGTAACACCTGCTACTGAAGCACAATTTAAAAACATAAAGGATGAAGCCATTAGCAATCACACTCAAAATTTTATTTTTAATGCAGATGATGGTAATATAAGTTTAACTTCTGATAATGGAGTACAAATAAATATTAATGGAAATTGCCTAACATTAAACGGAAATCCAGTCACTGGTCAAGTCGAATTAGAATACATTGAGTTGTTTGATAAAGGTAGTATGCTTACTACTAACAAACCAACAATGGGAACACTACCAAATGATGACAAAAGCTTATTAATCTCTGGTGGTGAGTTTTTTATAGAAGCTACACAAAACGGAAACCAATTAGCTACCAATTGTGGTCTTCAACTTATAATTCCTGCTAGTCTAACTGGTGGAGCAGATCCGTTAATGTCACTTTGGGAAGGAGAGATTGACACTGAAGACAACTTAACCTGGAATGAAGTAGATGGTCCTGCTCAAGGTGGAGAAGTATTTGTAGAAGGCAATGAGTACTATGGACTTTTACAAGGTTTTGGCTGGACTAACGTGGACCGTTTTTATAGCGACACTAGACCAAAAACAGAATTATTAGTACAGGCTCCAAACGGTTACAATTTTTCAAATAGTGCTGTTTATTTATCTTATGATGGCGAAGATTCTGGATTAGCATCTTTAGATACTTATGATAATACCCTTAATTTATTTAGCGAACATTATGGACAAATACCTATTGGATTAGAATGTCACATCATTTTTGTTACCGAAGATAACGGAGTCTGGAGATATGCAATAAAACCAGTAACAATAGCAGCAAACAGCACAATAGTATTTACAATACAAGAAACTACTATTGGTACAGAAGCCACACTAACAGCTTTAATAAATGGTTTACCATAACCACTAACCTACTTAAATTTAAAAGTCAGAAATTAATTTTTCTGACTTTTTCACATATTAATCCTTTACTAAAACTAGCGTTTAATTAACTGAAACCTACCGTTAATAGATTCTCAAACAAGCATCTATTATTTTATTACTAAATTTAGTGTGCTATTAATTAATAACTAACATGAAAAAGCTGTCTTTAATACTTATTATTTTATATACCGTTTCTAGTATTGCACAACAAAAAACAGTTAGCGACACAGTTGCACGCGTTGCAACTATACAACATAAAACTAATGGTAATCAAGTACAATTTAATGCAGATGCACCAACACTAAATCAAATAGCAGGAGCACCAAAAGCATTTTACACCAACTATTGGGAGTTTGGAGATGGTACCTATAGCAAAAAAAACACTCCAACAAAAACCTATAAAAATTCTGGAGACTATCAAGTCAGACTTTGGGCTACAAACAATTACGACACTGGAAAACCTCCAACCTCAAGACCAAAAAAAATAAGAATTGATAAAACAAATGATGACTACCAAGAACAAGCCTCTATGGATCAAGCAATTGACTTACAACGTAACAGAGAGCCTGTACCAGAACAAGATATGGTTGTAATATTTAAATATAAAAACACCAAAGACTATCCAACAAACGGAAAGTTATACTTGTTTTATAATGAGCTAAAATACAATAATCCAAACTTTACAATCACAGATACCAGAACTCATCATAACGAAATCATATTAGAAAACGATGATTTAGTGTACACCTCTAAACACTACAATACTGTGTATTACGCTTCCGCGGAAAACCAAAGCGTACATGATTATGTTACTTCAATTGATTCAACCGAGAAACAAAATCTTCCGCTTACATTAGAAGAAGCCAAATCCACCTACAAAGATGTAAGCAAATTAAGTTTTGACAATATGCAACCCAACGAAGAACGCAATGTCTTTTACACCTTACAAACCACACCAGAAATGCTTAAGGACACAAGTGCAATAATTTCGGTAAGAGGTGTGTATATTCCGGATAACAACTACGACAATCATAATGTTAAAGACATGGAAATGGAAATTGTTACCTCTCATGATCCAAACAAAATGTCTTCAAACGCTACCTTTTTAAATTATAGATTGGTACGTTATAAAAAACCAAAATTTAAAATTAGATTTCAGAATAATGGAGAAGGTCCTGCAACAACCATAAAACTAGAAACAGACATACCAGATATGTTTGACAAAGCAACTATTGAAGTTTTAGATATGTATCCAAAAGTAAAAATTTGCCCAAAACACGAGGTTGCCTTTAGTTGCTTAGACACAACTTACACAGCAAAACAAGCCATTTTTACTTTTAAAAATATCTATCTTCCTGGCAGCCAACAAAAAAATGTCAAGGTATACGATTCAACTAAAGGCTTTGTGCAATACAGAATTAAGTTTGGCAAGGATTTTCATAAAATAAAAACAAAATCACGTACAGCAATCATTTTTGATAAAAACGACCCTATAATCACCAATTACTCAACTACTAGGTTTTTACCAGGACTATCCATTGGTGTAAAAGCAGGCTATAATTCGTTTTCAGATTTAGGCAATTCCAAAAGTTATTTTATTGGTGCAACAATTTCACCTTACAAATCCTATAAATGGTATTGGCAAATAGAACTTTTAAATAGTTTTCACCAATACGATGGACAGACTAATGTAACAAATACGTTTGTAGAAAACACACCTGTTGGCTTTCCTTATTATGAACGCACCACAACAACTACAACTTATGACAATATAGATTGGGAAATACCAATTTTGGCTAGATATAATATTAATAATTACATTGGTTTAGGCACTGGTTTACAAGGTATGCTATCTATAAGCGAAAAAAATAAAAACACTACCACAACTGCATATTTTGAAGATGAAGCTGGAACATTTGCTGTCCCTAACTTAAGCACAACTATTAATGAAGACAATACGTCATCGTCATTTACCAATTTTAGAACAGGTATTTTACTAGAAGCTACAGCTGGTTTTGCTAGAATAGGACCAAGTGTAGGTGCACGTTATGTTTTTAGTTTTAAAGAAAACTATAATTACATGCAGTTTTATGCCATTTGGAAATTTTAATTTTTACAAATGAAACATAGTCTTTTCATAATTACCTTTCTTGTTTTTGGTAGTACACTATCTCAAGATTTAGAAGAAGCTATTTACCTAGCAACCGAAACTTTTAACTCTAAAAGGAGTCCTACTACCTACTCTACACTTTTAAAAACAGAAAACACTTTAAAAAAAAATCTAGTAACTAAAGATCATTATTTTGCTTACTTATTTTTACTGGTTAACAAAGCTAATTATTTAGATAATAGTAATAAACAAACCGAAGCAATACAGGTTTACGAAGACGCTTTACAACTATACAATACACAAAAATTAAATACTATTTTTAAATATGATATTACAGAATATTGTTTAAAACCCTTAGGTATATTATACAATAAAATAGGAGATTATACCAATGCAGAAAACACCATTAAACACTATATTTTTCTAGCAGAAAAGAAAAAAAACAACAAACATCGTATTAGTGGAGCCATAAATTTAGCTCAACTATATTACACTATCGGTAATTATAAAGCTGCAATTAAAATTGCTAAAGCTGGATTACAACTACACTCTGTTTTAGATACTCAAAAACAAAAATTAAAACGCATCATAACCAATTGCTCTATTAAAACCCAAAATATAAATGAGACTAAAATAGTACACAGTAATCCTGATAACGAAACACAGTATCAATTAGCATTAAAAAACAAAGATTACAAACTAGCATTACATTACTTTCAATTAAAATATGTGTCTTTAAAAAAAGACTTACTTTCGGTTAGAGATAAAGCAAAGTTAGAGTTTGAAGAAGCCCAACTTCATTATAAATTAAACGATTTTAAAAATTCATCAAAACAATTACAACTAGCTTTAAAAACGTTATTACCAAATTACAATTCAAAAACACTTCCTAAACAAGAAGATTTATATGCCGAAAACACCTTTATTGACATTTTTGATTTATTGGCAAGACTCCAAACCAATTATAAAAAAAGTTTATCGTGTTATGACCTTAGTTTTTATGTTTCTAATGTATTAACTAAAAATCTAACCTCTCAGGAAGCAAAATTAATGCATTTGTCCAATAATAGAAAGCGAAGTGAATCTTGCATATCTCTATTATATGACCAATATACTACCAACAAAGACTCGACATTAATAGTTAATGCATTTAAATACGCTGAAAAAAATAAAGCTTCCGTATTAAAAGAAACCATAGGTAAAACTTCATTATTACAATTACACCCAAAAGACAGTTTATTAATACAAGAGCAAATCCGATTACAGGAACAAGAGCGATTAACCAATAAATTGATAAAAGCACAATACCAACAAGATGCCAAACTAATAAATAGTTTAAGTCAAGATTTATTAGAGGTTAGTCAAACTTTAAAACAGTTAAATCATCAAATTAATCTAAAGTACTCAGGTATAAATCAATCTGAAGTTTCAATTAAAAAACTACAGCAAAAATTAGCAGAAGACCAAGCTGTTTTAATCGAATATTTTTATGGTGAAACAGCTATATTTCAGTTTAAAATTTCCGCGAAAGCGATAGCTTTTTTTAAAATTAAAAAAACTCCTGAATTTGAAACTGCTATAACTAACTACATAACGTATTTTGATAATTCTTCTAACATTAATAATAATATAACCAAATATACTACTGATGCTTATCAGTTATATCAATTGTTAGGATTTAATCATGTGAAGGGACAACCTAATGTTATTGTGATTGCAGATAGCTTTTTAAATTTTATTCCTTTTGAAACACTTTTAACCCAACAAACATCTACACAAAGCTTTTCTAAAATGCCTTTTGTGGCCAAAACACAAGTATTAGCCTATAACACAAGTGCATTATTTTACCTAAATCAAAATCCTTTTATTTACAGTAATAAAGTATTAGGTGTGTTTCCTGTTTTTGAAAACACAAATACGACACTAACTCACTCTTTGAAAGAGGTAGAAAGCATCAAAAAAAATAGTAACGCAAAGTTTTTGATGTATAACAAAGCTACTAAAAATGAAGCTTTACAACAGGCAAAAAATTATGATGTATTACACTTATCAACACATGCCAATAGCGGAACTTTTAGAATACCAGCTAACATAGACTTTATTGATCAAAAATTATTTTTAAACGAATTATACAGCCTTAAATTAAACAACAACTTAGTCGTTTTAAGTGCTTGCGAAACTGGTATTGGTAGATTACACAAAGGAGAAGGTAGTATGAATTTACCTAGAGGTTTTCAGTACGCTGGAATAGAGAATATTTTATTTTCTTTATGGAAAATTAATGATTTATCCACCTCTCAAGTCATGGCTTCTTTTTATAAACATTACAAGTCAACACATTCTGCTTTTGTTGCTAATCATTTATCAAAAATAGATTACCTAAATAATAAAGCTATTTCTAACATTAAGAAATCTCCTTATTACTGGAGTCCGTTTATATATTATGGTGCAGTTACAGCAAAAAACAACACTTATAACTTAAATTATCTTCTTTTTACTTTTGTTGGTATGGCAATTGCTTTACTTTTATACTTTGTAATACGAAAAAGATAAATGGATAATAGTTTAAAGGATTTTTTATTTGATAAAGGTTATACTAGAGTCAAATTAAAATTAACAAAAACCAACCATTTTGAAGTCAAAGCTTCTATAAACGGAATTAAAGGTTTTTTTATTTTAGATACAGGAGCATCAAACAGTTGTGTTGGATTTGAAGCGACTCCAAAATTTATACTAAAAAAGGTTAAAGACTCTAAAATATTAGCTGCTGGAGCTGGAGCTACAGATATGCAAACGCAAGTATCCAAGAATAATACTATTAAGATAGGTAAAATAAAAATAAATAAACTAGCTTTAGTATTATTTGATTTAAGCCACGTTAACCTTGCTCTATCAAACCACAACGCACAAACTGTTGATGGTATAATTGGAGCAGACATTTTAAAAAAAGTAAAAGCTATTATAGATTACGAAAAAAAGTATTTGTATTTAAAAAAATTAGTCTAACATGTTAGTTTTTTATAATTTTAATACTCTCAATCAACTCCCAAAAAAATAAAAAAACATGAGTGTTTCCATTGTCATCGCAGATGACCACCCTTTAATGCTACGAGGTTTATCAGACTTTATTACTTCTAAAGGTTTTAATATTATAGGAAGTGCTAAAGATGGTCAAACAGCATATAATTTAATTGTAAAATTAAAACCAGACGTTGCGTTATTGGATATAAGAATGCCAAAAATGACTGGTTTAGAAGTTGCAGAAGCTTGTTTTAAAAATGAATTAGAAACCAAAATCATACTAATTACCTTTGATAATGAAGAGCATTTGTTTGATAAAGCTAGAGCTTGTAACGTGTATGGTTACATTTTAAAAGAGTTTGCAGTTGAAGAAATAGAAACATGCATTGCTAATGTTATAAAAGGAGAACCTTATTTTAGTGAAGAAATAGCTTCGTATTTAAACTCAAAAGTTACATATAGTAGCGACTCGTTATTAGAAAAGCTTACACCTACAGAAATTAAAGTAGTAAAGCTTTTAGCTGAAAAATTAAGCACTACAGATATTTCAAAACAACTTATGAGTTCTCCTAGAACCATTGAAAAACACCGTAGTAATATTGTAAAAAAACTTGATCTAAAAAGGTCTCATAACGAATTAATGTTATGGGCTAATCTTAATAAAGAGGTTATTAAAAATACGTAGTTCTACGTATTTTATAAGTCCCAAATTGATTATACCTTTACGATGGTTATTAATCAATTTTGGGAGAATTGATAAGGCTCTAAAACAGTTTACTGTTTTAGGGCTTTTTTTTGATACCTACTACAAATAAAAAATACGTAGTTCTACGTATTTCATATATCGTTCATAATCAGTACATTTACAGTGCTGAATAATCAATTTATGAGAGAATTGATAAAGCTCTGAAACGGTTTACTGTTTTGGAGCTTTTTTTTTGATACCTACTACAAATAAAAAATACGTAGTTCTACGTATTTCATATCTCTAATATTCACTCTACCTTTACAGTGCTATTAATCAATTTGGGAGAATTGATAAAGCTCTGAAACAGTTTACTGTTTTAGGGCTTTTTTTTGATACCTACTACAAATAAAAAATACGTAGTTCTACGTATTTCATACCTCTAATATTCACTCTACCTTTACAGTGCTATTAATCAATTTGGGAGAATTGATAAAGCTCTGAAACAGTTTACTGTTTTAGGGCTTTTTTTTTGACACCTACTACAAATAAAAAATACGTAGTTCTACGTATTTCATATCTCTAATATTCACTCTACCTTTACAGTGCTATTAATCAATTTTGGGAGAATTGATAAAGCTCTGAAACAGTTTACTGTTTTGGAGCTTTTTTTTAACACCTACTACAAATAAAAATACGTAGTTCTACGTATTTCATATCTCTAATATTCACTCTACCTTTACAGTGCTATTAATCAATTTGGGAGAATTGATAAAGCTCTGAAACAGTTTACTGTTTTGGAGCTTTTTTTAACACCTACTACAAATAAAAATACGTAGTTCTACGTATTTCATATCTCTAATATTCACTCTACCTTTACAGTGCTATTAATCAATTTTGGGAGAATTGATAAAGCTCTGAAACAGTTTATTGTTTTGGAGCTTTTTTTTAACACCTACTACAAATAAAAATACGTAGTTCTACGTATTTCATATCTCTAATATTCACTCTACCTTTACAGTGCTATTAATCAATTTGGGAGAATTGATAAAGCTCTG
>NZ_JAEMEF010000029.1 GCF_016785945.1 Olleya sediminilitoris | reverse complement strand
GTTGTTTTTACTCCTGAGGTTTCTATTATTTCTGCAATATAAATTCCAGATGTTAATGCAGACATAGACACTTCTTGAGTTGTAACAGAATCAAACGATTGTATAGCTTGTCCTAAAATGTTATATATTTTCAGGCTTTTTATTGCTTGTAAATCTTCTATTCCGTCTAACACTAAATTATCATTACTGATATTGTAATACACTGTGTTATCATTCTGATTAAAATCTGCGTTTGATAAGGCTTCTGAAGTTTGATACACTATAGAAAATCTTGCTTGATCAGTAGCATCGGTAAGATACAGCGTTACTGGTGTTGTCGTGATATCATAAAATGTATTATTCTGATTGTCTTTTAAATAAATAGATTCGTTTGTTGGAAAGTTTAAAGTTTCGCTTATTTTAAACGTATAATCTCCTGTGTTACTAATGTTTATTCCTAACGGAATTTCTTCTGAAACATCAAAACTATTTAATCCTTGAATACACAATTCTTTATCTGGAATAGTCCAGTATATTTGATTGGATAGCGTATTAAACCTTTCGCTATCATAACCTCTGTCATAAGCTGGACTTGCATTTTGGTCATATCCTAATGCAATAGTCATTGTATTGTCTGAAGCGTCTTTAAACTGAAGCTTGTATTTTATACGATTATCCGTTGTTGTGGCTTGTGCAGAACGGTAAAATGTAGACTCGCTTAACGATTCTCTTGCAAATTCACGTTGACTATTTGTAAATTGAATGTTTCCACTATTAGCAATTTTAACAAAAAACCCTTGTCCTACTGCTACAGAATTTTTTGGTGCGCCTTTGGAAGACGTTCCGCCTGCTGCTGGTGTTGGCGCCTCTACTGAGGTTAACAAATTATAAGTCGCATAACCGCCTTGATAATCTGCTAATACGTGAGAACTATTTGTTTCAAAATGCTCATAAAAATATAAGGAACCATCTGTAATAGGATTATTGTCATTTATAAATTGTGTAGCTCCAATTGCTGATGGATATGGATTACCTACTAAAATCTGGTTTCCTGCTAAAGCGGGAATCGTTATATCTCCATCGTTTGCTGTACCGTTAAACCAATAAGATTCGCCTGATGGAGCTCCACTTCC
>NZ_JAEMEF010000028.1 GCF_016785945.1 Olleya sediminilitoris | reverse complement strand
CCAAAGTGTGTTAATCTATTTATTAAGAATAAGAGTTTAATACACGAGGTCATATCCATTTAATTTAGGTCATAATGTGACAAGTTTACTAGTATTAAAACCAAAGACTATTACTGTAGAATAAAATTAATTTAATAAATAGTTGTGTTAATTAATTCAAATTTGTGACAGCAATAGATACTAAATTTGAAAATTAGATGTTTTATTATAGTCTTTGAATAAGATGAAACTGTTAATCCCTTTCAAAACACAGATCAGATAACCTACCTAAAAGCTAAATTAGAAAAAGAAGTTAAATACAAAAACTTTGCATTAGACAATACCATACTATATCAAAACGTACAAGACGATTCAAATACATTAAATGTACCACAAATAGTAACTAGAAATACGCTTTATTACTCAAACCATGTATTCAAAAAAGCCATGTATTTGCAAACAGGGGTAATCTTTAATTACTTCTCATCATATAATATGGACGGCTACGATCCATTGTTATCCGAGTTTTACACCCAAAATGATCAAGAGTTAGGAGGATTCTCTAGGTTAGACTTCTTTGTAAACGCAAAAATCCGTCAAACAAGAATTTTTCTAAAAGCCGAACATTTCAATGCGCTTTTCACCGACCCTAATTATTATTCGGCACCCAACCAACCATTTCGAGATTTCAAGATTAGGTTTGGATTAGTTTGGAACTTCTTTTTATAGTTTAATTATGGCGTTCCCCAAGGGTCGGGCTATCACTACTCGCTTTTTTTATTAAAGTAGATGGCAACATTAAAAGGTCTATATTTCATATTAAAAGTATAATTCTTTATAATAAAGGCTAGAATAAAAAAAAGAGCTCAAACAGACCGTTCTATCCCTAACGCGTTGACAATCAGAAAACATGATTTTAAAGTAGCCAAACACTGACATATCATCCAAGGATAATATTAAAAAAACACAATAAAATTCAAGTATATAAACAGCTGATTACAAGCTGTTAAAAAGCAATATTAAAATTAAATTAAAAAAAGATTAAAATAAGTGTTGGTAGAATGGAAAAGGGTTGTATATTTGCACCCCGAAAACGACGTAACCTTTTTAAAGTTATTAGTTTTAGGAAAACGTTCTAAAAGTAGTTATTGAGAGTTTTAAAATAAAAAAAAATATTTTTTCATTTAAAGCTTGTGGGATTAAAAAAAGCAAATTATATTTGCACCCGCTTAAGGAAATAACATCTTAAGGAATACAGAAAAGTTCATAAACATATTGAATTGACAGCGTAAGAATTAAATTGGAAACGATTTAATTCAAACAAGAGAATAAACCATTTTGAGTATTTTTAAACAACTTTAATTGTTAAGCATATTAGT
>NZ_JAEMEF010000027.1 GCF_016785945.1 Olleya sediminilitoris | reverse complement strand
CTGAAACTGTTAAATCATATGTGGTTGGTGATGTAAAATTACTATCATTACTAACGACTAATTGTAGTGGTTGGCAACTTTGCTTACCTGTTAAATCTATTGCTGAAATATCAAAACTAACAGATACTGTACCTAAATCACCGACTTTACTAACTCGCCATTTTGAATTTAATTGTTCTCTGTAATTAGTTGTTTCTGTTGAAAAATTATAAGTTGGATCTTTAGTCTCTTCTCCCCAAAATAAATAATCTCCATTAGATAATGTTGATGGTGTATTTATTCTAACTATTCCCGTACCTTGTGAGTCTGTATGACTTGAACCGTCTGAAGCTTGACCGATTCCTGCAACGTCATGATCAAAGTTTCCGTTAGCAGCATTGTCTTGTGTGTAGAAGTCATTTGCTGTTAAGGCTTGATTAAATTTTGCTGACAAATAATTATCTATAATTATACGTTGAGCCTCATTAACTTTTTGTTTAAAAACAACCAATTCGGTAACATCTCCTCTAAACCCACCTGTTCCTGAAGTTGCTGCTCCTAAATTAAAGCGTTGAGAGCTATGTGAATTATAAGTAGATGTTCCTGGTCTAGATTGTAATAAATTTTCATTTCTATAAAGTTGCTTACCAGTAGATGGATGTGCATCATAAGACCAAATAGAGTAATTTAACAAACCTGTTAAGCCACCTACTTGTATTCTTGCAGTCTGCGAACAACATGAACCAATGTCATAATACACAGTTCCATTCCATGGAATATGATTGGTAAATCTAGTAGATCCTACCAATGGATCAGTAGTATAAACACTAGATGTTTGAGAGGTATTATCTGCTTTGGCTACAAGAAATGATGACGCTTGATTTATAATAAAATTAGATGTGGTTAGAGTTAAACCGGTTCTTAACCTTTGACTTCCGCCAAATGAAACCTCTCCATAACCATTAACTGCCACAGTGTTTAATGTTGGTCGCCTTGTACCTGTTTCGCTAATATCAAATGCAGGTAATCCTGCTGAATTTGTCCAAGTATCGATTAAAGTTCCTGAAGTTGACAATCCATTATCTGGTCTATACCATATAATTAAGTCTGAAGTACCTTGATTTGAACCAACTCCACCTGGACCTGATTGAGAAAATATTGTAAACGGTAATAATAATGCTAAGGTTATTATAGTTAAAGGGATATTTTTAAGCATACTATAATTGATATTTTGTTAATTAGGTAATTATTGCTTCACAAATTTAAGTGTTGTTTTTACTCCTGAGGTTTCTATTATTTCTGCAATATAAATTCCAGATGTTAATGCAGACATAGACACTTCTTGAGTTGTAACAGAATCAAACGATTGTATAGCTTGTCCTAAAATGTTATATA
>NZ_JAEMEF010000026.1 GCF_016785945.1 Olleya sediminilitoris | reverse complement strand
TAATCGTCTACCCAACCCCACAAATCACAGACCCAAGTCCATTAGAAGTTTGTGATAACGATACAGATGGTATTGCGGTTTTTGATTTAGAATTAAATAATGCAGAGATTTTAAACCAGTTAGATTCAGATACCAGTAACGATCTAGCAACAGCAGATTACACAATTACATTTTACGAGACTCTAGCCAATGCAGAAGTGCCACAAAATGCAATAGCAACACCAAATGCTTACGTAAACACCACGCCAGATTTACAAACCATTTGGGTAAGAGTAGACGATAACGCTAATGGATGTTCAACAGTAACAACAATGGATTTAGTGGTTAATCCATTACCAGTATTAGTACAACCTGATGCATTAGAGTTATGTAACGCTACCGATTTACCAGGAGAAACTAGCGCTTTAGCCCAAGAAGAATTTACTTTAGAAGATGCCAATGCACAGATTTTAAACGGACAAAGTGGTATTACGTTAACGTACTACTTCACACAATCCGGAGCCGATAATGCAACAGCAGCAGACCAAATTTTTAGTCCTTATACCAATGTTGCCAATGCACAAACCGTGTATATCAGAGCCCAAGACAATGTGACTAATTGCGTTAGTACCATTACTTTAGATTTACGAGTAAACCCAACACCATCACCACAAGCCACACCAGCAACATTAGTAGTATGTGATGATGACAATGACGGATTCTCAAGTTTTGATTTAGACAGTCAAACCACAGCAATTTTAAACGGAGAACCAGATGTCACTATTAGTTACCACGAAACAGAATCAGATGCCATCAACGACATTAATGTTTTAATAAGTCCATACACTAACATTGTAGCCAATACCCAAATGGTTTATGTACGTGCAGAAAACGACAATACAGGGTGTTTTACTATCGTTATACTACCATTAGACGTACAACCCTCACCAGTAGTACCAGTAGCAATAGACGATTACGTAGTCTGTGATGATAATGACGATGGATTCAATCAATTTGATTTTGATACGGTTATGACACCACAAATCCTAGGAACTCAAAACCCATCAGATTTCACACTAACATACCACACCACACAAGCCAATGCAGAAACTGGAAGTAGTCCAATAGTCAACACAGGTAACTATACCAACGCGACCAACCCACAAACTATTTATATACGTTTAGTAAGCAATACCAATGGATGTGTTAGTACAGGCGAATTTATAATCAGTGTAGAATTTCCACCAGTAATCGTACAACCAACACCATTAACAATTTGTGATGAGTTAGATGCTAATTATTACGAAAACAATGATGAGATAGCCACTTTTGATTTAACCGTTAAAAATGATGAAATCACAGCAGGAGATGCCAGTTGGATTGTGACGTATTACGAAACACAAGCCGATGCTACCGCAGACAGTAATGCTATAACAGACCCAACGCAATACACTAACATGATGGTCGGTACCAATCCAGCCAATCCACAAACAGTGTATGTACGTGTTACCGATGGTGACACAGGTTGTTTCTCATTCACAACCTTAACCATACGTGTATTACCCAACCCAACACCAGCACCAAACCCAGATAATATCGTGTTGTGTGATGATGTAGATGTAGTCGGACCAAACGATTTAATTGAAATCTTTGATCTAACTACAAACGAGGTAGCAACCATCAATGGCGAAGCTAACGTTAGTGCAAGTTACTACACAGACTTAGACGATGCCTTAATGGGAAGCAATCAGATTGTAGATCCAACCATGCATAGTAATGAAGATCCAAACAATCCAGGCGTAGCCATTACACCACAAACTATATATGTACGTGTAACAAATGGATCAGACGCTTTAGGAACAGGCGGAACAGGATGTTTCACTATTGTAAGTTTTGATATCATGGTCAACCCATTACCAGCAGTAGTGCCAATATCAGATTATATTTATTGCGAGTTATTTAATGACGGACAATACGGATTTGATTTAGAGAGTAAAACGGACGAAATCCTAAACGGACAAGATCCAACCCTCTTTACAGTCACTTATCATGAGACACAAGCAGAAGCAGACCAATCAATGAATGACTTAGTTAGTCCATACACTAACACTAGTAACCCACAAACCATTTATGTAAACATCACTAATACCATCACTGGTTGTGATACCACAACAACGTTTGTGATAGAAGTTCAAGAAGCAGCACAAGTCAATCCAGACACGGAAAGCTTAGATTATTCAGAATGTGATGATAATATGGAAACCGATGGAGACACCACCAATGATAGTGTACAATTTGATTTAGAAAGTTTAAACGAAGAAGTATTAGACGGACAAGACCCATTAAGCTACATTGTAAGTTATTATGA
>NZ_JAEMEF010000025.1 GCF_016785945.1 Olleya sediminilitoris | reverse complement strand
GACTAAAAGTTTGGTTTCTAAAGTGGCTTTTTGGTAGCTTTTTTTTCGCCAGTGTTCATTTTGTGTTTTCATAAGTGACTGTAATTAATTGTTTGATTTTTAGTCAACCTATTTCAGGAAAGTTCAATTCTCAAATGTGTGGTAACGGTTACGTATATGAAATGTTGCGTGTTTGTGTGCGAGGATTTTCCGAAGGAAAATCAGATGCAAGCAAACAAAGCAACACACATTGGTTAAGCACAAAATAGCAATTTTTTATATACAATGTTAGCATACGTTTTTTTCTATCAGTAAAAATATTGCTGTTATAATAAAAAGCGGAAAACTCGTAATATTCACAGTATACCAACTATAATATCCTTTGTGTTTTAAATCTCCGTTGTTCTTTATCCAAATTCCGTCCGACAATTTTCCATAGTACATTTGAAAAGCTTCTCTTTTGAATACTTTTTTATAAAATTCAATAACCCCTTTTGAGATTAATAAAGTCAGAAAAGGTGAGAAGGTCAGTAGAGTGCAATTAAATCGACAGAAATAATTCCAATTAAACAATTCCATTACAATTCCAAGAAATCCGATTAAGAATGTGATTTTCAAATATCGTTTATAATATTTATCCTCTTTTAGGTCTTCCGTAAATGTTATTATTACCAAACTAAAAAGTTGGTAAATTATAATTATCATATAAAAATATACTTCGGAAAGAGTCATTTCAAATGTATGCTAACGTGTTTGTGTATGGTTTGTTGCGTGGTTTAAGTACTAAAGTTAGCAAATAAAAACCGAATATAAAATCCGCAAGGATTTTCGTAAGTAGGCTAGAACTAGCAATAAATTATATACGGTGTTACCCAACGTTTTTATTTTTTTCTTTTAATTGTCCGATTAGTAAAACTACAAAACTCGAAATCCAAATTAAAAATCCAATTCCAACAACAATGTCTGAATTCCGACCGCCTTCATTCTCTGGTAGTTCTCGAAGTCCGATTACAAATAAGGCAAATATTATAGTCAAAACCGATATTCCGATTTTCGTTTTCAGATTCAGTTTGTTAAAAATTAAATTTCCGAAATATAGGAAATTCGCAATCCAAGGAATCGCAACAAATGGTTCTAAAGCAAATACTCCTAACCATCCCATAAACAGTCCAAAAACACCAATTGTCCAAGTGCCGAAAAACATTGGTGTAATTAATGCAATTCCATAAAGAAGCATTGAAACTTGTCTATAGTTTAGTTTTTTCAATCAGTTTTTCTTTTTAGTACTGAACATTATTAAATTATTTGAAAAAATAAATATGTGTTAAGAGCTAAACAAATTCCAAGAGCTCCAATCATAATTTTTGTCAATACCTTTTGCCAATTTTTATTAGAAAAATAAAGTCCAACGCATATAATTCCAATTCCAAATAACCATTTTGAATATTTCAATTCTGGCGGGTCAAAACTCGTTTCTGTCAATGCGTTATTATGATTGTAATATATCAATATTAAATCAAGAATTCCGATAATCAGAAGTATGTATTTTGTTCTAAAGTTCAATTTTTGTCAAATGTTGGGTAACGGTTTTGTGTATGGTTAGTTGCGTGTTTCAGCAACTAATTTAGTAAACAAAAACAAACGCGAGAAAATTCCGAAGGAATTTTTCAAGTATGCAACGACCAAAGCAATTAATTATACACGTTGTTGTGGCACGTTTTTAATCATTCGGATACATTCTTATATTCTCCATTTCCAGCGTTGGTGGATAAACAATTTCAAAATCAATAGACTGAAAATCATCGAAACTTACATCATAGCGTTTTAGTATAAGATATTCGTTTCGTATTTCATTCCAGTCGAAGTTCGACACCGTTTCTTTTGATATGAAATAGAAAGAAAGAGTGTCATTTATAGCCTCTTCAAAAAATTCGTCTTGGGCTTTAAATAGTCCTAATCTAAAGGTTGACATTGGAACAATCTTGTTTGTAAAATTTTCAGTTGTTAGAGTTGTGTCAGGATATTTATCATCTATATAAAAGTAAAGTTCGTTTTCTGTTTCATTTTTTACATTAAATTTATACGTTTGCTCGACTAAATCTTCACAACTTAATAATACAATCAACATTAAAATCAGACTGGATTTTTTCATTTTAGTTCAAGTTTTTCTCAAATGTGCTACAACGTGTTTGTGTATGATTTCGTTGCGTGGTTTAAGCACTAAAGTTAGCAAATAAATCACAGATAGAAAGTCCGCGAGGACTTTCGTAAGTAGGCTATAACTAGCAATGAATTATATACGGCTTAAGTTAGCATTTTAATAAAAACATTAAATTTAAGACATATAAATAAGAAAGCACAAAAGAGAGGAATAAGGTTAATATATACGCAGAGACTACAGATCTCGTCAACATTGAAAATCC
>NZ_JAEMEF010000024.1 GCF_016785945.1 Olleya sediminilitoris | reverse complement strand
ATACAGAAAAGTTCATAAACATATTGAATTGACAGCGTAAGAATTAAATTGGAAACGATTTAATTCAAACAAGAGAATAAACCATTTTGAGTATTTTTAAACAACTTTAATTGTTAAGCATATTAGTGGAAACACTTAAAAATTTAACGATGAAGAGTTTGATCCTGGCTCAGGATGAACGCTAGCGGCAGGCTTAACACATGCAAGTCGAGGGGTAACATTTTAGCTTGCTAAAGATGACGACCGGCGAACGGGTGCGTAACGCGTATAGAATCTGCCTCTTACTAAGGGATAGCCCAGAGAAATTTGGATTAATATCTTATAGTATGTTGACTTGGCATCAAGACAACATTAAAGGTTACGGTAAGAGATGACTATGCGTCCTATTAGCTAGATGGTGTGGTAACGGCACACCATGGCGACGATAGGTAGGGGCCCTGAGAGGGGGATCCCCCACACTGGTACTGAGACACGGACCAGACTCCTACGGGAGGCAGCAGTGAGGAATATTGGACAATGGAGGCAACTCTGATCCAGCCATGCCGCGTGCAGGAAGACTGCCCTATGGGTTGTAAACTGCTTTTATACAGGAAGAAACACTGCTACGTGTAGCAGCTTGACGGTACTGTAAGAATAAGGATCGGCTAACTCCGTGCCAGCAGCCGCGGTAATACGGAGGATCCAAGCGTTATCCGGAATCATTGGGTTTAAAGGGTCCGTAGGTGGATAATTAAGTCAGAGGTGAAATCCTGCAGCTCAACTGTAGAATTGCCTTTGATACTGGTTATCTTGAGTTATTATGAAGTAGTTAGAATATGTAGTGTAGCGGTGAAATGCATAGATATTACATAGAATACCAATTGCGAAGGCAGATTACTAATAATATACTGACACTGATGGACGAAAGCGTGGGGAGCGAACAGGATTAGATACCCTGGTAGTCCACGCCGTAAACGATGGTCACTAGCTGTTCGGACTTCGGTTTGAGTGGCTAAGCGAAAGTGATAAGTGACCCACCTGGGGAGTACGTTCGCAAGAATGAAACTCAAAGGAATTGACGGGGGCCCGCACAAGCGGTGGAGCATGTGGTTTAATTCGATGATACGCGAGGAACCTTACCAGGGCTTAAATGTAAATTGACAGGTTTAGAGATAGACTTTTCTTCGGACAATTTACAAGGTGCTGCATGGTTGTCGTCAGCTCGTGCCGTGAGGTGTCAGGTTAAGTCCTATAACGAGCGCAACCCCTGTTGTTAGTTGCCAGCGATTTAAGTCGGGAACTCTAACAAGACTGCCAGTGCAAACTGTGAGGAAGGTGGGGATGACGTCAAATCATCACGGCCCTTACGTCCTGGGCTACACACGTGCTACAATGGTAGGGACAGAGAGCAGCCACTTCGCGAGAAGGAGCGAATCTATAAACCCTATCACAGTTCGGATCGGAGTCTGCAACTCGACTCCGTGAAGCTGGAATCGCTAGTAATCGCATATCAGCCATGATGCGGTGAATACGTTCCCGGGCCTTGTACACACCGCCCGTCAAGCCATGGAAGCTGGGAGTGCCTGAAGTCCGTCGCCGTAAGGAGCGGCCTAGGGTAAAATCGGTAACTAGGGCTAAGTCGTAACAAGGTAGCCGTACCGGAAGGTGCGGCTGGAACACCTCCTTTCTAGAGAAAGACGATTAAAGAATGTTTTATTATAAATAAACAAAAAGTTTATTCTCCTGCTGTTAATTTAAAATCTATTATAGTAGAGTCTCATAGCTCAGCTGGTTAGAGCGCTACACTGATAATGTAGAGGTCGGCAGTTCGAGTCTG
Organism: Olleya sediminilitoris; assembly: GCF_016785945.1. Lineage (GTDB taxonomy): Bacteria > Bacteroidota > Bacteroidia > Flavobacteriales > Flavobacteriaceae > Olleya > Olleya sediminilitoris. Next base: position 593 of record NZ_JAEMEF010000024.1, on the reverse strand, counting down.
CCTGAGACTACTAATACTATAAATAAAGGAAATTCTAGAAGTTGTTAATTCTAAATCGATAATTCTGAATACAACATTCGGGATTTATTAATGGGGGATTAGCTCAGCTGGCTAGAGCGCCTGCCTTGCACGCAGGAGGTCATCGGTTCGACTCCGATATTCTCCACAATCAACACTACGTTGTTGAAAAAGTTCATTGACATATTGAAAAAAGATACATGAAAAAAAATAAATGAGTATTACTCATTTATTTAAATAATAACTTGTTAATAGTTAGTCACGAGCTACTGTTAACAATGTAACTCATTAAAAAGCAAATAGTACAATAAGCTAAATAAGAGCGTATGGGGAATGCCTAGGCTCTCAGAGGCGATGAAGGACGTGATAAGCTGCGAAAAGCTACGGGGATTGGCACATACAAGTTGATCCGTAGATATCCGAATGGGGCAACCCAGCATGTTGAAGACATGTTACACCGTAAGGTGAGCAAACCCGGAGAACTGAAACATCTAAGTACCCGGAGGAGAAGAAAACAAAAGTGATTCCGTTAGTAGTGGCGAGCGAACGCGGATTAGCCCAAACCAGTAATGTTA
>NZ_JAEMEF010000022.1 GCF_016785945.1 Olleya sediminilitoris | reverse complement strand
CGACTAAAAGTTTGGTTTCTAAAGTGGCTTTTTGGTAGCTTTTTTTTCGCCAGTGTTCATTTTGTGTTTTCATAAGTGACTGTAATTAATTGTTTGATTTTTAGTCAACCTATTTCAGGAAAGTTCAAGTCTTAAATGTGCTACAACGTTTTTGTATATGGTTTGTTTGTTGCGTGTTTTAAGTGCCTAATTTAGCAAATAAAAACCGAATAGAAAATCCGTGAGGATTTTCGTAAGTAGGCTAGAACTAGCAATAAATTATATACGGTGTTGCCATTTCGTTTTTTTATTCTGTATTTCCTTTTGTTACATTTCTTACTATTTCCACTATTGGGTTTGGATTTGTACTTTCTCCTTCTTTTTTTAAATATCCCGTATTTTGATGAGAAAAAATAGTATTAGTAGCTTGAATTAAAACTGCTGCTTTTCTTTCTTCATCTGCTGAATCTATAAAAGTGTTATAAGTTCCTAAACAATTAGCTCTATGTTGATTCACATTTTGGTTGTGTTTTTCAGCAAAATAATTTTTCACACACAAAACAACTGCGTATGAAACTAATGAAACTAATGCTGCTCCAAATATACCAACTTGAATTCTTAATGTCTTATCGCTTACAATCCAAATAACTATTATTAAAATCGAAATGATTACGATAGAATTTAATACTAATAAGCCTGTTGCATTTTTTCTCCAAGTTTTAGCATTCGTTTTATGCTTTTCTGCTTGACTACCAAAAATATCAGAATGTTTACTAACACCACCTTTTGATAATTCCGTTTTTGCGGAATTTAGAATACTTGTAATTTCATTTTCAGAACTTTTAACTCCTTTAATTATCTTCTCAAGTTCTTTAACTTTTTTCGAAGCTATTGAATCATCTTGAGATTTTCTGTTTTCTAAAGTAATAGCTTCTAAAATTATTTGCCAGATTTTTTCTTTTTCTTTTTCAAAGTAACCATTTCCACCTTGATTTGCTTTATAGGTGAAAAATTGAACAGTTCTTTGTTTTTGTTGCGAATCTGTTTGGTTTGGATTTTTTTCGGTAGTTTGAATTTTTCCTATTTCCTCAAAAATAGGATTCAGAGCACTATTTAAAATATTAAACCTGCTTTCTGGTAATTCGTATAAATTTTCAAGAGAAATGTTAAGCAAATAATCTTTTAATTCTTTAATTTGAGGCTTAATTTCATTATAAATTAATACTCCTTTATCTTGATCAGAATTTGTAATTAAATCATCAATAGTTGAATTCGTAATTGACATAATCTTGTCAAAAAGTTTCTCTCGATTATCTTTTTCTGTCATAATTCTAATTCGTTCTTAAATGAATGGCAACGGTTGGTGTATGATTTCGTTGCGTTTTTAAGTACTAAAGTTAGCAAATAAATCACAGATAGAAAGTCCGCGAGGACTTTCGTAAGTAAGCTCTAACTAGCAATGAATTATACACATTGTTAGGCAACGTTTTTTATTCAATTGTAAATTTCACTTTTACTTTTGTTGAAAACTTCATTTTCTCAAAATCAATCACAATGTCTTCTTGAGCTCGACTTCCATAAATACTCGAATATCCTCTTATTTGCACACCTGCAACTCTACCTTGTAATTGACTTGTTATTGATTCAGTTTCTAAATCCGAAATGTAAATAGCTTTTCCGATTTTCTGATTTAGAGGTTCAACCATTTTTTCGGCATTCTGTTTTGCCTTTAAAATTGCTTTTGCTTTTAAATTCAGTAATAATTGGTCAGATTTAGAATATTCCGTTTTTGTAATAGATACGTTTGATATTTCTTCACGTTCCAATCCTGCCATTACTTTTCCAACAGTTTGTGCATCATTAACAATTAATGAATACATTTTGGTTTTTAGTATTTTTTGTCCGCTTAAAAAGTATTTTTTGAAATCGCTACTATAATCTAAAAGCGAAAGGTTTTTTTCTAAATCAAGTTTTAGTGAATTCAAAACTCTCAACATTGAAGCCTCCAATTCCTCTGTTGATTTTCGATTTCGGTTGTCTTCTTCGTTCAATATTATTACCAGATGAATTTTGTTTGGTGTAACTAAAGTGTCGATTTCCGCAATTGTTTCTAAAAATGGTTGATCAATAAAGTTCTTGCTTTGAGCAAACGTTTGAATTGTTAAAAATCCGATAAGAATGAGTACGATGTTTTTCATTGGTTTAATTGTTATAGTTCTTTATTTTTATCGAAGCTATAATTTTAATTGTTTTTTCGAAAGTCAGAATGAGTGAACTGTCCATTTCAATTAGTTTGTTAATATTCTGCGAGTTTTTTTTCAAATGTTGCCTAACTGGTTATATGACAACTAATATAGTTGTTTTTGGGGTTATATTTCCCGTTATGACAACTTTTAGTAACTTATATCAAATAAGTTTCATTTTATTATAGCTGTATAATTAAAAGCTAAATTACAATAATGCACTTGCAAGTACAATACGTATAACTACGTATTTTTGATTAGCCTCTATCATTAAAGGTATTGGATTGCGATTGCTTTTAACTTGTCATATTCTGGAGGTGTTTTATCTAGGGTTCTGTTAATACCTCTTTTATTTTGTAATCAATATCAACACTGTATTTATTGTGTTTTGAATGACAACTATTAATGAATCTGCCCATTTTGGATTTTTAAATGCATTTATATAAAACAAAAACAGACACTAATTAAAGCGTCTGTTTTTGTTTATGGATGTACTGAAAAAATTAATCATTACTGTAACCGTCACCAAGTTGAAGGCTTAGTATTATACCATGTGTACTTCCAAAAGTTGTGTTTTTGTTAGCTAGGTTGTAAGTGTATATTGCACGTAAATGCTTATACAGATAGACTCCGGCTAAAAAGTTTATAGCATTACTGGTTCTATACCCTGTACCAATTTCTAGTTTGTTTTTATAACTAAGTGACACATTAAAATCTGCTTGAAGTGGTGCGCCTTCTTCGTGTTTTAGCAGGATATTTGGTTTGATCATAAAATCTTTAAAACGATTATTATAAAAACGGTACCCAATGTAGCCATAATAGGGACTGTTTAATACTAAATCACTATCGGACGCTAGACGGTCTCCCATAACATTAGGTGTCGAAAGTCCAACATAAAATGAGGCATGATTGAATAGAACGCTGAACCCTATTGTAGGAATTGTTGCGTTTATATCTTGTGAGAACTTAGGGTCGTCTAAAATCCCCAATTCTGTTAAGTTATTTTGATACTGTTGTAATCCAGCAGTGATACCAAAAGATAAGACTCCAGCGTCATACAATTGCCAATACGGTCTATTGCTTTTAAAGTCGAAAAATATTTTATAAGAATAGGCAGCGAAAAAAGCGGTAGAGGTTGTGACCCCAATTTTATCACGTGTTATACCAGCACCAATTCCTATTTTGTTTCTATTTAAAGATCCGTGTCCACTAAAAGAGAAACTTTTTGGGCTGCCATCAAATTGATTGAAAAAGCCAGTATTGCTTAATGTAAACTCTGTATTTTCTGTTAACCCAGCGTATGCTGGGTTAATGATAAATGGGTTATAGTTATACTCTGAAAAAGTAGGGGTTTGTTGTGCTTTTAAGCAGTAGGTGAACCCTATAATTATGACAAGTGTGATTGTTTTTTTTGTAATATTCATTGCTTTGGGATTATCTTTTTATAATTACGAATCCTTTTAATTTGTCGAAATTATGAGGGCCATCAATATCAAAATGGAAGAAGTAAGTTCCTTCTGGTAATACATCTGCACCCATTTTAGTCTTTTTATTGGCTATACCTTTAAAGACATTAGTGGTGTTATTATAATTTTCAATTTGAAATACCATATCTCCCCAACGGTTAAAAATGGTAACGGTGTTGTTAGGATTCATTTCTATACCTTCGATATGCCAGAAGTCGTTTATACCATCGTTATCTGGTGAGAAACCATATTTTACATCATTTTTAGGAATTGTTAATGTTGTAAAACTACTTTCTGAACAGCCCTGTGCCTCACCGTCAGCGTTGTAAGGTGTTACGGTCACGAAGTACGATTGGTTTTGAATTAAGTCATCCACTACAGTATACGAGGTTGTGTTACCAACATCTTGATTATTTACAATATCAGTCCCACCAGATGTAGAGCCTATAGAGATGGTGTAACCGTCAGCTGTAGCAACCAACTCCCAGTCAATACTAGTGTCTAAAACAACGTCAGTTTCATTATTGATTGGATTAATTAATGTTGTACATGTCGGAGGGTATAGTAATGTTTCAGTCGTAAATGCTTCCTCAGCACACCCTATTGCATTACCCACTGCGTTGTATGGTGTAATGGTAACATATATTGTTGCTGTTTCTGGTAAGTACGATGTTAGGTTGTAAGTGGTTACATTACCAACATCTTGGTTATCTATAATATCCGTTCCACCAGAAGTTGTCCCTACAGTGATACTATATCCAGTTGCATCAGTTGCCGCATTCCAAGTTAAATCCGTAGTAATGTCTACGTCAGTTGCGTTGTCTAGTGGACTAGTCAAAGTTGTACAGTTAGGAGGTGTAGGTAGTGTTTCAGTTGTAAATGTTTCCTCAGAACATCCTACTGCATTACCCACCGCGTTGTATGGTGTAATGGTAACATATATGGTTGTTGTTTCAGGTAAATCAGATACCAAGTTGTAAGTTGTTACATTACCAAGATCTTGGTTATTTACAATGTCCGTTCCACCAGAAGTTGTCCCTACCGAGATACTATATCCAGTTGCGTCAGTCGCCGCATTCCAACTTAAATCTGTAGTAATATCTACGTCAGTTGCATTGTCTAGTGGACTAGTTAAAGTGGTACAGTTAGGAGGCGTAGGTAGCGTTTCAGTTGTAAATGCTTCCTCAGAACATCCTACTGCATTACCCACCGCGTTATATGGTGTAATGGTAACATATATGGTTGTTGTTTCAGGTAAATCTGATACCAAGTTGTAAGTTGTTACATCTCCAAGATCTTGGTTATCTATAATATCCGTTCCACCAGAAGTTGTCCCTACCGAGATACTATATCCAGT
>NZ_JAEMEF010000021.1 GCF_016785945.1 Olleya sediminilitoris | reverse complement strand
GTCCATCTCAATCCAAACATCAAATACAAGTCGTACCGAAAAAATAATGTAAATTTACCTGAACTTACAATTTAAGAACAAACCTAGTTCAAACTTTTTTTTTGCATTCTAAACGGCTAAAAAAAAAACTTTTGAACGTCTAAATATTAACTAAAAAGAGTCAACCTATATCAGTATAATACAAAAACTGTAACAATTTTAAAATTATTTAGTCTTTAGACTATAAACCTAATTTTAAAACTATGAACAAATACATTACTCTCTTCCTTTCTTTATCCTTTTTAGGATTCATCAACGCACAAGAACTAGAAACTCAACCTTTTTTCAAATACAATAAAACCATTGATTCTCTGATGCAAATTAGTTCAGATAGAGGAATTTTTAATGGAAACGTATTGGTTACTAGAAACGATTCTTTGGTATATCAAAAATCATTCGGATACACAGACGGTTCAGGACAAACTGAACTGACAAAAAAATCTATTTTCAGTCCAGGTTCAATAGGAAAAGAATTTGTTGCCGTGTCTATTATGATGTTAATTGAGAAAGGGGTTTTACACCTAGACGACAAGCTTTCAAAATTTGATTTAGGACTACCAGAATGGTCCGAAAAAGTTACCATCAAGCATCTTTTAAACTATGTGAGTGGTCTTCCTCAAATTGATTGGGATAATGTAGAAAATGAAAATGATTACCTAGAAGATTTACAAGCACTACCAAGTTTACTGTTTGAACCAGGTACAGATTTTAATTATAATAACAATAGTATTTTTCTCCAAAAAAAAATTATCGAAAATGTTACAAAAAAAACATTTCAAGAATTTATGAGAGAAAATATTATTACACCTTTAAAAATGAAAAATGTAGTTTTTGATCCAAATTTCGACTATCCAAATAGAGCTAGGAGTTTTGATATATATAAGGAAAATGCTTCAGAAATTTACACATCCAAAGGTTGGTTATGGGTATCAATAGATGATTTGAATAAATGGATTATGGCTTTAAATCATAACAAACTAATTTCAAGAAAAACTTTAAAATTGCTTTTAAAGAACCAATATTTTGAAAATGAACATACAATTCTTGGCGGTTCTGATGATTTATTTGAAACACATACTCACGGTGGTCAATCCTATCAATTTGAATCAATTTACATAAGTGAATTCAAGGATGACCTCAATATTATATTGATGTCCAACCATAAAAATCAAGTACCGGAAATAGCCCACTCTGTATATGACATAATGAAAGACAAAGCTTTTACTTTACCTAAAAAATCTATATATCGGGCAATAAGGCAAAAATGTTTAGAGAATATTAATGAAGGAGTCAAATACTATTACGCATTAAAAGAAAGTGATTATGACATCTATAGTTTTGAAAACCCAAATGAATTGAATAGTCTCGGTTATGATTTATTATCATTGAAAATGATGAATCAAAGTATAGAAATATTCAAATTAGCTGTTTCTGAATTTCCAAGCGATGGTAACCTTTATGATAGTTTGGGAGAAGCTTATTATACAAATAAACAATATGAATTGGCTCTGTTAAACTATAAAAAGTCATTGGAGTTGAATCCCAAAAACACAAATGCCGAAGAGATGATTAATAAGATACCAAAAAAATAACTGGCTACAACACCGTATAAAATTAATTGCTAGTTCTAGCTAGTTTACGAAAGTCCTTGCGGACTTTCTATCTGTGATTTATTTGCTAACTTTAGTACTTAAACCACGCAACTAATCTTATACAACAACGTTATAGGTAAGCATGACCCGTCCTGAATAAAGGCTACATAATTTTAAACATTATGTACAAAAACGACAAAGTAATTAGACGGTATTCAGAACCTTTTAAACTAAAAATTCTTGATGAACTCAGTAAAGGTAAACACACAAAAAGCGAACTTTGTAAGCTCTACTCTATTGCACCCACAACGATTAATGAGTGGATTAAAAAGTATAATCGTAAAGACTTAATGAACACCAGAGTAAAAGTGGAAACAAAAGACGAAATATCTAGAATTAAAGCACTTCAAAAAGAGATTCAGCAACTTAAAAAACTATTACTTAAAAAGGATCTAGATACCATGGTATTAGATTCCTATCTTGAAGTAGCTGCTGAAGATCTAGGCTATAAATCTGTTGCTGAACTAAAAAAAAAGCTAAGTATAAAGCCTTAACCAAAGCCAAAGAAAAATCTAAGGGATTTGCCTCTTTAACCACTATAAATCATTGTTTTGGACTTAAACGTGATGCGTATTATAAATACAAATCTAGAGCTGATAATCGTTTAAAACTAGAACAACAGATTATTGAAATTGTTAGTAAAAGACGTAAATCCCTTCCTAGAGAAGGTGTGAGAAAACTTGTGAAATCATTAGATATAAATTTTACTAAAGCCAATATTAAGGTGGGTAGAGACACTTTGTTTAATGTCCTTAGAAAACACCAAATGCTAACTCTTAGAAAGAAAACAAGTGCTAGAACTACTAACTCGTATCATCGTTTTTATAAGTATAATAACATCATAAAAGACTTAGAGGTTACTAGAGCTAATCAAGTTTGGGTTAGTGATATAACTTATATTAGAACAGTAAAAGGTTTTTGTTACTTAGCCTTAATAACTGATATGCATTCCAGGAAAATCGTTGGTTACGACCTTAGTGACAGCCTAGAATTAAAAGGCTGTGTAAGAGCTTTAAACAAAGCCATTTATCAAGCTAAAAACATTAAACAACTTATTCATCATTCAGACAGAGGAATACAATATTGTAGCAATGTATATACACAAATACTTAAAAGAAAAAAGATAAATATTAGTATGACTGAAGAAAATCATTGTTACGAAAATGCTATGGCAGAACGCATAAATGGAATTCTAAAAGATGAGTTTTATCTCGACCAAACCTTTGATAACAAAGCTCACGCAAAGAGAGCTGCAAAAAATGCAATTAATTTATACAACGAAATAAGATTACACTTATCTTTAGGTTATAAAACACCGAATATGGTATATAAATTATCAGCTTAAAAATAAATTTTAACCTGTAGCCATATTTCAGGACGAGACAGCTGAAAAACGAAAACTATGATACATTTGATTTGGTCTATAATAAACGGAATGATTGTTCTTTACTTTCTTTATCTAATTGTTGGATTTATAGCTAAAGGAAAAAAAATATTTAAACCACAATTTAAATTTGTCTCAATCTTTATAATGGTAATCGGAATTGTACAAATAATTTCCGCATCTAATTCAGGAAAAAACTCAAACCGAATATCAATAACAGAAAACTATGAGAGAAAAAATAACTCGGAAATTAAACAAGTGAAATTGGAAGATAATTGGACTTTTGATATAAATATGCTTGTAAAATATTCTATAGAACAGAATGAATATATCCCAATTGAAAGTAACAGTTATTTGACTGGAATTGTGAGCGGTTATATGTGGGAATTTAAGTCAATAGATACGAACAATTTGAATATGAATGGAAAAGCGGAATTTATTGCTAATGGAATTTTAAAATGGAATCTTTTTGGAATTACTGTTTATAACGAATCAAAAACATTTAGCGTAATTATAGAATGAAAAAAGCCTGTTTACAACACCGTATAAAATTAATTGCTAGTTTTAGCTCACTTGGGAAATTCCTTCGGAATTTCGCCGTTCGTGATTAATCTAGTAAATTAGTTGCTTGAAACACGCAACTAACCTTATACAACAACGTTGTAATTAATTATGAGAAACCTATTGATAATATTCATAACCCTTACTCTTCTGAACTGTAAATCAGATTCTGAACAGATTATTTCAAAACAATCTAAAGACACAACCTTCATAAATAAAAATCAATATGAAAAAGGCTGGATGAAGGATTCAATTGCTTCGGTAACTTTTGACCTAGCTTCTGACCAATATGCGAAAGGAAACTTTGGAAAGGCTAAAAAACTGTATGAAAAAGCAAATAAAATTGAACCAAATAACACTATTATTCTTAATGCTTTAGGTGATATTTCTGCAGATTTAAAAAATTTGAACGAATGTATTATGTATTTCGAAAAGTCACTAAAAGTTGATAGTTTAAATACTTCAACCTATATGAATTTTGGTACTGCTTACAATAAGCTTTTAAAATTTGACAAATCGATTGAAATTTTAAAAAAGGGACTTGATTTTGAAAACGTCCAAGAAAGAAAAGGTTATTTTTATTATAATTTGGCAAATTCATATTATAAAAAAGAAGACTATAAAACATCCTCTGAATTCACTAATAAAGCTCTGAAAATTGTAAAAGAGCCATCTGCCCGAGAAGACATTAATGAATTGAAGAATATTTTATTAAAATTAAATAACTAATTACAACACCGTGTATAATTAATTGCTATGTCACTGCCGACTTACGAACATTCCTTCGGAATATTCTATCTGTGATTTATTTGCTAAATTTAGTGCTTAAACCACGCAACGAAATCATACACAAACACGTTGTACGTAAGCTCTAATGAAAATCAAGAAAGACAAAAAATATTGGGAAGATTATACTGAATTCATAAATCAAGTCGAAAAACTTACTGATTTCAGTCCTTCAGATTTACTATCAAGATATGAAACATTGAGTGAAGAATTGAAAGATGTTAATGAAGATTTTTATTTAGAATGGAGATACGAAATTGACTATGATTTAATTACAAGACACAAAATAGAAAAAGTAATTAATCACAGACAAATTTCTGAAAACATTCTTTTGCAAGAATTTAAACAAAAAATAGAAAGTTTAGATTTAGAAATTAAAAAACATATACTGAATTCTGACCAAAAAGATTGGTGGAAAAACATCCAACTTAAAGCAATTCAAAAATAGATTTAATTTAAACGAACTGAAAACTTTTACTTTGGCAAAAAAAATAACTTTAGGAATTTTATCTTTCATATTTGGAATTGTTATTGCTTACTTTTCTGAATTATTTTTTAGAGAATTTATTCAAGGTATTTTTATATGGTCAACATCTGAAAAGATAAAGTTTGTGGGAAAGAATTTTTACGCTTTTTCTAATAAGCTTTACTTTATATCCTTTGGAATTGGACTATTAATTTTGACACTTCAAAATTTAAAACGTAATCTTTATGAAATATTTAAAAGTGTTATTATTAGTCTTATCCTGTTTGGAACAGTATTATTTGGAATTTCTTCAATAGATGCTAATTTCAAAGTTATTGAATGTACAGCTTGTGAAGATGGAATTAGAAAATTAAACTGGAATGACGTAAATTATGGTCTTATAATTGGAATTAGTGTATTTGTAGGGATTATTCCTAGTTTAACAAAAATGATAAGAAGAACGAAAAAGCCTACGTACAACAAAGTACTGTGGTAAAAAACAAGTAAAAACTCATTAATTTTTCAATAAAACACTTCTATAATTATTATCATAAGTTAATCCTGATTTTGCTATTGCAAAAGCTTGTTTTAATAGCTTATTACA
>NZ_JAEMEF010000020.1 GCF_016785945.1 Olleya sediminilitoris | reverse complement strand
GCTTAAATATGAATATGGATTAAAACAAACCATTAAAAACACTCAATTAGCACAAAAAATGACACAACAAGCAGTCTATATTTATAACAATTTAAGAACCCATTTTAGCCTGGATCTCAGAAAACCTACTGAAGTCCATCTCAATCCAAACATCAAATACAAGTCGTACCGAAAAAATAATGCAAATTTACCTGAACTTACAATTTAAGAACAAACCTAGTTCAAACTTTTTTTTGCATTCTAAACGGCTAAAAAAAAAACTTTTGAACGTCTAAATATTAACTAAAAAGAGTCAACCTATATCAGTATAATACAGAAACCAAGTAAACATCAATGAGATTAACAATTTTAATAGCTACTTTCCTTCTATCGCAACTGACCTTTTCACAGTCAATAGCAAGTTATAACAGCAATGCTACCAAATACGAGAAGAATGCAAATTTCAATCAAATTATTGAAAAAACAAGTTTTTATAATTCGGACGGAATTAAAACGGAAATTGAGCATAAGGACTTCAATAAGTCAATGCAATTGACAAGCCTAAAAAGGTTCGATGATAAAAATAAATTGATTTGGCTAAATATTTATAAGTATGACAGTTTACAAAGGAGAGTTAAACTTGACAACAAAAGATGGATAAACATAATTGGATATCAAACAAAACACACTGAATATAAATATGATTCAATTGGCAATTTTGTTCAGATAGATTATAATTCTCAAAAACAAATTTCGAATATCGCTCAATACTTCCTCGACAAAGAAAAAAACTTAATTAGACTTGAGAATTTTAATGGAAATGGTAGTTTAATTGGTTATGAAACTGCAAATTACGATTTAGAAAATAACATCGTCGTCGTTAATCAATATAACAATAAAAATGAGCTGGTTAATTCTAACAATAGAGCCATAAGTCATTCTGGAGAGAAAAAACAAAAGACTTCGAATAAATATAATGAACAAGGAGATTTAATATTTTACAAAAGAAATTGGAACGACAATGATAATGTTTGTTACACAATTGAATATAAGTATGACAAAAAAGGAAATTGGATTTCAAAAAAAAGATATAGCCATATTCAAACCGAAAACGGAAAGTTGAAAAAGAAAAAAACAAAAATGGTTAAAACGAGAAAAATAAAATATATAGAATAAAAAACGTACCCTAACACCGTATAAAAATAATTACGGTTTAGTGCTTAACCAAAGGGCGTTGCGTGTTTGTAACGTCTGATTTTCCTTCGGAAAATCCTCGCATACAAACCCGCAACTATTCTTATACATAAACGTTGGCATTCATTGACGAACGAACTCAAAAGGAAAATTATGGAAGAATTAAAATTGCATTCTTTTGGACAAAATGACCATATTGAATCTCTAAAGAAAAAATACAATTCTCTAAAAGAGAAAATTAAAGGAAATAAAATTTTGACAGAAAAGGAAAAAGTTGCTGAACTAAAAAGTCTGACAGAATCCTTTAAAAGAGAAAAGAAAGATTCTGAAAATAATCTTTACTAAATTGGAATTTTAGCTTGTTTGCGGAATCAAAACCTGAATTGAATGCGGAATTTAGCAAGTTGCGGAATTGCTCACTCAATCGGAATTGAAAAAGTTTGCAAAAAAAATATAAATAAAACAATGACAAAAAAATATTTTATTTATTTGATAATCATCGCAAGTATTGTACTTATGATTTACAACATTTCAGAACTTGATTTTGATAATCTTAAAAAAGGACCATTTGCTGGAATTGTGTCGAATATCCTTTTAATTTTAACAATGTTAGTAACAATGAGAGATATTAAGAAAAAGGAACAGGAAAATAAATAACCTGAATAAAAACAACGAAATGCCAACAACGTGTATAATCAATTGCTGGTACAAGCCTACTTACGAATATTCCTGCGGAATATTCTATCCGGTTTTTATTTGCTAAATTAGTTCCTTAAACCACGCAACTAATCATACACAAAACCGTTGGCAGTAATTTAACGAAAACCCTAAATTTGAAAAACATACTTCTTTTTATATTCTTTATTACGCTTTTTGCTAGCTGTAAAAAAGAAAAACCTGAACAGCTTCACACATTAGTTATTAAAAAAGAATATTGTGATATTGAAAATGAAGGAATCATATTTTTACCTGAATTTGAATTAAGAAAAAACGATTCGTTAATCAGCACACATAAGACTGAAATACTAAATAATTATTACAATATTGATAGCTTAAAATCTGGAAATTATAATATTGTATATACTTCAATGTTTAAGAAAACGGAATCTCAAAATATTATTCTAAATAGCAAGAATATTGACACTTTAATAATTTGTCTCGATAAGATTGATTATAGCTCAATCAACCATATTCCATTTATTGATAGACTCAAGGAAAATGAAAATTATATAATAGATGTATATAATCAAGGGTGTGTTTCTTTAGGAGGTGCAATTATGAAAATTAGCAAAACTCGAAATAAAATAATTGCAGAAACCAATGAGAATAAAAAAGAATTAACATCCGCAGAAATTGAATATGTGAGACAATTTGAATTAGAATTAGTCAATATGAATTCGTGTTGTTGTACATCAACCGACTATTATTCATTGGAATATAATGATGAAGTTCTTAAAATAGAAGATGGCAGTTGTAAATGGTATGGATATGGAAGGCTTTACAATAAATTATTCAATGTGGAAAATTAAAAACTACTGCCAACACCGTATATAATTTATTGCTAGTTCTAGCCTACTTACGAAAATCCTCGCGGATTTTCTATTCGGTTTTTATTTGCTAACTTTAGTGCTTAAACCACGCAACAAACCATATACAAAACCGTTGTATGCAATGTGAACTGAACCTTTATGATTCATAAAAAGATTAACAGATATTCTAATGTCGAATTATTTGACATCATAAAAAACGGAACAGACAAAACTGAAACTGAAAAAGCGGAATCTGAATTTAATTCTCGGAATTTAACAAAGCAACAAAAATCGGAAATTGAATCTGATTACCTGAAATACAAGAAATTCCTAAATGAGCGAAAAGACAAACCTTTAACCAATGAGGAATGGTGGTCTTTTTTTATTTTGCCATTTTTCACGACAAAACCAAGATGGAGAGAAGAACATTTTACTGAATCTGAAATGGAACGATTTGAAAAGTATGGTTTTGAAAAGAAATATCAACAAGCTGAAAAAATAAGAGCATATGGATATTTGTTTTGGTTCTTGGCAATTTTTTGTGCAATTCTGATATTTATAAAACTGAATAAATAAAAAAACACTGCATACAACAACGTGTATAATTAATTGCTAGTTTTGGCTCACTTGGGAAATTCCTTCGGAATTTCTCCGTTCGTGCTTAATTTAGTAAATTAGTTGCTCAAACACGCAACTAATCATACACAAAATCGTTACCTGCAAGCTAAAAACCAATCTTTACGAAAAAAAATGACCAAAAACATCTACTTGATTTTATTACTATTTACTTCGATATTATTAGTAGGTTTTTATTTTACATCTGAATTAAATAACTTTTGGATTGCGCACTTCAGTCATTTAGGAATAATGCTTGTTGCTGGACTTCTGATTATTGGAATTGATAAAGGAAAACTTCCGAATAAAGAAAAAAAATCCATTGAAATAAACCAAATCGTTGGAATTATAATTGGAATAGTCGGACTTATTGGAGTTAGTAATTTCATTCCAGTTCTTGCAACTAAATTAGCTGGAATTGAAATGACTGGATTTTTAAAAACATCTGAACTGAACCGCGTTTTTGTTGTATTACTTTCGATAACATTATTTGAGGAGATCCTATTTCGTAGAATTTTAGCACATAAAATTAAGAATACTCTCGGATTTAAAAAAGCAATCTGGATTTCTGCATTAATTTTCGCTATTGCTCACATTTACACAGAAACTGGACTTTTAAGTGCATTTATTGCAGGAGCGATTTTCGCATATATTTATCTAAAAACAAATAATATCTATTTAAGCATTATTGCTCATTTGTTTTATAATTTGACCACATATTTCCTGATACCAATTTTTATAGCAAATTTTGACGGAATTAATAAGTACTCGATAATTGTTTCGACCATTTTAATTGGTTTAGGACTTATCTATGGAATGATAAGAATTTTGAATAAAAAGCCAGCAGGTAACACCGTGTATAATTAATTGCTAGGTCATTGCCGACTTACGAAAATTCCGCTGGAATTTTCTATCTGTGATTTGTTTGCTAACTTTAGTGCTTAAACACGCAACTAACCATACACAACAACGTTGGCGTGCATTATGACAGACAAACTGTACTAACTTATCATTGCAATGGAAAAAGAAGAAATTGAAATTGATGTAAGAATTGAAGAAAATTTAGAAACTAATTTAGGAAAACTTCAAATTCTAAATGCAGAAATTGATATTGTACTAAAAGAGATTAAAAACAGGTTAGAAGAAAAGAAAAACATTGAGAGAAAAGACAATAGTTCATCAATTAGAAGATTGAATCTTATAGAAGACCCACTTCAATTGAGAATCAATTTGCATTGTAAAACTTTTTTATTTGTGTTCAGACAGTTTATTTCAAAATATTTCCGAGCCCTTTATCAAAGTAAAGAGATACTAGGATATGAAAACGTTGGTAATAAACTACCTGACTTATCAGTAGATGGAGGCGTCAAGAAAAAATTAGTAAATCTTCTAAAAGGTACTTATGATTATGATAAAGATATACTTAAGACAATTCAAGAAGGTTCAGATTTTTTAATTGTTTCAAGATTTTTGAGAAATTCAATAAAGAAGTATGCAGTTCTTATAACACATATTATTTACGAGGAAAACGGAATTAATTTTAATCTAAATTTCCCTCTCGATAACGAAACAAAGGATGAAACACTGCTTTATGTTAAAGAAAAGTTGATTAAAATGGAAGACACTTCGAACTTTACAGTTAAAGTCGGCTTTTTTGACAATTGCCAACTTTATGCGAATAACTTATTTGACATATTAATTAAGAAATTGGACGAGAAGAAATATTTTGAGAACAAAAAATAGAGATAATATTATTAATTAAAAACGCACGCCAACAATGGCTATAAGCAATTGCTTGTTCTCGCCTACTTCTGAAAATCCTCGCGGATTTTCAGTTCGGTGTGTACTTGCAAAATTAAGTACTAACCCACGCAACTACTCATAGCCGAGACCGTTGCCCACAATTAGGAAAACACCTACGAAATAAATTGACTGATATGAAAAAAATATTATTCATCCTTTGCTTGTTATCACTGACCAAATTCACATTTGGACAAGAGAAAAGAGTAATATCGAAAATTGATTCAACAAAAACACCTGAATTAGTGCTAATCCAAGAATTGACTGTAAAGGCACCTATTGATTCGGTGTGGAATGCATACACAACTAAGAAAGGATGGGAAAATTGGGCTGTACCACTTGCGGAAGTTGACCTAAAAGTTGGTGGACATATCAAAACGAATTATAATGAACAAGGTAAAATTGGAGATAGCACTACAATTATTACTCACATCATAAATTACGTACCAAAAAGACTTCTGACTTTACAAGCGGAAATAACCGATAATTTCCCCGAATTTATGAAAGATGATGCCAAAGATTTTTTCAATGTGATTTATTTTGACGAGTTAGAAAACGGAGATACCAATATTAAATCATTCGGAATTGGATATAAAAACAATCCGAAATACCTTTCATTAATGAATTATTTTATTCCAGCCAATGAAAAGACCTTAATGAAACTAATCGCTTACTTGGAAAAAAAGAAGTGAAATAAAAAACTGTGGGCAACACCGTGTATAGCTCATTGCGGCTGAATTCCTAATCGGAATTCATTGCATTATGCTATCTTTCGGTTACGGCGGAAAATCATAGCTGATTTTCCGCAACGAGCCATACACATTAACGTTGCCAGCAATTTGAGAAATAAACTTTCCTGAAATAGGTTGACTAAAAATCAAACAATTAATTACAGTCACTTATGAAAACACAAAATGAACACTGGCGAAAAAAAAGCTACCAAAAAGCCACTTTAGAAACCAAACTTTTAGTCGTT
>NZ_JAEMEF010000002.1 GCF_016785945.1 Olleya sediminilitoris | reverse complement strand
GGAATCAAAAGCTCCGCAATTTATTATTTATGTGCAGTTTTAATGCCTGTAAATATAACTATGCTTGCAAAGCAATTTATGATCGATTAGTAGCCAAAGGGAAGAGCAAAAAATTAGCATTAATAGCTGTTTGTAATAAGCTATTAAAACAAGCTTTTGCAATAGCAAAATCAGGATTAACTTATGATAATAATTATAGAAGTGTTTTATTGAAAAATTAATGAGTTTTTACTTGTTTTTTACCACAGTACTTTGTTGCCAGTAGTATTTATTCCCACGTTATCTTTTTATTCAGTTCTTTTGTATTTCCGTTTTCTTGATTTTGTAAAATCTTAATTTCAGAATTCTTAATTTCAATTTTATCAATAATTCCATAAATTTGACCATTTCCACGATTCCAATCTACTGGTAAATTCAATTCCACCTTTTTTTGACTGTCGGTTTCGACAATTATTAAGTTCAAGGAATTTCCTTTACTTTCATTAACTGAAATATATAAATTAGGATTGTCAGTTTTATAATCAGCGTATTTTATTTCGGGATAATATTCGATTGGCATTACGATTGGTGTTTCCAATTCTGTATTAAAAATCAAGACATATCTACAATTCGTTCCGCAACCGTTTATCAAAGCAAAACTTTTTTCTGTAATCCACTCAATTTGGTTTGTGAACGGAATTCCAAGCATTTGATATTCATCCGTTTTTAAGTTAATTGTATGTTTTTGGTTGTCGTTCCCAAATTCCGCTGTTAGATTTTGCCAGTCATTTTCGGGTTTTGAAAAAATTTTCAGGAATTTTCCATTTGAAATTGTGTCAACCCAGAATATGGTTTCTCTTTTTTTGGTCAGTTCAGTTTTGGTTTCCGTTTTTAATAAATTCAGGTTTTTCTCTTTCAGATTACAACCCAAAAAAGTCAGAATTATTAATATTAACGGTATTTTTTTCATATTACTGGCAACGGTCTAGTATAAGAATAGTGCGGTTTTGTGTGCGAGGAATTTCCGCAGGAAATTCAGACGTAACAAAAGTGCACTAACTCTCGATTAAGCACTTAATTTAGCATTATTTTTATACATTGTTAGCTTTTAGTTGTGACACATTTGAGTGAGCACGTTTTATTATTATTCCGTTTTTCAATTCCACAAACTTACTCAAATTCCGCTTGAGTGATAATTCCATTTTATTCAGTCAATTTATTATAATATGGCATTATTAATTCCTCTAATTTTTTCCGTTGCGATTTTGTCAAAGAATGTCCTTTCGGTGGATACGTTTTGGTTGGTCTAATAGCCAATTCAATTAGCAATTCTTTTATTATTTCGTTTCGGTCAATTCCGCGTGATAATATTTTGAACGTTGTATTATTCTGAATAACTGGTCTGTCCCAATTCGAATTCTCAAAGAGTTGAGAGGAAATTGAAAAAATGTGAGCAACTCCAATCCAATCATCAGGAATAATTTCGATAATCGCTTTCACATCTTTTTTCGAGATGGAATGATTTGGTTCGCTATTTATTTTTTCGGTTACAATTTTCATTTTTCGGAACAATTAAAGCTAACGTTGTTGTATATGGTTTGTTGCGTGGTTTCAGAAACTAATTTAGTAAATAATTACCGGCTAAGAAAGTCCGCGAGGACTTTCGTAAGTAGACGAGAAGCCAGTAATAAATTATATACAGTGTTATGCCTATGCCTTTTTATTCATTTGTTGTAGTGTAAAATTCTTGTTCATATTTTTTTATTACCTTTTTTTTCGATAGTAAAGTGTCAAATATGTTATGATTAATTAAACGCATAATTATAAATGAAATTAAAAATAAAATAAACGCTATTGAGGTAGAAGCCCAATTAGGTAGTTTTTTACATTCAGAATTAATAAACCATAGAATAGAAACAAATACAATGAAAATTAGATAAACCCCAAGTTTCTTATAGTCACTTCTTATCTTTTTCTTTACATAAATCTCTCTTTCACTTTCTAATTCATTTATATATTCAAACACCATTTTTATTGCGCTTTCTTTTGAACAAGAAGATTGGATATGAAATTTACCTTGATTTATATTTTGACTTGTCTTTAATGCGAGTTCTCCAATATATCCTTCAACTTTTTTCGACTTTACTTCCTCTATTAATAACGCTTTTTTTATTTCATTAATATCAACTTCTGAACTATTTGAAAATTGTTTTTTTATATGTTTTTTAATTTGCTGAGTTGTGAAGTCTTTTTTTATAATCCATTGAACATATTTAAAATTAGGGTTTATGTAAATTACAGGTTCTTTAATTCCTTTTTTAGAACTTTGTTGTTTTATAGAATTAGCATCAAATAAATCACCATTTGGCATTTTAATTTTAAATTCTCCATTATTAAATTTTTGATTTACTTGACTTTCGCCTAATTTTTCTAACTCATCATCTGAAACTTCTTTTAATTCCATTTCTTGTTTGACTTTTTCAATATCAAACTCAAAAGAAAAAATCATAATTGAATTAATTATTTCTTGAATTCTTTCGTTATTTATCATTTTGAATGGATTCGGTTTTCAGGTTAGGCATAACGTTGATGTATAAGATTAGTGGCGTGTTTTATCAGCTAATTTAGTAAACAGATACTTGCCAGAGAAAATTCCGCAGGAATTTTCCAGGTAGGCTAGAACTAGCCATTAATTTTATACGGTGTTGTAGCCAGTTTTTATTTATATTCAAGTGTTTTATATTTTTCGTTTATTCCGTATTTCTTATTCGCAAAGTCTTTGTCCAATTCGACAAATCTATTTGCATCCATATTTTGAATTTTTCCAAGTATGCGGTCAGCACTTTTTTGACTTTTTATTTTGTAGGCTTTATTTTCGTAAATTATATAAAATCCTTTAGGTTTTTTGGACGAACTTTTTAGATAGTCAGTTGAATAATATTTTTCGTTATTCATTAAGCTGGTCAAACTGTCATTACTTATCAGATAAAGATTGGAAAAGTCAGGATTATTTTTGGTCAAATTTTTTCCGTAAATATCTTGAGTTTCCAAAATCAGCGTGTCGTTGGATTTTCTGTATTTAATCGTAGTTGAAGCTCCTAAATGTCCATAAATTTTTGCGTAATTAACTGTCGAGTCCGAAACGAAAACTATGGATTTATTCGGCTCTGTGGCAAACATTCGTTTATTCCCATTCGTTTCGATAAGTTCTATGTTTCTGCTTAAAGAGTATACTTTTATTTTATAGGAATTGCAAGAGGTTAGAAATCCGATTAAGGTCAACAGAGGAAATATTATTTTGTAATTCATTTATTTTGTTTTGATTCCTCAAACTTAATTCAGCTTTTTAGTTAGTCAAAGTCAAATTGAGTGAACTATATTTTTGGTCGAGTAAATGCGTTTTTCTCAAATTGGCTACAACTGGTTATATAACAACTAATATAGTTGTTTTTGGGGTTATATTTCCCGTTATGACAACTTTTATGTTGTTATTTTGGGTTTTGCTATTTGTTAAAATTAGTAAAAAAAAGTAATATTATAAACTTAATAAATAATCTGCTGCAGCAAAAGGAGTTGTTTTATTGGCTTCAATTAGGTCTAATTGTTTCTTTAATTCGTCTTTAATTTTTGGTGTATTAAAAAAAGTGTTTTTAAGTTGTTCTTCGATAGTTTGTAACAACCAAAATTTATTTTGTTCTGTACGTTTATTTTTAAAATAATTGTTCTTTTTTGTTAGCGTGATATAATCTGATATAATTTGCCAAATGTTGTCAATACCTTGATTGTCTATTGCGCTACAGGTTGTAACTTTAGGTTGCCAATCAGAGTCTTTTGTAGGGTACATATGTAAAGCTCTGTTAAATTCTACTTTTGCTAGTTTAGCACGCTTAAGGTTGTCTCCATCTGCTTTATTAATGGCTATTGCGTCAGCCATTTCAATAATACCACGTTTTATACCTTGTAGCTCGTCTCCAGCTCCTGCTAATTTTAATAGCAAGAAAAAATCAACCATACTGTGTACAGCGGTTTCGCTTTGTCCAACACCAACAGTTTCTATTATTACAGTATCAAAACCTGCAGCTTCACATAGTATAATGGTTTCGCGTGTTTTTCGGGCAACACCACCTAATGAGGTTCCGGAAGCCGATGGACGTATAAAGGCTTGTTTGTTTTTTACCAAGTCTTCCATTCTGGTTTTGTCTCCTAAAATACTTCCTTTGGTAAGACTACTACTTGGATCAACTGCTAATACTGCTACTTTTTTGTTTAATGTGGTAAGGTGTGTGCCAAAGGCTTCAATAAAAGTACTTTTACCAACTCCTGGTACACCTGTAATACCAATTCTTATAGAAGTGTTGGCATGTGGTAAACAGGCCTTAATTATAGCATTGGCTTGATCTGTATGTTTAAGGTTTTTACTTTCTATTAAAGTTATGGCTTGACTTAAAGCGGTAATGTTTCCTTTTAAGATGGCATCAACTAAATCTTTGGTTGTGCGCTGTTGTTTTCGTTTTGCTTTAATTTTTGATACAGCATCTGCATTAGTCATTTCTGGAGAAGAAACACCTTCAGTTTCTGATAATGCTGATTTTTTGTTTGACATGTCTGCTTTAATTTCAGCGAAAGCGATATAATTTTTTGTATTGAATTAATATTAATCTTTTAAAGGAACTTCAATTTTTACATTATCCCAAGCCATAGTCATTTTTAAATCGTCTGTAGAGTTGTCAAAAGCTACAGTAAATTGCTCTACTATTTTATCTAGTTTTTGAGCAGGAACCTCTACTTCAACCACATCAAAATTAGGATCCCAATTAGGTTCCATTTTTTCATTAACTCCCCAATCATACTGTTTAGAGTTAAACATAACTTTCCAATTATTTTCTTTTGGAACTGTCCAAAGGGTATATTTTCCTTTTGGTAAAGTCATGCCTTTTATAGATAAATCGTGATTGGTTTCAAAGGTTGTTGCTTCGTTAGCACCTGTACGCCAAACTTTATTAAAGGGTACTAAAGCGCCAAATACAGCTCTGTCTCGTTTTGATGGTCTGTTATAGACTACTTTAACATTTAAATCGTTTATTTTAATTCCAGCAGTATCTTTTGGACTTAAAGTTTGATTAAATAAGCCTGTTTTGGTTGCAAATTGATAACCTAAAACGCCAACGACTACTAGTAATAAAAGATATATGATTTTTTTCATCTAATTTTTTTTGTCTAAAGGATAAGTAATTGCAAACAAAATTAATTTAAAATTTGAGACTGACAGAACGATAAGCCTTAAAATATTCTAAATTATTGTGCTAAATTGAAAAAAATATAAATTTTTTTGCAACACTACTTTTTATGTGTCGTCTTTATCATGAACACTAACCAAAAACCAACAAGTGAAAGTCGTTACTTTAGATAACATCCAGTTGTGTAAACAAAACAACCGTAAAGCACAAATGCAAGTGTATAAGCAATATTGTGATGCTATGTATCAGGTAGCTTTAAGGTTTGTAAACCACACTGCAGAAGCAGAAGATGTAGTACAAGATGCCTTTATTAAAGCATTTACAAAATTACATCAATTTAAAGGCGACGTGACTTTTGGTGCATGGTTAAAACGTATTGTTATTAATAAAAGTATTGATCACTTAAAATCTAAAAAACAACGTTTGGTTGAGTTAGATCAGGTGCACCTAAAAGTAATCGATACAGATACTAGTGACAAATGGTTAGTCCAAGATAGCACAACTTTAGACCAAATTAAAGAGGCCATTACTAGTCTTCCGGAAAAATATAAATACGTTGTCATGTTGTATTTAATAGAAGGGTATGACCATCAAGAAATATCTGAAATTTTAAATATTACACAAGTCGCATCACGTACACAATTATCCAGAGGAAAAACAAAATTACAAGACCTTTTAAAACATACCAATTATGGCCAAAGATATTAGAGACCTATTTAATGACGATAAAAAACAATCTAACAACAAAATGTCTAAAGGACATGAGGCTAGGTTTATGGATAAGTTACACCTAGAATTGCCAGAGCAAAAGCAATCTAAATGGACGGTTTTAAATATTGCTGCCAGTGTATTGTTAGTTATTGGTTTGGCATTTGGAAGTTATACTGTATTTAAAAATAATACAATTACACCACAAGTAGTCAATACAAATCCTTCAAAAGAAACAACTAATACAGCTAAAACAATGACGCTTGGAGATATTTCTCCGGATTTAAAAAAGGTGGAAGAGTATTATGTGGCTAATATTAATTTAGAATTATCAAAACTAAAATTAACTCCTGATAATAAAGAGCTATTTGATGGTTATGTTTTAAAGTTAGAAGAATTAAATGCAGAATATAAAAACTTGTCTAATGAGTTGACCTTAAATGGTCCTGATGAGCATACAGTAAATGCATTAATTAAAAACCTAAAATTACGTTTAAACTTGATGCTTCGTCTTAAAAATCAATTAAGTCAGTTAAACACAATTAAAGCTTCTCAAGGGTAAGCTTCAAAAAAAAACTATAATTACAATGAAACAATATAAAATTTTAAAAAATATTTACTTAAAAGTATTCCTTTTATTAATAACCGTAAGTGTTACCGCACAACAAAAGTTGAGTAAAATAGATCAATCTGTTAGAGCAAATAAAGAGGTAACAATAGATTTAAATACAAGTCACACCAATATAGTGGTAGAAACTTGGAACAAAGATTATATAGAAGTACAGGCATTTATTGAAAGTACCAAGCTATCTAAACAAGAAATGCAAAAGGCTTTAGATAATTGGGATGTTAGCCTAAATGGAGATTCAGATTATGTACAGATTACATCTAAAGGTGCTCAAGGGATTTGGTCGGATGACATGAGTGTAACATTTTTGGATGAAGCGTCCATTGAAGCTTTAGCTAACCTACCAGAACAATTAGATCTTAATTTATCTCCATTATTAGAAGGATTAGAGAATTTAGAAATTTTTGGCGAGTTACCAGAAAAACTAAAATTACTACGTGTCCCAAAATCACCTGATGGTAATTATAATATCAATTTTGATTTTGATAGATATAAAGAGGAAGGCGAGTCTTATCTTGATGCATGGAGTATTAAATACAGAAATGAATATGGTGAAGCTTATGAGCAAGACATGCGTAATTGGGCAAAAAGTATTACTCAAGAAGATCTAGATAAGTTTGAAAAAGAAATGGAAGCTTGGGGACAACGTCTTGGTGAACAAGTAGAAGACCTTTTTGGGCCAGATTTTGAAAAAAAGATGGAAGAATGGGGAGAAAATTTAGGAAAAAAAATAGAAGACTCTTTTGGTGAAGAGTTTGAAGTGAAAATGGAACAGTTAGGAGAGCGTTTTGAAAAAGAATTAGCACCTAAACTAGAAGCTTGGGGTAAACGTTTTGGTGAAGAGTTTGAAAAGCGAATGGAAGCCCAGTTTAATGAAAACGGAACGACCAAAAAGACGAACACTAAATTATTTGATGACGTAGATTATAATACTACAAAAACCATTATTATTAAAATGCCTAAAAAAGCTAAGCTAAAATTAAATGTTAAGCATGGTGAGTTAAAAATGGCAAATGTATTAGATAATGCAAAGGGTAGTATTAGTCATGGATCATTAATAGCAAATCACATTAATGGAGGTAATACCTCCATTAATGTGTCTTATGCTAAAGTGGCTATTAAAGATTGGACCTCTGGACAATTACAATTAAATTATGTGGATGATGCTATTATTGCTAACGCTAATAATTTAATATTAAATGCAGTGTCGTCTGACGTCGAAGTTGGAAATTTATCAGGTAACTCGGTTATAAATGGAAGTTTTGGAGATTTATTTATTAATGCAATAGCTACAGATTTTAGCAACTTGAATATTATATTAGAAAATAGTGACGCTAAATTAAAACTACCAAAAACAGATTTTAACCTGTTTTTTAATGGTAATAAATCTAAATTTAATAACAAGTTAGCGTCTAATAAAACCATCAAAAACTACCCAAATAATAATAGTAATACCAATAAAACTATAATCATAAATGCTAAATATAGTAATGTAATTGCTAAATAAAATTTCTAAATTTGAATTCAATTTTATTAAAATGAATTCAAACTTACTTTCTTCAATTTTAAGTCAAACCGCTACAACAGACTTAAACGTTATTGATGCTTCTATTTCTAAAACAGACTATATCGCTATTGATTTATCAAAAGCTAATCCTGATTTAAATTCTTTTGATATCTCTTCGTCAAAAGCTTGGGAAGACTACATCAATCAATACCTAAAACAACACAATAAGCAAGTTGCTTTTGGTGGTTATCTAGAAACTAGAAACCTATACAACAGAAGTTCTTATTTTTCGGCTCAAGCCGAAACAGAACAACGTAATATTCATTTAGGTTTAGATCTTTGGTGTCCAGCTAACACCTCTGTTTTGGCGTGCTTTGAAGGTAAAGTACATAGTTTTAAAAACAATACCAATTTTGGTGATTATGGACCAACAATTATTTTAGAACATTGTTTAGATAACCAAGTGTTTTATACATTATATGGTCATTTAAGTGAAGCTTCAATAGCTAATATAAAAATTGGTGATATTATCGCTCAAGGCGAAACCATAGCCAGTCTTGGAGAAGCTTTAGTAAATGGTGATTATGCGCCACATTTACATTTTCAGATTATTATAGATATGCAAAACAAATTAGGTGATTATCCAGGAGTTTGTAGCTTAAATGATTTAGAGTTTTATAAAACCAATACTATTAATCCAAATGAGATTTTAGGTTTGTAATGGTTAATCTAAAATTTGTATAAGAATTGATTACATTGAATTAAACTTAGTTCACTACATATATATTATGTTGTTTAATAACTATTAGTAATTGTTTATTGTAGTTGTCTATTCTTGCGTATGCGATACCATCAATTAATAAAATTATTATAAGCATTGCTATGGTTGTCATACTAATTGCACGCCACGTTGGACTACTAAGACATATTATTACTACTGCAGCTACTATAATGATTATAGGAATGACTTTAAAGACTACTGTTTGATATTCTTTTAAAGTACTTTCAGTACGTGTTATTTCTGATTTTACAAACGCTGAAGCATTTGTATTGTAGGCAGTTTTAAATGCTGAGATTCTTGATTTGTTTGTAAAAAATAAACCTAATCCAATGACTATTAATAAAAGTCCTGCTACTAGTGTAGGTATAATATATGCTCTTGCTATATCTGTTTTTCCTAATTGCCAAAAGCCAATACTTGCAGCTAAAAATAGAAGTCCAAATAGTACAAAAAAAGGTGTTGAAAAAAGCTCGGCTTTAGCCCAATCTGTTGCTGTTTTTAAAATATCCATGTTATTCATTCATTTTATATAATTCTCGGTATTTGGTTGGACTAATACCTTCTTTCTTTTTAAATACTCTTGAAAAATACTGAGGATACTCGAAGCCTAACTCATAAGCCACTTCAGCGATGCTTTTGTTAGGTTTTAATAAACTATTCTTAGCTAGGTCTATTAAATATAACTGCAAATGTTCGGTTGTAGTTTTACCTGTTTCAATTTTAAGTGTATCACTTAAATAGCGTTTAGATACTGACATTTTAGTTGCTATTTCTGCTATACTTGGTATACCGTTTTCATGTAAAAGTCCTGATTCAAAATAGTCAGTTAGTTGTTTGTTAAATTGTTCTAATAAGCTATTGGATAGTTCTTTTCTGTTTAAAAACTGTCTTTCGTAAAACCGATTAGCATATTTTAAAAGTGTACTTAATTGCGAGATAATTATGTCTTTACTAAATTCATCTTGGTTGTTTTGGTATTCTATTTCAATATTTTTAACTAAAGCTTCGATTTGTCTTTCTTCTTTAGGAGAGAGGTGCAATGCTTCGTTAGCGGAATACGCAAAGAATCCGTATTTTTTTATTTGATGAGCTAATTCTGTTCCTTTAAAAAAATCTTCGTGTACATTAATAGAAAAGCCTTTTTGTTTAAATACAACACTATTATCCCATTGTAGTACTTGTTTTGGAGCTATAAAAATTAAAGCTCCATTTGTGAAATCGTATTTAGTACGTCCATAATTTAGATCACCTTTTACGAATTTTTTTAAACTAATGGAATAACAATCTGTAGTGATAGGAGGAGAGCTTTCTCTAGGACACGGTAAAAAACCGTCTCCTTTGGATGTAAATATGCTAAGCATAGGATGCTCTGGACTAGGGAGTTTTAGATAGTCTAAATACGCGGATAGTGTTTTAAAGTGTTTCATTTTTAAAGTGGTATTACTTTTAAAATACTTAAGATGTTGTTTAAAATTAGTAATTTTTAATTAGACCATTATTTTTGTTTTGTAGCTCCTAAATTAACAACAATATTAGCAGGTCCTTCTGGAAACCATGTTTTTAGTAAAAAGTTAGGAATAGACCCAATTGGTATGTAATCTGCATTGTAAGTAATTTTAGTTGTTGTATCATCGATTTTTTCGAATTGGTAAATAACTTTATACGTTTTCATTCTTTCAACCTCCTTTGTTTTGTAATCACTACTTGTAGCTGTAGCAATAAATTTAAGTTTGTTGTTTTCTTTAAAACGGGTGATTTTAATGACTAAATCGCTGTTAGAAAGTGGCCAAGGTGCATTAAAATAATAATAGGCTAGCCATTGGTTGTTAGATATTTTTTCTATTTGTTTAGTAATGGGTGTTCTTTCTAAAAATAGTTTATGATTATCTGTATTAGAAAAATAAGTATCTAATTTGTCTAAAGTCGTGTTTACTGTTGTTTGAGCTATGTAATAAAAATGAGTCCCTTGATCTTCCTTTACTAGTTCATATTTTACAGTTGTTTTTCCGTCTTTTAAGGTTTTTTCTGTCCAATTTCTGTTTTGAGAAAAAGTATTACAAGCCATTAACAAGACTAGTACTATGCTTAGGTGTTTAATAGGTTTCATAATGATATGTTTTTTATGGCTTTATTAAGGTTTATATCTTCCAGTTAAAGTTTACTGCCTGTTCTGACACTTCCCAAAGTTTTTCCATTACAGTTTTGTCTTTGGCATGAGGTTGTAGTTTACAGGCTCCAACAGGTCCAGTCCAGTAATTTCTTCCTGTAGGTCCATAATATCCTTTTTGATCCAGGTTAGATTCTGTTGCACACATTAGTTCTGGATAAGCCCCTTTTTTTGCAGATTGGACAAAAGGAGATAATTTCATTATTTGCCAAATAAACCTAGTTATTAGGCTACCACTAGTTTTAATTAAAGATGTTCTGGAGGCACCAGGATGACAAGCATACACTTTTACGTTTGTTTTACCAGCCTTTTTAAGTTTATCTTGTAGCTGATACACAGACATTATTTGAGCCAATTTACTTTGACTGTACACTGTGTTAGGGTTATAGTCTTTATCCCAGTTTATGTCATTAAATTTAATGGCTTTTATTCCCATTTTATAACCTTCGCTACCTACAGTAACGATACGTCCATTTGATTTTTCAATTAGCGGAAAAAGTAAACCTTGTAATAAAAAATTACCATAATGGTTTACACCCAATTGGCTTTCAAAACCATCAACAGTAAGGGTTTGTTTAGGGACTTGAGCAATTGCCGCATTACAGATTAATGCATCAATATGAGGTATGGTTTGATTAACCACTGCAGCTGCTTTTTTAACAGATGCTAGCTCAGCCAGATCCATTTGGATATTAGAAACATGAATAGTATTACCAAGTTGTTGTTTTAATGTATCAATAGTGTTTTGGGCTTTATTATTATTACGGTTAAGCATTACTACTTTAGCGCCTTTTGATAATAAAATTTTAGCTGCTTCAAAACCTGTACCGCTTGTAGTACCTGTTATTACATACGTTTTACCTTTTAAACTACTAATTCTATCTGGTGTCCATCCTTGTTTTCCGAACTGATTTTTCTCCATTGTGTTTATCTTTTAAATTTATAAGACAAAGGTAATTTGGAGGTAGACAAAGCCCTTATACAGATTTTCTAAACTTGTATACTTTTTTGTTTTGTAGTCCCGTTTTTATGTAAAATGCGTGTCAATTGCTGTTTTATAAATTGTTTATTTTATTGACTGATTGGTTTAGCATAAAAGTCTTGTATGGCGTTGGTGTATAGGCAATAGTCTACATCCATTTTCCAAAAGTCAATTTTAGTTAGATTTTGTGCTGCAAGTGGGACTAGCATTAACGACTTTTTTCCGTTTATTGTATAGCTTTCGTTTTTAGAATAACTATTATTTAAAGTTGTGTCTAAATAAAATAAGTAGTCGTAAACAAAGGCTATATAATTTCTTTTTGTTATTACTTCTTTTCCTAGACTTTCTAAAACCAAATCCTGATAGTTATTGTTTATTGCATTTTGAAACTGTACAGCATTTAAAGGTGTACCGTTTAAGGTTGGCATCACATTAAACTGTCCATCAATAAAAGCCCATTTATTACTGTCTTTTAAATATACTTCGGTTACAACATGTCCAGGAGATCCTTTTCTGTATGCAGCATCTTCGGTTTTTAAATATACTGTTCTGGCTTTGTAACCATTGGCATTTAATTGGTCTTTAAGCACTATTGCGTATGCAAAGCATGGGAATTCTCCACCTTGTTTAGCTTCGTTTAAAATAGAAATAGCATCTTGTTGTTTAGGTGTATTATTACCATTATGTTTCCAGCGACTATTGGTCCAGTTTAAAGTTTCTAAAACAGTTTGTTTTTCTGACTTATTGTTGTTAATAAAATCAAGCGGATATTCATTTTTTAAAGTCTTTAAGTAACTATTAGCGTCTGTACTGTAATTAATTATAATATTTGATTTGTTTGTAGTATCATGCGTTATCTGGTTGGCCTTAAATGGTACGCCTTTAATAATGGTATGTGCATATAAACTATCGTTTAATACCACATAAAAACTTTTAGTTGTATTGGGTTTGATGTTGAATGATATACTGTCTATGTCCGTTTTGAATGTGAACTCTTGATTTTGTTTGTAGCAAATAACAGGTAAGGTGTCGTGTGCAACCTGAGGTGCAATGCCCCATCTACCAAAGCTCCAAGTATCGTCTATTTTATAATCTATATTTTGTTTAGTTGCTTTAACAATGGGTAAACCGTTATGGGTTTGTTGTTGGTTGTTTTTACAGGCATTAAACAATAACACTATTAGCAATACTTTTAAAACTTTTTTCATTGGTAGACTATTTAAATTAAATGTTTAAAGGTTTTAAGTAATCTATTTGAATTACTGATTACACCATTTATTTATATAGACGCAATTATTTGGTAATTAGTTGCCTGAGCCATCTTTTTTTTTACCATAAGAGTATTTTGTAACTAAGTTTGCCCCAAGTCAATCCAATCTAGTTGCCTTAACGTTTTACACTTGTATTATTAAGTTGACTATTACGCTTAGTGCTTAATGACTACTTTAAAGTACGCTATAACCATGTTATAAGCACTTTATAAGCATGCTATAACCACGCTATAACCCTTATTAAAATATTTTGTATATTACTGTATTATAGGTGTTTAATATAAAATTTGAGGATATGGCAAAACAGACAGGAATTATACCCTTAGTAGGGACGATAAATGGTGTTAATTTTTATTATTTACATGGGAAGCCTATTGCCAGAAAAGCAGGTGGAGGGTTTACTAAAAAGGCTATAAAAAGTAAGGCCAGTATGCAGCGTGTGCGTGAAAATGCTAATGAGTTTGGGCATTGTTCTGCTGTGAATAAAGCGTTTAGATTAGCTTTGGCTCCGTTTTATAAGGGGTACACGTTTCCGCATTTTCATAGTCGTTTGATGGGCTTATTTGCGCGTTTAAAGACCTTAGATACTACTAACGCACGTGGTATGCGTACGGTAGTTAATGGTGTAGGGCAGGCGGAAGGTTTGCAATTATTGGAACAGTTTAATTATACACCAGCGTGCGATGTGCCACAGGTATTGCCTTTTGAGTATGGTGTGTCTGATAGTGATTATGCTTTGACCTTTACTGATTTTAATATTGATCAGGTTGGTTTTGTAGATGGTGCCACACATATTGCACTGACTTATGGTGTTATGGATTTTGATTTTGAGCGTTTAGATTATGCTTTACATATGGCAGCTCCTGTAGTTATGGATGGCAGTTATGCTGGATCTACTTTGACTTTAACGCCTGATACTTTGCCTACTGTGATTGGAACTAGGCTTTTAGTGCTTGGTGTGCGGTTTTACCAAATGGTTGATGGAGCTTTGTATGCTTTAAATGCTAAAGATAGTGTTGGTCTTAGGCTTTTAAAATGTTTTTAGAGGACTTGCCCTAATTAGTAAAATAGGGAATTAAAAGCTTTGAAATTTATTATTTAGGTGCAGTTTTATTGCTTGTAAATATAACTATGCTTGCAAAGCAATATACTATTGATAAGTAGTCAAAGGGAAGCGCAAAAAATTAGCATTAATAGCTGTTTGTAATACACTATTAAAACAAGCTTTTGCAATAGTAATATCAGGATTAAGTTATGATAATAATTATAGAAGTGTTTTATTGAAAAATTAATGAGTTTTTACTTGTTTTTAACTACAGTACTTTTTTAGAGGTAGTTATCCTCCTTAATGCTTAATTCAACCTTTTTAATATCTAGACCAGATTTATCACTTTGAACAGTTGTACTAACTCGAAAATAAGCTCCGAACCAAATAAGAGCGTTATTTTCTTCAATGTGATATTCGAATTGAATTTCTTCTGGTAAATTTCTAAAAATGTGAAGGTCTTTTTGGTTAATATAAAATGAATAAGCTATAAACGCATCCAAATCCGCATTAACTATCACTAAATCTTTGTTAACTGCATCAACGCTATTTATTTTACCCGAATCGGAATAGAATTCATAAACATCTAAATCTGGTTTATCTTTTATTAAATCCATATAATCTTCTAAATGGATTGGAAGAATTTCTAAAAAGAATTTGGAATTTATATAATCAACAACAGATTCTAAGTAATCACTTTGATGATTTTCATCTTCAAATAATTCCGTAATGAACTTTAATTGTGCATTACTTTTTGTAATATTCTCCTTAAGTTCATTTTGATTAATTTCTTTTAAAGATTTTCTTAAAATAATTTTGCTTTTACTTTGATTTAATTCTTCTAAATCTGGATATATATCTTTTTCTCCAAAATCATTGTCATTAGATATGAATACTACATCGGAATTATATTTGGTTATGCTTTCCAAAATAGAATGGAAAATCAGGAAGTCTTTATATCCACTGTCAGATCCATTAAATGGTGCTTTTTCTTTTAGAATTTGCTCTAAGATTTTCTGATGAGGAATCATAGGCAGAGGAAGAATCGAGATTTTAAATTCCTTCAGTTTATTATCTAAATATGCTTTGTAGATATTTAATTGATTATCGACATAGTTTTCATCAAAATCAAAAGGTGGATTATCGGTTTGACGTTTTATCGAATTTAGTTGCGATTCAATTTTGACGATTTTTTGTTTTAACTGTTTTTCGAAATTATTTAAAACCTCGAAATACGTAACCTTAGAAATAAAGCATTTAGTTTTATTAATTGAAAAATTATTCAGAAAAAGTATTGCGTCAGAACTTTTCAACCTGAAATCTTGAATGATAATATTGGAATCTAGAATTATGTTCATGATGTTTTTTTAATTACCTCTAACGGTTACGTATAAGAATAGTGCGTTGTTTGTGTGCGAGGATTTTCCGCAGGAAAATCAGACGTAACAAAAGTGCAACGACCTTTGGTTAAGCAACTAATTTAGCATTATTTTTATACAATGTTGTGTAACGTTATATTATAATTTTTTCATTGGAAAATTCTTTATACCATATTTTGACCAGAAATAATGTGCTTCTAAAATATTATGATGCATTCTAGCTAGTAGATTCGAAATGAAGTGAACCAATGAACTTCCA
Organism: Olleya sediminilitoris; assembly: GCF_016785945.1. Taxonomy (GTDB): domain Bacteria; phylum Bacteroidota; class Bacteroidia; order Flavobacteriales; family Flavobacteriaceae; genus Olleya; species Olleya sediminilitoris. Next base: position 411,009 of record NZ_JAEMEF010000002.1, on the reverse strand, counting down.
TCTTCATCTGTTAAGTATCGGTAAAGTTCTAATTCATTTATTTCATCAATGTAAATTGGCGTTGTACGTATTCCATTTTCTCTAATATTTTTATACCTTTCTTTTACAGGTTTAAATCCCCAAGTCGAAACGCCTTCACCCAATACACAAATAGAATCTATTCTATCTTCTTTTGGAATTTGCTTAGATATTTGTTTAAATCTTTTAAAGATGTCATCTATGGTAATACCTTCTTGTAGTTCTGTTGCTATTATGCCAGTGAAGAGCTCGTTTCTATAGGTCTCATATGTTTTATCTTTTCTATGACTATTTTCAGTGATATTCCATTCATAAACTTTTTCTCTTTCAAGACGTTTGCATATAACAAGTTTCTTTAGTGCTTCATCTAAGGATTTATAGGAAAGAGTTTTTTTTACTTCGATAATTGAATAAATTGACTCAATTGGAAAATGGTACCTGCGTGATTCTTTCGTAGCGCCTTCTTTGATTGCACTAAACCAAGTGTCATTCATTATTATTAAATCACAATCACCAACTGTTCTTCCTTTACTGTCATTTACAACACCTTTTGATATAGCGTATCTTTTCGGAATAATTTTAATTAATTCATTTCTAATAATATCTTCTATTCCTGGTCCAGAATCATAGTTGTCAATATCTAATTCTGCTTCTAGTTTAGCTCTAATTTTTATTAATTTCTCAATGTGACTACATTTTTTATAGAATGCTTCTTGAAGAGAATCTGCCTTTTTAATTCTTGGTTTCCAATCATCAGGATTTGGAAGGCTATCATTCCATTTCATTATCTCATTTTTTTAATGTTACACAACTGGTTATATAACAACTAATATAGTTGTTATTGGGGTTGTATTTCCCGTTATGACAATTTTTGTTAGTAGCTATCAAATAAGTGTCATTTTATTATAGTTGTATTTTTTATAATTAAAAGCTAAATTACAATAATGCGTTTGCAAGTACAATACGTATAACTACGTATTTTTAGCTAGTGATTATTTTGTGTTTTAATAAGTGACCGTAATTAATTGTTTAATTTTAGTCTACCTATTTTTGGACAACACATTATGTAGTTACGCTGGGTTAACACCAGTGATCCGTCAAAGTGGGAGTAGTGTGAAAGGACGTCCGCGAATTAGTAAAATAGGGAATTAAAAGCTTAGAAATTTATTATTTATGTGCAGTTTTAATGCCTGTAAATATAACTATGCTTGCAAAGCAATTTATGATCGATTAGTAGCCAAAGAGAAGCGAAAAACATTAGTATTAATAGCGGTGTGTAATACACTATTAAAACAGGCTTTTGCAATAGCAAAATCAGGACTAACTTATGATAATAATTATAGAAGTGTTTTATTGAAAAATTAATGCGTTTTTACTTGTTTTTAACTATAGTACTTTGTTGTGTATAGTTTTTATTTAGATACTCTGTTCAGGGATAGAATAATATTTTTCCTTCTTTAGACTTACTTGGATTATCGTAAGGGATTGTTGCTTCCCAATCATAATATATTTCGAGTTGTTTCTCTTTTAAAGTTATATCACCATCTCCAGTTATTACGTGGTATTTACTTTCATTAGGGATTGGTATTGAATCAATTAACTTATTCTTTAATTTTTTACAAAAATTTGTTTCATTCAAGGTGTAATCATTTAAATAAAAATCTATTGTTCTATAACTACCTATCCAATCTGGACCAATATCAGAAGTAACTCTCCACTCAACAGAAAATTCCATTGCTTTCATTTTAGTAATGAGTTCTTCAAAATTTTCAATCGTAATGGTTTTATTGCTCATTCTAAATTAGTATGATTTAGTGTGAAATCTAAATTAAAGATTGTGCTTCTCAAATTATGCACAACGGTTAGTATAAGAGTAGTAGCGGATTAAATACTATTACTTTAAGGACAACAAGATACTTAATTAAATACAAAAACGGTTCAAGTTTACGCCTGAACCGCTATTGCTTTTATACATTGTTGTATGCCGTTTTATTCAGCTCACGTAATTTATAAAGCCATTATTTTACATTAATTCTTGGAAAGTATAGGTGCTTTTTTTCTTCGTCCCCAAGCAATAAAAAGTGCAAGTATTAGTAAAATCACATTCATTCCTATTGCAGAAAACTCTCCTCTAGAAGCATGAAATCCACTTGCTAATATCATAACCAAGGCTAAACCAAGAGCAGCCAATATCGTTAAGTTAGTTTTCCATCTGAAAATAGAAGGGATTAACAATCCTAAACCACCCAATAGTTCACTAATTCCTATAAATTTAACTAATGCAAGTGGTGTATTTGCTACCCATGGCAGAGCTTCTGTAAGTGCTTCAATAGGTTGTGTAGCTTTCATTAATCCAGCCATGATAAACATTAAGGCTAATAATCCTTGTGCAATCCATAATGCTATGTTAATTGCTTTGTTGCTTTTTTTATTTGTCATTATACTTTAAGTTTTAGTTATATAACAAAATTCATAGTTTTAGAAAACCTATGCCTTGATTTACATCAAGAAATGATATTGGATTATTTTTTTTTAGAAAGTTCATTTCTAACACGGCTCAAGGCTTCAGGCGTAATTCCTAAATAAGAAGCTATCATTTTAAGCGGAACTCTTTGAGTAATGTTTGGATAAGTTTTAATGAAATGCTCATACCTTTCTTTGGCACTTGAACTCATTAACATTACAATTCTATTTTGCATTTTATTTAGTCGTCTTAATATAGGGTTTAGATCAGGGTCTTGTTTTAACACTTCTTTCTTTGAAGCTACATTTATGGTAGTATTTTCTATGGCATCTATAAATAATTGACAAGGGTCTTTAGAATCGCAATTATCTGTAACTAACCAGCTTTCTGGTCCGAACATATAAATATGCTCTTTCCCTTTTTCATCAATTGTATAACTGCGTAATAAGCCTTTTTCCACATAGTACACTTTTGTATTTATGTCGCCTTTTCGCTGTAAAATGGTTCCTTTTTTTACCTTTATTTTTTTCAATTTCAAGTCTTATTAAGGTATCCTCAAATGGCATACAACGTGTTTGTGTATGCTTAGTTGCGTGATTTAAGGAACTAAGTTAGCAAATAAAAACCGAATAGAAAATCCGCGAGGATTTTCGTAAGTAGGCTAGAACTAGCAATAAATTATATACGGTGTTGCCAGCAAGTGTTAATTCGTACTTTCTATTTTTAGATTTTAAAAATAGCACCAATATTAAAGCTCATATAAAAATTCTTTCCACTTCTTTGTTCAGTAGAGTCAGTTAATCCAATTAAATTTGAATTTTCAACGACCATTAAAAAATTAGGCGATATTTTAAATTTATATCCAATTCCACCGTTAATTCCAAATTGAGTAGAATTCGCCAAGTTATTTATTTCAACAAATCCATTTCCGTCATTATAATTTGCTTCTGCATTAGTCAAAAATCCGACACCTATTCCATAATTCAAGAACCAGTTCCGTTTTGATCCGAAATGATAATTTACAGTCAATGGAACTGTAATGTAATTTGTTCTTTCGTAATATTCGTTGGTGAAAATTGAAAAGTCAACATTGTTAGTTCCCATTTTTTGATATAACAAACCTGTACGCAAACTCCATCTGTTGTTAAAAAAATAATTTCCATAAATTCCTAATTGAATTCCAGAAACTGATGATGAGCCAAAAAGGAATGAGTCTAATTGATAAGAAGCACTATATCCAACTATCGGTGTTAATTCAATATTTCCTTTTTCTCTCGTTTGACCACTACATAATAAACTACTCATTAATAGTCCAAAGCAGATTAAATATTTCATATTTTATTTTTCGATTTTTAAATGTGTATTCTTTGTCCTCACTTGCTGGCAACGTTGTTGTGTATGGTTAGTTGCGTGTATAAGTAACTAATTTAGTAAACAAAAACGTGCCAGAGAAAATTCCGAAGGAATTTTCCAAATAAGCAATTGCCATAGCAATTAATTATACACGTTGTTGTACAACGTTTATTAATAAACTTTTTCTTTTTTCACATCACCATTTTCGGAATAGGTTTTCCATAAACCCTTTTTCTTTCCATTAATTCTCTGACCTTCCTTGTGTAAATAACAAACACCCAACTTTTTCGAACATTTATATAGTTTAATATGTCTTTTGAAGTTTATATGTTTTTCAGAAGTGAAAAATTCACTTAAGTCCGATGCGTCTGAATCAATTTCGGTAGTTAGGGATTCAATTGTCTTATTCCCTAATCGGTCAAATCCATTCCAACTGAGAATGTTACCATATTTGTCCATTAAAATTTCGCTCGCGATTTGTCCATTTCTGTAATATTGAACTTGTCTTCCAGTATAAGTAGAGTATTTTTCAGTATTATGTTCATACGTTGTCAGAGTGCTTATCCACCAAGCTTTTCCATTACCATAACGTATAGTATCAGCTTTCGACTCGATTTCTTTTAATTCGCTTAAAATTTCTTCGAATCTTTCCGAATGTTGAGCATTTGAGAGATTATAGGACAGAAGAATTATTATTACTAAAAATTGTTTCATTCAAATGGTGTACAACGTATTTGTGTATGATTTTTTGCGGGAAAAGGACGCGAGTTCTTTTCCGTTGTTTCGGAAAGATAATTAATAAGATTGAATTTCCGATGAGGAAATTCAGCCGCAATTAATTATACGCTTTGTTGTACACTTTATTTTTAGATTTTTTTTGTCATTAAGTTCAATATGAAATTTCTTCAGTCTCTCCATTTATCAATGAATTAATCTGTTCTTCTGATAATTTTTGAGATTTATAATTAAACTTTTTCATGTCATTTATGAATTCTACAGGCAAATTTACATTGTGTTTTTCAATGTAGTGAATTATCCATTTTCCCCAAATCCATTTCCCATCTGTTGAATAGAGTCTAGTCAGTTTTTCAGTACAAAATTCACATTGCCATTTTGAAGATAAACTAACGTAGCCATTACCCGATTTCAAGAAAGAGATAACTTTTTCGAGTTCAGTTTTTACCATATCAGTTTTATTCAAAAATTTATCTTTGATCTTTTCATTATTATCTAATATATAATTGTCAATTAATTTCATTTTGAATATTGTGTACAACGGTCTAGTGTATGATTTCGTTGCGTGTTTAAGCACTAAAGTTAGCAAATAAATCACAGATAGAAAGTCCGCGAGGACTTTCGTAAGTAGGCTATAACTAGCAATGAATTATACACGGTGTTACCCAACGTTTTTTATTCCACGTTTTTCTAATTCCGCTTCTAATTCAATTCGTTTTTTCTTATAAGTCCTACGAGCTTTATTGAACTGAACACTTTTCTCGTCTTCAATTAATTCTGCAATTAAATGTTCAATTTCGTTATCTTTTAATTCGTTTGGTTCTTTGAAATATAATTCTTGTCCAAATTCAGTCGGTTCGAGAGACTCATTTTCAAGTTCATTTATTCTATTAATCGGCTTTTCAGTTTCCACTTTTGTCAATTCGTAATCAGTTTTTGGTAATTCCGATTTACCAACTATTTGCAAATACTCACTTAAAATCCGTTTTTCCACAAATATTTTTCCTCCGCCAAACTTGTGTCGGTCAGACATATCTTTTTTAACTCCCGAAATCCAATATTCATCTCCAGTTTCCAAGTCAAAATAATTTCCGCTAATTCCAGTTCCATCGAGACTTTTAAATGCTTTTCCGTCAAAGTAAATTGTTTTTCCGCTTTTCGAGAAGGAAACAAGTCCAATCCAAGCTGGACCATTTCCAGAAAATCCGCTTTTAAGTTCTAAATATTTAATTTCAGTTCGCATTTTTTTCAAATGTTGGGTAACGGACTTGTGTATGGAACGTAGCGTGCAAAAAGACACTAACTTTTCGGATTAACACATAGCCGAATTTTTATATTTTGTTTTTAATTTTTCTCTATTTAAAAGCCAAATTAAAAATTTGGCGGTCTTCGAAAATACGCAACTACCTTTCGGTTAAATACTTATTAGCTATGTTTTATACACCGTGTTGGCAGTAGTTATTTTAATAAAACCCTTTTTTCTTTAGAATTTCGATTACTTTATCATTTTCTTTAATTCTCTTTTGTTTCTCCCTTTCAGTTCTTTCAGGATCGTTTTCGTAAACCTGATATCCAAATTCCCACAAGTATTCTAATCCTTCAAGTTTTCCGTCAGGTTTTAGTCTTTCGTGCCTACTATTAGTCATTCGATGAACAGCAAAAAAGTCAATATAATAGTTCTCTTGAGTTCCATAAATTCGAGCTTTAATGTTCCATCCTCCAATTCCTAAATCATATACTTTGTTAATCACCATTATTTCAGGAAGATTAATATCACTTTCAGAAAAGTAATCTGCAAAGTTAACTTTGGCTTGGTTTGAAATCGTAATTCCCTTTTCGTTTGATACAATTTGAGATTCCATTTCATTCTGTTTTGCACTCTTATTATTTTCTTTGCGCCTTGTACCAAATAGGTTTTTAAATATGCTCATTTTTTAGGGTCGTAATTACTGCCAACGTTGTTGTATATGGTTTGTTGCGTGTTTTAAGCACCTAATTTAGCAAATAAAAACCGAATAGAAAATCCGCGAGGATTTTCGTAAGTAGGCTAGAACTAGCAATAAATTATATACTGTGTTGTACACCGTTATTTTTAGATTAAATGTTCAGATATAATTTCGCAAAGTCTTTCTGTCCATACAAATCCAGTAGATGACATATCAAGTACAAACCATCCTAAACCAACAGACATATAAAGATGTTTTCTTATATGTTCAACTTTGTTTAAATCGGTTTCTTTCCAGTTTTTCAGTGCATTAATATCAGATGTTGGAAGTTTTTCTATAATGAATGAAATTCTCCAAAATTCATCACGTGATATTATATCATTCCCAAAAAGACATATTGCTTTTCCTATTAATTTAGCTTTAGATTTTGTTTCTAAATTGTCAATTATAGAAATTAATTTCTCTCCAGCTTCTGATTGATATTTATCGTCTTCAAGCTTATTTATAATTTCTTCTCTTTGCTTTAGAGTTAGCTTGGACGATTCGTTTAAAAAATGAAGAAGTTTTGTAATAAATCTGTAATCTCGTATTGCAATTCCAGTTTTCCAAAATCCAGTAGCAACATTTATTACTGGAATTTCCTTTAAAAGACCATCTGTTAATATTCTATCAACTCCGATTTCAAGAATATCTTTTCCAATATTAGTCAAATCAGAACTAGAAATTGTTTCAACTAATGAATTCGATAATTCTTTATTTTCTTCTTTTTCTTTGCTCAATTTTGTTTTTTTCTAATGGTGTACAACGTGTTTGTATAAGATTAGTGGCGTGTTTAAGTACCTAATTTAGCAAATAAAAACCAGATAGAAAATCCGCGAGGATTTTCGTAAGTAGGCGAAAACTAGCCATTAATTTTATACGGTGTTGCCAGTAGTTTTTTTATTCCGAAATATGTTATTCCAATTCCGATTAAAAACATAATCCAATATATAAAATTAAAATTTAAATCTAACAACCACCTGTCAAAAGTAAAGTCAAATACGTATAAAGTCTGAACCAATAAATTGACTAAAAAATGTAATAAAATTGAGTAACCTATTTTCTTTGTTTTTATAAAAATCAAACTGCTTATAATTCCAAAAATGAATGTAGGAATTAAATTATATGGTGTTTCAATGTGAATAATTGCAAAACATAAACTTGAAATTATGATTCCAATCTTTTGACTGTTTTGTTCCATTAATTTTTTCAATAAGAATTTTCTAAAGAATAATTCCTCGCAAATAGGCGAGATTATTAGAGTTGAAATTGTTCCATATAAAAAGTCTGGACTAAATCCATTAAAAGTGCTAAAATCAGTTTCAAATTCCGAGTAGTTTAAATAATTCCATATCCTTTCTAAATCCCAAAATGGTCTATCTAATAACTGAAGTCCAAAAACTATTAAAATTAAATAAGGTAAAATCTTTAGTTCGTAGTTTCTGAAATTCAGCGTTTTTTTAATTTTTGCTTTGGGTTTCCAAAAAAATATAAACATAACTACATAAGCTACAAGAAATGATATGACCGTAGTTATTCCAATGTGTTTCTGTAAATATTCAGGTAATATTTCAGTTTTATAGAATATAAATCCAAATCCAACTTGAGTCAAGCTAAACACAAAAATCAATAGTAAAGTTAGTAAGATTGCTTTAAGTATTGTCATTTTTCAAATTACTGGCAACGTTGTTGTGTATGGTTAGTTGCGTGGTTAAGCACCTAATTTAGCAAATAAATCACAGATAGAATATTCCGCAGGAATGTTCGTAAGTTGGCAGTGACCAAGCAATTAATTATACACGGTGTTGTCTAACTATTATATCCAATTTCTTTTAATTTCATTTAAACCCTTATAAATAAAGGGTTTTGTTGTTTTATGTAATGCAAAATAATGTAATTTAATACAATAAAAAGCATTGTTTGTTGTACCTATTGTTGTACCTTAGTATTAGATTGCACTCAGTTGCACCTGTTCTAAACCAATAAGTTATGGCATCAATAAAACTAATTTTAAAAAAATCTAAAGTAGATAAGTCTGGAAAAGCACCTTTGTATTTAAGAGTGATAAAAGACCGAAAAACTAAATTCATTTCTTTAAGCTTAAAATTAGAGCCTAACGAATGGGATGAAGAAAAGCAAAAGGTAAAGAAAAATCATAGTAATTCTACACGCCTAAATAAATACATCTCTCAAAAGGTTGCAGATGCACAAGGACAAATAGCAGATTTAGAAACTAAAAATCAATCTACATCAGCAAGAAAACTAAAAGAAGCTATCAAGGGGAAACCTTTAGTTAATTTCTTTGAGTATGCATACAATCGTTGCGAAAAACAAAAAGACACTTTAGCACTATCAACATATAACAACTATAAAAATTACCTTAAAAAGTTTGAAAAATTTATAGGCCATAAAGAATTGATGTTCGATGATATTACGGTAACGACATTAAAAGACTATGCAGGTTACTGTAGCACCACTTTAGGCAACAATAATACGACGATAAATTTTTCTTTAAAGATTCTTAATCTAATGTTTAAAGAAGCGCAGAGAGAGGATTTAATACCGTTAAATCATTTTCCTTTTAGTAAATTTAAAGTCAAGAAAGCAAAAAGTACAAAACGTTTTTTAACAGCAGAACAGTTAGAAGCTTTTATTAAATTAGAGGTTTCAGATAAAGCAAAGGCACAAATTATAAAAGATATGTTTTTATTTTCTGTCTTTTCAGGTGGTTTAAGGTTTGGCGATATAATAGAATTAAAGTGGAATAATTACAATGCTAAAACGAATAAAATAACTAAGACAATACGCAAAACAAACAGACAGCACAGTATTAGAATTGGGCAAGTAGCAATAGATATTTTAGAAAAATATAAAACAGAAAATGTAAATCAAAACGATATAATATTTCCTTTCGCAAATATTGATAACGATTATTTTACAGACAGAGAACAAAGAGCAAAAGTAGTAAGACAAGCAATAGCGTTAAGCAATATGTATTTAACTAAAATGGGTAAAACTTTAGAATTACCTTTTTCTTTAACCTTTCATATTAGCAGACATACATTTGCTACCAGAGCATTAAATAATGGTATGCGTATAGAACACGTATCTAAATTAATGGATCATTCCGATATTGGAATAACACAAGTATATGCAAAAATTATAAGTAGTGAATTAGATAATGCAGTAGATAAATACATCAATTAGAATATGTTTAATAAACCAATCAATACTATTTTAAAGGCTCAATTTGAAACCATTCATTCTGAAGCTGTGCAAACAGCAGAACAAGATTTTAAAACTAACGTTTTAAATAAGATTGAGAACCTCGAACACTTTGACGAATTTAAGTTTCTAATAGCTGAAGAAAACAAAATTAAAGCTCTAATTGATAAAAATAAACATCCATATTATGTAAAAAATCATAGCTCTAAAGATTGGTTGCTTTCACAATTTTCAAGCAGGCATTTCTTATTGAATGTAGATGAATTTGCAGAATTAAAAGAAGCTATTTATTTAGGGAAAATTAATTACCTAATACATAAAAGAGTTAGTGATTCAAGAAAGCAAATACCAAAATTTACTTATAATGATTTTTTATCTGGTAAAGAATGTAAATACCTTATTACTTATGATAACCAGTATAATATAGAAAAAGAGGACTATTATAAAATGGTTACTTGGCAATCTGATAGGCTTATAAAAGTAGTTTCTTATGAGGTTGAGTTGTTAGTAAAAAATCATCAAGAATATTGTTCTAAAATAAATGAACCTTTAGAGTTTATTAATAAGCAAATTCAAATACTTGAAGAAGAATTAATAGAATCATTAAGCGATGCTAAAGAAATAAAAAGAATACTATCTAAACTATTTGCTTTTAAAGGTTTTGATATAGACAATTTTAATGATGAATTGTTATTATATAATTACCCATCTTTTTTTAATGACAGAATAGAGTTTAGACGCTTAAATCCATCAACAGTAGGCAAAGTATTAACTAAGTTGTCAAGTAAGCCAAAAACGCTGTTTAGTAATGAATATATGGTGTTTTATACGCTTGACGTGTTCTTATCTTGGTTAAAGGATATTGTTAAAGGGAAATCTATTCAAGAGCCTTTTAAATATCCTGTTTGGGAAGATTTATTAAAACAAAAAATTGCAGAAGCAGAGAAAGAACTACAACCTATAATTAATGAGATACAAGATTTTGTATTTGATTCAGCTAAAAGCAAAAAAGAGATTCGTAAGTATTTAAGAAATGAGTTTGAAAAGCAAATAGATAAATATAACACCATTGAGAACAAACAAATTTTTTATCTATTAAGGGATGAAAATAGAAATCCGCTTATATCAGATTTTAAGATAAATGCATTATTTAATAATGAAGAAGCAGCATATTTAAGGAATTTAAAAGAAGCATATATTTTACAAAATATCAGTTGGCATATTTCTTTAACGTTTAATGAATTTTTTGATTCTAAAACTATCTACTTCAAAAAGGATGCTACTTCACATTTAATGATTTTATCATTAACTAACGATATGGTATTAGATAAAGAGTTGTCAATTGAATTAAATAAAGCAATGGATTCTTTTCTTAAAGAAATGCATAGTACGTCATTACCATTAGATATGCATTTTTATAACCATCGTGAAAAGTATAGCAGAATATTTGAGAAAAGTATATCACGCTTACAGGATGTTTTAGATAATGCAGAACCAAACAATAAAGTATTATATATACAAAGTAGATTAAAACAGTTAAGACATCGCGAATTAAAATTTAGAAACTTAACTGATAGAAAGAGTAATTTCAAAGATAAAGAAGATAAATACCCAGATTTATTTAAAGAGTTTTTATCTATAGAAGCCGACTTTATAAAAGAAACAGTTCAAATATTTCCTGTCACTTTATTACCCAATCAAACAGATCCTTTATTGTTAGAAAAAGAAACAGATAGTTTTAAAACATTTGTAAATCAAGAGAAGCAAGATTATATATTAAAACTACTCGAAGACTTAGCAATTACAAAAGATGGTGTGTATAATTTAGGTGATAGAAGTAAAGGCACAGTAAGAGGTGTAATAGAAGCATTAAGAGAAGAACATATCATCCCAAAGTTGAGTTTAAAAAGATTATGCGATATAATAGCGAATCAAATTAACTTAGAATTAAAATCAAAATTAGATTGGTCAAACACATCAGATGACTATCATAAAAAGGCAAAACAATACATAAAAGACAATCCACTTCATTAAAATACAGTCAATAAAAGGTCTTATAAGGTCAGCCTTATAAGTACCTATCCAGAGCTTAATATTTGTTACAGAAATAATTAGTAACATTAAAAATTAAGTAAATGGAAGCAGTAATTTTAACAGCAGAACAGTACAACAATTTAGTATCAAGATTAGACAAATTAAATTCTACTTTAGAATCTAATCAAAAACCATCACACGAAACCTTTCTCGATAATCAAGAGTTTATCCAGCTAATGAATATTAGCAAGCGAACAGCTCAAACTTGGCGAGATGAAGGTAAAGTATCATTTTCTCAAATAGGCAGTAAAATTTACTACAAGATGAAAGATGTAGAAGTCTTGTTAGATAAAAACTACAATAAAGCCTTTAAAAATAGTAGAAGATAAATGTGTTTTGACACATTACACATTGAACATCAAGTAAAAAACATACCTATAGATTTTGTAAATCAAAAAAATGAAACATTAAGTTGGTTGAATTTAAAGTGGCATCCCATAACTAATAAGCATCAATATTTAAGTTGCTATTACACATATATAGGGAATTTAAGATTGGTGTTTAAAGGCGATAAAATTTATATTAAAAACTCTCTACAATGTTTTTATATGAATAATAATTATCAGTCATTCTCTTTTAGTCAGGTGTTAGACGCTTTTTCTAAGCTAAATCAATTAGTGCCTTTTAATATCTATGAGGCAGTAGTTACAAGATTAGCAGTTGGTGTAGTTATAGAAGAAGATGCACAAAAAGCATATAACGAATGGAAGTTTTATATGGGAAAACCACCAAAACCAATGTATGAAAAAAATAAAATCTACGGTGCTAAATTTCATTTAAACGATTATTATATAAAAGCATATAATAAAACATTTCAAGTGCAATGCAAAGATAAAATCAATATAGGGAAACCATATTTTAGATATGAAATCGAAGGAAAAACAAAGTTCTTTAACAATAAAACTAACAATGTTGGCATTACTACAGTTGCAGATTTAATTGATAAAGTAAAGTATAAAAAACTTTGTAATATTTTAATAGAAAGGTATCAGAAGATTGAAAAAGAAGCACAGATTGATTTATCAGAACTAACATTAAAGGAAATGCGCTTAGTAGCTTCAATGAGAGATTTTAAGATTAAAGAAGGTATGAGGAAACAGTATTCGCATACATATAAAAAAGAGCGTTTAAAGTATCTTAATTTAATGAGAAATGTAGATAACACAGCCTTTCAAAACAAGGTTTTTAATAAGCTAAATACAGTCATTCAAAATAGTTTAAATAACTAACGTTTTTCAACTTGTAATATACCCTAAAACAGGGGTAAAAAGTTAGTAATTGATCTGAATTAATGAGAATGTAAATTTTCTAATATTTATATAATGTAATACTGTGTATTTATATAATGTAATTACTATATTTAAACCATCAGAAATAAGATTTAAGAATGGAAGAACATTTAATTGAAATTTTATACACGGGATATAGAATTAACTTTCTATTAGAGGAATTAGAAGAGAAAGGGATTCAAATTGATTTTAATAAATTGGATACATCTAATTGGGATGTTGTAGTTGATATTGTTGGTTTTCCAAAAGATAATTCTGCCGAAATCTTAACGGATTATTATAAAAATGGACAAGATGAAACTGATGATCCATTTGTTGATAATTTAGATTTGTTTTGTAGAGATTGGCTATTCAATGATTATTTTGATCGTGTAGAGTCTCTTAAAAAAGAACAAGACATATATTTCAAGGATGATTTACTAAAAACAAAGGTCAGACATAATGAAGTAGAGATAAAAAAAGTGTTGTCACAACATTTAGATTGGCTTAAAAAGGAATTTATAAAATATAATAATGAAGATTAATGTTTGTTTCATCTACAGCTAATATTAAAAAAGAAAATGGTCAATAGTCCAATAAACAGAATAAAAGAAGTTCTTGAAGATAAAGGTATTAAGCAAGTATGGCTTGCAGAACGCTTAGGTAAGAGTTTCAATACAGTAAATGGTTATGTGCAAAACAGAACACAGCCAAGTTTAGAGGTGTTGTATGAGATTGCTAATATCTTAAACGTAGATCCAAAAGAATTATTAAAAACAAACTTATAGCTAATAAATAAATGGCAAAAACTAAAACCAAAAAAGAAGAGCCTTTAGAAAAAGTACTTTGGGCAACTGCAAATAAACTAAGAAAAAATATAGATGCAGCAGAATATAAACACGTTGTGTTGGGTTTAATATTCTTGCGTTATATCTCAGAAGCTTTTGAAAACCTTTATGCAAAATTAGAAGAAGGAAAAGGAGAATTTGAAGGTGCAGACCCAGAGGATAAAGATGAGTATAAAGGAGAAAATGTATTCTTTGTACCTACTAAAGCACGTTGGAGTTACCTTCAGGACAATGCCAAAAATGCTGAAATAGGAAAGTATATTGATGCAGCAATGGATGCTATCGAAAAAGAAAACCCAAGACTAAAAGGTGTACTTCCAAAAGTATATGCAAAAGAAAATCTTGACACTACCAATTTAGGTACATTAGTAGATATGATAGGTAATATCGCATTTGGTGATGTAAAAGATAGAAGCGCAGATGTATTAGGGCACGTATTCGAGTATTTCTTAGGTGAGTTTGCATTAGCAGAAGGTAAAAAAGGCGGACAATTCTATACACCAAGAAGTGTGGTAGAATTAATGGTAAATATGTTAGAGCCATACAAAGGTCGTGTAATGGACCCTTGTTGTGGTAGTGGGGGAATGTTTGTACAGAGTGAAAAGTTTGTTGTAGAGCATCAGGGAAATGTGAGTGATATTTCTGTATATGGGCAAGAAAGCAATCAAACAACGTGGCGTTTAGCTAAAATGAATTTAGCTATTCGTGGTATAGATAGTTCACAAGTAAAATGGAATAATGAAGGCTCATTTCTAAAAGACGAGCACAAAGATATAAAGGTAGATTACATAATCGCAAACCCACCATTTAATGATGATGATTGGAGCGGTAATTTATTAAGAAAAGATGGAAGATGGCAACACGGTGTGCCACCAGAAGGAAATGCAAACTATGGTTGGATTCAACATTTCTTGTATCACTTATCACCAAGCGGTCAAGCAGGCTTTGTATTGTCTAAAGGTTCGCTTACAACTAAAACTTCTGGTGAAGATGTAATACGTAAAAACTTGGTAGAAGCAGGTTTAATAGATTGTATAGTGAACTTACCTGCAAAACTCTTTTTAAACACGCAAATACCTGCTTGTTTATGGTTTATGAGTCGAAATCGCACCAATGGAAAGTTTAGAAATCGTAAAAACGAAATACTATTTATTGATGCTCGTAATTTAGGGCATTTAATAAATCGAAGAACAAGAGAATTATCACAAGATGATATAGACCTTATTTCTGATACATATCATAATTGGAGAAATACAGATGGTAATTATGAAGATGTTGCAGGTTTCTGTAAAGCCGAAAGTATAGAGCGAGTAAAAGAACTCGATTGTGTATTAACGCCAGGGCGTTATGTTGGGTTACCAGATGAAGAAGATGATTTTGATTTTGCAGAACGTTTTACAAGTTTAAAGGCAACATTCGAGACACAACTAAAAGAAGAAGATGCGCTTAATAAAGCGATAAAAGATAACCTTTCTAAAATCGTAATAAACAATGAGTAAAGAAGATATAAGATGGGAACAACGCTTTTCTAATTACGTAAAAGCATTTAATAAATTAGACCAAGCGGTTACAAAAATCAAAGAAGATTATGTAGTAGATGAAGATGGTAATATTGATGATGATGAATTTTTAGATGACATCATAAAAGAAGGGGTCATAAAACGATTTGAGTATACGCACGAGATAGCTTGGAACGTAATGAAGGATTATGCCGAATATCAAGGTAATACTAATGTTGGTGGCTCTCGTGATGCGGTTAGAGAAGCTTTTAAAATAGGTATAATTCCTAACGGTAAAATATGGATGGAAATGATTCTAAGTAGAAATAAGACATCGCATACTTATAATGAAGAAACTGCTGATGAAATATTTAATTTAGTTATTAATGATTATCATAATGTTTTTAAATCATTCTTAACCACAATGGAAGGAAAGCGAAGTGGTGAGCAAGAAAATTTATTTGAAGAGGAATAATGTACGGATTAGAACAAGAAGACATAGATAAAATAAACTCGGTTTTTAGTAAATATCCAGAGGTTGAAAAAGCGATATTATATGGCTCAAGAGCTAAGGGTAATTATAAGCCACACTCAGATATAGATATAACCTTAGTAGGTAAAACACTTACCTTATCTCAACAATTTTCAATAGAAACAGATTTAGATGATTTATTGTTACCTTACAAAATGGATATTTCTATTTTTCATAAAATAGAGAATGAAGATTTAATAAACCACATAATCAGAGTTGGTATTTCTTTGTATAATCGTATTAATGTTTTAGAGAAAATAAATAAAAACAATTGGAAAGAAGAAAGGTTAGGAGATGTTATATATACCAATGAGAATAATATTTCTAAGGGTTTTCCACATAAAGATATTAAGTATTTAGATACAGGTTCAATTACCGAAAATAAAATTGAAGGTTATCAGTTTTTTAAATTAGATGAAGCGCCAAGTAGAGCAAAAAGACTCGTTAACGATGAAGATATTATATACTCAACTGTTAGACCAATACAGCTTCATTATGGATTTATAAAAAATCCTGATGAAAATTTAGTGGTTTCAACAGGTTTCACAGTAATTAGATGTGATAAGGATAGAATTTATCCAAAGTTTCTATATCATTATTTAACCGATTCAAATCAAACAGAATATTTGCATTCTATAGCAGAAGGTTCAACATCCACTTATCCATCATTAAAACCATCGGACATAGAAGCTTTAGAGATAAAATTACCACCACTTCCTGAGCAAAAAGCTATTGCTAATGCGCTAAGTAGTTTAGAAAATAAAATAGCCTTACTACACAGACAAAATAAAACCTTAGAAGCTCTATCCAAAGTTTTGTTTAGACAGTTTTTTATTGAAGAAGCAAATGAAGAATGGGAGGAAGAATCATTAAGTTCAGTAGCGTATTTTTTAAACGGTTTAGCGTGTCAAAAATTTCCACCAAAAAATGAAATAGATAAACTACCGGTACTAAAAATTAAAGACTTAAAGTCTGGTATTTCAGATAGTAGTGATTTTGCAAGTACAGATGTAAATGAAAAATACTTTGTGAAAAATGGAGACGTTATATTTTCTTGGTCAGCTTCATTGGTAGTTAAAATATGGGATGGAGAAGATTGTATTTTAAATCAGCATTTATTTAAAGTAACCTCAGAGCGTTTTCCTAAATGGTTTTATTATTTATGGAGTAAGTATCATTTAGATATGTTTATAGCAATAGCAAAAGCGCACGCTACAACGATGGGTCATATTAAAAGAGGAGATTTAGATGATGCAATGGTAATCATTCCACCACCTTCAGAATTAGCAAAAATGAGTAAAACATTTACACCGCTAATAGATAAGATTATAGCAAATAATCAACAAATAAAACAAGTTGAAAAATTAAGAGATACACTTTTACCTAAGCTAATGAGTGGTGAAGTAAGAGTGCAATTATAAAATATATAGAATGGCTGAACTTATAGAGGATAGAGATTTTGAAAAGGATTTTAAATTAAAGGATAACAGAATCATTACACTGCGTTTAGAAGATGATCTAACCGAAATTTCTTTTTGGGAAGGAGGAAATCAATTAGGTTCACCTTATAACGATGTTTTTTCGTTTGATGAATTAGAAGATTATTCAGAGCCTACTTATAGATTGTCAAGAATGTATTGTCCTGTTAAAAAAAATGGATTAGGTCGTGAGGCTGTTAGAATGTTTCTCGATTATTCAGATGCAAAAATTGTAACAAGACCACCAAATACAGGAGAGTTATCAGATGGAAGTCATTTAACAGAAGATGCACCTGATTTCGTTGCTAAAATGCAAAAAGAAGGGTTAATTGAAAATTGGGATGATTTAGAAGACGATTATTAAATTTTAAATTATTTTCTTAAAAAGAGATATAATATTTTAATAAAGGTAGTTGGTATAGTAAAACAAAGAAATATAATGACAAAACTATTTGAAAATGACATAGAGCAATTACTAATAGAAGAGTTAGAAAGTTTAGGATATTATTATGTATATGGTCCTGAAATAGCTCACGATGGTGAATTTCCTGAAAGAGATAGTTATGCAGATGTTGTATTGCATAATCGTTTAAAGGAAGCAATATATCAACTTAATCCATCTATTCCAGATGAAGCAAGACAAGATGCTTTTAATCAAGTGTTACGTATTAGCTCACCAGACCTTTTAGTAAATAATGAAGCGTTTCATAAAATGCTTACAGAAGGTGTAAAAGTATCATATAGAAAAGATGGTGTTTCTCGTGGTGACTTAGTTTGGTTGGTCGATTTTGATAATGCAGAAAATAATGAATTTGTAGTTGCTAATCAATTTACTGTAATAGAAGATAATCACACAAAAAGACCAGATGTTATTTTATTTATTAATGGTTTACCATTAGTGGTTATAGAGCTTAAAAATGCTGTTGATGAAAATGCAACATTAAAGTCAGCTTTCAAACAATTACAAACCTATAAAGCTACAATCCCAAGTCTATTTACTTATAATAGTTTGTGTGTTATTTCAGATGGTTTAGAGGCAAAATCAGGTTCGTTGTCAGCAGGTTTTTCACGCTTTATGAGTTGGAAAACAAAAGATGGTACAACGTTGGCTTCTCATTTAGATTCTGAAATGGAAGTATTGGCACAAGGGCAGTTAAATAAAAAAACGCTAATAGATATTATTAGGTATTTCATTGTATTTGAAAAATCTAAAAAAGAAGATTTAAAAACAGGTATTACAACAATTGATACAGTAAAAAAGGTTGCAGCATATCATCAATATTATGCAGTAAATAAAGCAGTAGAAAGTAGTAAAATAGCTGCTGCAGAAGATGGAGATAGAAAAGGTGGTGTGGTATGGCATACACAAGGTTCTGGTAAATCGTTATCAATGGTTTTCTATACAGGTAAAATTGTACAAGCACTTAATAACCCAACAGTATTAGTAATTACAGATAGAAATGATTTAGACGATCAATTGTTTGATACTTTTGCTTCAGCTACACAGTTATTAAGGCAAAAACCAGTACAAGCAACAGATAGGCAACATATAAAAGAATTATTAAAAGTAGCTTCTGGTGGTGTAATATTTACTACAATACAAAAATTTCAACCAGAAGAAGGTAATGTATATAAAACCTTAACAGATAGAAAAAATGTAATTGTTATTGCAGATGAAGCACATAGAACACAATATGGGTTTAAAGCAAAAACAGTAGATGATAAAGATGAAGATGGTAATGTAATTGGTAAACGTATTGTATATGGTTTTGCAAAGTATATGCGTGATGCATTACCAAGCGCAACATATTTAGGTTTTACAGGAACACCAATTGAAGGTACAGACGTTAATACACCAGCAGTTTTTGGAAGTTATGTAGATATTTATGATATAGCACAAGCAGTAGATGATGGTGCTACAGTTCGTATTTATTATGAAAGTAGATTAGCTAAAGTAAATCTAAGTGAAGAAGGTAAAAAGTTAGTCGAGCAATTAGATGAAGAATTAGCAAACGAAGAGCTTACAGAAACTCAAAAAGCAAAAGCAAAGTGGACACAATTAGAAGCCTTAATTGGTAGTGAAAATAGAATAAAAAATATAGCTCAGGATATTGTTTCTCACTTTATAGCAAGGCAAAATGTTTTTGAGGGTAAAGGAATGATTGTTGGAATGTCTCGTAGAATTGCTGCTGAATTGTATAATGAGATAATAACATTAAGACCAGATTGGCATCACAAAGATTTAGATAAAGGTGTTATAAAAGTTATTATGACTGCATCTTCTTCTGATGGCCCGAAAATGGCAATACATCATACAACGAAAGAGCAAAGAAGAGCCTTAGCCGAACGTATGAAAGACCCTAATGATGAATTGAAGTTAGTAATTGTTAGAGATATGTGGTTAACAGGTTTTGATGCACCTTCTATGCATACTTTGTATATAGATAAACCAATGAAAGGTCATAATCTAATGCAAGCAATTGCAAGGGTAAATAGAGTGTATAAAGATAAACCAGGTGGTTTAGTTGTAGATTATTTAGGGATAGCATCAGACCTTAAAAAAGCATTGGCGTTTTATAGTGATAGTGGAGGTAAAGGAGACCCAACAATTGCACAAGAACAAGCAGTTTCTTTAATGTTAGAGAAAATAGAAGTAGTATCACAAATGTTTTTAGAAAAACCTGAAAGAGGATACTCTGAAGCATTACAAAATTTAGTAAACGAACCATCAGCACCATACATTGGTAAAGATAGAGGGTTGCTATATGAAGAGTATTTTACTGCTGATACCAAAACAAAGCTTAAAATTATTCTTATAGCTGAAGAACATATTCTAAGTATTGAAGATGGTAAAAAGCGTTTTGTAAACGAAGTAACAGCATTGTCTAAAGCATTTGCAATAGCAGTGCCACACGATGAAGCTATGGACGTAAAAGATGAGGTGTCATTTTTTCAAGCAGTTAAAGCAAGATTATCAAAATTTGATACTACAGGTATAGGTAGAACAGATGAGGATTTAGAAACAGCAATACGTCAAGTTATAGATGAAGCATTAGTATCAGACAAGGTAATTGATGTGTTTGATGCAGCAGGTATTAAAAGACCGGATATATCTATTTTATCAGAAGAATTTTTGATGGAGATAAAAGATATGGAGCATCAAAATGTAGCATTAGAAACCTTGAAAAAATTGCTTAATGAAGAAATAAAAACAAGAAGTAAAACAAACTTAATACAAAGCAAATCACTTATGGAAATGCTTGAAAATTCTATAAAAAAATACCAAAATAAAGTATTGACTGCTGCTGAGGTTATTCAAGAACTTATAGAATTAGCAAATCAAATAAAAGTGGCAGATAAACGTGGTGATAGTTTAGGTTTAACAGATTATGAATTGGCATTCTACGATGCGATTTCTAAAAATGAAAGTGCAAAAGAGGTATTAGGCAATGAGGTTTTAAAAGAATTGGCTATATATTTAGTAGAAACAGTTAAAAATAACGCAACAATAGATTGGACAATAAAAGAAAGTGTAAAAGCTAAATTAAAAGTAATGGTTAAACGTGCGCTTAGAAAATTCGGTTATCCACCAGATCAACAAAAGTTGGCAACGGACACAGTTTTAAAGCAAGCTGAACTTTTAGCAGATTTCTGGAATTAATAAAGTAGAATTATTTTGGCAAACTTTCCCATAACAATAGATTTCAGAAATATATCAAGTCATAATCAAATTGTAGATGCACTTTCAACAGCTTTTGATGCTGTAGCAGATGATACAGTCCATTTTACAATTAATCTGAATACATATTCTATGTTATATTCAGATCATTTAGTTTTAATAGGTAGTACAGTTAATCATTTGAGGAGTATTGGTGTAATAGTCACAGGTAATTTTCAAGATTTTAGAGTTGATTCAGCACAAGTTAAATACGCAAGCAGAGTTAACTTTTTTGAACAAATAGGTTTTGCCTACGCAGAAAATTTTCAAAGACAAAAAGCATCTGGTCGTTTTACAGAGATAAAAAGGTTTGATGATGATAATGCATTAGATATTCATAAAGAGATTGTTTCTATTTTACTAAAAGATTCTATTAATGATGATATGATGACTGTTCTCGAGTATTGTTTATGGGAAGTTATGGATAATACAATCCGTCATTCTCAATCTGATGGTACAATTTATAATGGTAGTGGTTATATTAGTTGTCAATATTTTCCAAGTAAAAAACAAATTAGAATAATTGTTGCAGATAATGGCCAAGGTATTCATCAAGCATTGACTACACACCCTAATAGTAAATATAAATTATTAAATGAAGCAGAAGCTTTAAATCAAAGTGTTAACAAAGGTGTTACAAATAGTACAGGTATGGGATTTGGTTTATGGGCAACAGATACTCTTATAAGAGAAAATGGTGGTAAACTCATTATACATTCAGGTAATCATTCTTTAGAAATTGACAATAATAAAAACCTAGAAAACACATCAAAATGGCAAGGTGTTTACACATATATAAGAGTTAATACAGATGTAGCTGTTACTTATGATAAAATATTTGATGATGATGGTCAAAAAAATGCATTTGAAGAACTCAAAGAGAAATTATTAGGAAATCTCGATGATCTTTGGTAATTTTGGCACAGTTTTTACGACTATACATACAATGGAAATTAAGTTCGGACATATCGGAAACAGCTTAGGAACAAGGGTTTTAGGTAAAAAACTACGTTTGGAGATTGAACAATCTCTTAAAGCGGAGCAGTTTGTTACGTTCAATTTTGAAGGTGTAAAACTAATTTCACACTCATTTGCAGATGAATGTTTTGCTAAACTTCTTGAAGTTGTTGAGTTAGACGAATTAAAAAAGAAATCTACTTTTATCAATACAAATGATATAATCAAAAAGACTGTTGCTTTTACAATTAAAGAAAGAGCAATGCAGTTAGTTTCTGCTTAAAATTCCCCACAAAATAAAACCCAGTTTATTGCTTAGGCAATAACCCTCTGTCTTTTATTTTATTCCGCGCGCCACCACATAGTTGGTTTTATGTCACAATAGTTGTAGCCAACGCTATAATAGCACATTGCTTGTTTTATTTAAAAGTATCTATTTTAATAAAAGTAGTACAATAAAAAAGCAAAGAGCTATTGCCAACGCTCAAAACAACTATTCCGCCACAAAACCAACCCAAAGCTAAGTTACATAATAGAAGTTATAGGAGCAAAAATCCTTTCAAAGGTTGCCTACGGCGTTTTATTATATTTTCGTCGCTATAACTGCTATTATGTAAAATATCCGCTTATCCAACGCTCACATCCGAACATATAACCACATTTTGAACAAACATTAAACAGTCGAACAATTAAAGGATTAAGATAATTGAAAATAATATTCGTTATCTCATTCAACTGCACAAAACCATCATTAAGTCCAAGTATTCCTTAACTCAAGTCTTTGTTTGTTTCATTTCACTAACAAATATTAAAGTCCACTTTTCCCCACCACCCAAGTAGTAGGATATAAAAAAATAGGTTTAAGAAAGTTAGTACTACGCCATAGCATATTGCTTTTTCTCGTACCTCAAAAAAACAAAAAGCTATCGTCTAAAAGTCCTGTATAAGTATTAATTTAAATGCTGTTTTATCAAACAACTATTTAAACCAATACCCATACAAACGCTTCATCCACCGCACAGTAAAAGATTAAAACCTATTTTTTTAAGTGTTAATTCCCCAGAAAAGTTAAATTTATAGTATGAAAAAAATGATTGAAGATTTATTTGATTTATTCTTTCCAAAAGATATAGATGAAAACGGTATTGAAATTGAAAATCCTGAAGGCGACGATTCATATACAACAAAAGTTTTCACAATAGTTATGCTGATAATTATAGTAATATTCGCATTTATAGGATTAAAATAAAAAAAGGTAGCAAATATATGTGGCTTCCTCTGCCAGCCGCACAAGGCTATAAAGGTCAAGCCCTACGGGTTTTGAATAAAACTTTTTTTACAAACTTTTTTCTTTTTCATTAAACATTTTAACTCAAAAAACTTTTATCCAAAAACCTTGACAGCCTTACCCACGCCACAACAACTATGGCTATCTTTTTATTCTTTTCAAAAAAAATAATGTAGCGAAGCGTAGCGAGCAATTTTAAATTGGATAGCTATGTCAACTTTTGAACTGAAAACACACCGTACAGGAAAAACTTACTCAAACCCTCATTTTTTCATCCTAAACAAAGGGCTTAACAGCGGAAAACCGCTCTCAAATCCTTGTCCTAATTGTTTTGTATTGCAAACTTCAACCGAAAAAGAAAAAAACACGCTTTTTCATTTATCTATGATGCTACAAATAGGCGGTTTTTACGCTTATTATTTAAAAGGAAGTGTTATTCCGTTTATCTCAATAGATGATTGCAGAAAAACGCTTAAAAGTAGTTTAAAATCAAATTGTAATGTAGATGATATGATGCAAAAACATATTAAAGCGGTAGAGGTTATCAGTAAAAAAGAAAAAGAGTTACAAAATGTCATTGAAAAAATGGCAGTTTTAAAGGTCGCATATATACGTAATTGTTTCAACTTGATGCAAAGCAAAGAAGCCTAACGCAAAGGCATCGTAAAGGCTTGAAACAGTAACAAAATGGTATAATTTTAGTTATATTAGAGGGGTAAACAAAGTTTAAAAGCAATATCAAGTCCGTACCAAATCCGAACAAATATTAATTTTAAATTGTAATAGAGATGGGAAAAATTCCACAGGGTATTTTAGGAAGCTTATCGGGTAAGGTAGGTAGTATTATTGGAGGTAGTTGGAAAGGTATCGACTACATCAGAATTAAGCCAGCAAGTGTGGCGAATCCTCGAACAGAGGGACAAGTGAATCAGCGTAATAAATTTACTATTACTTTGGAGTATTTGCAAGCGACTAAAGATTTTATAAAAATCGGTTATAAGTCATTTGCGACCAAGAAAACGGAATTTAATGCTGCGATGTCTTATGTGTTAAATAATGCAGTAGGCGGTATTGCACCTAACTTCACGATTGATTATTCTTTAGCTTTATTAAGTAGAGGTGGTTTGTCTGGTGTTTTAAATGGTACAACTGATTTAACCAATGCAGGACAAGTTTCTTTTGGTTGGGGTGACAACTCAGCAGAAGGAAATGCAAATGCAACGGATAAAGCAATGGTATTGGTTTATAATCCAAGTAAGAAAGAATCAATTTCTATTCTTGATGGTGCTGATAGAACTGTAGGTTCTCAAGTCGTTACCATACCAGGCACTTATGCAGGAGATACAGTAGAGCTGTTTATGGCGTTTGTTTCTGCTGATGGAACACAAGTATCGAATAGTGTGTATTTAGGCTCTGGTACGGCAGCTTAATAACTTTAAGCATAAATACATTCAAAAAGAAACCGTTACAGTATATTTGTAACGGTTTTTTTATGCTTATAGATCACTATTTTTACTTCTCAAATTTATAGTTTAAAAAGTTGTACCTATGTTGTACCTTTTTTAATATATTTCTATATAAGTCAATAAAATCAATACATACAGAGTGTTATCTACACAACACGGTGTTGTGTGGCGTTTTTTATTCCTTTTTCAACTGTCCAATGAGATATGTATCTCCTGAATCAAATCCAACACCAAAATATAATTGTTCACGTTCCTTAATTGACTCGAATAAACCAAACTTTTTAATTTTGTACGTTAAAAATTGACTTTTCAAGTCTTTCATTGTGTGCGCAACGAGTAAATTCAGAAGTCCATTGAAAACCAAAACTTCGTAATCTCCTGATAGCTCATTTTCGGATTTAAGATTGTCTATTTTTTCGAAGTCATCTAACAATAAATAACGTCTTTTTGGTAAATATTCAGTATCGCAATTCCAATCAGAGTCTTCGTCAGGGGAAAATTTTGAGCCAGCTATGTAAATTGTTGTTTTACTTTGTCCATCATCAATATCTGGAAAGGATAATTCAGAAAGTCCAAAATAAATTGATTTTATTTCTTCCGGTATGGGTTCTTTTTCCAGAACTTCTATCAGCCAATCTTGAAATCGCTTTAAAATTCTATTTGTATCGATTTGAGTGATTGGTAGATTGTTGTCGGATAGAACCTTTTTTATTTGTTCATATCCAGACGAAACATCTTTATTTTCTTTTATCTGACTATTTAATAAGTCATTGATTTCATTCCAATCCATTCAGTTTTTTTAATGACACACAACGGTGTCGTATAAGAATAGTTGCGGGTTTACGTGCGAGGATTTTCCGCAGGAAAATCAGACGTAGTAAACTTGCAACTATCTTTGGTTAAGCCCAAAATTGAGCAATTATTTTTATACATTGTTATGCACAGATTTTATTCCGATTCCTTTTGCAAAACAAAGGTTATATTAATATGATATGTTGAATTTGTTCCAGAAGTAAATCGGTCAATGACTGTGTAGCCCTCATCCAGATATTTGTTCACAGTTTGTAGTTCTACTTCTTGGGTTTTGTCATTGCCTTTTGAAGCTTCTCCTGTATAAATATTAACTGTAATTACCTTTTGTCTAATCATTTTGCTCTTCTTTTCTGTCCAATATCTGCTTAATTCTACTAATATATTTTTCTTGTTCACTTTGCGAAAACTTGTGTTTTGCTCCGTCAAAGTTTTTGGTTTTCGTTTCAACTGTCGAATAGTAACTCACAAGTGTACTTAATGCATTTAATTTCGCAGTAATTTTAAGATTTTCAGATTGTCGTCTTTGTTGTCTTTCTGATTTTTCTTGTGCGGTAGCGGAACGTTCAAGTTCCATTCTTGTTTCTTTTAATTCCTGTCTTTGTAAGGCTAATTCTTTCCGTTGTAATAAAATTGTGTAGATAATTCCAGCAAATGCAAGTCCGGAAAATAGACTGTTTATTAATCCAAAACTATCTCCTAAAAGTGCTCTGTCCGTTAACTTTGGATAGATGAATGGAATTAAGAATACAGATAATAACCAAATTATTAATACTGCTATTAGAAGCCTATAAAGGCCATTTAACTTATCTTGATTTGTGTTTTCGGTCATTTTCTCAATTTGTGCATAACTGGTTATATGACAACTAATATAGTTGTTTTTGGGGTTATATTTCCCGTTATGACAACTTTTAGTAACTTATATCAAATAAGTTTCATATTTATTATAGTTGTATTATTAAAAGCTAAATTACAATAATGCACTTGCAAGTACAATACGTATAACTACGTATTTTTTATTAAAAAAAAGTAGTGTTAATTTTATACCGTTTTAGCTATTGTAGGTTATTACGATGTATTTAATTTTTGAGATAATGACAAGTATATCCTTTAACTTTTTTAGAAATATCTTCTTTCCCAATCTTGTACCATTGTATAGTTCTGGGAAAAAGCACTAGCGTATAAAAATTGAGATTTAAATACAGTTTCTCCTAGTTTATTAATGTACCCTAAATTATTATCATTTTCCTCTTTGCTAAGAACCATAGCTAACCCTTTTGAAGACCAACTATTATGACTAGTTCCTCTAAATGGATATTTTCCAAATTGGCATTTAATTATTTCTTCGCTTGAATTATCGATAAAGCCATAAAGGTTATCACGAGATACTAAAGCCTGACCTTTTGAAAAAGGAAAAGTGGTGTCGTAAATAGCGTCTGTTATTGGTTCTCCTTTTTTATTAATTAATAACATCTTTCCATTAGTTGATTGAACAGGAGCTAACCCTCCTGAGAAATAGATTGACTCAAAAGATGATACAAAGCCTGAACCTGAAAACACAGGATCAATTACCCAGTCACCTGTCTGATTAATAAAGCCAGATCAGAAGATTTTGTGGACTTATTAAAACACATTGTTTTTTGGATTAAGAACTAAAATATTATTAATTACAGCCAATGTTGTATTCTGTTTTTTTTAAATCGTTAATCGCATTAATTGTGACAATTTGAATTTAAAGTTAGTAAAATTGAATTATTAACTGTCCTATAGAGAAGTCTAAAAGTACTGATGAGATTACTACTAGTCCAATTCCTAAATTGTGCTTATAATTTAAAAGATAATTAGTAAACCATGTAATTCCGATTGAAATTACCAGAAGCATTACTGAAATTAAAAGTGGTATTATGGATTTATCTATGTTTCTTATCATTTATACTATAACGTATTTTATATTAGTTTTGTAGCGTCTTATATGCTTTAAACTACATTTATTATATACATTAGTTTTCTTTATTATATACATTTAGGTTGTGTTTCTCCATATAAAATTCAGGATTGGGTATTTTAGTAAAACCAAATTTTTTATAAAGCCATTCTGCTGTATCTGTTAATAAAATCCAACGTCTTAGTCCTTGAAGATTTGGGTGTTCCATTATTTGTGTTATCAACCATTTACTTAATCCTTTTCCTCTATGTTCTTTTAATATATAAACATCTCCTAAATATGCAATAGTCGAATAGTCAGAAATTATTCTAGCAAAACCAATTTGTTTGTTTTTATAATAAAGTCCAAAATTTAAAGAGTTCTCAATAGATGTTTTTAAAGTGTTAAGAGGGATACCGTTAGCCCAATCGGTTTTGTTTGTGAGAAATTTGTGAATGCTAAAAACATCTAATTTATCCTTATCTGTTGAAATGGTATAATCATTTCTATGTGTTTCTCTAATTTTCAAAGCAGTTATCTTAATTAATACCAACGTGGTTTGTGGCATTGGTATAGTGTAAATTTAGCAAATAAAAACAGAATGGAAAACCCTAATAATTTTAAGAAGTTGGCAATATCTAGTAATGTATAACGTGCCGTTTTAGTGATAGTTTTGAGATAATTGTAAGCCTTATATAGTTGTTAACGCAATTATTTTTTATTGTTTTCTAGATTTGATTTGGTTTAAGCATGGTTAGGTAACGTTATTTTATATTCAAGTTTTGGCTCTGAAGAAATTTGATACTGTGTGTCAATTAAGACTGAGCCTTTTGTGTCTTCAGGAATATTTTGAATAAAAAGGGGTGTAGTTAAACCACTATTATTAATGCCTATTGTTATATTTTTATAAACTTGTATTTCTGTAATAATAACAAGTTGATTGAATCCTTTTAATGTGTCATTTTTAATAACAGTTTTTATTTTTTGAAAATGATTTTTGTTATCGTATTGTGATTTTGATTGACCTTTAGGAAATACCGATGCTTTACTGATGTCTAATACTTTTTGTATTTTATTATAGTGTTTAATTTGAAGAGCTTCTGTTGGAATTCCTGCTTCTTTAAGGCCTAAATGTAGCTCGATTTTTTCTGGTATAAATATAGTATCAAACGAGACTTGTTGCATCAAATTTAAAAAAATAGGGACTTGTTGCTCTTTTGCCAATGCATTTTGCATGGTTTCACTTATAATAATATCAGGTTGATTTTTAGGATCTATCTTAAATTTAGTAGCGTCATCATTTATTAGGTCTATGTTATAACCTTCTAATCCTAATTTAGAAATTACTTTTTGTAATATTTTAAAAGTAAATGGGTTGACTTCTAATAAAGTGTATTTAATAGTTTCTTTTTTGTATTTAAAAATAATGGGTAGTATAAGTGTCGCAAATGGTCCTGTACCTGCATATAGGATATGGATTTGTTTTTTATTCGCTTTTATTTGGTCTTCAATAGCTTTATTTATACCTCTGATAAATTGTCGAGTTCTTAATATATCATCCAAACAAAGTGCAGCCCAAAACGTACCAAGAGCTTTACCGTTGCCTAAAGCGATGTCTTTTTTACCCTCCTCAATATCCAGATCTTGCTCACAAATGGTATTTAAAATAGACTTGTAGGCTTTAGTGGTCTTTGATAGTTTTTGGTAGTCTAGTGTATCTTCAAAATATACTGACGTTACTTTGATTATCTCTTTTTGAGTGTCCATTTTGGTCTTGTTTATAGTACCTTGAGAATAGAAATATTATTTAAATCTGGATAATTTTTATAATTATGAACAACAACTTTTATTATTTGTATACAAATAGATATCATGTAATTGTAGCTATTTTATTAATAGCTAAACTACAATTATCACACAGTAACTACAATACGTATAACTACGTGTTTTTTATATTATAAATAGGTGTTGTCATTAGGCCTACATTAGGTAGATTTAAACAAGTAAAGTCTAAAGCAAACTCAACTGTTATTGGTGAAGTAGGATAGATGTAAATTGGTAAGGTTTTATGTTGGTAAAATTTCATTCTAAGTATAGTATGCTCTACAGGTAATTGTGTATTGTAGGTATACTCTTGACCTAAATAATGGATTGGTATTTGTAATGTACTTTTAAATTTAGTTAGGTTTTTTTGTTTGTGATATCCTCCTAAATGTGCTTGTTTATTAAATTTAGAACCGTTTGGGTCTAATTGGTTGTCGTATATATCTACTGGCCTGTTTTCTTGCCAATGTAGTCCGTCTATTTTTATGTGATCTAATACTAATGTAACCTGTTTAAAACGTTTAAATAACTGTAGTCGTTTTTTGTTTGCTTTTTTTGATTGAAACTTGTTAACTATTTCAATTATAAAAATAATTAGTGCTATTAGTATTGATGTAATTTGCCAAAGGTATTCCATAATTATATTAAATATAACTAGATACAGTCATGACTATTAAAGTAAAAACAATAAGCACTACAAATAAGGGCATGATAAATTTTAGCCATTTATCAAAACCAACTTTAACAACAGCTAAAGACGCTAATATTAATCCTGTTGGATTAATAAAATAAAATAATCCCAAGCCATATTGGTAGGCATTTACAACAATTTCTCGACCTATTCCAACACTATCTGCTAAAGGCGACATGATTGGCATAGTTAATACTGCCATACCAGAACTACTAGGTATAAAAAAGGATAATCCTGCGTAAATTGCTGTCATAGCACTAGCAAAAACACCTTTATTCATTCCAGTGGTTAATGCACTAGCATAGTGTAATAAGGTATCGCTAATTAAACCATCTGCCATAATAACAGTTACACCACGTGCAATACCAATAATTAAGGCCACACCTAGTAAATCTCCAGCACCTTTAACAAAGGTGTCTATAAAATCTGTTTCTTTAATTTTAGCAATAAAACCAATAAGTATGGCTCCAACTAAAAAGGTTGCAGTCATTTCTACAAACCACCATTCAAGTGCTACAACACCATAAATCATAATAATAAAACAAAGCGCAAAAACGATTAACGATAACCGTAAACGTGACGTAAACTGTACTGTTTTAGTATTGGATTGCGTAAACAAAGCTGCAATTTGCTGTTGCTGGTCATAAATGATAGACTGAGTAGGATCTTTTTGTACGCGTTTACCATATTTTATAATGTAGATTAAAGCAATAGTCAAACAAGCAATTAACATAAATACACGTCCCCAAAGTCCAGTAGTCCAACTTATTCCTGCTGCATCACTAGCAATAATAGTACTAAACGGATTAATAGTAGAGCACATAGTACCTATAGAGCTTCCTAAAAAGATACAAGCAATACCAACCATAGCATCATATTTGGCTGCTAAAAACACCGGAATTAAAATAGGGAAGAAGGCTATAGTCTCTTCGGCAAAACCAAAAGTTGTTCCTCCAGCAGCGACTAAAGTGGTCACAAGTATAATTAAAATAAATTCGCGTCCTTTTAAAGCGTTAGCTAGCCAGCTAATACCAGCATCAAAAGCTCCTGTACTGTTAATAATACCAATTAATCCTCCAATAATTAATACTAGAAAAATAATATCTGCAGCTTCAATAATACCTTTAACAGGAGATTTTACAAAGTCGTAAAACCCTTGTGGTCTAGCTTCTAATTCTTGATAAGTGTTTGGAATATTAATAGGTTTGTAAATGTCTCCATTAGTAAATTTATCTAATGGAATTTTAATATTTAAAGCCTGTAATGTTTTCTGAGTAGCTGGTAAGGTCGTTGTTGTGTCTATTCCAATTTGGGTAAACAAATTGGTTTCTTTATTGTAACTTAAAGTTTGGTATTTACCTGCAGGTACTAACCATGTTAACAGCGTGACAAGTCCTGCTATTATAAGTAAAATGGTTTGAGCAGAAGGAAATTTGATAGGTTTCATGAATTAAGTTACTATTATAGATAAATATTAAGCTGGTAATTTTAATAGCTATAAAGATAGTATTATTTTGTGCCTAAGTTAAAGCACATCAATCAAAAGTTATGAATCTTAATATACATCACAGTTGGAAACCCTTTTTGCAACCAGAATTTGAAGCGTTTTATTTTAAAACTCTAGAGGCTTTTGTGGATAAAGAATATAAAGTCAACCAATGTTTTCCGCCTGAAAACTTGATTTTTAATGCCTTTAACACTTGTCCCTTAAACCATTTAAAAGTGGTAATAATTGGTCAAGATCCTTACCACAATTACAACCAAGCAAACGGATTGTGTTTTAGTGTTAATGACAATGAAAAACATCCACCATCATTAGTTAATATTTTTAAAGAATTAGAAACTGATATTAATAAAAAATATCCGTCAAGCGGAAATTTAGAATCCTGGTCTAAACAAGGTGTTTTTTTATTAAACGCAACCTTAACCGTTAGAGCGCACGAAGCTGGTAGCCATCAAAAACAAGGTTGGGAAAGTTTTACAGATGCTGTAATCAAAACCATTAGTGATCAAAAGGACAATGTGGTGTTTTTACTTTGGGGAGGATTTGCTAAGAAAAAAGCAAAATTAATTGATGCTGCAAAACACTATATATTAACCTCTGGTCATCCTTCGCCTTTAAGTGCTAATCGAGGTTACTGGTTTGGTAACAAACATTTTAGTCAAACTAATGATTTATTAATTGATAATGGATTGGAAAGTATTAAGTGGTAATTCAATTTACTATTTTAAATATTAATTTATTTTAAGTTAGGATTTATTAAGTCATTTGTTAGCTTATCAAGCTTAAACTCTAAGGTTTGCTTATTCGCATATTCTTAAAATAAGATACCTATATTGATTTTTATTGATTTTTTTAACTGTTAATAGTTGATTTATATATTTTTTTAAACTAAATTGGTTTACCAGATTGGATTACCAGTCTGTTAACCCAAAATTATTAATTTTTTTAAATCAACCAAGATGAAAAAACAAATCAATTCTTTAATTAGGAAAAAAGGGCTTTTAAGTAGTGTATTACTATTAGTATTGCTCATTATTGTAAGTTGCTCTACTGAAGAACTCGAAACAAACACTCAAGACAGTAAAGCAAAAACCGAAATCGGTAACCATGCTTTAAGAACCACAATTTCTAGTAACAATAGTGTAACTATTGAAGCGGAAAATTATGACAACATGAGTGGTATTCAGACAGAAACTACTAGCGACTCTGGAGGAGGCCAAAACGTAGGTTGGATAGATTCTGGAGATTATTTAGAATATGATCTAAATGTAACTGCGTCTGGTAGTTACAAATTTGAATTTAGAGTGGCTTCTAAATCAAATAACTCTAAAATGGACTTTTACCAAGGCAACACAAAATTATCCAATGTTAATAAAGCAAGTACTGGTGGTTGGCAAAATTGGACAACAACCTCTAAAACGGTTAATTTAAGTTCTGGTAACAGTACACTTAAATTATTAGCTACAGGAAGTGGTTGGAATATTAACTGGATAAAAATTACTCCTGTAAATGTAGATGCTAATGCTTCCAATACTACAAACTTAGCATTAAATAAATCTGCAACGCAATCGTCTACTAGTAATAATGGTGTTGCTAGTAGAGCTGTTGATGGCAATACAACTGGAGTTTGGGGTCAAGGTAGTGTAACGCATACAAATAGCACATACCGTCCTTGGTGGCAAGTACAGCTAGGTGCAAATTATAATATTGGAGATATTAAAATCTGGAACAGAACAGATTGTTGTGCAGACAGATTAAGCAATTTTGATGTCTTTGTGTACAATACAGCTGGAGTACAGGTGTATAAAACTACAATAACTGCAACGCCTAGTCCTTCAGTCACTATCAGTACAGATGGTGTTTTAGGATCAAGAGTGAGAATAAAACTGAAAGACACAAACCCATTGTCTTTAGCAGAGGTACAGGTGTTTGCTGCTGATGGTAGCGGAACTGGTGGTTCTGGTAATTTAGATCCTGACCAAGCACCTTCTGATAATTTTGATTTGTCTACATGGAAAATTACATTGTCTTCTGGTAGCGAAAAGTCAGTATCGCAGTTAAATAATGGATACGAGCTTAGTAATCAATTTTATACTGCTTCTGATGGAGGAATGGTATTTAAAAACTATCCTTTAGGAGCAGGTACAACGACCAACTCTACATATTCTAGAGTTGAACTTAGAGAAATGTTACGTGGTACAAATACTAGTATTTCTACGTCTGGAGTTAACGGAAATAATTGGGTGTTTAGCTCTTCTAATTCTAGCAGCCAGAATAATGCTGGTGGAGTAGATGGTGTTATGGAAGCAACTTTAAAGGTGAATCGTGTAACAACAACTTCTGGAAGTACATCTCAAGTTGGTAGAATTATAATTGGACAAATTCACGCTAGTGGAGATGAACCAATTAGGTTATACTACCACAAACAACCTGGTCATAGTAAAGGTGCTATATATTTTGCACACGATCCAAGTGTTGGAGATGAAGTCTTTGAAAATATGATAGGAAATTATGTAGAAGAAACAGGAAGTGGAGCAGGAGATTATACAGGTGCTGGTAGTCCATCTAATGGTATAGCGCTTAATGAAGAGTTTTCTTATAAGATAGAAGTTGTTGCTAATACAATGTATGTAACTATTTACAATGCAAGCGGAAGCAGTATAGCATCTAAAACTTTTAATATGAGTAATAGTGGTTTTGCTAACGATTGGATGTACTTTAAAGCAGGTGTGTATTCTGGAAATAAATCTGTGACAAGTAGCTCTGATTATGAGCAAGTGACGTTTTATAAATTAGAAAAATCACATAATTAATATCTGATTACAATAATTAGAGGCAGAATATTCAAAATATTCTGCCTCTTTTTTTTATGTCTTATTTGAAATTATAGGAGTTATAACTCTTCGACAAAATCTTTATAATCCCATTTTTCAGGAATAATATTTAAGGCAAATAGTTCGTCTTGAACCTTTTTAATGGTTTGTTTAGAGATGTTTTCTTGAGACCATTCTGTTAAGCTTAACCATTCTTGTACATCTTCTAATTCTTGCTCATAACGATTGGCAATCATACGATCTATACTTGGTATGTCTTTAAACTCTGATGTTGTGTTATTAACAATATTTAAAATGGTTTTGACGTCTTCCTTATTCGTCTTTAAAAAATCTTCTCTTACAGCAATTACAAAACAAGGCCAAGGTGAAGGACAATTACCAATACGTCTAAATGTCCCATTATCTACTAAAGGTTTGGTGGTGAATTTTTCCCACATGAAGTAGTCTGCTTTCCCTTCGGTTAAACCTTTAACTGCGCCATCAAGGTTTTTAATAACCTCAAAGTCTAAGTCCTTTTTAATATCCCAACCATTATTTTCAGCATTAATATAAGCCATTAAGTGTGATCCAGATCCATATCGACTAATGGCTGCTTTAGTACCTTTTAATGCTTCAATGGTATTGTATTTTGATTGTTCTGCAACATGAATTCCCCAAATTAAAGGTGTTTCAACAAAAACCTGAACAATTTTACATTTATTTCCAGCAATAATATCTTTAACAATTCCTTCGGTTAAGATGACAGCCATATCAATGTCACCATCTCTTAAACCTTTACACATAGCACCTGTACCACCAAAATAGTCTTTCCAACGTAAGTTGATGTTTTCTGCTTTATATTCGCCATTTTTTAAACCTAAATACCAAGCTAGGTTAAAATGTTCTGGTACACCACCAATGTTAATTTGCTTCATGTTATTGTACTAATTTATCAAGGGTATATTGTATTAATGTTTCAACCACTTTTTTAGGATCTTTGCTAAATTGACCTGTAGCACGATTGGCTATAATGGCATTCATAGAAACTGCACGATGTCCCAGTAAACCTGCTAAACCATAGATTCCTGCGGTTTCCATTTCAAGGTTTGTAATAGGTTGATTGTTATAATTAAAGGTTGCTAATTTATCGTTTAAGTCATTATCTTGAATAGATAACCTTAAAATACGACCTTGAGGTCCGTAAAATCCGACGTTAGTAGCTGTAAATCCTTTTGTTGTTTGATCAGAGCTTAGTGTAGACATTAAATCTTTATCAGCAGTGACTACATAAGGTTTTGATTTATCTTTTGACCAATTGGTATGCTCTATTAAAGCATCAGACACCACTGTGTGTTGTATGTGTTTACTATTGTAAAAATGAAGTAAACTGTCAAAACCGCAAGCTTTTTCGCTAATTACGAAACTGTCTACAGGAATTTCTTTTTGTATAGATCCTGAGGTTCCTATTCTGATAATGTCTAGTGATTTATGTGTTTTATTGATTGTTCTTGTTTTTAAGTCTATGTTTACTAATGCATCTAGCTCGTTAAAAACAATGTCAATATTATCAGTTCCAATTCCTGTTGATATAACAGTCATACGTTTGCCTTTATACGTACCTGTCTGAGTATGAAACTCTCTTTTATGAGTCGTAAACTCAACCGAGTCAAAGTATTTTGTAACACCTGGTACACGATCTGGATCACCAACAGTTATGATGGTGTCTGCGATGTGTTCTGGCAATAAATTAAGATGGTATACACTACCATCTGGATTTAAAATTAATTCGGAGTCTTGTATAGCCATTAAATGGTTTGTATTAATTTATTTTCTTTTTTATAGTATTGGAAGTCTTTTTTATTGACACCTCCAAAGTAAAAATCTGTATCAATAGATTTAAAAAAGGTCTTTTGGTTTTCAATTGCCAAAAAGCCATCTCTACTAAGGGTTAATGTGTCTTCAGTTTCAGTATAAAAAATAGCCAATCTATCTATCATACGTTGTAACTGTAAGTCACCATAACCATAATAACCTTGGTAATGTAAACAGTAACCCAATAAATGATTTTTAGAAGTTATGTTGTGTTCTTTTATTAAAACTAGAATGTTATACTCTAGGGTATTTAAACCACTTCTGGTATCAGGAAAACGTCTTAAATGTGCTTTTAGGCAGTTGCTTAAGTATTTGAAACTTGAAGGTCTAATAATTAATTCTTTAAAAAGGTTGTGGTCGTTTTCGCAATAAATTCGCCAAGCTTTTTGGGCTGTAGCAATGTTATCTACATTTAATTTAACTTTATTATCGTAATGCTCTAATAATTGTTGTGTGCTTAATTGTGCTAAACCTTTCAAGTCTTTCTCTCCAGCAACACGACCACTACACACTAAATATAGAGGTAACGAAATGCCTTTTTGTTTTATTAAACTAATAACAGCTATTAAATTAATGTGGCAAAATAAATCGTATTCAAACCAAAGCACTATCTCTGTGTATGGACTAACATCGTCTAGTTTAGCAATGTCTTTTTTAGCTAAATCAAGGTCGTAGTCTACATCATAAGTGTGTTCTAAAAACGTTTGTCTTAGTTTAAAAAACTCTGGTGTATCAATGTTTTTAATAGTTGGACCTTCGCATAACATTTCTCTCCAAGTCAGAAAATCTCCAGAAATATTTATTTTTTCTAAAAACGCTGTAAGGCTAGAACCATTGGTAATATGCAGTATATTAGTGTCCATAATTATCCACCAACACGTTTGACATTAAATCCTTTGTCTTTTAGGATAGTCATTATTTGATCACGATAATCGCCTTGGATTATTATTTTATCATCCTTAAAACTACCACCAACACTCAACTTTTGTTTAAGTGATTTTGCTAATAGTTTAAAATCTTCGGTTGCACCTGTATAACCTTCAAGAATAGTTATAGGTTTCCCTTTACGTTTTTCGTATTTGCAAATAATGGGATCGTCCTGCAACCAGATATCGCTTTTAGTGTCTTGTTTTTCAACAGTTTCAGAGACGTGTTCTGGAAAAAGGTTTTTAAGTTGATCTTTTAAATCCATGCTATTAAATGTTTGAAAATAAGTAAAGAGCCTTAATAATTGTTGTATAAACAAATTATTAAGGCCTAATACTAAGTACTATTTTTTTAATCCAAGTTCTCTTAAACGTTCATCTAAAAAAGCTCCAGCAGTTATATCTTCAAACTGTTTAGGATTATTATCGTCAATACAACTATCTAAAACATCCAATTTCATTTCACTAATCGGATGCATGAAAAATGGGATAGAGTAGCGTGAAGTTCCCCAAAGTTCTCTTGGTGGATTGATCACTCTGTGTATGGTTGATTTTAATTTATTGTTGGTATGTCTAGATAACATATCTCCAACATTAATCATTAATTCGTCTGGTTCTGCAATTGCATCAATCCACTCTCCTTTATGATTTTGGACTTGTAATCCACGTCCTTGAGCACCCATTAATAACGTAATTAAGTTAATATCACCATGTGCTGCTGCACGTACTGCATTATCAGGCTCTTGTGTGATTGGAGGATAGTGTATTGGTCTTAAAATAGAGTTTCCGTTATGGATATAATTATCAAAGTAAGTTTCTTCTAAATTTAAATGTAAAGCTAAAGCACGTAACACATATTTAGCAGTTTCTTCTAACTTTTGATATGCTTGTTTACCTACTTGGTTAAACTTAGCTAACTCATTTACAGTAACGTTTTGAGGGTATTCTTTAGCACGTGCTTCATCATCTTCTACGTATTGACCAAAATGCCAAAACTCTTTTAAATCACCTTCTTTTTTTCCTTTCGCACTTTCTTTTCCAAAAGATACATAACCACGTTGACCACCAATGCCTGGAATTTCGTATTTATGCTTTGTTTCTAATGGTAAAGAGAAAAAATTCTTGATTTCTTCATATAAATTATCAACTAATGTTTCGTCAAGTAAATGCCCTTTTAAGGCTACAAAACCTATTTCTTCATAAGCCTTTCCAATGTGATCCACAAATTGTTGTTTTTTAACAGGATCTCCAGATATAAAATCTTTTAAATTAACGCTAGGTATGCTATTCATTTTTATTAAATTATAATACTAATATATACAAATGTAGCGAAAACATTGATAAAATGGTAGTCTTACATTATTTTAATAGCACTCATAATTGTTTATGGCAAAAATTCTATATTTGACAAACACTAACTAAAACAACACCAACTATAAAAACCAAAATGACTTTTGATAAAAAAAACTTAGATAAAGCGACACTTATACAATTGTATAAGCGTATGCTAAAGCCCAGATTAATAGAGGAGAAGATGTTAATTTTACTAAGACAAGGTAAAATTAGTAAATGGTTTTCTGGAATAGGTCAAGAAGCTATATCTGTAGGTGTTACCTCTGCTATGCTTAACGAAGAATACATTTTGCCAATGCATAGAAACTTAGGAGTATTTACTACCAGAGAAATCCCTTTGCATCGTTTATTTTCACAGTGGCAAGGTAAAGCTAACGGATTTACTAAAGGTCGTGATCGAAGTTTTCATTTTGGAACACAAGAGTTTAATATTGTAGGGATGATTAGTCATCTTGGACCACAATTTGGTGTGGCAGATGGTATTGCATTAGCGTCTAAATTAAAAGATAAAAAACAGGTTACTACTGTATTTACAGGAGAAGGTGGTACAAGCGAAGGCGACATTCATGAAGCCTTAAATGTCGCTTCAGTTTGGCAATTACCAGTATTGTTTTGTATTGAAAATAACGGTTACGGATTATCAACTCCAACTAATGAGCAATACAATTGTAAAGATTTAGCAGACAGAGCCTTAGGTTATGGTATGGAAAGCCACATAATTAATGGTAATAACATACTTGAAGTCTATAACACAATGGACCAGTTAGCAAAAAGTGTGCGTGAAAATCCGCGTCCAATTTTAATCGAATTTAAGACCTTTAGAATGCGTGGTCATGAAGAAGCTAGCGGAACAAAATATGTACCTCAAGCATTAATGGATCAGTGGTCTGCAAAAGATCCGATAGACAATTATGAGCAATTTTTAAAGGACGAAGGGCTTTTAACAGCTGGAGAAGTGACTCAATTTAAAGTTGAAATTATTCAAGAAATTAATGATAATTTAGATATCGCTTACGCGGAAAAACCAATCGTTTCAACTGAAACTGTAGAGTTAAATGACGTTTATCAATTATTTGATTATAAGGAAACTAAAGAAAATTCAATTAAAAAAGAACAACGTCTAGTTGATGCTATTGCTGAAGGCTTAAAACAGTCCATGGAAAAACATGACGACTTAATTATAATGGGTCAGGATGTAGCCGAATATGGTGGTGTTTTTAAAATCACAGATGGATTTGTTAAACAGTTTGGAAAAGACCGAGTGCGTAATACACCAATATGTGAATCTGCAATAATCGAGACTGCAATGGGATTAAGTATTGCTGGTTTGAAAAGCGTGGTAGAGCTTCAGTTTAGTGATTTTGTAACTTCAGGTTTTAATCCTGTGGTTAATTATTTAGCAAAATCTCATTACAGATGGAATCAAAATGCAGATGTTGTTTTAAGAATGCCATGTGGAGCAGGAGTAGCAGCAGGACCTTTTCATAGCCAAACTAACGAAGCTTGGTTTACTAAAACACCAGGTTTAAAAGTGGTTTATCCAGCATTTCCTTATGATGCAAAAGGCTTATTAGCAACAGCAATTAATGATCCTAATCCAGTACTGTTTTTCGAGCATAAAGCCTTATATAGAAGTATAAGACAAGATGTGCCTACAGACTATTATACCATACCGTTTGGTCAAGCAGCAACTTTAAAAACAGGAGAGGATATTACGATTATAGCTTATGGTGCTGCTGTGCATTGGGCTTTAAATACCTTAGATAAACATCCAAATATTAATGCAGATCTTATAGATTTAAGATCCTTACAGCCTTTAGACACTGAGACTATTTATAACTCAGTAAAAAAAACAGGTAAAGCTATTATTTTACAAGAAGACTCTTTGTTTGGAGGAATTGCTAGTGATATTTCTGCATTAATTATGGAACATTGTTTCAAGTATTTAGATGCACCTGTAAAGCGTGTAGCAAGTTTAGATACACCAATTCCGTTTATTAATCAACTGGAAGATCAATACTTGTCTAGAGATAAATTTGAAGGTGAATTGTTAAAATTATTACAGTATTAATATTTTTTTAGCATTAAGGTATGGTTTTTGGTTTATTTTCGACAAATATTATAAAGTAATAACATGAAATTTTATATTTCTCTTTTCATTCTACTAACACTATCAACGGTAAGCTTTGCTCAAATTGATAGCGACAACAATGGGTTTGCCATTCCTGCTATTGAGAGTGATGATCCTGAAGATGATCCAGAATTAATTATTGATCCTGCTCCTGAAGCTATAGACGTTAAACCTGATGAGGATAGTAATAACGAAGTTATAGCACCTAAAGAAGTTAAAACAGT
The DNA here is from genome assembly GCF_016785945.1 of Olleya sediminilitoris. GTDB lineage: Bacteria > Bacteroidota > Bacteroidia > Flavobacteriales > Flavobacteriaceae > Olleya > Olleya sediminilitoris. The sequence continues at coordinate 370,009 of NZ_JAEMEF010000002.1, read as the reverse complement.
AACAAAGCCAAGACCTAAATTTTCAGTGTATGAAGAGGATAATAATTTTAGAAATCCAGCTGAATTGTATGCTGGACAATTAAAACGTCAACTTAAATTTAAAGAAGATGACGAAAAGTCTAACAACGGAAGCTTAGTTAATCAATTTTTAGGAGAATACAAGACTACTGCTAAAGCTGTTAATATTATATACAGAGATCATCAATATCCGGATGGTGATGCAATTAGAGTGTATGTTAATGATGATATTATGGTATCCAGTGTGACACTGACTTCTGGGTTTAATGGTTTATTAATGCCTTTAGATGAGGGTATTAATAAAATAGACTTTCAGGCTTTAAACCAAGGAACTTCAGGTCCTAATACTGCAGAGTTTCAGGTTTTAGATGAGCTAGGTAATGTTATTGCAACTAACCAATGGAATCTTGCTACAGGTGTTAAAGCATCTATAATTGTTGTAAAGGAAAAGGATTCTGGACTTAAACTTAAATCTCAAACAGAAGATAAGTCTGAAGCAGACCCTAATCCTAAAAACGACGATTAATTTGGTACAAGTCCTAAACTATTAAATAGTTTAGCTTTTGTGGCTAATAATTTGTTTTCTAAAGTAATGGCTTTGACTTGCGCTTCTATTAATTTATTTTCTCTGCTATTTATTAAAAAGACTGAGCTTTCTCCAAAACTAAACTTACGTTCTTCTGCTTGTAGCATCGTGTTGTAATCGTTTACAATATCAGTAATCATTTGGTTTTGGATTGTATAAGATTCAAGCTGTTTGGTTAATGCTTTAATTTTATTTTTAATCTGAAGCTTATTATCGGAATAATCAAACTCAGCATCAGAAATCTTAATTTTACTAATTTTTAAATCACCACGTTCTTTTCTTAAAAATAAAGGAAAAGAGACGTTTATTCTAGCTTTGTAATTTCCTGCATTAAAAGAATTTGAAACATCTGGAGTTTCGGTTAAAAAATTATATTCAGCATCAATAACAGGTAGTAATTTGTTAGCTTTTAGTCTTCGGTCAATATTTAAACCGTCTATTTTACTTTGCAATGCAAGTAATTTGGGATGATTGTTATTATCATATTCTAAAGTGTTATTTAAGGCTAATTGGCTATCTATTTCATCATTTAAAATAACAACAGGTTTTATATTGTCTGTAATTTCAACTGGTATGTTCTTTAGCCAAATAAAATTAGAAGCTTCTAATTTGGACTTTAAAAGATCTACTTTAGCTTGTTCTAATTGTAATGCTCTATTTTTTACTATAATTCCAGCTTCCAGGCTATCTATTCCTGCTTTATCACCTGCTATAACACTTGATCTAACACCTTTAAAACGAATGTTAGCGTTGTCTAAAAAACGTTGATATATAGTAGTTTCTTTATGGGCTTGCAACCAATTAAAATAAGCAACTGAAGCATCATAAAGCACTTGGTTTACCATTAAATCGCGTTCTGCTTTAGTTTGTTTTTGATAGATTTTAGCTTTTTTAACATCAGCCATTCGTTGATTAATTAGTAAACCTTGACCTAATGAAAAGCCAATACCTGCACTAAATAAACCGTCATCTGGTACTGTGTATTCTGGGTTTAGATAGTAGCCAGTATTCTCTTCATAATTAGCTTTTAGCTGAATACCATACCAAGTAGGAATTTTAAAAGTAGTTTTTAGACGCTCAAAATATTCGGTATTTTTATAGTCTTTTTCATTAAAAGTCCCTTCAATTTTTGGATCAAAGCTTCCCCTTGCTTTTAAAAGTGTTGCCTCACCAGTGTCTAACTGTAAATTGGCTTGTTTTACTACTGGGTGATTTTGTTTGACATAACTTAAAAACTCAGTGTAACTAAGACTGTCTAATTGTTGTGCTGATACTATTATGGGACACCACAATAAAATATAATAGAATACGTGTTTCATGTTTATTTTTTATCTGCTTTAGTAGTCGCTTTACTGTCTGGCTGATAGTAGTTAGGTGGAAACCCATTTAATTGCCTCCATAACTCATACCAAATTGGGACGTCTTCTAATAAAGCCATTGTTTTTGCTCCAGATCCTACACGGACTGCTGTTGGCCATTTGTGTGCTTTTTGAACAGGAGAAAGTAGGACTCTAAATTTTCCGTTTGGACTTATAAATTGCTCGATTGCTACAACTTTTGCAGCATAAGTACCATAAGATACATTAGGCCAACCGCTAAAAATAATAGCTGGCCAACCATCAAACTGGACTCTAAATTCTTCGCCAACATGTACTAGTGGAAGATCTATTGGTGCTATAAAGGTTTCGATAGCAATGTCATAAGTTGCAGGCATGATTCCTACTAGTTGTTCGCCTTCTTTAAATGTTTCTCCAATTCCTGCTTTTATAGCACGATTGATGTAACCATCTTGTGGTGCTTTTATGTAATACATGTCATTACGCATGGAATAGTTAGTAAAATCGTTTTCCAATTTTGTGACTTGTGCTTCTGCATCAAAACCATTAGATTCTGCAGTAAAACGATCACTTTGTGCTTTTGAAATTTTGTCAGAATACTCAGCACTAATTCTATTTAATTCGACTTTAGCATTAATGATTTCATTTTGAGAGGCTAAGTATTTGTTTTCCTGCGAAATCAATTTAGCTTGAGTCTCTTGAAGTTTAAGACGCTTTTCTTCGACTTCAGTCACTGCTTTTAAGCCTTCTGATTGTAATTGTTGGGTACGGTTTAATTGTGTTTCTGCAATGTTTAAATTGGTTTTAGCTGCTTCAAAATCTATACTATCACTTTTGGCTTTAAGTTTGGATTGTAATAGTTTATTTTCTGCTTGCTTTAATTTTAGACCTCGCTCATTACTTAGTGCTGCTATTTGATTGTTTAATGCTTTAACTTTACCAGTGTAGGATTGAACCGATGAGGTTTTAGCTTTAATTTGCTGACCAGTTCTTTCGACTAAATTAGGGTCAAAATAATCATTTTTAATTTCGGAAATAAACAAAATAGTATCGCCTTTTTTTACAAAATCACCTTCACGTACAAACCACTTCTCAATACGTCCAGGAATAGGTGATTGAATGGTTTGAGGACGTTGGTCTGGTGTTAAGGTAGTGACTGATCCAGAGGCTGTAATATTTTGTGTCCAAGGTAAAAATAATACGATAATACCAATAACTCCTGAGGTGATTAGTAAACGATTAAAATGTTTATAATGCTTTTTGTTAAATGCTTTTTGTACAGAACTAAACCTGCTTATATCAACATTTTTATTGACGCTATTTCTTGAAATATTTAACATATTATTGCGTGTTAATTATTTGACCTTTATCCAAGGTTATGATTCGGTTTAATTTAGTTTTCCAAAGGTGGTTTTGGCTAACTATTACTAATGTCCAAGGGTGTTCTGGTTGACTTAAAAAATCCATTAATTGATTAGCTTCCTGTGTTTCAAATTGATCTAATGGCTCTTTTAGCATTAGTAATTTAGGTTGTTTTACAATACTTCTTGCTAACATAATTTTTTTAGACACTGTAAACGAAATACCTTTTCCTTCAGGATAAATCATAGTGTTTAACCCGTTTGGCATTTGCTTGATAACATCTTTTAGTCCAACATTATTAATAGCCCAATCCAATTGTTTACTTGTAATATCTGTATTACCAAAGGTGATGTTTTCTCTTAATGTACCTTCAAAAGGGGTTTCTTCGGCTAACGTCTGACCAATATTTGCTCGGTAATTATTAATATTAATACTACTTAGGTTTTTGTCATTAACGTAAATACTACCTTTAGTAGGTTTTGTAACACCTGCTATTAGTTTTAAAAGACTAGATTTTCCAGAACCACTTTTACCTTGAATTAAAATGCGATCTTTAGTGTTAATCTGTAATGATAAATTATCAATAATTGGATCTAATCTATCACTAACAGTTAGTGTGACATCGTCTAACTCTATATTAAAATCTATTACAGAATCATCTAATAGAGCTCCGTTTTGTGGTTCAAGATCTTTATCAACTACTTTACCTAATTTTTCAATTGAGGTTAATACGTCATAAAAAGTTTCTAAACCCAAAATTAGTTTTTCAACTGAATTGATTACTAATAATATAATGATTTCGGCAGCTACAAACTGTCCAATATTCATTTGTTGGTTTAATACTAAAGCACCACCAATAATTAGTAAACCAGCAGTTACTAAGACTTTAAATCCAATAAGTTGAATAAACTGAGTGACTAAAATTTTAAAGTGACCTTCTCTAGCTTCAAGATAATCGGTAACTAATTTATCATTTTTATTTAAAGCTAAACTAGTTTTTCCAGATAGTTTAAAACTAACAATTGATCGTGCAATTTCTTGTAACCAATGCGCGACTTTGTATTTGTGGTTAGACTCGTCTATGCTAGTTTTTAAACCTTTTTCGGCAGTAAACTTAAACACCACATATATTAAAATGATTAATAATGCACCATAAATTATAAAAAACGGATGGTAAAATGAAAGTAGTAAAAGTCCAAATATAATTTGTAAAACTGCTGCAGGAAAATCAATCAAAACCTTTGCAATACCTTTTTGAACATTTATAGTATCAAAAAACCTATTGGCTAATTCTGGAGGATAATAACCGTTAAGTTCGCTCATTTTCATTTTAGGAAAACGATAAGCAAACTCAAAAGAAGCTCTTGTAAATATCTTTTGCTGTATGTTTTCAATAATTCTAATTTGCATAAGCTGTAAAACACCTACAAAAATAACTCCTAAGGTAACCAATATAACCAATACAATCCATGATGTACTGACTTGTGCAGCTTGTAAAAGGTTAATTATAGCCTGAATACCTAATGGTAAAGATAGGTTGACTAATCCTGCAAAAATGGCATAAAAAAACACCTGTTTTACATCTTTACGGTCTAGTTTTAATAATGCAATAAAACGTTGCCAAGCAGTTAGTATTTTTTTACTCATGTGTCGAAATGTTTAAACTTTTAAAAACTAAATCTTTAAAATAATTAGTAGGTGATTCTTCAGGTTTTAAATCTGAAATGGTAGTAAAATGATCTTTTAAAAAGTGCTGATGTAAGGCACCATCAATAACTGTACTTGCAAGACTAAAGGCGTAAGTATAATTAGCATCTACAGCTAAAATCATATCATGTAAACGGGTAACTAAACGCTTATAAACTTTAAAATAACCATCTTTGTTTTCTTCATCAACCTCTTTGGTTAAGTATGATTTTGAATATTCGTTTATGACAATTTGTTTTAAAAGAACTTCGTTAATATGTGAAAAATCAGAGTCAATTACAGTATTCCTAGTTAAGATGACTATAGCCTTTTCAATCTTTTGAATAGGGTTTTCAATACTATTAGTTGTAAAAACCAATTGATATTCAAGCCATGTCCAATACCATGATGTTAGATAAATTAAGACATTATGCTTACTTTCAAAATAACGATAAATGCTACTTTCGTTAGAGCCTATTTTTGCACCTAACTTTTTAAATGTGAAAGCATCAAAACCTAATTCATCAATAAGCAAGATGCTATTTTCTACAATACGCTTACCTAAAGCTGAAGATTCAGGGTCTTTCAGGTAGATTTTTTCGTTAATGTTAATTTTTAAATTTGAAAGTAGTGACTGCATAACAATTAATTTGAATGCAAATATAATAGTAATACTATCATAAATGAAATCAAATTAACTAATCATTAACTTTTCTATTGATTATTAGTGTGTTTTAAGACTTTAAAAAAGACGTGTCGTTGGGCAATTCAAACAACTCAAGATCAAAATAAGGGACTGCAGCTAAAAAATGATCAAATAAATCACTCATAACATACTCATAACTTTCCCAACGTTTGTCTTTGCTAAAACAATAGATCTCTAAAGGTATGCCTTGTGCAGTAGGTTGAAGTTGCCTAGCCATTAACAACATGTTATTATTTATGGCAGAATGTTGTTGTAAATAGGTTTGTATAAATTTACGGAAGACACCAATGTTTGTTAAATTACGTCCATTAATTAAAACAGATTTGTCTATGGTATGTGATTGATTAAAATTGTTAATTTTATCTTGCATAGTGTTTAAATACGTTGATATAATTTCAATGTTTTTTAACCTTTCAATATCTTCTCCATTTAAATATTTAATACTAGTTTGCTTAATTAACATGTGTCGTTTAATACGTCTACCATCCGAATTGGTCATACCTCTCCAGTTTTTAAACGAATCTGAAATTAAGGCATAGGTTGGTATAGTAGTAATGGTGTTATCAAAGTTTTGCACTTTTACAGTCGCTAAATTAATTTCAATAACATCACCATCAGCACCAAATTTTTCAAATGTAATCCAATCTCCAATACGTACCATGTCGTTAATAGAGACTTGTATACTTGCTACAAAACCTAAAATGGTATCCTTGAAAATCAATAAAATAATAGCAGTTGCAGCACCAAAACCTGTTAAAAACTTCCATAAAGAGTCACCACCAACGATAACACCCAAAGCCATAACAACACCAAAAAACCAAGCAAAAATCATAAAGACTTGGATATAGCTATCTATAGGTTTATCTCTAAATCTTGGTAATGTTTTAAAATAGTTTTTTAAAGTATTTAATAAGCTTCTTGCAATCCATAATCCTAAAATTATACCAGCTATTTGTATGGATTTTTGAAAAAGTAAGTGTAGATTATTAAAATCCTTAAATACAATAGGGATACTTTTTAAAGCAATATATAAAGCAGGTATGTGTGCAACATTTCTTGGAACGCGATTTGAAATTAATAAATCATCAAAATTAGACTTAGTCCTAGAGGCTATTCTTGCAGATATTAAACGTAAAACCTTTCTAACTAAGACATCTATTAAAAAAATAAATAAAGCAACCAAAATAAGTAAAACCGTCATGTTTAAGTATTTTGACGTGATTGCAGTAAGGCCTAAATCTCTAAAATGGTCGTAAAAAAAATGTGCGTATTTAATCATTTGTAAAGTGTAATTATGCTACAAAAGTAAAGGGTTTAAAACGATTACAATAGTATTAAAAACTAAAGATACGTTAAAGTAATTGGTTTGGATTAGCAATAGGTAATATAGCTCCTGGTTGTAGGTTGTCAAGCGTGATGTTTCCAATTCTAACACGTACTAATCTTAAAGTTGGACAACCCACAGCACTAGTCATTTTACGGACTTGTCTAAACTTACCTTCTGTTAAAGTTACCGAAATCCATGTGGTTGGACCATGTCTTGCATCTCTTATTTTTTGAGACCGTTCTGGTAATATTGGTGTATTCTTTAACTTCAAAACAGTACAGGGTTTGGTTTGGTATTTTTTACCATTAAAACCAATCTCGACGCCATTGCATAAATCTTGTATCGCTTTCGCGGAAATCTCGCCATCCACCAAAGCATAGTATTCTTTTTCAATACCAGACTGGTTAACATGATCACTTAATTTGCCATCAGTTGTTAACAACAGTAAACCTTCACTTTTTTCGTCTAAGCGACCAATTGGCATAGTACCTTCTGGAAAAGTACCTAGCTCGCTTAAAAAATGTTTACGTTGTTCTTTTTTAGCGTTACTAGAAAACTGACTTAACATTTTGTAAGGCTTATAGATTTTAAAATGTTTGTGGTCTTTCAATGTAGTAATGTTATTATCAATTCTAGTTAAGTCATTTTAGTAATCAAAATCACTTTAAGTAAAATGCTTAAAGAATCAGCTTAATTCGCATTTAAAATCTGGAATACTAAAGCCTTAGTTAAGGGTTGTCCATTGGCTTTTTCGCGAATCAGATCATAACTAAATCTAAAATCGCAGCCTGTTTTATATGCACTACAACCATAGGCTGTTTTTCCTTTTATTATGGTGCCTTGTTTACATTTAGGACAAGTTTTTTCGTCAGAATCAGCTGTGGTTTGAGAGGCTTTTTTATGCTTTGGTTCCAATTTCAACTTAAAATCATCATCAAACCGAAGTAAGCCTTCTACTGAAACACCTTCAATTTTAAACCCTTTCAAATTTACAGTTGAGCCTTTATCCAATAAACGTTTGTATTGGTTTTCTGAAATCTTTTTTCCACCAAAATCAAACGGTAATACAAAATCACAGGTTTTACCGTAAGCACTACAACCATAAGCCGATTTTCCTTTTAAAATTTGTCCAGTTTTACATTTAGGACAGGCTTTACCAACAATCCCTTTTGTAGTTGTTTTAGTCTTTTTAGTTTTGGCTTTACCTGTTTTATTATTGGTGTAGCTAATTTTGGCTTCAACTTTTTCGGTGCGTACTTCGTAGACCAATTGATCTACCATTCTTTTCATGTTGTTTATAAACGCTGAAGCAGAATATTCGCCTTTTTCAATGTCTTTTAATTGCTTTTCCCAAAGACCAGTTAACTCAGCAGATTTAAGTAAATCATTTTTTATAATATCAATCAGCTGAATACCTGTAACCGTTGGTAACACCTGTTTTTTATTACGTTTAATGTATTTTCGCCTAAATAGTGTTTCAATAATATTGGCTCTTGTAGAGGGTCTACCAATACCATTTTCTTTCATTAAATCACGTAACTCATCATCATCAACTTGTTTTCCTGCGGTTTCCATAGCACGTAGGAGAGAGGCTTCAGTAAATTGATTAGGTGGCTTGGTTTGCTTTTCTAAAAAACTAGGAGTGTGTGGACCTTTTTCACCTTTAACAAAAGTAGGTAAAGTACCAGCTTCTCGTGTTGGGCTATCTTTGGTTTCAAAAACAACACGCCAGCCTTTATCTAAAATTTCTTTTCCTGTTGTTTTAAAGTTGACGCTTTCGGCTTTACCTATAACTGTGGTATTTGAGACCTTACATTCGTCATAAAAAACAGCTATAAATCGTCTGGTAATAATATCATAGACTTGTTGCTGATTATATTGTAAATTACTTTGTACTCCAGTCGGGATAATAGCATGGTGATCTGTAACTTTAGCATCATCAAAAACTTTTTTAGATTTCTTGATTTTTTTAGCTAAAACAGGAGCTGTTAAACTAGCATATTGTGTCAGGTTTTTTAAAATACCTGGAACTTTAGGGTAAATATCATTAGGTAAAAATGTAGTATCAACTCTTGGATAAGTCACAACTTTCATTTCATATAACTTCTGTACTATTTTTAGAGTTTCGTCTGCCGAAAACCCAAACTTGGTATTACAATATACTTGCAGTCCAGTTAGGTCAAATAGTTTTGGAGCATACTCATTACCTTTCTTTTTGGTAATAGAGACAATTTCAAAATCATGAGCTTTAACAATATTGGCTAACTTTTCGCCATCTTCCATTTTTAAAAAACGTCCCTCTTCATAACTAAATAAAGTGTCACGATACAAGGTTTGTAGTTCCCAATAGGGTTGTGGTTTAAAGTGTTCTATTTCTTTCCAACGGTTGACAACCATGGCTAAGGTTGGTGTTTGCACACGACCAACACTTAAAACCTGTTTGTAACCACCATGTTTTACAGTATATAAACGTGTGGCATTCATACCCAAAAGCCAATCGCCAATAGCTCTAGAAAATCCAGCGTAATATAGGTTATCGTATTTTTTACTTGGTTCTAATTTTTCAAATCCTTCTTTAATAGCTTCGGTTGTTAGAGAGCTAATCCATAAACGTTGGACTTCACCTTTATAATTGGCTTGGTCTAAAACCCAACGTTGTATTAATTCTCCTTCTGTTCCTGCATCACCACAGTTTATAACAACATCAGCACTATCAAATAGACGCTTTACAATTTTAAATTGTTTCTGAATACCAGAATCTTTGGTGACCTTGGTTTCAAATTTATCAGGTAACATGGGTAAGTTGTTTAAATCCCAACTTTTCCAATACGGTTTATAATCATTTGGTTCTTTTAATGTACATAAATGACCAAAAGTGTAAGTTACCGCATATCCATTACCTTCAAAATAACCATCACGTTTAGTTTTGGCTCCTAATACTTGGGCTATTTCTCTAGCAACACTCGGTTTTTCGGCAATACAGACTTTCAAAAGCTTATAAAAATTTAGACTTGCAAAGTAAATCAATTACTTAAATTATTAAAAGGGTTTTGTCAGTAGTTATTAACTAGAGTATAAAATAGAGCAGGATGTGGTATTGTAAAAACTACGATTTATACTTAAACACTTTATTTTTAATGCTTTGTAGACGTTTTAAAACTGGGCTATGGCGTGAAAAAATATGATTTAAAGCAAGTGTAGAGAGTAAAGCTATAAATGCTAAAGTCCCTAAAGCACCTCCATACCCATTAAAAAAACGACTTTTATTGATGTAAACAAGACTAAATAAAACACCTGCAACTGCTAATAAAAGATAATTGTTACGACCTTTAGGTGAGGCCATACCAATAAATGTTGCTCCAATAAAAACGACAGGAATACTTTTGGTTAAATACACATTTAAAACGTCTGGAAAAACATAAAAAAACAAACCAACAAGTAAAGCTAGTAAAGATGAGGCTCTAACAGCGCCTTGGTTTAAAGACTCACTAATATAAAATGTAAGTATGGCACCTATCATACTTGTTACAATAATGATAATGCTATTAATAAACATATAACCAATGGATTAATGAAACAATAATGACACCAGCAAAAGCTAAAGCACCAAGTTTACCACCAATACCTAAAAACAAGTTTTTAGAGGGCATATATAATAATCCTGTAATAACACCTGCTGCAATTACAAAACCCATTGAGGGTGTAATTTGCACACTTGACATACCAACAAAAGCTCCACAATATATTACCGTTGGTAATTGTTTTAAATAATTAGATTGACTATTAAGTGCTGGTAAAAACGAGGCTAAAAATCCAACAATACCAGCAGCTAAGACACTACCTAAACCAAAGACAATATTTAAAATATAACATAAAATGGCACCAATCGGTACCCAAATAGCTACGGATATTCGTTCGTATTCGTAGGTCTCATGATGTAAATCTAAATAGCGATATCCAAAATAAACAGCAAAAATAATACATACAATAGCCACTACAACCATAAAATTATGCTCTGCATAATGCTCTTTTATAATCATAGCCAAAAAAAAGGACTGAATAATTAAAAGCAGGATAACGATAAAACGTCGGATGTTTTTATGAGTTTTCACTTAAAAAAAAGTCGAGTAATTTAGTTTATATATAACGTAAAACTAGTGTTATTTTATAAAATACAGACATTATATAATGAATATAACCAAGCAACAAAAAAATATTTTGTCAGGTTTCTATCTAGTAAAATAATCTAAGTTTTTACTAAATTTAAGCATTAAGTCAACGGTTCATCGATTCCAGTAAATCCAGTGTTTATTCAACTGTAATTTTAAGTCTCGTTAAGGTTTGTTTTGTGATACTTGATCAAATTCGAAGGAAGTTATTTTTTTTCAATAAAATCAAATAATAAAACGTGAAAAAAGGCAATCCTAAATACAGATTGCCTTTCTTAACTTTTTCAATTTAAAATAGATTTATTTTAACCCATAAACACTCTGGCTTTTTGGGTATTTAACAGTGTATCTAAAGGTTTCAATAATTGTTTCTCTAGGTTTTAAGTCTAATGTCCATAGTAATTTACCGATATTTTCTGTGTACTCTGCATTTTGACTACTATCTAAAGTTACTAATACATCTTTGTTTTGTGACACAGGAATTTGATCTAAAATTTCAATTGTAATTGGTGTTCCTTTTTTATTTCTAACAACAATCTCATATCCAAACGTTTCTTTTTTATTGCTACCAATAAACTTAGATGACGTATATTTTTTTACAGGAATACGCTCTACCACAATGCTGTTATCGCGTCCCATAGATATAAATAATTCTTTTGCAGTGACTTCCGGATTAATATGAGATGTACCAACAAAAGCGCCTTCAAAAAAGATGTTTGCTTGTCCTGCAATTAGGTTATATTGACTCCAATCTGTTATTTTAGCAAGTAAAAAAGCACCACTATCTAACTTTGGAACAGTATGATAGATGTAGTCTGTTTTTAAATTAAAAGTTTGTAAAGCCACCAAGTTTTCTTTACCATCACTTGTAATTGAGCGTTTTGTTAAAATATCAAAATCTACTGTTAATTGGTTTTCTGATATGCTTGAAGGATTATCATATCTAGCGTCTTGTGTATAGGCCATATTACTTACAGAAACTTCCTCTAATGCAACTTCTTGAAGCCTTTTTAATTGCTGCTGATAAATGTTTGCATACAATGGACTTAAAATTGGTCTGTTGTTATTTTGTGACGGATTACCAGTACTAATTGTTAAGTCTACATTATTCCAATCTAACCCTGTGTTTTGGTAGATTGCAGCTTTATATGTTAGCGCTACATCCTGGGTAATACTTTTAGATCTTAAATCGTATAATGGACTCCAACCTACATTACCAACCACATATTTGCAATCAATAGTAATATTACCAGCTGCTTTTGAGTCTATTTGTAATACAATGTTTCCACTGGGTTTATTAAATTTAGCATTAAGCTCGTTTAATTGCTGGTTTAGCTTTGTAACTTTTTCTTGGATAGGTTTTTCCTTTTTATCTAAAGCTATAATTTTCTTTTTTATCTCTAAGTATTTAGCTTGATAAATGTCACTTAATTCTATAACCTGTTGTGGTGTAAAACCAGAATTACCATGCCCTAAATCTTGATTTTTATTAAGTATTTGCTCAATGCCTAACAAACTATTTCTTTGGTGTGACAACCAGATTAAATCATCATTTAATAGTTCTAACTGCTCTTTTAAAGCTTCAACGCCTTTGTTATTAACTTTAGAAACTAGATAGTTTTTTTCATATTTAGCAGAGACCAAAATAGTATTAGAGTTGTTAAATTGTACTTGTAAACTAGATGGATTTATGGATGTAGAAACACCTGTTAATACAATTTCTTGCGATCCAGTTTTTGTTACAAATGTGGCTTCTCTTGTAATTTCAGCATTACTTTTAAAGACTTTTACAGCTTTGATTTTAGAATCAATTGCTGTTTGAGAAAATACAGTAATACCTGTGAAGAGTAGCAGTAGACTAAATAGTTTGTTCATATATTTTTTTTCACGAAGTTATAATAATAAGTTGTTGTAAAAAGTAATAATGAGTAAACCAAACCTTTGATTGAGGGAAGTTATGGTTTTAATTAGCGAGCCACAATAAAACATTTTGTGAGATTTCCATTCGGGAATTTTAGCCACAACATAGGTGCATACTGCTCAGATCGATATACCTCTAATTTAGGTATGACTTGGGTGTAACTCTGCCAGTCTACGTTGGTATGAACATCTACTAACCAATCTATTTTTTTAGGAATATAAAACTTACAAGTCTTAAAGGTGTCCAATTGGTTATAATTAAAATAAAAACCATAAACACAAGCGTTATTTAATGTTTTAAACGTAATGTTCTGACCATACGGAATAAACAGTTGTGCTTTAAAGTAGATCTGTTGTTTTATTTTTTTAGTATCAATTTTTAAATCTTCTAAATAAGGTTTAGTAACCGGTTTATGTAATAACGGAAGTTGTTTGGATTTCAACTTGTGTAGTTTTTCATTCAAACTATCACGACGCATAGGACCGATTAGTCCATCTAGTTCTGATGCACCCAAAGTAGCATCATAGAGATAAAACTTAAACTGAATTTCTAAATGATAAACTTGCGTTTTATACGTATACAAACAGTCTAATTCACCAACAGTTAAGTTAGCATTTTCCTGAATTTGAATGTTTTTAGCTAAAACAGCAGTAGAGTCAAAACGAATAAGTTCTTCAAAAACAAAGTGTTCTACAAGTAATCCAAGACGGATATTTGTTCTTACATCACTATTGAAAACAAAATTAGTATCTAGCTGTTTTGCAAATACTTGCAATCCTTTAATTGAAGTTTTAAATAAATGCGGAGTATTAAAAAATCCCGAAAACTGAGCTTGAATTTGTGTGCTGTTTTGTACCATATTATAATTGTAAAAATAGACATTATAATTTTTTTTTCAGATTATTTGTCATAACCCTTTAATTCGTTGTATTTTTGCACATCTCAAAATTTAAAATTACTATTAATTAATGTCTGTGAAAACTATAGAATTACAAGAACGCAAAGAAGGAAAAAGTCTTTATAGCTACCAAAAAGGTGCTATTGATAAGATTTTTAAATGTTTTGAAGAAGCTCCAGAAGATTACCATCTATTATACCAACTACCAACAGGTGGTGGTAAAACAGTGATTTTCTCTGAAATTGTAAGACAATATTTAAAAACTCACAAAAAGCAAGTGTTAGTAATGACACACCGTATAGAGCTTTGTAAACAAACGTCAAGAATGTTATCAGAGTTTGGTGTATCTAATAAGATTGTAGATAGTAAAGCAGATCTTTCCGATCAACACGAGTTTAACTGTTTCGTGGCAATGGTAGAGACGCTTAACAACAGATTAAACGATAATAAACTAGACATTTCGGACATTGGTTTAGTAATTATTGATGAGGCGCACTACAACAGTTTTACTAAGCTTTTTAAGTTTTTTGAAAAATCATTCATACTTGGGGTAACAGCAACGCCTTTAAGTAGTAATATTAACCTTCCAATGAAGGATAATTATAACGAGCTTATTGTTGGTGAAACTATTCAATCATTAATTGAAAACGAATTTTTAGCTCGTGCTGAAGTGTATAGCTATAATGTAGGTTTAACCTCATTAGTAGTTGGTGCTAACGGAGATTATACAGTAAAATCTTCTGAAGATTTATATACCAATACAGACATGCTAACTAAGCTTATTCAAGCTTATGAAGAGCGTTGTAAAGGTAAAAAAACCCTAATCTTTAACAATGGTATTAATACGTCATTACACGTGTATGATACCTTTAGAAGAGCAGGTTATCCGGTCGCACACCTAGACAATAACAATACTAAAAAAGAACGTAAAGAAATCTTAAGATGGTTTAAAGAAACGCCTGATGCTATTTTAACCTCTGTTAGTATCTTAACAACTGGTTTTGATGAGCCTACAGTCGAGTGTATCATGCTTAACAGAGCCACAAAATCTTTGACCTTATACTACCAAATGATTGGTCGTGGATCGCGTATTTTAAAAGATAAAAGCGGATTTACAGTAATCGATTTAGGAAACAACCTACACCGTTTTGGTCCATGGGGAAGTGACTTAGATTGGCATAAAATTTTCCGTTCTCCAAATTATTATTTAGATGGAATTTTAAGTGATGAAGAGCTTGAAAACAATTTTAGATATGAAATGCCAGACGAGTTGCGTGAGCAATTTAAAAAGTCGGAACAAGTCTATTTTGATATCAAAAAATGTTACATAGACAGTATCAGAGCAGGAGAGAGCTCTAAAGTTGTATTAGAACGCTCTATACAACACCACGCACACATTTGTACAGAAAATAGCGAAGACCTTTGGGATGCTTTAGCTTTAGCTAAATTATTAGGGGACGATATAGATTACCGTATCTCTCGTTATACTAAGTGCATTAGTAAAAGTACTTACAATTTCGTAGAGTGGCTAAAAGAGGATTATCGTAAAAAATTAAATTCGTATTTAAGATCTAATTTTGACGAGATTTTTGAAGAAATAAACGGGTTTCCACCTGAGGAATAATAAATTAAATAAGTACTAGTATCCAGTCGCAGTTTGCAGTTGCTTACTTTTGTAATATATTAAAATAACGATTGACTAATTACTAAAATTATGACGTTTAGAGACCTTGGTTTAGACAAAAATTACGTAAAATCATTGAAAGAGGTAGGGATTAAAACACCAACTCAAATTCAAGAACAAGCTATACCTATATTACTTAAAAAAACAACCGATTTTATTGGGTTAGCACAAACGGGTACTGGTAAAACAGCTGCGTTTGGTTTACCAGTATTGCATAAAATTAATCCTAAAAAGGATGCAGTTCAAGCAGTAATTATAGCTCCAACCAGAGAGTTAGTGCAACAAATAAAAAAACAACTTTTTAAATTCACAAAATATAATAACACCAAGATTTTTTTAGAGGGTGTTTATG
The DNA here is from genome assembly GCF_016785945.1 of Olleya sediminilitoris. Classification (GTDB taxonomy): domain Bacteria; phylum Bacteroidota; class Bacteroidia; order Flavobacteriales; family Flavobacteriaceae; genus Olleya; species Olleya sediminilitoris. The sequence continues at coordinate 353,963 of NZ_JAEMEF010000002.1, read as the reverse complement.
GTGGCGAAAAAATTGACATTCAACTTAAAAATGTAGCCAGAACAACTCATATTATTATTGCAACACCTGGTCGATTAGTCGATCTAATTAACCGTGGAGCAGTTAATCTTTCTGAAGTTAAAACCATTATCTTAGACGAAGCAGACGAGATGCTAAGCATGGGATTCAAAAACGATTTAACTACTATTTTAAGCGGTGTTACTGGTCCAAAAAACACATGGTTATTTAGTGCAACTATGTCTGACGACCTAAAAGCAATTGTAAAACGCTACATTGCAGATGAAGCGATTAGATTAGAAATTGACAGAACAAGTATTGTTAATCAAAATATAACCCACTTTTTTGTCGAAACATCTTTACATGAAAAATCGTCTACAGTAATGCGATTATTAGAGGATAGAGAAGACCAACGTGGTATTATTTTTACTCGTACTAAAGCTGGCGCACAAGCTTTAAAACATCAATTAGAAACCGAAGGGTTTAACGTTGGTGCTTTAGAAGGTGATATGCAACAAAAAGAACGTGATAAAGTGATGCGTGCTTTTAAAAATACCAGTTTACAATTATTAATCTCTACAGATGTATCTGCTAGAGGTATTGATGTTAACGACTTAGCATTTGTCATGCATCACCAATTGCCAGAGCATATAGAGTATTACACTCATAGAAGTGGTCGTACAGCTCGTGCTGGAAAAAAAGGGGAGTCTATTGCTTTAATTTTAGGAAACGAATACAAAGACCTGAAAAAAATCGAGCAAACCTTAGGCATTAAAATGAAACAAATTACAGTATAAGTTATTTATAACATAAAAAAAGCCTAATCTAACGATTAGGCTTTTTTTATTATCTGTCGATAAATATACTATTAATGGGCTTTCATTTTTCCTTTTCTTTTAGCTAATTGACGCTCTAATTGTGTCACAACTTCGCTAACACTTTTATGTAACGTGTCTTTACTTTCTTCAGCATACAATCTTGGTCCTGGTGCACTTAATCTAATACCAGCAATTTTGCCTGATTTATCGTCATGAGTGTTTTCTAATTTAAAAAACACATCAGCACGTACTATAAATTCGTATTTATTAAACAACTTTTGGATTTTCTCAGTAGTAAATTGCTCTAAGCTTTCACTAGCTTTTACCTTATCATATTCAAAATTGATATCCATATAATTTTATTTTAAGTTATACTTAAAGATACTTAAAATCATTGTCAAATGGTCATCTTTTATTATTTATTTAAGACAAATAATTAATGATTACCTTTAAGGTCTATCTATTAAAATTAATATAATGCGAACAATTAAATCCCTTTTCGTTCTAAGTGCTTTAGCCTTAATATCTTGTAAAGATTCGGCTGAAACAACCGTAGAACAGACACCCGATTTTAAAATCGAGTACCAAAAATTCACTCTAGACAATGGACTAGAAGTAATCCTTCACGAAGACCATTCAGACCCAATTGTGGCTGTAGCAACCTTAATGCACGTTGGATCTAACAGAGAAAAACCTGGAAAAACTGGTTTTGCTCACTTCTTTGAACATATGTCGTTTAACGATTCTGAAAATGTACCAGTTGGAGCCAATCGTAAAATGATTCCAGAATGGGGTGGAAGTCGTAATGGTGGAACCTCTAACGATTATACCGTTTATTATGAAGTAGTCCCTAAAGATGCATTTGAAAAAATCATGTGGATAGATTCTGACCGTTTTGGATATATGATCAACACAGTGACAGAAGCAGCACTTGAACGTGAAAAGCAAGTCGTAAAAAACGAAAAACGTCAACGTGTGGATAACGCTCCTTATGGCTATACAGACGAGATTATTCGTAAAAACTTATACCCACAAGGACACCCTTATAATTGGACTGTTATCGGAGCATTACCAGACTTACAAGCAGCAACCATTGATGATGTTAAAGAGTTTTATAAACAATATTATGGTGCTAAAAATGCTTCTTTAGTAATTGCTGGAGATATTGATATCGACGAAACTAAAAAATTAGTAGAGCAGTGGTTTGGAGAAATTCCTAGTGGACCTGACGTTGAAGAGCAAAATTTTGACCCAGTAGTTTTAGAACAAACTAAATCGCTTTATTTTGAAGACAATTTTGCTAAGCTTCCTGAAGTTCGTATGGTATTTCCAACGGTTAAAAACTATCATGAAGATAGCTATGCTTTAGATATTTTAAGCGAATTGTTAAGCGGAAGTAAAAAGTCTCCTTTATATAATGTCCTTGTTGAAGAACAAAAATTGGCACCTCGTGTTGGAACTTACCAAAATAGCAGTGAATTAGCTGGCGAGTTTGTATTTAGAGTGCGTGCTAATGCTGGTACTGATTTAGATCAAGTAAAAGCAGCAATTGATGCTGGGTTAACAAAATTTGAAACTAACGGAGTTAATACTTCGGATTTAAAACGTATTAAAGCCGAACTTGAAACTGGATTATACCAAGGGGTAAGTACGGTTTTAAATAAAGCATTTCAATTAGTACAGGATAACGAGTTCAATGGTGATCCAAGTTTTATCACGCAACGTGCAAAATTAACCAATGCAGTAACTGCCGAGGATGTTATGCGTGTGTATAACCAATACATCAAAGGTAAAAACTTTGTTATGACTAGTGTTGTACCTAAAGGGCAATTAGACTTAGCGGTAGCAGATAGCCAACAAGCAACAGTTTGGATTGAAGAGGTGAAACAAGAGGTCGCTAATGAAGAAGTAAGCCAAGGTGAGGAAGCTGTGTACCAAAAAACACCTAGCAAATTTGATAGAAGTGAACCTGATTTTGGTAAACTTCCAGTGTTTAAATCTCCTGCCATCTGGAAAGGGCAATTAGAAAATGGCTTAGCTATCTACGGAATAGAAAATAACGAAGTCCCTTTAGTACAATTTGATATTACCATTCCTGGTGGTCAACTATTAGACCCTAAAGGTAAAGAAGGAGTGGCTAATTTATTTAGCGATCTAATGATGCAAGGAACAAAAACTAAAACTGCTGCAGACCTTGAAGAGGCTATTGGTTTATTAGGGGCTAGAATAAGTATGTATAGTGCTAGTGAGGACTTTCATATCACTGGATCGTGTTTGACTAAAAATTTAGACGAAACCATTAAACTGGTTAAAGAAATTATTTCAGAACCGCGTTGGGATAGTAAAGAGTTTACCAGATTAAAACAAGCATTAGAAACAGGGTTAAAAGGTAGCGAGGCTAATCCAAATGCAATAGCATCTAATGTCTATAACCAATTAATGTATGGTAAAGATAATCGCTTTGGGATTAATGGATCTGGGACCTTACAAAGTACTGCGTCTATTACAATGGAAGACCTAAAGGCCTATTATAAAAATCTATCGCCTAAACAAGCTACATTCCATATTGCAGGTGCGATCAATAAATCACAAACCGAAGCAGCTTTAAGCCCTCTAAAAGATTGGACTGGAGACCAAATCACAATTCCTAATCAAGAGCTTGATAATACCAATACTGCCGGAAACTTGTATTTTGTAGATGTACCTGATGCTAAACAATCAGTAGTGTATATTGGTAAATTAGCTTTAACTGCAACAGACGATAATGCAAATAAACTAGAGTTTGCTAACGAGATTTTAGGTGGTGGTTCTAGTGGACGCTTATTTCAAACCCTTAGAATTGGTAAAGGATATACCTATGGTGCCTATTCTGGCATAACCTCACGTCACACGGTTAGTCCATTTACTATCAGAACCAGCGTTCGTGCTAATGCGACTTTAAAATCTTTAAAGATTATTAAAGACATGGTTACTAATTACAAAGATAGTTTTACAGATACAGAAGTAGAGCTTACTAAAAATAAAATATTAAAAGGAAACACCAGAGCTTATGAAAGTTTAGGTGCTCAGCTAAGCATACTTAGAGCGATTAGTAAATACCAAAAAGCGGACGACTTTTTAGATAAAGATCAAAACGAATTAATAAATATGTCTTTAGAGGATTATAAAACCGTTATCAATCAATATTTAAACGAATCCGAAATGGTATATTTAATAGTGGGAGATAAAAAAACACAGTTTGACCAAGTTAAACAATTAGGTAAACCTGTAATAGAATTAGATATTTACGGTAATAAAATCTAACAACCAACACATTTAATTATCAAAAAGCACAATGTCATCATTGTGCTTTTTGCGTTAAAAAACGTTAATATGTTAATCATGTAAAGCACATCCATAATTATGTAATGTAAAAACAACACGTTGTTATCATCTTTGTAAAGACACAAGTATAACCTTTAAAAACATAAATTATGAAACTAATAAGCATTATAATAAGTCTGTTTTTTGCGTCAACAATAGCTGTAAATACAGAACATAACACTATAAATAAAGCAGAAGTAACTAAAAAAGTTATTTACGACGGTTTTGATGGACGCTTATTCTATTTCACAGACCATTCGGACAATGTAATTATTATAGAAGAGATTGAGGCTAGTAAAGCTTTAGAAACCTATGATCTAGACGTAAACAAACACGTGGGTGAAGCGTTTAATTTAAAATTAAAACAAACAACCCAAGACAATATATATAGCGAAATTGAAGTCGTATCTATTAACATATTAAAATAAATAACCCATGAAATACTTAAAAACCATACCATACATTATAATCATAGCATTAACATTTAGCTGTAACACTATTCAAGCTCAAGCACCAAAAGCAGTACAATCAGCTTTTGAAAATAAATATCCAGGAGAAAACGATCCGGATTGGGAGAAAGATTCAAACGGAAACTATGAAGCTCATTTCAAACAAAAAGGCGAAAAATACAGAGCAGATTTCAGTCCTAATGGACAATGGATAGAAACCGAATCTAGTATTAGTAAAGGCGATTTGCCTAAAGCCATTAAAGCGGTAATTAAAGATAAATATAAAGACGAAACCATAACCGAAATCGAATACGTGACTAGCGCATCTAAAGGTACATTTTATGACGTCGAGTTTAAACGTAAAGGAAAAAACAAGGATGTCGAGTTTAGAGCTAATGGTAATATTATTAACTAATTAAGTAATACAATCCTTTGCATGATAAAAGCCCAACTTAAATGTTGGGCTTTTTTTAGGGACTCAAAGTATACACGTCCATATGACAAGCTTTCAATTAAAAGGTAAGATCACATTTGTACCATTTTTTAGTGAAATGTCTACTTATAGTAATTTCTTAAAATTATATTAAATTTTAACAAAAAATAACACAATACAGTTTTGTTTAGGTATTTTTATGTAAAATTAAACAAAACTTAATATGGAACTTTTAATAAATCAAGCATTAGAATTTGAAAAAGCTAAAATGAATCATATGTCAACAAGTGATAGAGTAGTAGCGTCAAGAGAAGCGAAACGTCTAATTTTAGCAATTAACGAAATTTACAAAAAAAATAAAGACAAGTCTTTAATGGACATCATGAAACGTTTAACGGTCAAAAAGAAAAAAATTGAAGTACGTTTAAAAGGTAGATTAGTATAAGGTCAATGAGTACTAATACAAAAATTACTATTGTAGGTGCAGGAATAAGCGGTCTTATTGCAGCCATAAACCTAGAAAAAGCAGGATTTAGTCCTACAATAATAGAAGCTAGTGATCGAGTTGGAGGTCGTGTAAAAACAGATGTTTTTGAAGGATTCCAACTCGATCATGGGTTTCAAGTTCTTTTAGAAGCATATCCAAAAGCTAAACAATACTTAGACTATGACGCTTTACAACTTCAAAAAATCAAACCAGGAGCTGTCATTTTTAAAAACGGAACAACACAAACCATTGGTGATCCTCTAAGGGATTGGTCACTTTTAATACCTACCATACTATCTAATATTGGGTCATTAAAAGATAAAATAGCAATCCTTAAATTAAATATTGAACTTAAAAACAAAGCTATTGACGCTATTTTTAAGTCCAAACAGACCACAACACAAAAATACTTAAAGGATAAAGGATTTTCAAACCGAATCATCAAAGATTTTTTCAAACCTTTTTTTAGCGGAATCTTTCTAGAAACTCAATTACAAACCTCTAGTACAATGTTCCAATTCATATACAAGATGTTTGGTCAGGGTTTAGCTTCAATTCCTAAAAACGGAATGCAGGATATACCTAACCAACTACAATCCAAGCTAAAAAACACTCAGTTTGTATTCAATACCAAAGTACAATCTGTAAAGGATAACCATTTAGTATTAGAAGATCAATCCAAAATTGATTCAGACATTACTATAATAGCTACAGAAGCCTCAAATGTATTAGGAATCAAACAAACAATGACCTGGAAATCCTGTGATACATTATATTTTGAAGTCGAAAAAGACACCATCAAAAAGCCAATTATTGGTTTAGTAACAAATAGCAATGCACTAATTAATAATATTTTTTATACAACAAGCATAGCGACAAGCTCCAGTAATAATTCAAATGTACTGTCTGTAACTATAGTTAAAGCTCACAATTTGGATGAAACCAAATTAATTCAATCCGTTCAAGATGAATTAAAAACGTATTGTAATATTGTGACTAAGCGATTTATAAAACGTTACAAAATCAAAAAAGCCTTACCAAATTTAAAACAAGTAAGTCATAGCAGTAACCGTTCAGAATTTAAATATTCAGATACAATTTATTTAGCAGGAGATACACAACTCAACGGATCCATTAATGCAGCAATGTCAAGCGGAGAAACTGTTGCTAAACACATAATTGAAACATTACACAATAAGTAATATTTTATTCAAGCTCTTTAATAGGTTAGTTTTCTAAAAACTCTATTTTACATAATATAAATTATAGTGCATTTCATAACAATTAGCGTAATAGAGCTTTTGGGCGACATTTAACATAATTGCAGATATAACGTCGAAGACTTATATCAATAGTAATTATGACAAGCTAATTGTGGCATCATAGTTATATTTATAAATCATCATAGCGCTTTTCAGCGATATTTGACATAATTGCAGATATAACGTCGAAGACTTATATCAATAGTAATTATGACAAGCTAATTGTGGCATCATAGTTATATTTATAAATCATCGTAATAGCGCTTTTGTACGATATTTAACATAATTGCAGATATAACGTCGCAGACTTATATCGATAGATAAATCGATTTTATGAGATTCACGAATACATATAGATAAATATAAATACATGAGTAATTATGACAAGCTAATTGTGGCATCATAGTTATATTTATAAATCATCGTAATAGCGCTTTTCAGCGACATTTAACATAATTGCAAATATAATGGTTGCCAGACTTATATCGAAGGAAAATCGACTTTAGGAGATTCACGAACTCCTTTAATAATAATAATAATATCCGTGAGTAATTATGACAAGCTAATAGTTAAAAATTCTTTACGTAACGTAATCCATACTTTGATTTAGAACACGAACTATTAAGATATCATCATCTATGGCCAAATAAAAAATAGTATGAGATTTATAAAAAAATTGTTTTAGTGATAAGATAAATTCTGAAGCATCGCGTCCAAGATTGATGTTGTCTGATAAAACTTGAAAGATATCGTGTATTCCAAATAAATATGATTGTGCTTGTTTTAATCCAAATGTTTCGATTCCAAATTCGTACTTTTTGGCAAGATCACTTTCAGCTTTTCCAGATACTTTATAAACGCCCATCAGCTCGCATACGTTCTTCGACTTCTTTCATAATATCTGGGACAGATCTGTGGCTAATACCGCTTTCCATACCTTCTGTTATAGCGGCTTTTAGTGCGGAAAATTTAGCGTTTTTTGCCTGATCTTGTCTCACTAAATCACGAATGTATTCACTATCATTAGTAAATTCCCCATCAGTAATTCTTGTTTTTATCCATTTATCTTGTTTTTTAGTAAATGTTATTGTTTTTCTAACTGTAGACATATTCTTTTGTTTAAATAATCATACTATCTACGCAATTTATTGTTTTCGATTGAATATTACAAAACTCTAAAGTAATATTTCATGTGCTTATTTACATTATGTAAAATAGAAATTAAACATTTTGAACTATTCAAGTTTTGATTATATCTTTTGTCTTAAAACACTATGTAGCGACAGCTAAATACCTAAAACAAGACTTCATAAACTTTTTGAAACTAACCCAATAGTTAAAACTAGATCTTAAACGACTTAAAATAGGCCTTAACATCTAAAGCTGTCTGTATCAATTCAGGATTCTCCACCTCTATAAAAGTAATGTCACCATCACCAGTTCTAGACGGAATTAATAAACAAGAACAACTAGTAGAATCAACCGTATTAGTACTCTCCTGATAGTCTTTAGCTAACGTAATCACCCGATCCATGTTGGTCTGAATAGCATTTAAGTTACCTGTCATAATCTCTATAACCGAACGATTAAATGTATTGAGACTTAAATGAAATTTATTATACTCTAAACTACTAGTCACAAAATCAGAACAATATTTAGCCTCTTCCAAAAGCAGGTTAATCATGTAGATATAACCCATATTAACAACATTATAATTTTCAATCGAGCAAAACTGTCTTTTACTATTAAAGTCTAATTCCCAAATAGCATTACAATGTGCCAAAACAATGTTTTCGCGTTCATCATTCTCTTCTAAAAGAGACTCAATATGCTCAATCGGAAATCTAACACCATGATATTTAATAACGTCTTTGGTGATGCTATTAGAGTGTAAAGCTTGTATTTTTTTAACCAGTTCTACTCTACTAGGTATTTTTAGTTTATTAATAATAAGGCTGTTAAGTGTAATATTAGTACTATTGTCTTTAACTCTCTTTTCAAATTCATTCTGAAAATCAACAACCTTTTTAGCCTCATCCTTATCGTCAAAAAACAGATGTATAAAAAAGTTAGTACCATTTAAATTAAAAGGCATTTCAATATGAATAATCTCATCCTTTCTAAACTGAAACAAAATGGTATAAATGGTCATTACCGTACTTAAATCAGCATTTATAGTAGCAGTTGTATTAAGAAAATAGTCAATAGTTTGATGCACAAGGGCATTATCCCTATTCAAACTCAAATGGCTATTAGTTGGGTGTAACAAATCTCTAATACCTCTGTAGTAATTAGATTCTAAATTATAATAATTAAACTCAAATTGCACACCAGCTTCTCTAGCATAATATTTTGTGTACAGTTTATCAAAATCATCACCAAAAAAATCTAAACGCCCTTCAGGATTAACAAACAAAATACCTTTGTCAATAAACTTATCATAAGACGTTTTAAAATCTGCTTTGGTCACTCTAGTATTACCATAAATTAAATACTCTAAATTTAAAATCTCTGTGCTGGTGGATCGTTTTAAAGATTTAGACAAATAATTTAAGTGCTGTAAACTCTCTTTATTAAAACTCTTAATCTCATAAAGCTTAGGGCGTTTTGCCAAATCTTGAGATGTTTCTAATTCCAATCTAACATCCTCTAATACCGAGTGGTTTAACGTCATACTATCCGTAATCCCTTCTTGGATTTTCTTAAACATATTATGACAAATCAATTGGATTTCATAAGGTTTCCCTTCAGATATGTTATGCAACTCACGGAAAGTCGAATTTTCAAAAATATCACTAGGCTCTATACCAATATCTAAAAGCGGTTTACTAACACAAATTTCAGTATCCTCAATATCCTTATACTCGTCAACAGTAATTTTTTTAAACTGTCTTATTATTGGCGAAAAAATCTCATCTATAACCGGAAAAAGCTCCTTAGTACCTGTAAAAACTAACATATAGTTAGTTTTATTCATAAAAATATTTCTTATTTTCTCAAGTAAAACGCGACTCTCAGACAGCACATTACATTCGTCAAACAAAAGAATAATCGACGTATTAACCTCCTTATTAATGGTTTCTAAATCTCTTTTAAAATTACTTTCAGAAGTTAACACATCTGTCCTTCCAGCATCCATAGCTTTAGCAAACTGTATAGGAAACAAAAAAGGTCTAAATTCTATATTATTAGACACCGTATAAGCCGAAGTTTGATTTAAATACTCATCAAAAATAGCACCTCCAACACCACCAAAATAATTGTCGTTAATAGCAGAATTAAAAATAGAATCAAAAATCTTATAAAAAAACTGTAACTGTGACTCCTTATCCCCTTCATCTAAATCAATTCTTACCGTAAGAAAATTCAATTTAGACGCTTCAATTTCAATCATGTTCAGCAAACTCGTCTTACCTGCTGCGCGATCACCAATTAACGAAAGATTGATAGGCTTATTCGTTTTAGCACCATGGTTTAAATAATAACGTATTTCTTTCAATTCGTCAGACCGTCCAGCAAATAACTTTTCTTCAGTTACAGGATTTGCAAAATCATAAGGATTACTTAATTCAGAATAACTCATCTAATTACTGTATTGTTTTAAATCATTAATTAAATTACTGTCTACTACAAATTGTTCTAATAAATGCACATTACCTCTCTTACGTTCAAAGTTATGATAGGTCTTTAATTTATCCTTAGTCTCTTTAATATTAATAACTTGTAAAGCCATAATATAATCCTCACTATCAATTTTCTGGGCTTTAGATATCGTATCAACTAGTCTATGCAATAATTCATTTTTAAAATCCTCACTACTGCCTAACCCATTAACAGCTTTAATTTCTTTGTACTTTAAGTAACAGACAATTAAAAATAAAACAATTAAAGTACTTAAAACAAAAACACTAGCATCTTTAACAAAAAACTCAATAACCAGTATTAAATACTTTAACCATATACCATCATAATCTTTTTTTAATTCATTTAAAATAGCCTGTATAGCATCATAGTTATTAATAGCATGTAACTGTGCTAAAATGGCAACTATCAATAGCCACAATAGGTAATTAAGGGTCTTTTTTCTAAATAAATAGTCTCTTATAAAATGTACTAATTGTAAAAAGTATTTTTTAAATTTCATGTATAGCAATGTATAATTGCCTCTAAAATAATACATTTCTAATGTAATGTTTAGAAATACAGTTGTTATTTAAAAGCATACCACACATTCCACTGCCCTCCTACGTCTTAGCATAAATAGTAGGCTAGTAACATTACAGAATTAACGTTTTAAAATAAATGTTTTTAAAACTTTATGAAAGACTTCGTATTTCAATTAACCGGACGCTTACAAAGCGGCAGTTTTATTTAGAATGCACAAAATAATAAACATATGAGACAAGTTAATTAGAATTAATACTTTTAATTAAAAGATCAATTACATCTTGGTCGGAAAACTTATTTTTTAATTCTAATAAATTTCTTATATCTTTATTTTGATTTTTTAAAGACTCCAAAATCCCAATAAATTGTATTCCAATCTTATTTTTTGATTTTAATTCCAATGTCATAGATACTTCATCTTTATAAGATAAAAAGTTATCATATAGTTTCTGATAAACACTTCCAATTGCACCAGAAAAGGGTATCATTACTGGTCTAGAATTTTCATCACCTCCTTTTAAAATCTGGTCATTTGAAATTCCAGGATATGGATCAATAAAATAAATTGTTCTAATTCCTAATTGAAAAGCTTTTTTGGAGCATAATTCACAAGGGCTTGCTGTTGTAAATAAAATACCTCCTTCTACTCCCAGACCACCTAATTTTGTTATTTGCAACATTGCATTTTCTTCAGCATGAAGTGATCTAGTATGCACTTGGTTAGCTTCTCCTTCATAATGATTATGAATCGTTTTAAAACAAAATGAGCAATTTTTACCATTTAAATCCTTTTTATTTTTTTTGTAAGACTCACTAAAATAATCCTTTAAAGCTCCCTTAAAATTACTCGGATTTTTGTTTTTATATTTATAAATTGATTTCTTATCATTTAAACCTTTTTCAAAATCACTGTAATGATTTTCGTTTTTTATTTCTTCACCAATTAAATCTTCAATATTTCTTAAATTACATGGAGTATGACCTTTAGCTACATCATTCCAACCTATTGATTTTATGTGAAACCTTTTATCAGTAATAGCTGCACCAACATTTCTAGATATACACCCTGAATTTAATTTCGCAGTATTAGCAATTTGCATTGACCGCTCTAACGCACTTGGTGTAATGATACCTGGTTGATTTATTAATGCAATTAACTTCAATAATTGCTCTTCTCTAGTAACAAAATTTAATTTTCCAAAAGGTGGGTCATATCTATCTAAGAAATCTGTTATTTGTGCCTTTTTTAAATTTAATATGTGAAAATCACTTTTTTGAATGCAATTTTCTACATCAGGAGATGAAAAGTCTCCTTTAGAAAAGTCATTTGTTTTGTATTCTGTTTCATCTAATTCCAACAATTTATCTGCAACTTTTTGTTTGTTCTCTCCAGATAATTTTGAGTATTGTAATCTTTCAACAATTCTTGATTTTGAATTATCTAAAACATCTTTAGTTGCAAGCATATAGAAGGCGGAATAACGCTCTTTAAAGAACATAACTTCTAAAGAGTTTCTTAATGAATCTATAACTATTTTAGTAGGTTTATCTTTATTACTTTGAACAAATTTTCTTGATTTAATTATTCTATTTATAACTGTAGATATTGAATAAATATTATTAATTCCATCATTATTATGATCATTTAAGGGGTCTCCAGTCTTTCTTATATTACATGATAAGTGATGTAAAAAAATTGTACGTCTATAATAACCTTCGGATTGTAAAATTTTTAATATTTCATTACATAAAGCTTTAAATTCTTTTCCAAAGAATATATCATTTAATAATAATAAATCCTTTTCACTTTTAACTTCACCCAAATTTGAGAAAGATTGTATTCTTGTTACTAAATCATCATTAGTACTTAACAAAATTTGAATATCTTTATTTACATTTAAAGCAGCATTTTTATAATTAGTATCATTTTTATGTTCTTTAAAATTGCTTAATAACAGCCTTTTGAAAAACATTGGATTGTTATTACCATATTTATTTAATAAATATAATATCAATACATTCTTATATGATATAACATCAAATGGTATCCAGTTTTTTTCAGTAGAGAGATAATTATTAATAATCGTATATTTTCTATAAAATGTTGTTTCTCTTTCTTTTTCGTTAAATTCTCTTAAACCTTTCTTTTTAAGATTATTATAACTCCCTGCTAAAAGTCCAGAAATAGTTGTACATCCAGAACCAGTTCTTCCCGTTAATCCAATGATAGTAAATTCTCTACGTAGAGAATATAAATGATCTAATTTCATATAAGTGTATTGTTTATGATAGGGAGAATTTAAATGTAGTAATTTTTGTTCTAATAAATTTAATGAAAACTGTAAAATTAAGAATGTTAATTAATTTATAACAACTCACTCACTTTTCAATTCTTTCTATCGTCACTTCGTAAAAAGAGTTTCTAGATTAACTTAGTAGAGTGTCTTTTTAAAAGAAAATAATGAGAGAAAGTGGTAATATAAGTTCCCTTTTATCGTTATCGAGTTTAAGATTTAAAAATAATTTCACTTACAAATACGGTATTCTTTAATAACAAAAAAATCAATAAAAATAAATCCATTCTAAAATTTTTCCTAAATCGTCGTATAAAAAGTGTTTCATTAACATCATAAAAGAAACTTTTTGAAATAAATTTTTTAAAGAAACTGTAATAAAAACTTTTACTTTTAACCAAAGCTCAACTTACATAAAGCATAACCTTATAGTTCAAAAATATGATAATTTATGTATGGTAATTTTTTAAGCTTTTTAGACATAATATCAGATATATTGCTTTATTGTTAGATAATATTTTTAATTCCCCTAAGGATAATTAAAACAAAATAGTCATAAATTATGTTTATTTATTTCGCCTATTACTTAGTCATATAAAAAAAGCAGGCATATTTATGCCTGCTTTTAAAATAATATATTCAGTAAATTAACCTACTTGTGCATAACCATTCTCGTATACTATTTCGGCAATTTCATCATCGGCTAATACTCTTAATCTACCCTTTAAATGATTAGTTTTATAATCTACCAATAACTTTCCGAATTTTATTGACCAATTCGAAAGGGATTCTTTGGAAAGAGGATATTTAGACTTTATATCTCTAATAAGAATTTTACCTTCTTTACCTGAGGCACTAACATCTTTTAGCATTTGAGTATCATTACTAATAAACTGTCTTATTGCATATCTATAAAAACAATTAATATTTTTGCCTGCTGAATTTTGAAGTCTAACAATATTTTTAGGTATAAAAATTATAGGTTTACCAAAATATTCAGGAAGTTCTACAGATTTATTTACCCATTTTGATGTAGTTAAATCAAATACATCCTTTTGATAAACTTTCTTCATTGGTATTTTATGAAGTTTGCATTGTTCTTGGGTATATTCTATCAAAACTGATTTGATAATTTTTGTTGTCATATCAGAAATTCTATCGGAACTAATGTCTTCAAAAAACAATTCTATATCTGAAAAATGACTTAAAACACCTGTTTTAACTGCTATATTGTTGTAGATTGTTTGAGCAATTTTCTGTCTCAATTTGTAACCAACGGAATTTCCATAGTGCTTACTAAACGCAAAACCTAATCTTGTTTCGTTTGGTTCACTTAAACCTGATAGCAGGTAGTCTGCTTGATCAAATGATTTTGATTTCACATTTTTTATTAAATCACCCCAAAAAACTTCTAGATGTTTATTCATTTTTTTTGCCAATGGCGTTTGTAAATTCTCAATTAATCTTGGATCTACAAATAAAAGGTTGTCTGTATTTAACCTTACGTCAACAAAATCTAAATTTGATTGTTGACATCCTAAATTATAATAATTTGAAATATTCATATCGTATTTTTTATTTTTAGTGTGTTAATAATTTGTATTAACATAATATTACTATAAGGCTATATGCCTTAACTATTTAAGTCTTCTAATAAATTTTAATTCTCTACGATATTACTTTTTTTATTTTTTTATTTTTTTTAACATTGTTATTAACAATTTATTTTTACATTTGCACCCAGATAACGTCGAAACTATCTAAAATAAATAAACTTTTAAAACGCATAAATGCTAATTAATTAAGGGCGTAAACCTCAAAAATTAGTTTGATTTATTTGTTTTAGTTGTAATGAACAATAATTTATTTTAATATCAAAATTTATGCCAAATGTGCTTATTAAGACATTATGGCATTTTTTATGTCTTTTAGTTAATTTATATACTGACAAATAGTTAAAATTAACCTGATTGTCATTAAAATTGCATTTTGACATAAACTTACTACTCATCGCTCATTTAATTAGTGAATCATACTAATTAATTTTATAGCTTAAATTTAAAAAATAAAATTTTAAGTATTTGTTACATATTTTTGATATTATCCAAATATGCAATTTCACATTTTATTAATTCGAATTCAAAACTTCTTAGAAGTAATCAAATTGTAATATTTGAAAAAGACTTTTATTTTCAAACAAGAATGGAAACTTTAAATGATAAGAAAACAAGAAAAGATGCATCATTTGAAAAGGACTATTTATCTGGTAAATATGATGGTATACCTATAAAATTAGAGGTAAACAGCCAGCTAAATTTATTTGAGTAATAATTGCACAGAAATTCCACTAATCTACTTTAGTCGCTTTACCCTAAAAATGTTTAACCAACATCGCTGAAAAAACATTCAAAAAACAAACCAACCATTCACCGACACACCATACTAAAAACTAGTGTTGTGAAGTCGCAATACCCTAATAACGAAATATATACAAACATTATTATAGCCTTAAATGCTAAATAATGTTAAAAAAAGCAAATAGTAGTAATTTTAAGCAACGGATACTCCATAGATACTTCATGGATACTCCATAGATACTCCATAGTAAAGCCATAGATAGTTCATGGTAATGCACCAGAGTGCACCACAATAATTAAAAAACAGAAAATGTTCTCTCCGCTTCCCTCCTACAATATCCCTAAAAAAACACGCCTATAATAGCAACTAATCACATAAAATAAACAGAAAATACCATATAACGCTAATGTATATGTAGCGCAAAATAAAGCCCGAAATGCTGTATATAATTTCGGGCTGTTAAAACTAAAATGTAAGGGTCTAAGTGGTATCTAGTAAATAAAATGAATCACCTACTGTTAACGCATCAATCAAGTTCTGGTAGTTGTAAGCTAAGTTCAATAATAGTGTCAACTTCAATAATAGTATGGGCTACAATATTTTGGTCGGTAATAGTTAAAATAGTACTAGGATTAGCCTCTAAAAGTGTGTTAGAGGCATCGTCTAATGTATGATTTAATCCTACAGACGCCATAAGTCCTCTGGTAGCGTCATCATAAGGTCTACCAACTAAATCTGGCATAATGCGCTTTTCTGCAACACCACTTGGTGCTGGTACCGGAACAATTTTAAACTTTAAAGTAGCTGCTGCATTAGCATTTAGATTGTATTGGTTAACATTATTAGCATTTAAAGGGGTCACATTGGCTCTGTATTTGGCAGTCTTATAAGAAGTCGATAATGGTAAACTCTGACTGTTGGATAAATCCATGTTTAAAGAGACCTTCGCTTCTACTTCTGTTTCTGGTATCACATAAAACGTAGGTTGATAACCTATACTTCTAATCAATTCCAACAAACGTTGGTTGTCGTTACCTACAGCTGTCTCAGCATCCGTAGTCGTATCGGTTGCTGCACTAGCTTCTGCTTGCTCATCTATCGTATAAAGCGCTAAGGTTTGTTGTAAAGAGCCCTCGTCTAAAGCTGACTGTGCCTCGCCTACGCCTCGACCTATAGAGGCTATTAATTCGCCTAATGGACCTGATAATATGTCACTAAATTGTTGGATCGGATTACTCATTTTTACTAAATATTACGGTGATTAATTGATTATTCTGAATCGTACTGTTTACTGCTGGACTCTGCTTAAAAGATTCTCCTGATGGTACAGTACTCTGCTTTTGGTAAACAGGATTCAATCGCAAACCTTGATTGCTTAAAATACGTCTTACAGCGGTTTCTGTAAAACCAATCAAATTAGGTAACTTACCAGGTTCGCTAACGGCTCTTGGGGCACTTTCTATATCCAAGACCACTTCACTAATAGAGTTTCCATTAATCTCCTTAGCGGTTTCATGGTTTAAAAACTGCAAATTGACGCCATCTTGATCTCGATTAACTAACGACTTAATTTTTAACTGAATATTAGACAGCTTATAGTCACTGTTATTTAGGTTGTCTGCTAATTGTATCTCATTAACTATGTTGGTATACACACCACTAACTGGCATTGGTCGTAAATCAAAAGCGACTTCCTTACTTAGTTCGTCTATTTTTAATTGTAACTGTGCAACCTCTTCTGTTTTGTTGCCTAAGTGCTCTACAGCTGTATTGTATTTGGTGTTTAGCGCATCTAACGCTGCGTTGGCTTCCAAGCGTTCCTTGTCAGATTGTGCTTTTTCCGCACTACAGGTCTCTAATTGTTCTAAACAATCTTGTTGTTCTTTTTGTAGCTGTGCATAGGCCTCTTGTAAAGCGGTATACCCTTTTGCACAATGCTCAAGCGCTTGTATACTCTCGGTGTAATTTCCGTTTAAAGCAGCATACTCCTTTTGTGACGCTTCGTACAGTCCTTCAAAAGGCGTTAAACGTTCTATATCTTGTTTAGCTTCATTTAAAGAAGTGGTAAGGGATTCATTTTGTGTCTGTAATTTAGTATTTTTTTCATGTAAGGCTTCTAGTGCTTGTTGCGCGTCATTTAATGCGGCTTGCAAAGCTTCTTTTTCCTCTTGGCAATCCTTAGCATCAGTCGCTAAACTTTTAAAATTAGCTTCTAAATCAGTATGTGCTTGACTTAAATCGGTATGGGTTTTAGTTGCTGTTTTTAACGTATTAGCAACCTCAGTATATTGTTTTTGCTTTGCAGTTAACTGAGTCTTAGTTTTGGCTAAACTAGCTTCTAACGTCTTGGTTTTAGTAAGACATTGTTGTAAAGATTTATCAAGTAGTTGGTTGTCATACGCAAACGAGTATGGCGAAGTCACCACAATAAAGTCTGTAAAGCCTTGTTGTTCTTTTAATATAGCCTCTGGTAACAAATAAGCAGTACCAAAATCAAAATGCAAAACACTTTGTTCTTCATCAAAATGAAAAGCATATAAGGACGTTAAAACCTGAAATTGATCTAATGTATAAAGGGTTTTCTGTGCAATAATACGCAGCTCTGGGATTTGATTGTTTTTTAAAATCTTAAAAAAAGACAATAAGGCTTTGGCTCTAGACTTAGTCGTTTCTTCTATACTTAAAACCCCTTTAACAATATCGGCAACATATATAGAAATCCAGGCATTGGTAGTAACCTCATAATACTGAATAAATATAGGTAGTTTGGCTTTAGGCTTATTCTTTTCATCATATAATGAAAAATCAATGCGTATGTGTTTTAGTTTACTGAGTGGCATAATATTATGTGTTGCTAATAGCTACAGAGGTAAAAATAGTTCCGCTGTTGGCTACAAAAATTATCGTTTTGTTGAC
Source organism: Olleya sediminilitoris (assembly GCF_016785945.1). Lineage (GTDB taxonomy): Bacteria > Bacteroidota > Bacteroidia > Flavobacteriales > Flavobacteriaceae > Olleya > Olleya sediminilitoris. Next base: position 335,419 of record NZ_JAEMEF010000002.1, on the reverse strand, counting down.
ATCGCCTGAGGCAATGGTTATGTTGGTTTCATAAACGCCAGCACCATTTGTAAATCCTTCTTTTGATGGCGAAAATGAAGGTGGTGTAATACTGGTCGCAGTATCATTTAATGCTAATGAAGTCGCTTCGTCAAAATTGATCTCTACCTTTTGTCCAACAACAGGTTCATTGGTGGCATAAGTTAACGTGACTTTTAAGGTGTAGGCTGTAGCCGAAATTTGCTCAGCAGACATCACAATAAAGACCTGCGGAACGCCTTCATTGGGCATTACAGCAACAAACCGTCCCGAAATGGTACTGGTAATTTTATTGGAAGCACTGTCGTTACTGGTTTTGTTTTGTGTCGTAGTCGGTAGTTTATAGACTAAGGCTTGATGACTTTGTTGCGTCATCACATTGCTTTTTGTAAATGCAGTAGTTTTTGCTAGTTCTGGTGTAGCAAGACGTGCATTAGATGGGGTTGTAGACTCGGTTTCACTAGCAACTTCACTAATCACCTCTAAAGAGAAATCCAAGTATGGTAATTGGTATAAGGTATTTGGTCGTCCATACTCGTCATAAGGTGACATATTTCTCAACTGGTGTTGTGCCACATTAAGACTATCAGCTATGGATAGTAAAATGTCATGTAATGCTAAAGAGCTATTATTTGCTTGACTCATAATTATGCGTATTTGTCTTTTTTACGTTTTTGACGTGCTTCTTTTCGTTCTTCACGTTGTTGTTCTCGTTTTTGCGCTTGTTTCTTCTCGTCTCTTGATTTAATCTGTCTTTGTCTTCTGTCCTCTTCTCGTTTCGCTTCGGCTTGTTTGTCTTGTTGGCGTTGGGCTTTAGACTCTTCCTGCTTAGCCTCTTTTTGCTTCTGATTAGTTAACGAAGATTTAGTCGCCTTCGCTTTGGCTTTTAGTTTCGCTTTTAATTGTTCTTGTTTCTGCTCAAAAGCATCTTTCTCTTGTTGTGCTAATGCTTTAAAATCGTTTTCAAAGGACTTAAAGTCATTACTCCCCTCCTTGGGTATCACGTCAAAAGAATCTACTAAAGATTGTTTTTGAAAGTCATCCCATTTTTTCTCAGACTTAGCCTTTAGCTTTTTAGCTTCCCGCTGTTGATCTCTTAATTGTTCCCATCGGTCTTTTATTGTTTTTGCTTTCGGTTTTGGTTGGCTTTTTTTAGTGGCTTTTCTAACTACCGAATCTTTTAGTTTAGATAGAATGGGTGCTTTGGGTCTATCTCTGTTTTCTTCCCAATTAGCTTTAGGTTGGTCTCGATGTTCTGACCAATTGTCTTTGGGTGTATCTCTTTGCTCTGACCATAAATCTTTGGGTTTTTTTAGGACTTTAGCTTTAAAAGTCTCACGTTGTTTCTCCCATCTGGCTTCAAAATCATCGCTCTTTATGGCTTTCTTAAAAGCCTTAGCGCGTTCTACTTGCTTTTTGGCGGTAATAACTTTTAATTTCAGAGCGTTCCTTTGCTTTTCCCAATGTTTAAACTCTAGCTTTTTGGCAGCAATTTTGTCTTCTAATTGTCGTTTGGTTTCAAACCGCTTTTGGTCTTGTTCTCGTTTGGTTTTAAAGGAGTCAATGGGCTGTTCAAAATGGCTATTAGCTGGTGTGTCTGTAACATCAGATTCACCACTTAACGTTTTCATCTGTTGCTCCAAAGCTTCACGCTCGGTAATTAAGCTTTTAAGCGTATCATCAATGTGTACTAAATCTTCAAGGGACGCCTTTAAATCTAATGCTGGATCAGTCGCTTGATCTGGTGCTTTGGGCAATAATGTTTTCCAATTTTTAGCCATAAAATAGTGTAACGATTAGGGTTAACTTCCAGAGTCTTCTTTTAATAAAGCTTGTAAACGACTTTCAAATATAACCGGAACAGGCACAGTAACTAGCTTGGTTCTAAGCTCTGAGCTTCCGCTGGCTTCAAATTGGTATTTTTGAGAATAGCTAGCGTTAACTGCTGCAGACACATTAGTAAAACCTGTACTATAGCGTGCTTTAACTTCTGCCGAAAGACTTAAATCTCGGTCTTCTTGAAAACGCATGTCCATCTTTATAGAAATATAAGATTCCACAAACTGATAAAAAGTGGGTGTAAAACCTAAAGCTAATAAGCTTACACCCGACTCTCCATCTTTTAATACGATTAAGGCGGTGTCATCTTTCTCCATTTCACCATCCGCATTAAGCTTGTGACCACTCATCATTTGCGCAATACGAATAGATACTCTGTCTAAGGCATATTGTGCCTCAGCAATACCAACTCCCAAATTTTTAATCATCTGCGGAAATGGCACGTTTAATAATTCTTTACCTATGTTCATAAGATCGTATTTAATTTATGTATTGTTTACTGTGGTGGTGTTTCTGTAAATTCTTCGTCCATCATCTTTCTAATTCTTTCTTCCAACACTGCTGGTGGCGGAATAGGAACTAGTTTGGTTCTCAATAGACTACTTCCTTCTGCAGAGTAACTGTATTTTTGAGAGTAGCTAGCATTAACCTGAGAGGTACTAACAGTACTTTTACTTGCATTAGGACTACCAAAAAACTTAGCGACTCCTCCACCAACACCGCGACTACTTTTATTAGTGGTTGATCGATTAATATCAACCGTTGAAGAACCTTCTTGGGTATACTTAATAGCTATTTTTACTTCTATAATAGAATCTACAAATTGATAAAAGGTTGGTGTAAACCCTAACTCCATCATAGATAGTCTTCTAGGCACATTAATCTCTACTGATGACCCTGTTCCTGCTGTTGTAAGGGTATAAACACCATCAGCTTCTGTTGCTAATGCTCCAGAAGAAGCGCCTACTTTTAAGTCTTCTACTAATTTGTTTTGCTCATAGACTGAGGCTTCTCCACTATTTAAATAGGTAACAGCTTGTGTAGATGTAAACTTTTGTTGGCCAAAAAAGACACGACTGTCTTCAAAGGTCACATTACCCTCATCATCTGTAATGGTTTTAAGTCCTCCCATCATTTCTGCTACGTCTATAGAGTTGGCATCTAATGCCATTTGTCCTTCGGCTATAGCCATAGCCATTTGCTGAATCATGCTGCCCATCGGCACATCTAGTAATTCCTGTCCAATTCTTGGTTTGTTACGTAAATTCATCTTTTAATGTTTAATTGTTATTTATGTGTATTGTATGACTGTGTTTATAATTCTGGTTTGATAGTTTTTAACTTTTCTAATAGGTTTTCTGGTGGTGGTAGCGACACCATTCTAGCTGCAATACTAGAAGAGCCACTGGCTGACTGATCAAACTTACGACTGTAGGACGCACTTACTGATGCGGCTACTATACCAAAATCAGCTTCCACACTGGCACCTACTGAAAAAGCTTCTGATTCTGCCATAGAAAATTCCATTTTCATTTCAAAACTAGCTTCAGTAAAGGCATAAAAAGTGGGTACAAATCCTAGTAATAATAAATTGGTCGTTTCTCCATTAATCTCAACACCTTTTTCTGCAAGTGCCTTTAGCGTTTTAATAGAGTTCTCATCTAAGGCAGCTTGTGCATTGGCAACAGATATACCCATTTGCTCTATCATTTGATGTAAAGGCGCATTGGTTATTGAATTTGTTATAGTGGCTATAGCTCCCATAATTATTCAGTTAGAGAGTCTACGTACTTTAAAAATCCATCTGGTGGTGGTAACGCAACCATACGTGCCGACATTGACGAATTACCCTCTACAGACATTTCAAATTGCTTAGACATGCGTAAATCAACATTCAATCCTAAAGCAACAGTTTGATCTGATTTAGAATTACCACTATTATCAGATAATAATTGACTAGTGCTTTCACTTTGTGCTATTTTCACTTCGTCTACTGAGCCTTCTTCCTCTTCTTTTGAAATATTAATAGATTCACTTGTTTTAGAATAAGCAGAAAACTCTATCTGAGTCTCTTTATCTAGGTAATAGTCAATACCATGTCTTTCTTCTGTCCAATAGTCGCTTATATCTTCTGCTGATGATGAGATTTCAAGACTACTATTAGAATTTGTGATAAAGTAATTAGCTCCAGTATCAGGAGTAGCTCCATTTAACTCAGAACTAAAATAAATATAATCTGCTCCAGAAGTAATGGCGATGCTTACTTTTCTAAACACCTCATTTTTAGTGTCATCAGGACCACTATTGGCTCTAGCTAAAGTTTCCCCTTTCGGTTCAATCTGTATTTGTGTGGCTCTAGCACCTTGGGCTACTAGATAATCACGCATGGCTTCACACCTGTCTTTAGATAAATTTATATTGTAGGCATCTGCACCACTACTATCGGTATAGCCTTTAATAACAATACTTGCAGTATCATCTTCTCTTAAAATAGAAGCCAATGCCTCAAACTCTGCGTCTTTTCCTGCATTGTCTATTGTACCTTCTGCATAATTAAAATTGAGGATGCGTTTATCAAATCCAAAATGGAATTCTAAATCCTTAGGACTTACTGTAGAACCATAAATTAGCTGTCCTGAAAAACCGTAGACTCCACCAGAAGTTGAAAATGTAGTAGAAAGATCAGTATCTAAAGTAAGTACAGTTGTTCCGTCATTAATGACAGTAACATCTAAATAGTCTGTAATCTTTAGTATTGTAAAATCTGTAGACGGTGTATAGCGAGTAACAAATTGTTGTAATACCGAATAGTTTAAGCGTTCTACATCTTGTGACTGGATAATTTTAGAATGAAACTCATCTATTCTAGAAACAATACCTATACTTTCATCTAGTTTATAATGATTGTCATTTATAACAATAGCATTCTTGGTACTGCTTTTCATTAAAAACTTTCGTGATGATTTAAAACTACTCTTTTCAGAATTAAATGCTTTCTCTTTTTCAACGTTTTTATAATTGTCTTTTCCTTGTTTTCCAGAGTTATAAGTGGCGTCCACTTGTACAGATAGCGCAAACTCGTCTTTCATTTTCATTTTTAAATGAATGTTAGCGCTAATATCTGCATAGGTAAAACTATAGAATGCTGGTGCAAAACCCAGTTCTAATAGCGATTTATCGCCTAATGTGGTATTGGCTAGTTTTGTGATTTGAGCGATAGAATTATCATCTAACTTCTTTTGGGCATCTGCTATACCCATAGCTAAGGAAGTGAAAATATCACTAACATCTACTTGTTGTAGTACTGCTGCTCCTTCTTGAATTTTTGTTACGTTTGACATATGTTTTTTAATTATAATGGATTGATCATTTCTGGTAATTCTATTGCTATTTTAGAGTTTATAGTGTCTTTTCTAACAATATAATAGTGATGCTTTTTATTAAGGCCTTCTATTTGTTGCTGACTAATAGTATAGCCTCTTTTACACCAATTATGTAGTTCTTGAGCCAAAGGGATTTTACTAGGCTTCTGGATGGCTATTGCTTTTTCAAATGCAGTTATAGCATCTTCTTTATCGTTGAGGTATAAATACTGTATGCCTTTACGTTCCCATAAGGACGCTAAATACTTCATAAAAACAGGATGCGCTTGTAAGTCCTCTTTGGACTCCATAAAGGCAATGCATTTATCACAAAATGTAATCACCTCTAGGTAGGATTTCATCTGTTCCAAGCTTTCCATTGCACATTGACTGTAATGTTGAAAGAATATATCCGCTTGAGGAATCTGTTGAGACATGCGCAACGCTTCTTTATAATGCCTCAAGGCTTCTTTGTGATTACCTTGTGTGGCAAATACTTTACCTTGTTCTGCAATATTGTAATGTAAATTAGTATTGTCCATAGGGCTTAACTATAAATAGGTTCTACATCACAACCCAAGGCTTCTAATTGTTTAGATAGTAAACGATTAAGCACACTGTCTAGCTTTTCTGGAGTTTGCCATTTGGTATCTTTAATGTCTACAGTCTTAAAAAATAGATCCAATGTTTGTTCTACTTGTTCTTTCTGTGTGATATTTTGAATTTGTAACTGGTATCTATCTACTGAATTTACATGACTCTCACAGTCTAAAGCAGCTGCTGTTGTTAATTCTAAATAGGATTCTACCTTACATTTAGAAAGGCTTTCAACAATTTCAAGGGGTAAATAATCGTTTAGTCTGCCAATTAACTCTGTAGGCATACCTATCTGTTCTTTTAAGAATTGTACAGAGGCTTCATTGTTAGCATCAAAAGCATTCAGAATGATTCTATAGCGTATAAAATCTTCATTAACTAATTTTATTTTTTGAGGGTCCTGTACTTTAGTCCATAGCTTTTGTGCCTCTTTATGGGTAAGTCCCGTTATTTTATTCTGGTCTAATGTATATCCAGCATTTTGACATAATAACTTAAACTCATTAATAAAAGTTGGTGTGTAGTCTTTAACTAATATAGTATAAGTAGCCTTTAAAGGGTTACTTACTATAACTTCTGCATCTACTCTATTTTCTAGTGCTATAGCGGTATTTTTACTAACACCTCCAAGTACTACAGAGGGATCCTGAATTAACAATTCAAATGCTTCTTTGTTATTGATGCCCATAAACTCAGACAGTTGTTGTGCTATATTCTGAATGTTAAGTGGATCATCTATATAAAGGGCTAAGTCAAGTTTTTCAGCAGGACCAGGAATAGCAACATCAGCGTTCTGAACCAATACTTCTAAGCCTAACTCAGTAAGCATACCGTTTACTTTATCAGCAGTGGCTTCATCTACTTTATGTAAAAACACACTAGGTGCGTTATAAATCATTTGTGTTAATAATTGATGATTGACTTCAAATGCATCTGCTAAGATTTTAGTAATTCCGGGTTTAGCTGTTCCAATAGATTGAATAAGGATTGTTTTCATAGAATAGAGTTATATTTTAATCATTTGTTTTATAAGTTTTAGTATGTCAAAAAGGGATACTTATCTTCATCTAAAACCATCTTGATTTACAGATTATAAAGTTCATTTTTAATTAGTTAAAAACCATTAGGTGTCTAACCTTTTCTAATTAGGTTAATTAACCCTTTTTATTTTCTAGCGGTTTATGTGTGATTTTATAATAGGTAGTGACACACACTATATCTGTGCCTATTACTATCATTCAGGTGTAATAAAAGAGGTCCAAATTACTGGCTATGTAATAGGGTGTATATAATAATTCAGTCGTAATAAATGGATAACAGTAAGATTTTAAACAGATAATTAAATAGATAAAAAACTGGAAAGTATATTTATAATTATACTTGACTTTTAACTAGTTAATTGAATAACAATAAATAAAACAGTTCTAAATCACACGGTTTTCAGGGATAAAATGGATGTGCATTTTAAATTATATTTACACTCTAAATAAAGATTAACCAAAACATTAATAAATTCCTAAGATGAAAGAAGACATGAAATGGTTTGAAGAAATGACCCAAATACTTTTTAAGGAATATAAAACGTTGTTTGTAAGTAAAATAGTAGATTATGAAAAAGAGTCTATAAAAAAAATAGCCCTTTTAAGAAACCAATACTTAGATTATGATGATGATGATGGTGATGATTTTGTAGTTGTTGATTACATACTAGGTATCTATTCTAAAGCGCAGTTAAAAGTGCTAAAAAATAAAATAGACGAATCCGCTCCTAGTGACGTTTTAGAAAATGCTAAAGACCTTTGGGGACCTCCACTTATCAATAAAGCATGGGAAAATAACTACCAATATAGTTCGGACTTCGAGCTGTTTCAACATTGTACTGTTCTAGCAACTGTAGGTCAAAAACTGTTAACAGACGCAGACCTTAAACCCTATTTTATGAAAGGCGCTTCTGTTTATCTAAAATGTTTTGGTGATTTTAACGAGGAATGTACAATACCAATGTATAAAGGAGTTATACCAGAGTCTCCAATTCGTGAAAAAGTCATTGCAGATTTTGTAACGACAGACGAAAATAAAAAATTGTTACTATCCCTTTGGAATAAAGCAATTACAGAACCAGGTATAAGCTTTTTTAAGTCAATTGGTTTGACGCCTTTAGTCAATTACCCAAACCAAAGTGATATTAGTAAAGAACTGTTTAAAGCACGAAAAATACTATTTAGAGTGGAAGATGAAGGCGGAAGTAAAGAAGCAAGCAGTAAGGCTGCTATAGCTAGTTTAGAGCCCTATTTAGAAGCTATTATACCCTTTAAAGGAAGAAAAACTAAAAAAATAAAAGAGGCAATTCAAGAACATGAAAGTGCTTGCAATCATTTAGGCTCATGGTATGGCAGATTAAAGGACTATGACAATGCAGAGAAATGGTGGAGACGTTGTTACCAAATCTTGCCTACACAGACGGGAACACTAAATCTATGTTTAGTCTATAAAAATGATAAACCAAATTATCCAGAGTTTTTAAAAATCACTGAGCATTTAACGTCTATCTACAACAAATTATCTTCATATAGTCAACTGTATGCTTGGGAATACTTAGCAACAGCTTACGTAGTAAATGGAGAGATAAACAAAGCATGTAATACCTTTACAACACTAATTAAAGAGAATCCCGAAGAAGATATAGCGTATTACAAAACACAAGCAAATAAAGCATTAGATATATTGTTTGAACAAAATGGAACAGATGAAAAACTTAAAAACAAATTACTAAGTGTATTTGAGGCATAACATATATTAATAAGCTTAAACCTTCTCATTATAATTATTATACTGAGAAGGTATTAATAACTTGTATCTCAATTAAGATTTCAAATATAGTTTGTCATTCTATCGACATTTAATTAGTTAAAGTCATTCCGTTTCAGTTTTTTTCGCCTTCTTCATGGATACCTTAAAATCATCCATGCTACCATGTAATTTAATATTAAGGTAGCGTACTTTTTTGTTAGGATCAAGTTCTATAATATCTTCCTCCTCCATGTCTTCTGTATTACCGTTATCATTTTTTCTAGCAAATAATTTATAACGTGCGGCTTGTTTTACTGTTTTCCATGGGATTCTTACATAATATTCAATATTATGATCACTATCCTGTGTACCGGAAAACTCAAAATGTCCAAGTGTAGATTCAATAGTCATGTTAGGTATGGTTATACGTCCATTAGTAATATCTAGATGATTCCTAAGGGTATCAAATTTTATATTTCTAAGGTTTTTATCACCCATATAATCCGATAACATAGATATAGGGTCATAATTTTGTAATTTACCATTAAAGACCTCGACATCCATATGAATTTCTGATTGATCCAAATCTGGTACTAAATCAGGATACACCCTAATGTTTCCTGTTATATGTGAAGACACCGTACCTTTTAAATTTTCAGACACTAAATGATCTTGCCCAAAGTTTTCAAACTTAAACAGTAGTTTATCTATATCAACATGCTCTGTTACTAAATCTGGTTTCATGTAAATATGTTTTGGATCACTTCCATTAAAATAGCCTGACATTTTAAAGTTACCTCCAGCTGCATTCATAGAAAAAGTATCCACATGGATATAATGGTTTTGTGTCGTTCTAAATTGTGCATCAATATGTTGTAAGTCAATACGATGATATATAAAATGACCAACATTAACATCAAAGGTCATATCTGTAAAGGGTAATTCATACAAGTTAAATGCGTCTGCATGCACTTTAACATCTGCAGTTTCAGTATCTGTTTTAGTGGTTGTTATTGTAGTGGCTGTTGGAGCTGAAGTATTAAAATTGAAAAGCTGATCAAAATCTATATAATTTGCTTGCAAAGCAAGATAGTTGTCACGTTTCTTAATAGCTTCATCATTTCCTAGATAATAGTTAAGGTCTATTCCAAAAACTGTACGTCCTATTTTACCATTAAATTTTTCAATCACAAGATGTTCATCTTCATAATGAAAACGACCATTAAAATTTTGGAATCGTAAAGGATGCAAATGCATTTTGGTATCTAGTTTATCAAGATCTAAATCTATAGAATGTAATGCAGAGTCCTTGTAATGCATACTAGAGTTAAGGTGTAAGACTAGTTTTTCAAACTCTTCATGACGATACTCTTTTGGGACATAATTCTCGCCTTGATAAGTAAAAACATCTTCTAATCGTAATAAATCTGAGGTTAACGTTATATCTAAATCTACATCTCCATTAAGTTGGTCTTGCATCCAAAAACCATAATTATAAACTTGTCCATTAAAATGAAAGTCTGAATCATCAATATAACCTGTAAAATCTACAATGTTCAGGTCTTTTTCGCCAATAAGAAAATCTACATGAAAATCATGCAATTCATGCGGATAGTGTTTAAGTTGGGCATGAAGGCTATCTATAAAAAATTCGCCTTTTGGCAAGTATTTAGATTCTGTAAAGGCTTTAGCCGAAGATTTAAAAGAAAAACCAGTACTTAAATTTTTAATCTGTTCATCTACACCTGTACTGTCTATTACAGAATATCGTGTAAGCTCTGCAATATCAAGGAGATTTGAGGTAATGTCTAAATGCGCATCTACAGGTGTATCTGTATGATGTACAACAGCAGGAAAATCAGATAAATATCCTGTGATGGATACATCAGAGTTACCTAATATCATATCAAACTGATCAAGCGTGGCTTGTTTACCTTTCATGATAAGGTGCGCATTAAGTTGTTGTAATGGTGCAGGAAGATCTGCAGAAGAGATACTTAGATTGCTAACTTTAAGCTCTGTAAAATAAGCTTGATTAAGGGTGTTAAGTGCAAGTTCTGGATGGTCTATATCAATAATATCATGAAAATTCATTTCTAAAGACACATTACCAGACGTGTTGTCTATATCTGTAAGATTAAGAAAACTAGCCATAAACTCTAGATTAAAATCTACATTTAATTGCATGTTAATTTCTGGCGCTTCAAAATTTTCAACAACAAGATTACCTAAAAACGTCCCTTTATCTAGTTTGGCAGTCATATCTGTTAAAGAGAATTTCATGGTACGTAAATGTCGGTCTTTTCCATTAGTAAAATGCCCACTAAAGCCCATATCATCAACACGTTTACCCTTATCTGTATTTTCAAGAAAAGCTTCACTAGCTCCAAAACGCACATCAAAAAAGGGCATTTGTTGGTTTAGTGTAGGACCTTTAACCATAGCATTAAAATAGATGTTTCCGGCATTACGGTAGCGTTCTAAAACAGGAATAACATCTTCTGGTGCAAAAGCAATTAGCATATCAAAATTGGGCTTGGTTCCTTTTATAGAAAGATCAAGATCTACATCATTTTTAGTATCTATAGTGCCTTCAATATTAAAATCACCGTGTTCCATTTTTAAACCTGAAGGTTTAACAGTAAGCAATCCTGTATTTTGGTTAAGTGTCAGATCGGTATGAAGCTCAAAATGCTTATGACGCACATATGTGGTATCGCCATTATCAATCAAATTCATTTCAAACTCGGTATCTATATGTGCAGATATAAAGTCCTTATTTATTTCAAACCCTCCTTTTCCTTGAGATATAAAGGTTTCTAAATCTGTATTTTCAGTTTCATCTTTTTTATGTATGTCAAGATTTTGTAATTTAATACGTTCTAGTTGGATATTGGCAAAGTCATCATTGGTTGATGTTTCTGTGTCTTCTAATGAGTCTAAAGCATTTTGAAGATTAATAGTACCATCCTTATGTACCACAATATCAAAAAAACCGTCTTCTATAATTAGCGACCTAATGGTATAGTTTCCGTTTATAATATCCCATATATTAAAACCTGTATAGATGTCTGCAACCTCAAGAATTGGAGTTACTTTAGTGTCTTTAGTTTCATAAATCTTTACATCATCGACCTTAAAAGAAATATCCGGAAAGTTGTTAAAAAGCGATAAGTGGGTGTCACCAATCGTAATTAAACCTTGGTGCTGAGTATTCAAAACAGCTATTTCATTTTGAATAATTTCATCTTGTTCTGAATAAATATATAATACAACTGCACTAAAAAATAGTAACGGTACTAAGATTATTAAAGCAATAAACCGCAACCAGAACTTTCGTTTGTTTAAAAATTTTAACCTCATACTATTATATTGGGACTATTTAGTACTAATGTATATACAAAAAGTCAGTAATATAATAAATATACGCACTAAATAACGACTTATATTTTAAATATTCTAGTAAGATTCATCCTCACAACCAAAGCTTATATATATAAGACGCCTAATCATAATGGTTTGTCAATCATTTATTTAAAAACAAATAGAAGCTATATACCTCCTCCTCCTCTAGCCCCAAAAAAAAGAAGGAAGTCTAAAAAACTTAATTAGCTTATGGTTAGTCTGCTTAGAAAAATTACTTAACAGTATTAAAAAAAGAATAATATAAAGCCAAAAGGACGCACTTAAATTAGCTATAGATGTAAGAAGCAAAATAAAAAGCCCTAAACCGTAAAACATAAGGTTTAACCATGATTTATTCAAATAATGCTTCCGCAATATTAAAAAACTACCAGTCAATAGCAATCCAATAATAACAAATCGCCAATTAGCATTATAATCAATACGCTCTAAGCCTATAAAACTAAAAAGTGACGCATAGCCTGCCCAACATAGTGGACATTTAGGAAAAAAGAATAAAAACACAACGGATATACCATTTAAAACACTAATCTTTTTACTGCCTTGACCAGGTGTTTCTTTTAAATCAGTTGCAGAGCCACAAGCGCAGGTTGTTGTTTTTAAAGGTGCCATATAAAGTACGGTTTAAAGGTGATACTATTCTTCTGCTTTAATAGTTGGTTTTGGTAACGAGGTATCCCAGTTGGCTCTTTTAAGTAACCAACTAAAGTCACCAGACAATTGCCCTCCAAATTTAGGTGCTGAGGTTGTGCTGTCATAGGACACAGCAATACCAGCACTAGAGTGGCAACCTATACAACTTTCGGTACCAAAGATGCTTAATGGTAAAGCAGTTCCTTCAGACGTCGAGTTTTCCATAAGTCCAGCAATTTGATTACCATCCTGAAAAAAAGTTTCCATAGTAATATTAGTCAGGTAAGCTATATTTGGCACTCCTCCCGACTTATTAATCACACTTTCTGGTAAATGGTATGCTGTTGCAGTACTTGTAGCAGGTTTTGCATTTTGGTTCACAGGGTATTGTGTATCAATCAATTGGTAATATTGCCATACACTACCTTGTGCCTTAAAATAATCTTGCATCTTTCTATTAATTTCTCTAACCCTAACAGGAATATCCACCATGCGCTTAGATTGCGTTTTCATGGTATCTGATGCAGCATAATAGTTATTTGTATCACCTGTTATTGTCCAATAGTCACTATGCTCAGAACTTTGGTACATATAAGTACTGTTGCCATTAGTAGCATCAACATTAACAGGACAAATTTCGCAATCAGGATCTGTCAGTGTAGGATGTATAACGGTAGTCTTACCATCGGCACCTACAATAACATTTTCATCCAAGTTGTCTATATGCTCAAAAGTAGACCATACCCATTGCTTACCGGTTGGTGTTTTCTGACTAATATGAAAACCAATCAAACCAAGACGCACTTGCTTAGGTTGCCCTGTAACTTCATCAATAATATAACCCTCATCTGTTAAATAACGGTTTTGATGCAAATCAGTTGGCTTAAAAACGCGCCATGCTAGTTTTATTTCTGTAGCACCAAGTGTGCCATTATCATAGTTTCCCTTTGGAAAATTAGCTTCAGTTTGGGTCTTAGTAAATTCTAATTGACCGTTTAAATTATACAGTTTGTTTGCTACAATGTAATCAAACTCCACTTCATTCATTAATACTTCATAAACAACAACTTCTCCATTCTGATCAAATAATTTACCTGCAAATGCCTGATCCGTTTCATCTGCTAGATTATGATGTGCTGGTTGTGTCGGAGTTCTAGTACTTAATATCACTCTAGAATCACTGTCTTTAAGCAAACTAGACGTTAATCCTAAACCGGTTTGAATTCTTGGACTACCCCAAGCTGCCGGTTGTTGTCCATCTTCCCTATATACTTGAAAAGCTTCTTTCCATCCTAACCATGCAGGTGATCCTGCGTCTGTAAACTTAGGTTTTGGGATGCCATCATCGGTCATTGGCCAATTAATAGCAATTAAAGCTTGCCAACTATAAAGGTTATACGCTTGATTTAACTGGTAAATATCACCTGCTGCTTTTAACTCGTTTTGTAATACAGGATCAACATCTACAGGTATATTAGGTGTAAAAATAACTGGTGAAGGGATGCCTTCATAATGTACCTCATTACAAGAGGACATAATCAATCCAATAAGCAATAGACAAAATAAGCGAAGGGTCGTAATCGTAAAAAGCGATTTTAAGTAAATGGTTGATTTCATAGGTAATAATATTATAAGGTTGGATTTAGGTTTCAGTTTAAAAAGGATATAATCATGTCATGTGTATGCTAATCCTTTGGCATATAATTAAGCTCTAAATAACAGGTGATTAATGTACCAGACGTATATTAATAGTAGGCTGCCCTATAGTACGAAACGGAATAACAGGTCGTTGCCCATCCGTTTGACCATTAGAGAGTTGTATTTCAACTTTTACTTTACCTTTTGCCTGTAATAGTTGTTCATGTTTAAAAACAAAATCAAAACTCACTAAGGCTTGTTTCACACAGTTTTCACAATTACCAGGATTAGTAGCTTGTAAAAAGAAACGGGTTTGCTGCAAAGCGCCATCCAAATACAAAGACACTGTAAATGAACCAGGTATTTTCAAACGATTCACATCCTTAACCCTAAGCGATACATAGGACAATTCACTTAGCGTAAAAGCATTGGATTTAGATTGTCCTTTATTAGAGACACGTTGTAAAGACAACTCCTCTGCAATATAGTCTTCAGGTTCGGTCAATGGTAAAGCTGGCTCAACATAATTAATACCCATAGCATTTAAATCAATGGTTTGGTCTACAGTAAGCCCTAAAGACGTTGTAAACGGATCCATATTATTTAATCCAATACCATCAATCCAATCGGTACTATCACCACAAGCTTGCACATTCTTTTTAAAATCAGCAACATTGGTTGTATGGTGTAGTTTTTGCCAACGCCACATTAAGCGATCCCAATTGGCATGAAATAACCAAAACACAGGTTCAAAACCAGTAACATCTTGGTTAGCAGTAGTCGCTCCGTTAATATCATGCACCATATCATGTGCATGCATTAAGGTCTCAGATCCAGACACAAATTGTCCTGTTTTATCTAATCCATTAAAAGCATTCCATGTTGGTAATTGTATGATTTTATCCAAAAACATCTTGTTAGTATTGGTCGGATCATGTGTAGCATCTCTAAAATACTTCCATTTTAGGGTATTGTAAATGGCAGCAGAATTACGGATAATACTACCATCGGCTTTTAAAGACCCATTAGTAACTTCAAATGGGTAAGCCTCTAAAAAGTCTTGCGGAAGTTGGTAAGAAGAGGTCGATCCAGAAACTTTAGGATCTGAAGCAATAAACGGAGCTTTAGAAAATAACTCTGGATAAGTATCGTCAGAAATATCCCAATACGGAAGCGTCACAGCCTCACAACCTGGTATAGTGCGTAAAGCGTTTTCAAACTGAAGGATATAAGCTCTATGCCAAGCTAAAAACGGATGGATATGATGCTCGCAATAAGTCACACCAGGATACCAATGCAGACCTCCCAAAGTATAAAAACTATTAGGATCATCCTTAGGCAAATCCATAATACCCTTAAAGGCTGTAATTAAAGTTTCTTGCTCCTGCGCTGTTAAAGTATTAACGTTTTTTCTTTGGCGTAAACTAGTATCTTCTAAAATAGCAGCTTGCTTGGTTTTAAAAGTCTCTAAATCTTCTGTATTCTTAGGACAACCATGAGTAAGCCAATTCCTAAAAGAAAATAATTTATCGTTATTCCATTTGGTTTTACCCATCGGCATAAATTTATAATACACATAATAATATATTTTAGCACTCAAGGCACTAACCTCAGTATAGCTTTTAAGGTCTATAGTTCTGGATTGTTGCTGCTCTCCATCGGCATGCATCATACAATTATAATCCTGTTCATCAAAAAAGTATTCAATCTCTTGGTCCCAAACGGGTTCAGCTATAATAGAAGTAAAATTAGGGCTGTTCAATTCTGCTTTGGTCATAATAGTGTTAGTTTAGTACAAATAAGGGGTTAACGGTCTTTAATAGATTGTTTTTAATAAGTAAAAACAATCCAAGTAAACAACAATAAGTCAGTTTTTTATTACTTGATTTATAGTTGGTTAAGTCAAATGTAGAATATAAGTAAAATATAAAACAGCGTATAAATACCCTATTTTTAGTTTAGGTAGAAATAGGTGTTTTATTAAAAAGGCTAGAGTAGATTAATAGAAACTAGTAAGCATAGCAATTAAAATTGCTTTATGGAATAAGAATGAAAGTGATATAAAAGAAAGTGTAAAATTGAACTTAGGATAGTATGAGTGGCATCAAGATAGCGTGATGCAACATGTAATTAACCCATAATTATAATCCAAAATACTTTACCACCCTCCGATTCTCTTGCGTTCTGCTTGTTGTGATTTGGTTGCTTCTGGTGTTTTTATTTTACTTGGGTATAGAGGCTTAGGAAAGCCTTCTGCTTTTCTGCGTTCAAAATCTTGTTCTCGAAAACGATCAAAAGCTTCTCCTGGTGGTAAAGGTCTATTTTTATCCATATACCAAGTGGTAAAACTCATACTTTCATAGCACTCAGCACCTCCATAACCAAAAGGATCAAAAGTTTGCCAATTATTTGGTCTAATAATTTCTAATAAAAAAGCACCCATACCATCCTCACCTCCTGTACTATAAGCAAATTCACAAGTTTCAAATGTCATAGTAATATTTTTTTGCCAAAAGAAACCTGTCATAGTAATCAGACCATCTCTACGATTCAATATTTGTTCTTTTTTAGGTTTTGTAAATAAATAAATTAAAAAAAATAAGGTTAATATAAGTGTTAGAATCATAAAAAAATAATCTGTCCCCTTTAACTTTTCATCTGAAGGCCATACAAAAACTAAAAAAAAAGCAAATGAAACTAAAGCATATAATACTGGACCAAAAGTGCCTTTTGTAGGATAATGAATAAAATTATTATCCATATAATAGTTTAAAAACCAGTGATATTTAGAATCAACTGAATTTCTTGGCTTTACATATATTTTCTTCTCTACGCGATGGTAATATTTCTTTAGTTTATCAGGATTTTTGTAACTCCAATGCGTAATAGGCCTTGTAAAATCTTTTACCATGGTTCATCTGTTTTTAAATTGGTTAAAGTATCTACCACCACGTCTTCACCTTGTTTTAAACAGGCTTTATATGATCCTACCTTTTAGAATTGTACTCTTAGTTTAGTGTCCAAAAGATAAAGAAATTTAAAGCTATATATAGCATCAATATTTATAAAAAGTAAATAACCCATAATTATAACTCAAAATACTTTACCATCCACCAATGCGTTTACGTTCTGCTTGCTGAGCTTTGGTTGCCTCTGGGGTTTTTATTTTACTCGGGTATAAAGGCTTTGGAAAACCTTCAGCTTTACGGCGTTCAAAGTCTTGTTCTCGAAAACGATCAAAAGCTTCTCCTGGTGGTAAAGGTCTATTTTTATCCATATACCAAGTAATAAAAGACATTGTTGTATAACAATTACCAGTAAGCTCAAATATATCGGCTCCTATAGTGGGTCTTAATACCATCAATTGATATCCACCTACAACGTCTTCTCCACCAGACGAGAAAACAAATATTACATCATCAAAACGCATTGTAATATTTTTCTGCCAAAAAAAACCTGTCATCGTAATCAATCCATCTCTACGGTTTAATATTTGCTCTTTTTTTGGCTGTGTAAAACTATAAATAACAAAAAATAAAATAATGATAGAAAAAATTAAAATAAAAAAAACATAACTGTTGCTAAATCCTTCCTTAAAAGCGTGTCTTAAAATTATTAGCAAGAATCCTAGTGATACACCACCTGCTATAAAAGTCGTTCCCCACTTATCATACTTTTGCCATATAAAATTATCATCAACATACCTATTTTTAGATACTTTTGATAAAAGACCTTTTTCATATTTTAAAATATCTTTAGAATAAATCTTCTTCTCTACAATAGCGCTAAGATTACCTTTTTTATTATTTACTTTTCTATTATAACTACTATAATGTTTAAACGAATGTGTTATACTCCTTGTAAAATCTTTTACCATGGTTTATCAGTCTTTAAATTAGCTAACGTACCTACTACCACGTCTTCATCTTGTTTTAAACTGGTTTGATATAATCCTGCACTTAAGGATTGTACTCTTAGTTTAGCACCTAAATAACGTTCTTCTCCACCCACAGGGTATGGAAAATGAACACTATGCTCTTCATCTATATGTAAACGGACGGCAAAAACTATTTCAGACTGTTGCCTTATTAGATTTCTTGATGCTACTGGTATGGTAAAAATTACCTGTAAAGCTGCACCACCTTGCTCGTCGTAAATCTTCTCTGTGTTACTAACAGCCATTGGGACAGGATTTCCATCGTCTACACCTTGTGCATAAAAAAAGGCATGTGCCTCTACTTGATCTTTATTGTTAAAAAAACGACTAAATACCATTTTTGCTTGAAAACGATACGCTTTTTCTGTTTTTACCACAGTTGGAATTGCATAGGTTCCAGGTGCAGGCATGGTTGTAAAAGAAGTAGTTTCAGGATTAATGGGTGTAAAACCAATTTGTTTACACATAATATGGTCAAACAATTTCGCCTGTGCGTCTAATGGATTCTTAAGCGTGTCATGAAAATCATCATTGGTTAAGATACTACGATTGGCTAAAATTCTTTTACTATAATGTACCGGAGAACTATAACTGTAAAAAGCTTCCCTATCGGACAACAAAAAGTTCTTAAAATATTCTTCTAAAGGAGTGTCGGTTAATAAAGATGATACGATTACAAAACCAACCCCAATTAGTGCGGCGATCCACCCTACAGGACCTGTAGCGGCAAATATAATACCAGCCCCAGCCATAGTAGAAATACCAAAAGCGACTGCTGCACCAACCATAGCTAAACCAGAATCCATATCACGTTTGTCTAAAAGTTTAAATGCATCATAAAAACACCAACCTACACTAATAGCCCCGCCAACAATACTCAATCTAGTAGCATTTTTCAAAAATTTAGCAGATGGATCAATACCTATATGAACCAAATGTGCCTTTCTTAGACTTACAAATGAACTTGTTAATACTACGGCTGATCCAAATGCTTTAAGATCGTCCTCTAGTGTACTCTCCTCTTTAGTAACTTTAATAATCGCCATTGAGAAATTATTTATTTCTAATAGTGCAAAAACACCATTAAAAGCACGTCCATTTACTATTTTACTAATATTATAATTTTTTTGAGCTACCGCATCATCTGATAAATCTCTAGCAACTCTAGCATTAATTTGTACTTCGCTAGTGCCATTAGCTTTTTTAACTGTTCTATAGGTAAAACCTTCTTTACCATGGCTTTCTTGTAGTATACGTAAAATATCTTCTCGCTTACCTTTATAGCGTCCTAACTTTACATATTCGGGGTCTAAAATTACTCCATGTTTTTCTAAGGTCATCCAAATATCTCCATCTACAATTTCAAACATTTTAGTATTGTAAAAGGTAACTTTATTAAGTTTGCTTACTATAAATTTCTGTTTGTCTTCAATGCTTTCTAATAGTACACCATTTATAACTTTATAATTAGCTGCTTGCCCGCCTTTATATTGCAATATTTTTTTATAGACACCTACAGCTTTTTTACTCAAGCTTTCTTTTGTAGTTAATAGTTTGTCAATATTTAATGCAGTACCTAGTAGTGCAACTATAGGGTCTAAACCAGCATACTGTTTAGATTCACTAGTTACAGTTTCAGAACTAGTATCTTCTTGTGAGATATCATCCGTCACTTTATATACCCAATTTACCCATTTATCTTCTGCTACTATATCTTTATGTAGTTGTAAATGTTGATCAAATTTATAGGGATGGAAACTTAATGGATCTATAGTTTCTAATAACACATTTCTTCCTTCTAGAATACGTTCAGGATGATTGTCTAAATAGTTATCTAAGTATTTTTTTAAATAATCACAACTTACCATTTTACCTAGGTCTTCTCGGTAACTTAACAACTCGGTTCTAGCATTGTTACGTTGGTCTATACCTAAAATACCTTTTAGTTTAGCATAATCTACCCCTTCGTAACCTATTAAAGCAGTATTTTTAACAACTTGCATTCCGTATTCACGACTTGTGTAAGTAGTAAACATAGGTCTCGGGTCTAATGAATGTCTACCACCTGGGTTAAACCAACCTGGTGCACCACCATCATACTTTAGGATAGATTTGTTGTCGTTATAAACCAATTGATAACAAGTTAAAGCTAGGGTAAAAAGTTGTTCACACTCTACATCTATTTCTCCGTTATTTTTTTTGGGTCTTGGCACTTCTAAATTTCCACTAGAAATTCTTTCTTTGGCATCTTCAATACTTTCTCCAGACTGAACAGAATCTACTAAAGCTTTAAACTGTATTGTTTTTTCAGCTACAACTTCACTAATATCTTCGGCACAACCAAGCGGATCGTGTATTACAAAAAATAATTCTTCATAATTTTCGTTATCTCCTTCTTTGTCATCATTTTGTTCAAAAGCATCAATATCTTGCATCGTTTGATGCAATACCGTTGCTCTTGGATCTTTATTATTGATATAAACAGCTTCTGTTTCTTTATAAGATATCGGTTGTATTTTATGCTGGCTATCGTCATCATTGGTTACAGGTTTAGTAGCCTTCTTTTTAAGTGGGACACAGTCTATCAATCGCATACGTTTTTTACGTAATTCTTTATCAGAATTCATTTTAGTATGATAATCTTTGGACCATTGTACAGGAGAGTAGGCTACCCATAACTTTTTTCCAATATGTTCAGGTGTAATTCTTTTGGCTTTTATTTTATCGTTTTTATCAGGTATTCGTATATCTAAAACTTCTCCATCATCTCCTATATTTTTACTGTATTCCCAATCTATATGCTGCATCCAGCCATCAGGGTGGATTAACAATTCATAATAATCATCTGGATCTTCCTCGTTTAATAAATAAATATAACCTGCATTAAGTGACGTCGGATGTGTATAAAAATTTTCTAAATGTGGTAAGTCTACGATACCATAAGTTGTTATCTCATTTAAAGTAATTTCTTTTTCGTTTAGTCTATCAATTGTTGTTTGGTGATCTCTAGATGCTGTTCTAGTATTATCTATTTTTATAGAAAATCGTTCTAGATTGTTATCTTTTAGTTTGATTAATTGTTGCGGTTCAACTTTTACAGACTCTGCTGCAACGGTTTCATTTGTACTAGTTTTTTCATTAAAACTTACTTCATGTGAGTCCTCTGTTGCATTTCTGTCAAACAAACCATAACGTAAAAAATGTAAATAAATACCAGGTTCTCTTACTTTTACAATTGGTTTTTCATCTGTAATAATATCACCATAACTGCATTCAAAAGTATAAGTATTTAATACGTCTTCTTTTCTATTACCCATTGATTATGTTTTAATTTTACGATGCTTCTTCATTTTGATTTGGATCTTCAATTTCCCAAACTACTTCTACCATTTTGTCTTTTACAGTGCCAGTTAAAGTGACATAATCTTCGTATTCTTCAGTATTAGATGAGCTGGTATTTTCATCTGTAGTATTATCTTCGTTTTCTTCTATGGTTTCAACAGGTTTTTTAAGAGTAAATGTTACACTTTCCCCATCGGGAATATTTAATACTGAAGCTCTTAAAGTAATCTCTTTTAAAACTTTAGATTCGTAAACTCTTTTGTCTTCTTTTACCCATTTTAAATTATAAACCCTAGGTTCACCTTCATTATTTTCTGCTTCATTACGAATTTGTTCTTGGTTAGCAATCGCTTCATTTAACTGATCGCTATTTCCTTTTAAAGAGGCCATGACTTTTAAAGTTGCAGAGATTTTTGGAAAAGGAATTTTTTTAATAGGCATTACAGTACTTACTCCTGAGCTTCCTGTACCAATTAACACTGTGGTTTCACCTACAGTCACTAATCCTCCATGTGCAGTATTACTTCCTATGGTTACTGCAGGTTTACCACCAATTAATACAGTAGCCTCGCCTTTTACAATAATATCTGGTGGTCCAGAACAGGTACACATATCTCCCATTACAGCTGCAGGTTTACCTCCAATTAGTACGGTAGGCACACCTGGACCAGTTACAGGTCCTCCTACGTGTGGGCTTCCTCCTGTGTTACACATTGGGCATGTATGCATGCTCCCTATTGTTGCTGCGGGTCCCGGCATAGCTTTTTTTGTTAATTAATTTATGATGATTTAAAGTACTAATGTATAAATATAATCTTTTTTATGAGTCAAAAAAAAGTTTCTATACAAAAGGTCAATTTGAGTTATGATAAACCAAACACTAAATATTTTTGTTTAAAATTTAGCATTAACTAATCTTGAAATAGTGAGACAATTTAAAAAAAAGAGTTTAGTGTATTCTATTTTATTATTACAAATCATTAGGTATTTTAAAACAAAAAAAGCAACCTTAATACCTTAAGATTGCTTTTCTCACACAAAGGTTTCCACAAACCTTATGTTGTTAAATCTGTTGTTACTGACGCTAACCAATACTAGCTATTTTCATAGCATTATAACTGGCAAGTTCATATAACAAACTGTTGATTTGTTGGTAAAATATTACACCAACAGCATTAATAACTGCTACTGTTGCTGGTAAGGCTGCTGCAAAGCCTAAATCTACACTTAGACTTGTATCTGCGCCTACCATGCCTGATATAGGTATTTCGTTACTATAGGCAATGCCATTAGTTTCATTTTCTAATTCATCTGTGGCCTCATACTTCCCTAAAGGGGTGTTAAAGCTATAATCGCTTAAAACAGTACTAACCATTACAAATTTAAAATGGGTCGCACCTTCGGGTGCATTCATATAATTAGAGACATTAAAATCAGGAACCACCCAACTAGCAACACTTCTATTAGCATCCAATGTTGGGGCTGTATTTGGTGCATAAAATATAGCATCTAAAGGCGACGTTTTGTTAAACTCAAAACCCTCTAATAACGCTTTATTGGGTAACATTTCAAAAGCACGCTGACCTCTTAATCCAGAGCCAACAGAATTTATCTTTTTCATAAGTCCTGTAATGCGACCAACAATGCTGGTATCGCTCATACTTTTTATAATGTTAGAAAATCCCATTCTTAAAGATTTACCAATTCGTGCAGAGGCTCCAAACTCACTCATGTTTTCACGTGTGCGTTTAAAGGCAGGATCATTTTTTATCCTGTTTTTATCCACGCCTCCTGTTGTTCTAATTAAATCCTTTCCGTTGTTGTTGTAAAATGTAAGTCCTCCTAGACTTCCTTTTAACTTAATAAAACCTTTCTGTTTTGCCATAATTTCTAAAATATTATGAGCCAACGCTATAACTTGTTTTTAAGCTTTTTTATAGCGTATTAACTCTAGTTAAACAATGTCAATTCTTTTCTCCTAAAAGAATCGATAATCATCAATAGGCCTATTGATATGCGTTTGGTTTATTGTGGAAATGTTGTGTGGAAAGTGGTAATAATCTAATAACGAAACAATTAAAGTAATTAGTACACACCCAAATGCTAAAGTATGTTAAAATGTATATTTCAGCCTAAAGGAAGTCTAACCCTTACTCCATAGATACTTCATGGATACTTCATAGATACTCCATAGTAAAGCCATAGATAGTTCATGGTAATGCACCAGAGTTAACCAAAAAGTGTAAAATGCTTGTTTTGTCTTACATATAATACCTAACGCCTTAGCTTATGTACAACAGGTCAATATAAAAATAGATTAACATAAAGACGCTTTAAGTACAAGCGTATACTCCGTCGTTAATCTAGTGTTGTAAAACTAACACAGGTCTTGATCCATTAACAAAGCCTCTTAAAAATGTTAACCATTTTAAAAACAAACCATTAATAAGTGTTAAACCAAAATAAAACAACACATCATGAAACATCTTATTAAAGGAACACTGTACGGTATGCTATGCCAAGAGAGTAGCGAAAATCTAGCTAACGTAGAGGTTAGATTGTATCTACCATTGCACAAATCACAATTAGAAGCTTTAAACAATACAAATGCAAAGGACACATTTCATATTGTAACAGAGCAGGAAGCCCAACAAAGAGAAAAACTACTAATTGCAAAAACTACTACAGATCAAAATGGAGCGTATCAATTTGAAATAAATGAAAAATACGTAGAGACTGCGTTTGACCTAGATTTTATATGCCACACCTTACCTAACCTACCAGATTTAAAACCTAAAGACAAACCGGTTCATTGCCATATCACCACAATCCAACCAGAATGGACTTATGATACTAATCAAAACAGTAGCTTTAGCTATAATTATGGTATCTCTCAAAAACTATGGTGTTATATTAGAGGCTTTTATTTTGATGCTTGGGTTATTAGTGGCTATTTACGTAATTGTACCTCAGGTAATCCAATCGCCAATGCAACAGTACAGGCTTTAGATGCCGATTTGTTAAACAATGACCTGTTGGGTACGACAACAACTAACACAGATGGCTATTTTAGAATAGATTATACATCAAACGATTTTAAAAAGACTTTTTTATCCCCTTGGATTAATGTCGAAACTGAAGTTGGTCTACCTATTACTCTTAAAAGTGGACCTGATGTGTATTTTAAAGCCTTTTTAGGAGATATAAAGTACATTGATGAAACTTCAGAAAACAGACGTAACAACGTCTCATATTGTCTTTGTGTGTCACTTTGTACTAAAGTAATTGTGACAACGCCTGACCAAACGGAAGTATTTCCTAGTGCTTGGACTGGTATTGGTACTGCGTTTAATGCGGTATTTGGTTCTGGATCAACCGATTTTGATGTTAATGGTTATGCTGGAACCAATAAATATGGTTTAACTAAAAGTATTGAACTTACTGGACAGGCAGCTCCAACAATCAATAACAATCCAATTGAATACAGATTTAAATTGAGTTCGGTGACAACACCTAATAATGAAGCTGCACCTGACGATGACCTGTTTGATATAATTGTTGGAGTTACAGAGGGATTATTTGTCAAGTCTAAAGTGGCAGTACTACAACAAAAAGTAGCGCCTTTTTATACCTATGATGTAGAAAGTAATCTTGATGATTTTGATGCAGAGGGTTGGTTTGATATAAACTCGGCTATTGCAAGAACAGTATCCGATAATGCTTTAGGTGATATAAACGATTACTTTTTTATCGATTCAGATACCTTAATAAAAGTAAATACAGCCAAATTAACCAATCAAGATAATGTACCAATAGATAGTGTTGATGTAGGTAATGCGTTTCCTGAAACTAGTAAATTAGAGATTAAAAAGTTCGCTATAAAATTCGAAATTAGAGAAGTTATTAATAAAGAAGCTGAGCAATTTAATAGACTACCTGGTTCTGGTAAAACATTAAACAGTGTGGTCATAAATAACAATAGTACTTTTCTTAAAATGAATATAGATAAACTAATGGATCTTGGGGATTGTGCACCTATTAGCGGAATAATTAATGCTTTATATACCGTATACCATCCTTTGCTTCTAAATGTAAAAATGAAATTAATCAACAACGGAAGGACTTTTACAAAAACACTAACCGACCATTTTCTTTCGCTTGAAGGTAATACTGACGATGATGTCAATTCAAATCATAATGTAGCATTACAGATTAATAACACACCTAATGACCTTGGAAGGTGTACTTATAAGTTAACTTTAAGTGTTAATAGACGACTACATACAGGTAATGATGTAGCAGCTCATGAAGAGAAAGAAATCTATTTCTTTTACGATGTATTATAATGTAAAGCAGATGTAAAAAGAGCTAGAAACCAAAAAACCTTCGTTACTAACGAAGGTTTTTTTATTATTAAATAAGTGTTGTAACAGTTTAGTTTTTTGAAGTAAAGTAACCAAAGACCCAACCTTCGTTACCATTATAATCAATTTTATACCAGTTACTACTATTGCCTCTTAACGTTTCATAAAGTCCCTTTTCTATAATATTACAAACGTTTCCTTTTTCTAACTGAAACACAACGTTGTCAGCTTCAGAGTCTGGAGAGCTTCTTACGTTTAAAACCTCTGTTGTAATGTATAATTGATCAGAACTAATAGACGCATCTAATTCAGAAAAATCATCTTCATAGTCTTCTTCATACCCTTCTTCATCATCGTATAATGCATTTTGTACTATATCTATTAAACCAGATTGCTGAAACGCAGGATTGTCAACAATTAACTTAAGTTTTTGTTGTTGCTTAGCACTAGTTTCTTCGTTAATTGCTCGGTTATATAAGATGGCTAATTTAATATCTAAGTCATCATATATAAAGTCACTCGTTTTATTAACCCAACCTTCTGTATCCTTTTTTAAGCCTACTACTTTTTTCCATTCTCCTTTGTCTTCGTTTAAAACAACAACAATGTTTCCTCTAGTAAACTTATTACCCATAAACTCCATAACATCTGGTCGCTTGTAAATAGCTAAAGGATTTTTAAGTACGGCTAATTTACCGTTTTCAGAGAATAAATACTCATAGACCCATCCTACTTGACCGTCAGATAATTCAATCTTTAAATAGTCTTTATTATCACTTGCTGTTTCTTTTTCGCCTAAAAACTTTACAGTTTCTCCAAAATAAATAGTTTCAAGGTACTTAGCTCCTTTTCTACCAGCGATATCGCGTAAACCAACTTTTGGCCATAAGCATATTAAAGAGTTATCATCTTCTGAAAAACTCGAGGTATTTACGTCTAAATCATTACCACTTGTTGCATCACTACTAGTCTCTGTGTCTGTAGACGTGGTAGATGATGTTTTGTCCTTACAACTAACAAATAAGGCTAGTAATAAGACCATTAAGTAATACTTTTTTAATGCGGTTTTTTTCATTGTAATTGATTTAATATTGATTTTAGTAGGGATAAATATAGTTTAAATAGGATGGATTCAAAACGTTTTAATAGTGTTTTGTAAAAAAATAAGTACATTAATAAAAATTACAGCTATTAGTAATTTTATATGCAATAATTGTAAAGATTTTAAACGAATGATATAATATCTCGATACAATGTTAAATCAGAATACTTAACAAAGACTATACTTACAAGGTTTAAATGTAGTGTACAAAAGCTTCAACAAAAGGGACTTTTAATTTGATATAGACTTGGTGCAACAAGTAGCTGTGTTACATTTACAGTAGTTACGGTTGTACAGATGCAATCCAATTAACGCTATTGCAGGAATATAGATGCTGGCTTCTGGTAAAGGTAACAGTGCTACTTTTTCATTTATAATAACAAAGGCTAAAGCACACCAACTTAACCACAAAGCATTTTTAATCCATTTTAAGGATGTTGCTGTTGTAGACCAATAGATAGCAAGACAGGATATTACTAAAAACAGATAATCTATACTTTTCCACCACACTGGTGTAGCCTCGCAGCATGTTACTGTACAGGATTGCGCTATAAATAGTAATGGCGTTGCTAGGCAATGTATTAAACATAAGGTGCTAGCATAGGTTCCTAATAAATCTGATTTCTGTTTTAATACTATCATTTATAATCTTGTTAATACAACTAAGTTGCAAATGTAAAACTATTATTTGTTAATGCAACAACGTTGCAGTATATTTGTGTTATGGGAGTGATAAGAAAGACAAAAACGGTAGAAGTTTTATTAAATGAGTTTAATAAAAGAGCTGTAGCTATTTCTGCTAAAAACTTAATTAAGCAATTTCAAACGTCATTTAATAAAACCACTATTTATCGTGTATTAGATAAATTGGAAGAGGATGGTGTATTACATTCGTTTTTAGGTAAAGACGGATTAAAATGGTATGCTAAATGTAAAGGATGTTCGGCATCAGAACATAACGATTTGCATCCTCATTTTCAGTGCCTAAATTGCGGAAAAGTAGACTGCTTGTCAGAAAGTGTTAAGCTTCCAGAAATACCTAATCGTAAAATTAAAGTGTCACAATTACTAATTCAAGGGACTTGTGATACTTGCTATCTTTAATAATATAATCTAAAATCAAGCAGTTTACAGGCTTTATAGTGTTTTTGATGTAGCTCCTCCACTACTGCAAACATATCATCATCGTCTTTAAACAGGTTAAAAAAAGCCATATCTAGTGTATAGCTACTAATATTAGGCTGTGCACAACCATAACCAGATAGTCCTTTTGCACCAGTAATATCTAAAAAGTATTGGGCTTCTTCAGCATCTAAATCAAGGACTTTTACATTAGAAAAATGTAGAATCTTACCTTCTAAGCGTCCTTCAAAAAGTTCAGCTATTTCTTGCAAATTATAATAGTAATCATTCAAACAAATACTATTGGCTTCGCCTTCAATAACCAAGTAAATAACTTCGTAGTTTTTAAAATTATGATCATCTAAAACTAATGTACCTAAGCTAGACTCTAATCCTTCTATGCTATCACAGGTATTATAAATACTAGCAACACCATATTGTAATGTTAATTGGTCTAGTTGTTTTTGTACTTCAGTAACTGCCTCTACATCTACATCGTCTACTGCTTCCAAACAATAAATAAAATAATCGGTGTCTAATAATGGGACTTGTGGTAATTGGTCTTGGTGTTTTAACAAATCTTAGTATTTATGCTTAGTAATTCAAATACAAAAATAATGCAATTTTGATAATGTATTAGGGGTTTTAATTAGAAACATCAAATGCTATAATTTACAAGCGTTTAGTATAGAAAGAATTAAAAAAACATTTAAAATTTATTCTATTTAGAAGTATTTACAAATTCAATTCATTAAATTTGTTACAGTAAACTTTAGGAGTAGCTATTAAATTAGTTTGAGAAAAATCCTTAGAACCTGATTTGGTTAATACCAACGTAGGGAAAAGTTAACAGTTTTTAAAACTGTACACTTCCTCTATTTGTGATTCTCACATAGTACTACCCCTTTTTAGTTTACATCATTAATACACAATATTGAAGCTGGTTAGGCTTCAAAAACAGGAATTAATATGATAGACATAAAAGTAAATAACACATCCTACCAATTTGAGTCTCAAATTACATTAGACCAAATAATTAAGCAATTAGATATTTCGGTTAACGGTATTGCTGTTGCTGTCAATCAAAACATTATTACTAAATCAGATTGGTCTGCAACTACTCCTAATAACGGAGATTCAATACTAATTATTAAAGCAACTCAAGGCGGATAATGCTATTTATGACTGACTTCAATACTATTAAACACCACAAATAATCAACCCTTAAACAATGAAAAACAAAGATACTGCACCTAAACAAGGCGGAATTACAAGACAGCCATTTCCTAATTCTAAAAAGATTTATGTTAATGGTAAAATTCACCCTCAAATTAAAGTCGCTATGCGCGAAATTGAGTTAAGTGATACCGTGGATTCCATGACTAAAAAGAAAATACCTAACCAACCTGTAACGGTTTATGATACCTCAGGGCCTTATACAGATCCTGACAAACAAATAGACATCCATAGTGGTATAGAGCGTATTCGTGAACAATGGATCATGGATCGTGATAATGTAGAGCAGTTAGACAACTACTCGTCTACCTATTGTAATGAGCGTTTAAACGATAAAAGCTTAGATCATATGCGTTTTAAGCTATTAAAAAAGCCTTTACGTGCTAAAAAAGGTCAAAACGTAACGCAATTACATTATGCCAAACAAGGGATAATCACTCCTGAAATGGAATACATTGCCATACGTGAAAACCAGCGTATTGATGAAATGACCCAAATTAGAAAACAACATAAAGGCGAACACTTTGGGGCTTCAATACCTGATAAAATTACACCAGAGTTTGTACGTTCAGAAGTCGCTAGAGGTCGTGCGGTAATCCCATCTAATATCAATCATCCGGAAGCTGAACCTATGATTTTAGGACGTAACTTTCTAGTTAAAATCAATGCTAATATTGGTAATTCTGCGGTAACATCATCTATTGAAGAGGAAGTAGAAAAAGCAGTTTGGGCTTGTCGTTGGGGAGCAGATAATATCATGGACTTATCCACAGGAGAAAATATCCATGAAACCCGAGAGTGGATCATACGTAACTCACCTGTCCCTGTTGGTACAGTGCCTATTTATCAAGCTCTAGAGAAAGTAAATGGTGTGGCTGAAGATTTAACATGGGAGATTTTTAAAGACACCTTAATTGAGCAAGCGGAACAAGGTGTGGATTATTTTACCATTCATGCTGGTGTTTTATTGCGCTACGTTCCAATGACCGCAAAACGAGTTACTGGTATTGTATCTCGTGGTGGTTCTATAATGGCTAAATGGTGTTTAGCGCATCATAAAGAAAGTTTTTTATACACTCACTTTGAAGACATTTGCGAGATTTTAAAACAATATGATGTTGCCTTTTCTTTGGGTGACGGATTAAGACCAGGATCCGTTGCAGATGCTAATGACGAAGCTCAGTTTGCAGAATTAGAAACATTAGGAGAACTAACCAAGATAGCTAGAAAACACGAAGTACAATGCTTTATTGAAGGGCCTGGACACGTACCAATGCACATGATTAAAGAAAACATGGAAAAGCAAATTGACGTTTGTGACGAGGCTCCTTTTTATACCTTAGGACCTCTAACAACAGATATCGCACCTGGTTACGACCATATTACTTCTGGTATTGGTGCAGCAATGATTGGTTGGTACGGTTGTGCTATGTTGTGCTACGTAACGCCTAAAGAGCATCTAGGTTTACCTAATAAAGAAGATGTACGTGTTGGTGTGGTAACCTATAAATTAGCTGCTCATGCTGCCGATTTAGCAAAAGGACATCCAGGATCTCAACATCGTGATAACGCTTTAAGTATGGCTAGATTTGAATTTAGATGGGAAGATCAGTTTAATTTAGGATTAGATCCTGAACGTGCTAGAGAGTATCATGACGAAACCTTACCTGCAGCTGGTGCCAAAATAGCCCACTTCTGCTCTATGTGTGGTCCTAAATTCTGTTCTATGAAAATCTCTCAAGAAGTCAGAGATTTTGCTAAAGAAAATGATATTGTAGATAATGAAGTCATCCAAAAAGGGATGGAAGAAAAGTCAAAAGAATTCAAAGATAAAGGATCAGAAGTGTATCTTTAATAGTTTAAGGGAGTTCCCACGCTTAAGGCGTGGGCAGGCTTTCCAATACAATCTTTTGCAGAAAAAGCAAAAGGATTTCCATTACAATCCTTAACTCAAAAAATATGATCGTACTTATTGCTCCAGAAGAAGATGTTTTAAACGAAATAGGACTATTAAACAAACTATTCCACAACGGATTAGAGTGTTTTCATCTAAGAAAGCCATTAAAAAGCTACCAACAACATGTTGAGTATTTAAATCAAATAGATATTAAATATCACAATAAAATTGTAGTACATGATCATCATAAATTAATTAATGAGTATAACCTTAAAGGAATTCATTTTCAAGAACAAAAAAGAATAGATCATATCGATAATCCTGGTCAGTATTTTAAACCTCTAAATATGTTTGGTAAAACAATTAGTTCGTCCTTTCATGATCCAGAGGTGTTAGCAGATTGTGAGTTTGAGTTTGATTATCATTTATTAAGTCCAATTTTTAATTCTATCTCTAAACAAGGCTATCAAGGTCAAGGGTTTGATGTTAATCATATAGATAAGTATATTATTGGAATGGGTGGCATTAACTCTAAAAACATCTCAAAGACACTACAATTAGGGTATAAAGGGATTGGTATATTAGGTGCAATATGGAATACTAAAGATCCTGTAAACAGCTTTATAACGTTAAAACAATCCTATAATCAATCACAATAAATATGTTATCAAAACTTCATTATATATCTCAAGGTGCCACACCAACACAACATTTAGAGCATATTCAAAAAGCCTGTGTTTCCGGAATTGAACTAGTACAATTACGATTAAAAAACGTAAGTGAAGACGTTGTATTAGAGACTGCAAAACTAGCTAGAGAGATAACCTCTAAACATAATGTGAGTTTAATTATTAATGACCATTATAAAATTGCTGCACAAGTTAAAGCAGATGGAGTACATTTAGGAAAGTCAGACACTTGTCCGTTGATTGCTAAGGCAGCTTTAGCATCATGGCAAATTATTGGTGGTACTGCCAACACACTTGAAGACTGTCAAACATTAATAAATAAAAACGTAGACTATATTGGATTAGGACCTTATAGGTTTACTAAAACTAAAACCAAACTTAGCCCCATTTTAGGACGTCAAGGTTATGAGACTATAATCAAACAATTACAAACTAAAACACCAATTGTAGCAATTGGTGGTATTGTACTTAAAGATGTTTCAGAGATAATTAAAACAGGTGTATATGGTATTGCTGTATCTGGTCAGATTACCAAAGATTTTAATGCTATACCTAAACTTAATGAGTTAATTAACAGTGCTTATAGTAATGCACTTTAACACCAAAAAAAATATACAAAATGTTACAAATAGCAGATAAAATATTTAATTCAAGATTATTTACAGGAACAGGTAAATTTAGTTCGTCTCAATTAATGAAAGAGGCGTTATTAACTTCAGAAAGCGAGTTAGTAACTGTTGCTTTAAAACGAGTGGATGTTACCGATAATAACGATGATATCTTAACACATTTAAATCATTCTAAAATAAATTTATTACCAAACACTTCTGGTGTCCGTGATGCTAACGAAGCAGTTTTCGCAGCTCAATTATCCAGAGAAGCATTAGAAACAAATTGGATTAAATTAGAAATTCATCCAGATCCAAAATACTTATTACCAGATCCTATCGAAACTTTAAAAGCTGCTGAAACGTTAGTTAAGCAAGGCTTTATTGTAATGCCTTACATACATGCAGATCCTGTATTGTGTAAAAGATTAGAAGACGTTGGTGTACAGTGTGTAATGCCCTTAGGCGCACCAATTGGCAGTAATAAAGGATTAAAAACACAAGAGTTTTTAGAGATTATAATTGATCAAAGCAATGTGCCTGTAATAGTAGATGCTGGTATTGGTGCTCCATCACATGCAGCTTTTGCTATGGAACTTGGTGCAGATGCTGTCTTAGTAAATACAGCAATTGCAGTGTCTCCTAATCCAGTACAAATGGCTGAAGCCTTTAAACTAGCAGTACAAGCTGGTAGAATAGCTTATGAAGCCAAACTAGCTCCTGTAATAAATAAAAAAGCTGAAGCTAGCAGTCCATTAACTAGTTTTTTAAATTAATCGTTATGAGTCATTTTAAAGACATATTTGATACTTATGATTGGGATACAACTCTAAAAAGCATTTTTGATAAAACCGAAACCGATGTTTTACATGCGTTACACAAAACTAAGCGAGATCTAGAAGATTTTAAAGCCTTAATATCTCCTGCAGCTAAACCCTTTTTAGAGCAAATGGCGCAGCTAAGTCAGCAATTAACTAAAAAACGCTTTGGTAATACCATTCAAATGTATTCCCCAATGTATTTAAGTAATGAGTGTCAAAATATTTGTACCTACTGTGGTTTTAGTATGACTAATAAAATTGCGAGACGTACCCTAACTAATACTGAAATTTTAAAAGAGGTTGAGTATATTAAATCTAAAGGGTATGATCATATATTGTTAGTCACTGGTGAAGCTAATAAAACTGTTGGCGTTAGCTATATAAGCAATGCCATACAATTAATACGATCACATTTTGCTAATATCACTATCGAGGTTCAACCACTACATCAAGAAGAATATGAACAACTAATTGATAATGGTTTATACGCTGTTTTAGTATATCAAGAAACATATCATAGAGACGAGTATAAAAAACACCATCCTAAGGGTAAAAAATCTAATTTTGACTTTAGATTAGATACACCAGATAGACTTGGCAAAGCAGGAATTCACAAAATAGGATTAGGTGCTTTATTTGGTTTAGAGGATTGGCGTGCTGATAGCTTTTTTACAGCCTTACATTTAAGATATCTGCAAAAAACATATTGGAAAACAAAATATTCTATTTCATTTCCAAGATTAAGACCACATTCTGGTGGATTAGAACCTAAAGTAGAAATGACAGATCCAGATTTAGTACAATTAATCTGTGCTTTTAGGCTGTTAGATGAAGACGTAGAACTATCTATTTCTACTCGAGAAAGCGAAATATTTAGAAATAATATTGTCAATTTAGGAATTACCTCTATTAGTGCAGAATCAAAGACAAATCCTGGTGGTTATGCTGTAGATCCTCAATCCCTAGAACAGTTTGAAATATCTGATGAAAGATCTACTGAAGCAATTGCTGAAATGTTAAAAAATAAAGGACTGGAAGTCGTTTGGAAAGACTGGTCAAATAATTGGGAATAATGACACTATCAAATCAAGAACAAAAACAATATGATCGTCATCTTATTTTAGATGAAATTGGAATAAAAGGACAATTAAAATTAAAACAAGCCAAAGTCTTGGTTGTTGGCGCTGGAGGTTTAGGGTGTCCTATTTTACAATATCTTACAGCTGCAGGTGTTGGTACTATTGGTATTATCGATCATGATACTATTGATCAAAGTAATTTGCAACGTCAGATATTATACACACATGATGATATTGGCAAATTTAAAGCAGAAATATCTATAAAAAAATTATCAAAATTAAATCCATTTGTAACCTTTCAAACGTATATAGAAAAGTTAACATCAAAAAATGTGATGAATTTATTTTCTAAGTACGACATCATAGTCGACGGTAGTGATAATTTTCCTACGCGTTACTTGGTTAATGATGCAGCAGTTTTAACTAATAAACCTGTTGTATTTGGTTCTATTTTTAAATTTGAAGGTCAAGTTTCAGTATTTAATTATCAAAACGGACCAACTTACAGGTGTTTGTATCCAACAGCACCAAATCCAAACACTGTTCCTAATTGTTCTCAAATTGGTGTTTTAGGTGTTTTACCTAGTATAATTGGTAGCTTTCAAGCTAACGAAGTTATAAAAATAATCTGCAATATTGGAAACATTTTATCAGGTAAGTTACTCAATTTTAATGCGCTTACAATGACACAATTACTGTTAGATTTTAAAAAGAATGCAGCTATAGCTATTAAAACTTTAGATTCAAATTATGATTTAAGTTGTGGTTTAGTTGAGGAAGATTTTCAAAGTATCACAATAAAACAATTAAATCAAAATCCTGAAAAATATAATTTATTGGATGTTAGAGAAGCTAATGAAAGGGCTATTCATCATATAGGTGGACAACATATTCCATTAGGAGAATTACCCAATAGACTCAATGAAATTAATACAAATAAAGACTTAATTGTGTATTGTAAATCGGGAGTACGTAGCAAAATAGCAATTCAACTTTTAAAGGATAAAGGTTGGACTGATACTATTTTACAATTAGAAGCTTTAAAATTTTAGTAAATTTAACTTAAAAAATAAACTATAAATAATTCCAAATCAACCATTAAATGAAAACAAAAAAATTACAATTTAGTAGATTAAAGCACAATTTTTTTACATTGGGCTTAGTCTTTTCAAGTGTTAGTGCTACACTAATAGCACAAAATGAACCCCTCAATCCTACTGAAGCAGCTAATAACTTTACTGTCTTTACTTCTGGAGATGCTATTGCTATGGGAACAGAATCTGAAGGCTCATGGGCTGTAGGTGGAAGCTTTACCATAGATGGTAGTTTTAATATTTTTGGAGGTGTAAACTATTTTAATAATGATGCACAACCTACAGCTTTGGTTGTTAATCAACAAGTTAATTATGTGTCTGGACAATTACACATTTTAGATAATAATTATATTAAAATAGGTGATTTATCTACAAGTAGTATTTTTGATGTTGATAATAATAACACACCTATAAATACAAGAATTACGTATTTAGATGGGACTTTTAATAGTAATCCAAAAATTGAATTATCAACCAACCAAGAGACAGCGTCTATTTCTGATAACCCACAAATAGATTTTACAGGTGCATTTAATCAATTCACTTCTATTTCGGATATTTTAGAAGCCCAAGCAACTAATGTTACATGGAATGAAAATGAACTTAATTCCGGTAAATTATGGGTTAATTTAACAGCCAATCAAACCAATGTTATAAATCTTACGGTTAATGAATTTAATCAATTAAGCGAAATTAAATTCATAGATATTACACCTTCTGTAACAACTCCTTTTATTATAAATATTACGGATAGTAGTATTGACTCTGAAGTGGTAACTATTAATAGCTGGCCAAATGTTGTTGGAAGCCCATTGGAGTATGCTTCTTCTATATTATATAACTTTCCAAATGTTAGTACTACAATAGATTACACAGGAGGTGCACAAATATATGGTACAATTTATGCTCCTAATGCAAATTTTTACAACCAAAGCAACTCAAATATTGACGGACAAATAATTGCAGAGGTATTATTACAAAACTCAGGAGAAATCCACTCCTACCCTTTTGATGCAATTATAGATTTAGAAGACCCAGATCCAACTGAAGAAGTATGCGACGGAATTGACAATGATAATGACGGTATTATTGACGAAGGATTTGAAGATACAGACCAAGATGGAGTTGCAGATTGCGTAGATAATTGTCCTTTAATAGCTAATCCAAATCAAGAAGATGAAAACAATAATGGTATTGGAGATGTTTGTGAAGAAGACACTAATGAAGAAGTATGTGACGGAATTGACAATGATAATGATGGACTTATTGACGAAGGTTTTGAAGACACAGACCAAGATGGCGTTGCAGATTGCGTAGATAATTGTCCTTTAATAGCTAATCCAAATCAAGAAGATGAAAACAATAATGGTATTGGAGATGTTTGTGAAGAAGACACTATTGAAGAAGTATGTGACGGAATTGACAATGATAATGACGGACTTATTGACGAAGGTTTTGAAGATACAGACCAAGATGGAGTTGCAGATTGCGTAGATAATTGTCCTTTAATAGCTAATCCAAATCAAGAAGATGAAAACAATAATGGTATTGGAGATGTTTGTGAAGAAGACACTATTGAGGAAGTTTGCGACGGAATTGACAATGATAATGACGGACTTATTGACGAAGGTTTTGAAGACACAGACCAAGATGGAGTTGCAGATTGTGTAGATAATTGTGTTTATTATTACAATCCAGATCAATTAGATAGTAATCAAGATGGTATTGGAGATATTTGTAGTAATGGAACACCAACAAGAATTGCAGTTATTAATTTAGATATATATCCTGTACCATTTAAAGGTATTTTAAATCTTAAATATTCTACACCTTATGATACTTCTGTTAAGATTGAAATTTTTGACGTTAGAGGAACTTTAATAAAACAAATAGATAATTTAAAAACTAAAGCATCACAAGATTATGTAATTAAAGTAGATTTAACAGGAACAGAAAATCAAATGCTATTTATTAGCTTAACAACCAATAATGGTAAAATTGTAAAACAAGTGATTTCTAATTAATGTTTTAAAATAGTAATAAAGGAAAAGCCAATTTGATTAATTTCAAATTGGCTTTTTTATATTTTTAATATTCTGGATAATTGTATTAAAATTTTCAAATACGCGATTCTCAGGCAACAGGTATTTTATGCATTAAATGCTGAAATTTTAAATTGAGTAACAAAGTCATCATTTATATCTTTATAACTATTGGTACAATAAATATGGTCAATTGTTTCTTTTAATTCATCAAAACCATAATTAAACTGAGCATGTGTAACGTATAAAAACACTTTAGAGGCACCTTGTTTTTTCAAAGCTTCCGCTAAAAACTTAAAGGTCCTGCCACCATCTGCTAAATCATCAATAATTAAACATTCTTTATTATTCACCTCTCCTTGAATACTAATTAGAGGTGCTCCATCAACCCTTACTTTATTAGAAGGAACCAAATCTGCATTCAGTTTTTCTGCAATGTCATGGGTAGTTTTATAGGCACCAGCATCTGGACTAACTAATACTGGTTTTCCTATTAAATTATAAGCCTTTTCTACAAATTTAAAATGTGAAATTTTATCTGAATTGTTTATTAAAGCCAATGATATTGGACTATGAGGATGTAAAATAGAAACGTTATCAAATTGCATTGTATTTATAAAATTACTAACAACTTTTAAATCAAAAGATTCACCTTTATTAAAACGTCTGTCAGAACGTTGACCTATCAAACAGTAAATGGTTAATGTCGCTATGGCTTTTTTGTTTGTTGTATTTTCTGCATCCCAAGCTTCTTTTATTGCAGCAGTAGCAAATAAATCTTCATAACTATTACCACGTATTTTAACTTCCAAATCACCATTTTCAATAATTTTGGCAGTTACTTGTCCGTCTTTAAATTTTTTTATTTCGTATTCCATAACTATAAAGTTTTATTCACTCTATCTCTTATTTCTTGTAAAGTAATTGGATTTAAAAACTGTCCATTTTCATAAATTACCTGTAACTCACCTTTGTTCTCTTCTTCAGGAGTAACCTGATCTACCAAAACAAATTCACCATCAACTAAGTCTACTTTTATCAATCCTTTAGCAGATTTTTTTACACCATCATCTGTAATTGGATCTTTAAAAATCTCTCTTCGCTTTCCGTTAACCACTACAGAAGTTGCTTTCATTGCAAATCCAAATGTATCTCTTGTATTAAACTGATAGGTGAATGATCCTATACCTAAAACCACATTACTAGTTGCAAAACCTTTATTGCTTAAACGCTGACAAATATTTTCTGCTCTTTCAGTTGTAATACTGTCTCCATAAATAGCACCTATATGACTATCTAAAACTTTAAATCCTTGATCGTTTACCGTTCCTCCAAAAATGTCCCAAAGTAATTCTACTACACCTTTATCTTTTGGTAACTTACCTCCTAACTCACTTGCTTCACCACAAATAATATCTACAGGATCTCCACTATCTGGTCTTATAACTAATTTTCCATCTCTAGCTAAAACGTCGTCTTTTAATATTGGTAAATAGTCAGTTAAAACTTTCCATAAATCCCAAGTATCACTTACTACAGATAGAATTCCAGTAGGATAAGTATTCATTAAAGTTTTAAAAGTTCCTATTTCGTCATCTTTTGTACCTGCACACATTACTGAATGTTCAGTAGCATTTACAGAGCCTACAACAAAACCTTCTGCTTTATAATAGTTACGTAAACTACTAATTATTGGCAATGTATCTGAACCTAAAAAAACAGAAGCGTGGCCCATACCTGAAGATATAGCACTTTGCAATCCTCCCATCCCTCGCATTGAAAAATCATGTCCTTGAAAATCAATAAAGGCTAAATTATTTTTATCCGTTTTAAGAATCCAATTTTTAAATATTCTTTTGTAACGTAATGCTATTGAAGCAGATGTCATTGGTTGCCATAACATTGTAGATAATATGGTTTCTAGAAAATTAGTTATCCAATAGAATTTTTTATCAGTATTCACAACAGTTACCATAGGTACTCTAATTGGTACTTCTACACCTTCAGGTAAAGATTTTACTTTTATAGGTAAATATTGTAAATCGTGTAATTCTTCATAATGTGTTACATCATAATCTGTACCTAAATACAACGACAATTCTTCTTTTAACTCATTACAAACTTGAGCTTTTGGTTTAGAAAAAAAATTATCTTCAAAATAATCATGTAACCATTTAAACACATATTGCTGACCAAAAGATAATACCTTGTCGCAACCTTTAGGTGCATATTTATTACTTCTTGGTGTCCAATTAGAATACACTTCTTCTGTTTCTTTTGGATATTGTTGGTGGTGTCCTGTTTTATAACCGTCAGTTAATAGTAATCCGTTCATAATAATTTAATTTGCGTAATTATAACACAAATATATAGCGCTTAAATGTTGAAAACAAATTTATTTGTGTTTTTTTTACGCAAATAGTTTTTAATTGATTTATATATCAAAAATGATACCTTCTTCTTTTAGTTTGAAGTACCTTTTTTTATTGAATTTAAATAATTTAGCAGGTCTACCAGATCCTTTTGATGTTTTCTCGTTTAACTCGTCTAAAATATTAAAACTTAATAGTTTTTTTCTAAAGTTTCTTCTATCTATAGCTCTACCAAGAAGTGAACTATAAAGTTTTTCGATATCAGAGAAAGGGAATTTATTATCTAATAATTCAAAACCAATAGGCTCATACGTCATTTTATTTTGTAACCTATTGATAGCCAATTTTAAGATACTATCATGATCAAAAGATAAATTTGGTAATTCATTAATATCAAACCATTGTACTGCTTCAGCATCTGTTGAAGCAAATATTTTAAATGCACTAGGTTTAATTAATCCAAAATATGCAACAGATACTACTCTATTTCTAGGATCTCTATCAGGATTACCAAAAGTATATAACTGTTCTAGGTAATTAATCTCTAAGCCTGTTTCTTCTTTAAGTTCTCTTTGGACAGCTTCCTCTAAAGATTCCTTATTTAAAACAAAACCTCCAGGAATAGCCCATTGACCTTTAAAAGGTTCATATTTTCTTTTAATTAAAAGTACAGATACTGTTCCAGATTCATATCCAAAAACAACAGCATCAACAGAAAGTTGTATAGATTGTTGCATGTTATGCGTGTTAAATACGCTAATATAACATATTACATTATTAATATTGAATTATATGTGAATTTCATATTTTCAATATTCATGATTCTATCCTAAAAAAAATAAATACACAATTATCAGGAAGTTTAAAATACAAATCAAACACATGTTTAAAAACAGCCTAAATATTGATTTGATATTAAAATTAACTTTTTGACGTTATGTTATTAAAAAATAGCTCTCAAATTATTTTTTAAATAATTTTTTAGTAATAAAAATTGGATTATTACATCCATTAAAGTGATTTCTTACAAAACATCAGTCAATATATTAATTTTAGTCTAGTATATACATGCTGACAATCAGATGGTTCTCGGAAAGTCTTACTATCATTGGCATTTTAACATAATAGTTTTAGGGTAATATTAAGAAAAGTCAACAAAAAAAGTATATTTGCAGCCGATTTAAATTTTAGTTAGAAAGCTAAAATTTTGGTCATTTTTAATTTAACAAAAATAAAACTCAAATTATGAAACAAGTATACTTAGTGTTTGCAGCATTATTAATTAGTACAATCTCATTGGCTCAGTTAGAGTTATCTGTAAGTACAGGTTATGCTGCTGGAAGTGCAGAAATGAAATTAGGAGAAAGCATTAATATTTCTCAAACAGAAAACTCTTATGGTAGTTATGGTGAAGGTGTAAATGTACAACTAAGAGGTACATATTATTTTAACGAATCATTTGGTGCAGATTTAAGTGTTGGATACCTTAATGGTGATGATCAGGATGTGTCTATGGTAAGCATACCTGGTACTGAAATAGACGCTGTAGCAAGATCTCGTGCTTTTGGAGGTTCTTTAGCTTTAGTATATAAGTTTACTGATAACCTTTACGGTCGTTTTGGAGCATTAGTAAAAATTGGAGGTAAAACAGAAGCTGTTGTTTACAGACAACAAGTTTTATCTGAAGCAGAAGCTAATGCGTTTGGATTACCTCAAGGATCTTATACTGAAACTAACTATAAAGAAGACTTTCATGGTCACTTCCCTTTAGGATTTGTTGGTGCTTTAGGTTACAAGTTTAATATAAATAATAATTTAAATTTATTTGTAGAAGCGGAATATTATGGAATTAGCTTAAAGCGTAAAGATTCTGAATTATCTGAATTTAATACAGATTTATTCTTACCAGATGGTACCGTTGCTCAAGCAGGTTTATATACTATAGATAACTTACCAGAAGGTGTAAATAAAAAAACAACATACGTAGACAACTTACCAAACAACAATACAGATAGCTCTAAACAGTTATCTCAAAAAGTACCTTATTCTTCTTTTGGTGTTAATTTTGGTATTACTTACAGATTTAAAGGATCTTCTAAAAATAATTAATTATTACATGTAATAGTTGAAAGCCCATTAAACATAAGTTTTAATGGGCTTTTTTTGGTTGAATTTTTATAAAAAACGTTATTAAAATGTATCTTTTCTAGTCATAGAATTGATAAATGTTTTTACTTAATTTAAGTTCTTAATAACGAAACGATATTGTTTACGGTATGTCTAGCAGTTTTGCCAACACCATAAATAGTTGCAGATGCAAAACCAGTCCAACTACCATAGCCAACTAACCATAAGTTAGGTAGTTTTTTACATTGTGTATAGCTTGTTTCAATTTTATTGTTTTCTATAATGTCTAACTTTTGTAAATGTTTTAGGTTAGCTTTAAATCCTGTACACCAAATCACTACATCAAACTTAGTTTTTGTATCATCTTCCCAAATAACTCCATGTTTATAAAAAGCTTTAAAAGGTCTTTTAGCATGTAATATACCTCTATTTCTCGCCTCTTTTACACTTTGGACCATTACTATGTCACTTAAAGATGTTTTTGATCCCGCTTTAGTTTTACCTAATTTACCATAAAACTTATCTGTTGCATCATTAAATAAATAACGTCCATCAATATCATCTGGTAAAAAACTTGGTTCAGTCATTGTTACCCATTGTGTATTTGCAACTTTTGACACCTCTGCTAAAATTTGAGATCCAGAGTTCCCTCCTCCTACAATTAAAACAGATTTGTTTTTAAAAGTATCAGCATTTTTATAATTAGAAGAATGCAACATGGTACCGGAAAATTGTTCTTTATTAGTGTATTTAGGTATAAACGGATTTTGAGCTGTGCCTGTTGCGCTAACTAATGTTTTGCAGTAATAATAACCAGTTTTAGTTTTAACTTTAAAACCAAAGTCCATTTTATACACTTCTAATACTTTAGTTTGACGTTCTATATTAAATTTATAACGGGCTTGATATTGCTCCATATATCTAATAAAATCCATTTTGCTTGGATATTCTTTATTTCCTTTTGGCATTGCCCAACCAGATAAAGAACTGAATTGTGTAGGAGAAAATAATTTTAAACTATCCCATGTTTGTAACCACGAACCTCCAGCTTTATCTTGATCGTCCAATATTAAATAATCAATTTTGTATCTCCTCAAAAAATACGCTACAGAGAAGCCTGCTTGTCCACCTCCTATGATAAGTGTTTCGTATATTTTCATTTTATGTAAATAATATCAAGAATTAAAAATCAAGGAAAAGTTTTTAATAAAATTACTAAGAAATTTAATTAATCATATAAAAATCAAAAAAATTGAACTATTGTAATTGTTGAATATGAATTAATTTCATCCTATTATTAGGGTAATTAAATCATTTTTATCGTCATATTTTTAATACAAAAAAGATTGTTTGTTTATTTTATCAAAAAAAATATTTTTTTTTATTTTTTTTATTTTAATGAATAAATGTTAAAAATATCATAATTTTTGATATTTTCAAATAGCTTATAATTACCTAAACATCAAGTGCTTAATTGTGAATATTGTAAAAAAACACCTTGTTTTACTGTTAATCCGAATTATATGCAAAGTCATCGACTATATAGCAACATTAGAAAACATTTGTGTATTAGATTTTTTTTAACAAATTATGGTATTATCTTTGCATTAGTTAATTGAAACAAAATAACTTATGTATGTAATACACATTATTTAAAGCTTTAAAAAGATGAATTGAACCGGTTGTGATTCATCGTAAATATATGCATTTTAACCCCGAAATAAGTCGTTTGACTGATTATTTTACGCTACACAGAATCTGATTTAACAAAAAAAAACTGAATTCTGTTGTTTATTTTAATTATTTATATAGATTTGTTTCATCATTACACATTAAATACCTTACAAATGAAAACAAAAACTACTTTATTAACCGTTATATTTTTTATAATAGTCTCTATTGGCTATGCTCAAAAATCTTCACCGAGATTAATTTCGGGGAAAGTAAGTATTAACAAATATCATACTTTAGAAGAACTTAACAAATTACAGAAAGGTCAATTGTTAACCTTATACATTCAACGTATCGAAGTATTAGTTAATATTTTACCTAATATTGCTTTTGCAACAAAACCTAATGTAACAATGGCATCAGTTGGTATACCAGAAACTAAAGAAAACAAAAAAACACTTGAAGCAAATCAAGAAGCTTCTGTTGAGTATTTTGACAGAACAGTAGATTTTCAAAGGTTAATTTTACCATATTCTGACACAAGTAATATTATTACGGCAATACTGTTTTATGAACAAACTATTAAATCGTTATTTACTTATGACGACTTTAAAGTGGACTAAATTAGAACTTTAACATCAAATAATCGTTCAATAACAAAGTATAATTCGTTCGGTTTTAGATGTGAATTTACATTTTAACGTAAAAAAATGCATTTTAAATGATTTTTATGTTTATATTTGATTTTAATACAAATTAATTAGTCATTCATTAAATGAAATAACATTATGAAAAAACTACTTTTTACCTCAATATTACTAATGTTTATCTTTAGTAATGCACTAGCACAACAAGAAAAAGGTATTACTGGATTTGATAATTGGTTGAATCCTTGGACCGATTTTACGCCTAACAAAACTGATTACAGAAAACCTAATCAGATAATCAGTGGTGATATAACAAAAGACACTAAGTTGCTTAAAAGAAACACGTATATATTAATGGGTGATGTCTTTGTAACAGATAGTACAACACTTTCAATAGAACCTGGAACAGTAATTATTGGTGATTTCAAAACTAAAGCTACTCTGACTATAA
This sequence comes from Olleya sediminilitoris, assembly GCF_016785945.1. Classification (GTDB taxonomy): domain Bacteria; phylum Bacteroidota; class Bacteroidia; order Flavobacteriales; family Flavobacteriaceae; genus Olleya; species Olleya sediminilitoris. Next base: position 290,518 of record NZ_JAEMEF010000002.1, on the reverse strand, counting down.
CTAATGGTTCTAAAATTATGGCAGTTGGTGAAAGTACAGATCCAATAGTTTTTACTTCAAGTCAAAGTTTAAAAAAACCAGGAGACTGGGGTGGTATTTTTATTCTAGGTGATGCTCCAACCACTAAAGAAGGTATTTCTGAAAGATTAAATTATGGTTTAAGCTCTTCTAATTCAAAAAATATTGCTTACGGAGGTGATAATCCAGAAAGTAATTCTGGAGTAATGGAATATGTTCGAATCGAATATGCTGGAAAAAGAACAAAGGAATATGGTTATTTTAATGGATTAACTCTAGCTGGAGTTGGTAGTGAAACCATATTAAGTAATATTATGGTTAGTTTATGTAGAGGTAACTCTTTTAGTGTCAAAGGAGGCCAAGTAGAATTAGAAAAGTTTGTGTCATACAAATCAAGCGCTAATGATTTTAAAGTTAGTAATGGTGCTCAGTGTAGGTTAATGAACTCATTAGCTGTAAAATCTCCATACATTTCAGGTGCTCAAGCTTCAAGATGCATATATGCATTAAATAATGATGATGATGAAGCTTTTGCAGAAATCAATACTACACTAACAGCAGAAAACTTAACGTTAATTAATGTTAGTAAAGATTTAAGTTATGATATTCAAGTAGGATTAGTAAATGAAGCAATATTTATAGGTAGAGATGCTAATTTTAATATTGATAAAAGTGTTATTTCAGGATTTAAACCAGCAGTATATTTAGATAGTAAAATTAGAGTTAATAGTGAGAGTCTTGATAAGATTCAATTTACTAGTACTTATTTTAATAATTGTGAAGGTAATATCTTCGTTAAAAACACAACTGTAAATGAAGATTTAGAAAACTGGTATGGTAGTCGTGCATTTAATAATGTTTACTCTAAAGGGCCAGATAGCGAAACTTTTATTGATGCTCAAAGTACAGATAGACCTGATTATAGATTAATCATAAATAAAATTGCTGCCTCTAAGACAGATAACTAATAATACTGGTATTTAATTTATTAACATAAATATTATTTATATAGTATAGAAGATTACTGACCAACCAAATGCAAACCATCTCCCAAAATTCAAAGCTATATTTAATAGTAAGTTTGTTTGTAATTACTGTTTTAAATACAGCTAACGCACAAATAGTCATTAGTAAACCACAACTAGGTTTTAGTCAAGCTTGTGCAAATGAGGGTTTTAATACTTTTTCTGCCACTTTTGTTTTTGCACCAGATGAAAGTGTTGAGGCTTCTAATCAATTTACAATAGAACTGTCAGATTCTAATGGAGATTTTAGTAATCCTACTAATATTTTTATTACAGAAGTAGGACAAGTTATAACATCTCCTGCTACTTTAAACTTTCAGTTTCCAGAAAATACTGCAGGTGAAGGATACAGAATTCGTATAAAAAGTAGTGCTCCTGTAGCAACAAGTACCCCTTCAGATCCTTTTGCTGCGTATTATAAATTACACGACATTCCTTTTACGATCAATAATTTAGTATCTACAGCAGCTTATTGTTCTGGTAGTAGTTATTTATTAACCATCGACAATCCAGGGACAGGTAATAATATTTCACCTTTAATTTATCCATCATTAACTTATTTGTGGTATAGAGAAACTGGTCCAACAACATCAGAGTTTGTTGGTGAGGGATCTAGTTTGTCAGTAGATGAAGAAGGTACATATTTTGTAGAAACTAATTATGGTAGTTGTACATCAGATTCATTTTCTAACCGTGTAACAATTAGTGAATCAACATCAGGCGTAACAAATATAGAAATAAGTTCTAGCTTAGGTACAAACTTTTGTCCAGATCAAGGAGCAACAGTATTAAGTACAGTTAACGGAAATAGTTACCAATGGTACAAGAATGGTATTATAATTCCAGACGCAACAGAGCAAAGTTATGAAACTACTGAGTCTGGAACATTTGCTGTACAAGTCGATTTAGGTGGATGCTCCGGTGCAGGTGAAATAATTTTAGATAGCCAAGAATTTATTGGAGCTATTAATGTAGATGACACTAACGAATTAGCTGAAGGAGAATCTTTATCTGTAATTCTTTCTGACACTGCAATTTCACCAGAATATCAATGGTTTCTAAACGGTCAAATAATATCTGGTGTTACACAAAATAACTTTAATGCAACAGAATTAGGTGATTACGAAATAATAGTCACAGAAACTCAAGGTTGTGAGACTTCTGTGTCTTTCTTTTTCTCAATAATTGAGCCTTTTAATCCTTTTCCAGATATTGATAAAATCCCAAACCTTATTAGTCCAAATGGAGATAATATTAATGATACATGGATAATACCACAGGAATACACTGCTGGTTCTGATACCCAAATAACAATTCTAACAAACCGTGGTGAAGTCGTTTTTCAATCTAATGAATATTTAAATAATTGGCCAGAAAACGATCTTGAACTAACTAATATAAACAAGGTGTTTTATTACATTATTACAACATCAGATAACCAAGTAAAAAAAGGTTCGATAACCATCATAAAATAAAATGAATAAGTATTTTTTAATTTTACTTTTATGTATATGTACATTTCAAGTCTCATTATCTCAGGTAGATGATGGGATTGTTGCATTCAATATGCCTTTAAGAAACTCATTAACATTTAATCGTTACACAATAAATCCTACATTTAGTTTTGTAAGAGAGCAAAATAAATATATTAGTATATCTAATAAACGTGAGTGGGTTCAGTTTGAAAACGCTCCCCTAACCTATTTGGCTAGTTATTCCGGACGATTTGGTGAAAATATTGGTGCAGGAATAGGAGTATTTCAGCAAAATTATGGTGTACTAACAACATTTGGAGGGATTTTAAATTTTGCCTATAATGTAGAATTAGACAGAGATAGTAACCTAACTTTTGGTCTTAATATTGGTGCATACAAAAGTGGTTTAAATACAGGAAGTATTGTTGTTAATTTTGATGATCCATCAATTGAAAATGTTCCAGAAAATTTCTTGTTAACCGTTAATCCAGGAATTAATTATGGTACTGGTTTTTTTGATTTTGGTGTTTCTCTAAAAAATATAGTAGCCTATAATTTGCAAACTTCTCTAATGCTCGAAGATAATCCCGAACAAGGTATTCAAGCTCATTTAATGTATACAGGTTATTTTGATACACGTGGTTTTTTTGACGAAACCAAATTTTCTGGTTTGATAAAGTCTGAGTTTACAAAAGATAAAACTATCATCTCTGGTTTAGCAATGTGGACTGTTCCTAAAGGTATTTGGGGACAAATTGGATATAACACTTTATATGGTGCATCTGCAGGATTAGGTTTAAATATTACAAATCAAATAGCAATTGAATACAATTTTGAAAAAGCTATTGGAGACTTAACAGATTTTGGTCCATCACATGAAATATCACTAGCCTATAGGTTTAAAAACAAAAAACGCTACTATTATAGTGGTGATGATGAAATTAGTAGTCTTTTGTCCGGAAATCCTAGAAAAAATAAAAGAACATCAACAGTAAAAGTAGATCGTAAAGCTGTTGCTGAAAGAAAAAAACTAGAAAAAGCTGAATTAGAAGCAAAAAGATTAGCGAAATTACAAGAAAGAGAAAATCTTAAAGCAGAGAGACTAGCTGAGTTAAACAATTTAAAAGAAAACAAAGCTAAAGAAGAAGCTGATGCTGAAGCTGCTCGTTTAGCACAACAAAAAGCTAAAGAAGAAGCTGATGCAGAAGCAACACGTTTGGCACAACAAAAAGCTAAAGAAGAAGCTGATGCTGAAGCAGCACGTTTAGCTGAACAGAAAGCTAAAGAAGAAGCTGATGCTGAAGCAGCACGTTTGGCACAACAAAAAGCTAAAGAAGAAGCTGATGCTGAAGCAGCACGTTTAGCTGAACAGAAAGCTAAAGAAGAAGCTGATGCTGAAGCAGCACGTTTAGCACAACAAAAAGCTAAAGAAGAAGCTGATGCTGAAGCAGCACGTTTAGCACAACAAAAAGCTAAAGAAGAAGCTGATGCTGAAGCAGCACGTTTGGCACAACAAAAAGCTAAAGAAGAAGCTGATGCAGAAGCAGCACGTTTAGCTGAACAGAAAGCTAAAGAAGAAGCTGATGCTGAAGCAGCACGTTTGGCACAACAAAAAGCTAAAGAAGAAGCTGATGCAGAAGCAGCACGTTTGGCACAACAAAAAGCTAAAGAAGAAGCTGATGCAGAAGCAGCACGTTTAGCTGAACAGAAAGCTAAAGAAGAAGCTGATGCTGAAGCAGCACGTTTAGCACAACAAAAAGCTAAAGAAGAAACAAAAATAGAGCCTATTACTGATGCGGGAAAAGAATTATTAGCTCTAACAAAACAAGCAGATAAATCTAAAGATGATCAAGACGATTTATTACAACGTTTTGAGGATATTATTCAAGTTAAAGATGATGATCTTAAAACTTTAAAAGAAGAAAATGATTTAGTAGAACAAGGAATTGCTGTAAAACAGAGAGCTTTCAAAAGTATTACTGAAGAAAATAATAGATTAAATAGAATTAAATTACAGTTAGAAACTAATATAGCTGAAAGAAACGAAGAGATTACAAATCTTAAAAAGCTTTATGAAGAGCAATCTAATTCTGATGTTGAAATGTTAGATAATGTAAATTTATTCTTTACAAAAAAGATTAAAGAATTAGAATCTGAACAAGCATTAGCTATTAATGCTAAAAGTAGATTAGAAGCAAGATTAGAAGATATCAAAATCTCTACAGAATTTGAAAAAAGAAGAAGTATCAAACGAGCAACTTTTGTTGATGAAGGAGAGCGCTATGAAGAAGATCGTGCAGCACTAAAGAAAATAAAAGAAACAACTACATTAAGTAATACACCATTAACAGAAGAAGATTTTGATTTTGGTGAAAAACAAAATGGTATAGAAATTCTTAAAAATATTAATAGAGAAGAAAAAGGATTTTATTTAGTATTAGCAGTTCATACTGATGTTAAAAAACGTGATGAATTTTTAACTAAGGCTGTACAAGCAGGTCGTAATGATATTAATTTCTTTTATGATGTAAATACAAGTAAATATTATATCTATTACGATAAATATAATAGTATTCAAAATGCAAATAAGGCTTCTAATTCAATAAAAGATAAGCCATACAATAAAAACATGTCAATTGTAAAGATTGAATAATAATAAAGTAAATTAATCCCTTATCTATTATCAGAAAACATCCTTTGAAAATAGATTAAAAAAATAATAGTATCATGGAAAAACCTACTTATTCTAAGATTACCATTTTATTTCTACTGTTCCTATGTAGTTATTCAATGGTCGCTCAAAACTTTCAAGGATTTACACCTCGATTTGATGATGATTTAAAAGGAGATATTTTATTAATTGGGAATAATATTTTAGGCCCAAGTAATAATGCTTTCAATAATAACTCATCTTTCAATCACAATGTAGAAATGAACTATATTGATATTGATAATGACAATACCACATTTAGTTCTTCTAGTGCTGATTTAGAGATACCAAATCCTAACTGTTATGAAATTAAATATGCTGGTTTATATTGGGGAGCAGTAAATCCAGGTACTGAACCCATAAGAGATATCAAATTCAAAGGTCCAGTAGGTGATTATATAGATATCCAAGGAACAGTTATTTATGATGCTAATGGTAACTCAGTTGATGGTGGTAATAGTTTTTCCTACGCATGTTATGCTGATGTCACAAACATAGTTACAGCATTAGGTAATGATTTAGGTACATATACTGTAGCCAACGTATCATCTGGTACCGGAGAAACCTCTAACTTCACACCTTATAATGGAACTGGTCAATCAGCTGGATGGTCTTTATTTATAGTTTTTGAAGACCCAACTTTGCCAGGAAAATCTATCACAAGTTTTGATGGTTTTAGTGCTATAAGTGCATCTCAAAACCCGACAGCAGATATCCCTATTAATGGATTTAGAACGATACCAGGTCCTGCACCTGTTAGAGCTAATTTTGCTTTTGCAGCTTTAGAAGGTGATAAACCAATTCCTGGAGATAGATTAAGATTAAATGGTACTGCACTATCTGCTGCGGATAGACCCGTAAACAACTTTTTTAATAGTTCTGTTACTCAATTAGATGCTACTCCAGTAAATAACCGTAATCCTAACAGTACAAACACATTAGGGTTTGATACAGGTATATTATCTATACCAAACCCAGGCAATTCTGTAATTGCAAATGATGCCACTTCTGCTACCGTTAGATTAGAAACTAGTGGAGATACTTATTTTCCTTATTTTTTCGCTTTTGCGGTAGAGATAATAGAACCTAACATTGTTTTAACAAAAATTGTAGAGGATGATGCGGGTAATAATATTGGAGGACTTGAAGTAGGTTTAGGTGATAGTTTAAATTATGTTATTGGTTTTCAAAATACAGGAAATGATAATGCTACTAATTTTCAAATAAGAGATATACTTCCTGTTAATATTTTGTTTGACTATCCAACGGATTTAATTTTACCACCAGGAGTTTCTGTAGCTAGTTACGATCCAATTACACGTGAATTAATTTTAGATATTGAAGATTATTTAGTAGAAGAAAATGATCCTGTTTATGAGATTAGGATCGAGGCACGTGTAGTTGATGCTTGTAACCAACTAGCAGATGCTTGTTCTAATATAATTAACAATCAAGCTTATGCAACATACAATGGATTTTTCAATCCAAATTTTGAAATTACAGACGATCCTAGTTTAAATGCTAATACAGGGTGTTTAATTACGCCTCAAGCTACTAACTTTTTAGCGAATTTAGATTGTGAATTTACACAAAATGAAATTCTTTGTGGAGCGACATTAGAGTTAACTGCTGCAAATGGATATGACTCTTATTCTTGGTCAACTAATGAATCAGGTACACCTGTGATTGGTACAGGTCAAAATATTACTGTTGATCAAACAGGTACATACTATGTTTATAATACAGCTATTGCACCATGTCAATCTATTCAACAGGAATTTGTTGTAGAACTTTTTGGAGGTAATATTGAAAATCCAGTTATTCCTTATGCCGACGAAGTAGTCACTTGTCCTGATAACGGAAAATTATTACCAAATATATTTTTATGTGGTATTAATGATTCAACTCTTATAGAAACAAATATAGCTGGTGCCGAATCTGTTATATGGGAACAATTAGATGAAACTAGTTGTACTGCTGTTTCAAATAGCGATTGTGCAAATGAGGATAATAGTTGTGTGTGGAATGAAGTTGCAAATGGACCAAACTATTTAGCAAATACATCTGGACAATTTAGAATAACAATTAATTATGATGGAGGATGTTTTGTTCAATTTTATTTTAATGTATACCAAAATGTTTTAAATCCTACAGTTGAATCAACAGATATAATTTGTACAACTGATGGAAGTATTACTGTAAATGACGTGCCTTCTGGTTATGAATATAGTTTAGATGATGTTAATTATCAATCAAGTAATATTTTTACTGTTACAGCAGCTGGAATTTATACTGTATATATAAGACAGGTCGGTGTAGATACTAATCCATGTGTATTTACAGTACCAGATGTTCAAATAAGAGTTCGTGATTTTACTGTATCATCTACAATTATTCAGCCTTTCTGTAATGGTGATTTAGGAACCATACAACTAGCAGCTAATGATGTAGAACCACAATATACTTTTGAACTATTCCAAAACGGAACTCTAGTTAATAGTGTTGGCCCAATATTAGAAAACACTCATGCTTTTGAAAATTTAAACCCTGGAACTTATACCGCTACAGTCGAAACTGAAGATGGTTGTACTTACACTGAAGATGTAATTATTGTAGAACCACCTTTATTAACTGTAACTGCAGCAGTTACAAGTCCTTTAACTTGTAATGATGGTGAAATAACAATTTATCCTGATGGTGGAACTGCTCCTTACTTCTATTTTATAAATAGTACAACAGATTTTCAAACGGTTCCTGAAGTAGTTGTTACTTCAGCTGGAACTTATGACATTACAGTTGTAGATTCTAATAACTGTATTGCTACTACTACTATTACAATTGACGATATTCCAGCTCCAGACTATACAATAAATAGTACAGATATTTTATGTTATAATGATGCAAATGGTCAAATTGATATTACTATCACTAATGCTAATGGTTATACTTTAGAATATAGTATTGATAATGGAACTACATTTTCTGCTAACCCAACATTTGATAATTTAGATGCTGGCGATTACGAAGTTGTTATCAGTTATGAGCTAGATGGTTCAGAATGTTTTACAACCCCTGAAACTGTAACAATAAATCAGCCTGATGCTGCCTTGAGTGCAACTGCTGGTATTTCAGCTTTAGCTGGCTGTGGACCAAATGGAGAAGGAACTATTAGAATTACTAACCCTCAAGGAGGTACTCCTTTTCCAGAGCCAAACCCATATGAATATAGTTTTGATAATCAAGCTACTTGGGTTACAACAAATGAAGCTGATGTAACACCTGGAACTTATACAGTTTACATACGTGATGCTAATGGTTGTGTTTTTGTAATGCAGGATATAATTTTAGATCAAGAACCTCCTGCTCCAACTATTGTAGTTGGTGACACAGTTTATAATTGTGATGGATCTGGTAATGCTACTGTAACAGTAACTAACAATGGTGGTTCAAATTATTCTTACGATTATTATCTTGATGGAGTATTAAACCCAAATACTTCAAACCCTGAAATTTTTACGGATGTACCTTCAGGTTCTCATACAATTAGTGTAGAATATACTTTAATTGATGTTCCTACATTTAGTAATTTATTATACGAAACGTTTGGGTATGGAGAAGACACAACTTCACCAGGAATTAATCCAGTATATTATTGTTTTGAGCAACAAGTTGCAGCAACACAATGTGGCAATAGTACACATATTAATGATGGTGAATATTCAGTTACATCTAGCATAGAAAATCCTTTTGGTGCTTGGATTAATCCAAACGATTATACGCCTGCTACTACTCCTCCAACCGCTGATGGTCGATATTTAGTAGTAAATATTGGTGCAACAATTCCAGCTACAGAAATTTTATATGAAAAAGTAATTGATGATATCATACCAAATCAACCGATTCAAGTTGAGTTTGCAGCCATTAACTTACTAAAAACAAATAATAACCAATTCAATCCAGATTTAAGAGTAGCTTTAGTAGACGGAAGTGGTACTGAGATTTCATTTTACAATACAGGAGATATTCCTAAAACAGAAAACTGGATAGAGTATCCAACTACTCCTATTACATTAGACCCAGGAAATAATACTTCTTTAACATTTATTTTAAGATCTAACGTACAGCAAACAAGTGGAAATGACGTAGCGATTGATGATCTAAAAGTATATCAATTACCAGCTTCCTGTACTACAGTAGTAGACTTCCCATTTGTTATTGATTCAGGAAATGCTTTTACTGCAGATATTACTGGTACATCAATGGTAAGCTGCTCAGGTAATGCAGATGGTGAAGTAACTATAGCTGTACAAAATTTTGATACAACAAATGGATTTGAATACTCAATTGATAATGGAGTGACTTGGATTGCACAATCAACTTCTCCTTTTACAATTACAGGGTTAACAGATGATACTTATAATATTAGTGTTAGATATGATGATGAAGCCGATACCTGTCAATTAGATTTTACTGAAACTATTACTTCAGCTGATCCTTTGACAATTAATATAACTAATACAGAAGTTACATGTCTTGAAGGAGCAACAATTACAGCTTCAGCTACTGATGGTACTCCTGGTTATTCTTTTCAATTAATTGATACTGTAGCTCCTTTTACAGCTACAGATTTTAATAATGGTGTCCTAACAGATGTTGCTCCTGGAACATATACAGTTGAAGTAACTGATGCAGCTAACTGTACAAACTCTACAACGTTAGTTTTAGATGCACCTGTTGCTCCAACTGCAACCATTAGTACAACTTCAGACTATTGTTATGACGCTGCTAATGGTGCCACTTTAGAAGTTACTGCTTCTGGTGGTGTAGCACCTTATGAATACAATATAAATGGTGGTGAATTTCAAGATGAAAATACTTTTGAGAACCTTACTCCAGGTACTTACACTATAATTGTTAGAGATACTTATGGATGTGAAGTTACTTTGCCAGCAGAAACTATAGAACCTGAATTAGTTTTAAATACTATAATTACTAAAGATTTAGATTGTACAACATCACCAGATGCTGTAATTACCGGAACTATTACAGGAGGAACTGCTCCTTACACTTACGCTGTTTCAGAAAATGGTGGTGCATATACAGATTTAGGGACTACAGGTACTCCATTTACTTACTCTGCAACTACTGATGGAACATACCAATTTCAGGTAACAGATGCTCTTGGTTGTATTGCAGAATCAGAAGTAAATACCATTGATGCAATATCAACACCAACAGGAACTGCAGATGGAACAGATCCTTTATGTTTTGATGATGCCAATGGAGAAATTCAATTATTTGCAGATGGTGGTTCTGGAGGTTATACTTTTAGCTTTAATGGTGGAGCCTTTACTTCAACTTCATTTTATGATGGATTAGATGCAAATACAACAACTGCTACTACTACAGAATATACCTATCAAATACAAGATAGTAATAACTGTCTGTCTCCAATTTATACTATTATATTAGATAACCCTACAGAAGTTGAAGCTACTGCTACACTTTCTAATAATACTAATTGTAGTACAACTACAGATATTACAGTTAGTGCTACAGGTGGTGCAGGAAATTACGTATATAGTTTTAACGGAAGTACATCTTATACAGCTAATAATGTTTTAACTGTAACTAATACAACTACTACACAAACTATTACTTACTCTGTGAGAGATGCAAATGGATGTATTGATACAGAAACTATAGACATTCCGCCATACAATCCTTTAACAGGTATGACATTTGCGGATTCTAATGTAATTACTTGTAATGATACTACTACAGATGTAACAGTTACTCCGATTGATGGTGTAGCTCCATTTAGCTATGAAATTACAGCTCCAGCTTCAGAAACATCAAACGTTTCAGGAGCTACCTCTGGAACATTTACAAACTTAGCACCTGGTAATTACACTTTCCAGATTACAGATGTAAATGGATGTACTGTTAGTGCTTCTCATACAATTGATCCAGCAATTAACATAGCTATTGCTCAAACTAATACAGATCAAGTATGTTTTGGTTCAGATGATGGTTCTGCTGTATTTACAATGACAGATGTTAGTAGTTTAGGTAACTATACCTATACTCTAACTCCTTCAGCTGGAACAATCACTCAGACTGATAATGAAGTTTCGATCACAAACCTACCAACAGGTTCATATACTTTTGATGTTATAGATACAGCAACAGGTTGTTCTGACTCTGCATCAATTACAATAGATCCTACAACGCAAATTACTTTTACAGCATCTGCTACTAATGTAAATTGTAATACAACAGAATCCACTATTAGTTTTACTGGTTTAACTGGTGGTTCTGGTGGCTATACTTATGCATATGTAAGTTCTGGAGGTAGCGCACCTTTAACTGGTGACTATGGAACAAATACAATAGTTGATACAGCTATATTAGGTTTAGTTATTGATGTCTATGTAATGGACAGTAATAATTGTGCTGTTATGGAAACTGTTACTATTATTAGTGATCCTTTACCTACTGTTACTGCTACAGTTGATAATCAATGTACAGGAACAGGAAATAACTTTAATATTACTGCAACTGCAACAGGTGTTGCTACGTTAATGTATAGTATTGATGGTACAAACTTTCAATCTGGTAACACATTTACTGTAACAGCTGGTACTTATACAATAACGGTTAGAGATGGAAATGGTTGTACTGTTACAGATACCGTAACTGTAAACCCTCAATTATCTCTTTCTGCAGTATTAGATAAAGACATAACATGTGCATTACCAGATCAAGCTCAAGTTACATTAACTGCTGCTGGTGGTGATGCTACAACATATACTTATGCCTATTCAACTGATGGAGGTACAACTTTTACAACTATAGCTAGTAATGTGTTTAATACTAACACTCCAGGAAGTTATATTTTTATGGTAACTGATGCTAATACTTGTACTGTTGAAACAACAACAGCTATAGAAATTACTCCAGCAACTACTCCAGATATTACAGTAACTCAAACAGGATTTATTAATTGTAATGCAGAAGAAACTGCTTCAATTTCAATAACACCAGATACTACTGTAGGTCAAGCACCTTACGATTATGAAGTATATAATACAACGACAAGTACTTCTTATGGTTCTCAAACTTCAGGTCTACCAGCAGGAGACTATACTGTAACAGTAACAGATGCAAATGGTTGTACAGAAGTTGAACCTATTACAATTAACCAACCAGATGCTATTATAGTAAATCACTCTACAGTACCAATTACTTGTGATACAACAAACGGAACTTCACAAGGATCAGTTATTGTAGATAGTGTAACAGGTGGTACAGGTCCTTATAACTACTTTGTAACAGGAACTAATGGTTATGATGAATCAGAATTAAATAATATTGGAGATACTTCTACAACTTTTGATGTTGTTGATTTTGGATTATACCAAATAAACATAGTTGATAGCAATGGATGTTCTGTATTAATACAAGATGTATTAGTAGCATCTCCTCCAGATGATTTAGATATAGTTATAGATACAACAGTTGATTGTACAACAGGAGGTGAAGCTGTAGTTACAGTAAGTACTGCTTTAGCAGGAAATGGACCATTCTATTTTGATATTTATGATGGAACTATTCCACCACCACCACCAGGAGGAACTTGGCAACTAGAGACATCTCCAGGATCAGTAACATTTACAGGTCTAACATCTGGAGTTACTTATACTTTTATTGTATATGATTCTTTAACTGGTTGTACATATTTTGAAACTGCTTCTACACCTATTCCAACTAATTCGACGTTATCAATTAGTAATCAAACTTCAAATAACATAACTTGTACAGGAAGTGCAGATGGTAACGTATCGTTTACAGTAAATAATCCTGAAACTTCGGCTATTGATGTTGATTATGAAATTTTTAATTCATTATCTTTAACTTCAACCGGTATAACTGGAACGGGAACTGTACCAGCAAATGGAACTTTACCAGTTAACAATTTAGGTCCATTACCTTATGGTAACTATTATGTTTTAATTACTGAAACTTCTGGTCCAAATGCAGGTTGTGGAGTGATAACTTCAACTTTTAATATAACAGAATCAGCGATTAGTTTTGGTCTTACAGCTTCTGTAACCTCTAACGAAAATTGTAATGATCTAGGAGTAATAACAGGTATTGCAACAGATGGAACTGCACCTTATCAATATCAAATTTTATTAGAAACTGATACTGCTCCAGATGCAACTAGCACAGCTTGGGGTTCTGCAAATACATTTAATGTACCAGCTGATGTTTATACTGTATATGCTATAGATGCTTATGGATGTATTAGAGATGTAGATTTAACTTTAACTAGAGATGCAGAGCCTATTATTGATCCTCAAACAGCACCTTGTTTTGATGGTAATCCAATAAACATCACAATTACAGGTAGTGTATCTGTTGGTAGTCCATTATACAGTATGAATGGAACAACATTTGTTTCTAGTCCTGATTTCTCAGTATCCTCTCCAGGAACATATACTTTGTATATTCAAGATGGAAATGGATGTGTGGCTTCAACACCGTATATTGTTAATGATCAGTTATTATTAAGTGCAGCATTAACGAGTCCTTTAGACTGTACTGCAACACCAAATGCAGAAATTACTTTAACTGCTACAGGTGGAGATAATACGACTTATACTTATGAAGTATCAACAGACGGCATAACATTTAGTCCAATGGCTACCAATGTGTATTCTGCTGCTGCTGCTGGAACCTATACTTTTATGGTTACGGATGCTGCAGGTTGTGAGTCTACCACAACTTATACATTAGATCCTATCCAACCAACGACATTTACAACTGTAGAGACAGATGTAAGCTGTAATGGAGGAAATGACGGTACTATTACAGTAACAACAACATCTGCTACAGGTCCTTTCATGTATCAATTAGATTCAGGAACAACTCAAAGTTCAAATGTATTTACTGGTTTAACTCAAGGAACTTATACTGTAACAGTAATAGATGCTAGTTCTTGTACTTATGTAAGTGCGCCTATTACTATTGATGAGCCAATTATTTTATCTGCTACAGATTCTTTATCAGCAATAACTAATTGTGATATTGAAACTATTATTACTGTATTAGGTCAAGATGGTACACCAACAACTGCTGGTGAATATTTCTATGAGTTTAACGGAAATGGTTTTTCAACAACAAATACCTATACCGTAAATGATAACGGGACAGTTCAAACTATAACTTATATTGTTAGAGATGCTAATGGTTGTGAAGTAACAGGATCTGTAATGGTAGATCCTTTAGATCCACCAACAGACTTAGACTTCACCTCTACTCCAATTACATGTTTAGTAAGCACAAGTGACGTTACAGTTACAGCAACTGGAGGTACTACTGCTTTAAGTTTTGAAATACTTTCACCTGCAAGTGCTACAGTTAACACATCAGGTGCATCAAATGGAATATTTACTGGATTAACAACAGGTGATTATACTTTCCAAGTTACAGATGCAAATGGCTGTACTTATGAAGAACTTTACACTATTGAAGATGTAGAAAATATAGAAGTAAATGGTCAATTAGTAAGTGACGTAACTTGTAATCCTGGAACAGATGGAGAAGTGACGTTTACAATTTCTAATTTTGAAAGTACTTACAGCTATTCTATAAACGGAGCTCCAGTTGTGACAGGGCAAACTAACCCAACAGTTACAGTTTCTGGATTAACATCTGCAAGTACACAAACAATAATGATTACTGACGAAGCTACAGGCTGTACAGCTACTGCTTCAATTGACGTTGATCAATCGGCTCCTTTAGATTTAATTGCTGATGCATTTGTAAATGCAAATTGTAATGATGGTGCTCAAGTTAGCGTTAGTGCTTCAGGTGGAAACGGAAATTACAGCTACTCATTTGTAGTTAGTGGTTCGCCAGCAGGAACATATTCAAGTTCAAATTCAGCTGTATTAGATCCAGCAGTCTCTACGACTTGGGATGTATACGTACAAGATACTAATGGTTGTGTAATTACAACGCCTTTAACAATAACAATTGATACTGATCCAATTCCATCTGGTATTGCAGTTACTGGTTCTCAATGTCCAAGTCCTTCAAACGACTACACATTTACAGTAAATGTTGCTTCAGGAATTGCTCCTTTTGAATATAGTATTGGTAATGGATTCCAAACTAGTTCTACATTTACAGTTAATACTTCTGGAACTTATACTATAACAGTTAGAGATGCTAATGGTTGTACAGATACAGTAACTTACTTAATTGAAGATCCTGTAGCTGTTTCACTTGCAGGAATATCTCCAAGTTGTAGTGATGATGATGGTCAAATTACAGCAACTGGTTTTGGTGGAACTAGTAACTATGCATATTCAATTAGTCCAAATCCTGCATCAATAACTTTAACAGGTAATGTATTTACAGGAGTGCCTTCTGGTACATATGTCGTAACAATTACGGATACAACTACTTTATGTACTAATGATGCTACTATAACTTTAGATACTGCAACACCAGTAACATTTACTACTAGTGTAAATGATGTTACTTGTAATGGTGAAAGTAATGGAGTTATTACTGTAGATTTACCTGCAAGTAATGATAACCCAATTTATACATATCAAATAACTGCACCAATTACAGTTGGTCCACAAAACTCAAACATATTTACAGGATTAGCTGCTGGTACTTATACTGTACAAGTTAATTCTGGAAGAGGATGTTTTGCTACTGAAGATGTAGTAATTGCAGAACCTAACATAATAGTTGTATCTGCTCCAACAGTTGTTCAATATGAATGTACTACAGGAACAAACACTATTAATTATGCCTCTATTACAGTAGATACTGTAATAGGCGGATCTGGTACTTATACAATTTATGAATTTGTTGAAGGTGGTACTGTTGTTCAATCAGGAACTAGTAATGTTTATACTGAATCTGATAGTTCTGGTGGAACATATACAATTAATGTTTATGATGACCAAGGATGTTTAGGTACAACAGCTAGTACAGTAACTATTGACCCTTACATTGATTTAGATGCTATAACAGTTGTAGTTGATAATGCTATTACTTGTACTAATCTTGAAGATATTACAGTAACTGTATCAGCTACTAATGGTACACCTACTAATTTAGAATTTACTTTAGAAGATGTCACTGGATCTGTAACAGGTGGTGTTTATAGTCAAACAAATACTACAGGAGTATTTACAGGATTAGATGTCACTAACTATATAATTACAGTTACTAATTTAGATACTGGTTGTAGTTTACAAGACACACATTATGTTAATGATCCAAATACATTTGAATTATTAATAGATACTGTTGTAGATGTAACTTGTTTTGATGACAATGATGGAAGTGTAAATATTACTTTTATAGATCAAGTTATTAATGCAAACAACCCAGATCAAGCAGGACCATTTGACTACACTATTTTAGATAGTTCTGGTACAACTGTTAATTCTGGAACAACTACAGATGCTGGACCAGTAACAGTTTCAGGATTAGTAGGTGGTACATATACAGTAAATGCGACTTTAACATCTACTCCATTCTGTACTGTTAGTCAAAGTTTTACAATTACAAGACCAATAGAAACTTTAGCTTTAAGTACAACACAAACATCAGTAACATGTCTTGATGGTATGGGAAGTATTTCAGCTGTTGGAACAGGTGGATGGGGTAATTTAGAATATGAATTATCTGGTGATGCTACTGTACCGTATTCTTCTAATGGAACGTTTACAGATTTATCTGCTGGTACTTATACAGTTAGTGTAAGAGACTTCCAAGGATGTATCGTTTCAGAAGTTGTTGTTTTAAGTTTACCAACTCCTATTGATGCAACTGTTACTGCAAGTGCTTCAACATTGTTATGTTTCGGAGATCAAGATGCTAGTATTACTGTAAGTAATGTAACTGGTGGCCAAGGTGAAAACTATACTTATATTTTAAATAGTTCTTCTCCTACAGCAAGTAACTCTGGACCTCAAACTTCAAATGTATTTACAAACTTAGCTGCTGGTACATATACAGTATCTGTAGCAGATGGTTTAAATTGTACATTTACTTCTGCAGATATTGTTATTGGACAACCAGAACAAATAGCTGTTAGTCTAGTTAATTCTAGTACAAATGTTTGTCCTGTAGCTTATGAGCTTACTTTATCAGCAACTGGAGGAACAGGTGTTTATAGCTATAGTGATGATAGTAACTTTACAAATATTTTAGGTACGTTTACAACATCTACTACAATTCCAGTATCAACTGGTACACACCAATACTATGTATCAGATGCTAATAACTGTACAGCAATGGTTTCAAATGAAATAACTATAGAACCATTGCAAGATTTAGTAATTAACTTACAAAGTGATAATCCAACAATCAATTGTGCTGGAGATAATAGCGGAAGCATTGTAGCTACAGCTCAAGGTGGATTAGGAAACTATACTTATAATTTATTAGACGGATCAGGAACTGTTATAGAAACTACAACAGATAGTCCTGCAAGTTTCACAGATCTATTTGCTGGAACTTACCAAGTTGAAGTAGTTAGTGATAACTGTTTAACTGAAGTTGAAACTATAACTATTACAGAACCTACATCTGCATTACAAGTTACATTTGTAGCTACAGATATTACTTGTAGCGGTGAAGATAATGGTACATTAGAAATCAATGCTACAGGCGGAACTGGTGTAATAAAATATGCACTATCACCACAATTAAACCAATTCTTTGATACTAATATCTTTGAAAACTTAGAAGCTGGTGATTATGTTTTTATTGCTCAAGATGAATTAGGTTGCTACTATACTGATACGTTTACGATTGTTGATCCTCAAGCTGTATTAATTCAAATAGTTCCAGACTCATTAATGGGCGAAACTTGTGAAGGTGAAGCTGATGGAGCATTTAGTATTGAAATATCTGGAGGTAGCTTACCTTACAGTGTAGTCCTTGATGACCCTAATGCAACATATACAACAGGTGGTCCAACACAAACTATTTTTGACTTCACAAATTTAGGTGGTGGTGATCATATTGTATACATTATAGATGCTGCAGGTTGTGAATCTGAATGGAATATCACATTCCCAGATTCTGTCACTATTGATCCAACAGTTCAAGTTGATTACTTATGTGATAATAATATATTGACTAACATCGTTACTGTATTGTTTGATGAAAGTATTACGGATATGAGTCTTTTAGAATTCTCATTAGATGGTGGAACTCCTCAATCAAGTAACATTTTTAATAATGTACCTGTTGGAACAAACCATTCTGTAGAGGTGACTCATACAAATGGATGTGTACAATACACCGAGTTCTTTACTATTGAAGATTATCAACCTCTTGCTTTAATATTGTCTGAAGGAAGTGGTCCTGGAGAAATTATTGCTGAAACAACTGGTGGTACAGGTGATTATACTTACACATTAAATAATACTAATCACGGAAGTACAAATCAATTTTTTGTAACTCAAACTGGTACTTACATAGTAATTGTAACTGACAGTGCTGGATGTCAAGCTGAAGCATCAATAGATATAGATGTTGTTGGACCTTGTATTTCTAATTACTTTACACCTAATAATGATGGTGTTGCAGATACTTGGGCTCCAGGTTGTGTAGAAGATTTCCCAGATTTAACTTTTGATATTTTTGACAGATATGGTCGTAAAGTAGCGACTTACAGAGTTGGAGAATATTGGGATGGTAAATATGATGGAACAGAATTACCAACTGGAGATTACTGGTATGTTGTAAAAACAAACAGTACATTATTAGATAAAGAGTATGTTGGACATTTCACATTATACAGATAAAAAGAATTTAAAAAAATAGACAAATGAAAAAATTAGCACTATACATCGTTGTTCTTTTTACTTCTTTCTCCTTTGCGCAAGAATTAAATTTACCTGTATTTACTCAGTATTTAGCAGATAACGATTTTGTTATTTCTCCTACTTATGCTGGTATTGGTGATAATGTTAGAATTAGAGCCAATGGATTAACACAATGGGTTGGTATAAAAAATGCACCAGACAATCAAGCATTGTATGCAGATTTTAGAATAGGAAATCAAACAGGAGTTGGTTTATCATTATACAATGATAAAAATGGTAATACTAGACAAAAAGGAGCTAAATTTTCTTTTGCTTATCATATTACTTTGAGTGATTATTCTCAACAATACCTATCCTTTGGTTTATCGTATAACCTAAATAGTTTTAGAGTTGATATAGAAAATTTTGAAGGTAATGATGAAATGCCAATTGTTGATCCAAGTATAACAGATGACAGGTCTATTAATAATAGTAATTTTGATGTTGGTATTTTATACCGTTATAAGCTATTTTATGCTAGTTTAAATGCTAATAATATTTTAGACAAAGACATCGATAATTTTACAGGAATTGAACCTAGTAAATTATTAAACTTTCAAGCTTATACTGGTTATATTTTTCAAACATCAAAAAACACCGAGTTAGAGCCTTCTATCTTTTACCAAAGATATAATAACGATGGTCGTTCCAGTACAGATGTCAATTTGAAATATAGAAAATTTAATCGTTCTGGTGATTACTATTGGGCAGGAGCTTCATATCGTTTTTTAAATGATCAACCATTTAGACCTCTTAATCTTGGACCTATGGCTGGAATCATGAAAAATGGATTTTACTTTGCCTATTCTTACCAAATTACTATGAATGACTTATCTAGTTTTAATTCTGGTACACATGCAATAACAATTGGTATAGACTTTTTACAAGGATTAACAGGTTGTAGATGTACACAAGGAACTAGCTGGAGAAGATATAGAGAAGCTGGATTAAATAAAAAATAATATAATAAAAACCTAAGTTGTATGTAATGTCATTTAGATTATAATAATTGTACTTTTGCAAACCTAATAAAGCTTTATTACAATGGTAATACCTAAATTACATTACATCACTGAAGGTGAATCTACTAAAATAATATTAGAAAATATTCAAAAAGCTTGTACATCTGGTGCTGAATTAGTACAATTAAAAATTGAAAATGCTTCAGAAAAAAAAGTATTAAAAATAGCGAAAGAAGCTATAAAAATTACTTCTCATTTTCAGACTAGATTAATCATTAATCAGTTTTATAAAGTTGCAAAAACCATCAAAGCAGATGGTGTGCACTTTAAAAATAAAAAAGACTTCACTCCTACTGTTAGACAACATTTATATACTTGGCAAATAATAGGTGTTACTGTAAATAACTTACAAGATTGTAAAACTGTTTTACAAAAGCAAACAGACTATATTACCTTAAGCCCTTTTAAACAAAATGAAAATAATAGTTTAACTTTAGAGAGTTTAGGCCTTGATGGTTTTAAATCTATTATCAAAGAATTAAATACAGAAACTCCAATTTTAGGTTTTGGTGAAATAACTACTGATGATGTCAAGCCAATTTTAAAAACAGGTATATCTGGTTTAGCTATTTCATCTGCAATAACACAAAATTTTGATTCAATTAAAACTTTTAACACCTTATTGGAGGCCTCTTCTACTCAGGAAAAAAGACACAGTTTTCAGTCAGAATAATTACAATCTATGTTTAGTCTTAAACTCTATAGCTGTAATGCCAATTTTAGACTTGAATAATTTTGAAAAATGAGCGTAATCATAAAATCCTAAAGTTTCAGCAGTATGTGATAATGGATTTTTAGAATGTACAATTAATCGTTTTGCTTCTAATAAAACTCGATTTGTAATAAACTCTGAAGTTGTTTTATCTATTGTAGATTTTACAACTCTATTTAAGTGCTTAGGAGTAATATTTAAAAGATTTGCATAAAACTGAACAGTTTTTTCTGTTTTAAAATGTAGCTCTATTTTTTGTTCTAAAATTCTTAAAATATTTAAATAAGACGATGACACATTTATCGTTTTAGAGTCTTTTTCAGAATATAACCTCGATAAATCAATGTAAACCAAATTTATTAGACTTGCTATTTTTTCAGTTTTAAAAAACATTTGACCATTAAATTCATCATTAATACTTTGAAAGATAGTACCTATTTTATTTAATTGATAATTATCAAGCTGAAGTTTAGGAGTGTTTTCTAATGATAAATAAAATGGGAATTCATTTAAATTAGTATTTATAATATTAAGTTGAAAGAATTCCTGAGTATGAAAAAAGATAAATCCATTAACTAAACTTGTAAAATGCCAACGATGCATTTGTCCTGGACGTAAAAAAAAGACGCTTCCTTTAGAAATAGTATAACTATCAAAATCTATTTCATGGGTACCATTTCCTTCTGTAAAACAAACACATAAATAAAAATTGTGACTATGAGGTTTATGTACAATTTTAGAATTTTGTTTTAAATGCACGTTTAAATCATTACTATAAAAATCAGTTAATTCTTCTTGATTCTTAAATTGATTTATATTTAAAACTGGTAACTTTTTCATATTATAATGTCCTAAATATACAAAAAACAGCAACATTGATACTATTTAATTATAAAGTGTTTAAACTACTTTTACAAAGTAATATAAGTTAATATTAAAAATATTAAAGTAACAAAGCTAGTTTATTCAATTTTAGGTTAATAATGAGTTTTTTAAAAGGAACAAAACTAAACAGTATACTATTAGGTAGTTGTCCTGTTTGTCAAAATGAAAGTATGTACACTGTAAATAATCCATACAAAGTTACAAGTACATTAACAATGGAAGAACGTTGCAGTCACTGTAGCACCAAATACAAGATTGAACCCTCATTCTTTTTTGGAGCTATGTATGTTAGTTATCCTGTTGGTTTAATATTTGGTTCATTTTCTTTATTTATTTCTTATATGGTTTTAGAGTTTTCATTATTAATATCTTACATTATACTTGTTTTATTTATGCTACTGTGTTTACCAATTATTTTAAGGTTATCTAGAAATATTTGGATCAATATTTTTATGCACTATGATAAAACCAAATCTGATTAATTTTATAAAAAATAATCGCAAAACACTACAATAAAGTATATTCGCGTCATGTGGATGTATTTAGGCTTATTAGCAGCACTTTTTTTAGGATTACACAACTTGTGTAAAAAACATGCAGTACAAGGAAACGAAGTGTTTCCGGTACTTTTAGGAACTGTTTCTAGCGGATTTTTATTTATAGCTGGTTTTTATTTGTTTTCAAAATTTAATTCAGAATATGCTTTAGAAAAAGGTTACGATTTTCAAGATATTACAGCAACAACACATGGTTTTATTTTTATAAAATCTATGATAATGGCTAGTTCTTGGGTGTTAGCTTATCAAGCTTTAAAACATTTACCCATAACAATTGTCACACCAATACGATCTGCTGGACCATTTTTTACTTTTATTGGTGCAATAATAATTTACAAAGAAAGTCCAAATGCTTACCAATGGATTGGATTTTTTCTCATTATCTTTTCGGTAATATTATATTCTAGAATTGGTAAAAAAGAAGGCATAAATTTTAAACGAAATAAATGGATTTTTGCCATTATTGGAGCCACTTTTTTAGGTGCTTCTAGTGGATTATATGATAAATTTTTAATTCAGAATTTAAGTTTAAATCCACAAACTTTACAGTTTTGGTTTTGTTTATACACCATTTTAATTTTATTGGTAATTCTAACCATAACGTGGTTTCCTTATGCCGAAAAACGTAAAGCATTTACCTTTAGATGGTCTATTATAGCAGTTGGTATTTTATTACAGTCTGCAGATTATTTTTACTTTAAGGCGCTACAGGATCCTGACGCTTTAATTATGTTACTTTCTGCAATAAAACGAAGTCAAATTATTATAGCTGTTGTTATTGGTGGACTTGTTTTTAAAGAGAAAAATAAGAGACAAAAATTAATATCTTTAATCGGAATATTGATTGGTGTTGGGTTAATTTTATACGCTAATTAAAAAAGTGGATAGCAATTATTAGTCTAAGTATAGAAACTATTGGTTATATTTAGACTATAACAACTACTCTAACCTAGAAGCATAAATGTTTAATTTAAAATCAATTTATTTAAATTTTATTAAACAAGAAGGCTATTTGTATGATTTATTATTTTATTTAAGTTTTGCGCTAACCATTTTAATCAGTGTTGTAATGGAAAAAAACACACTAATCTATTTTACACCTGTGGTTATTTTTACATTATTACTTAAATACATTAATATTACAAAAGGTAAGCCTAACTATTTATATATAATAGGATTAATAGCTATCATTATTTCTGACATTTTAACTTTTAAAGATTTTGATAAATTATTTTCTTGGATAACTATTTTAACATCTATTTATCTAATTTGTAGTAGTCTTATATTAAAACAATATTTAAATAAATCTAAACTAGAAAATATCCTGTTTTTATCTGTGTTAATTGGTTTATTATTGGCCAGTTATATAATATATTCTGTATTAGATTTACTTATTAAACACCTATCAAACACAAATTTAGTGTATACTATCATGATTACTTTTATATTAATTACTTATGTTATATCATGTGCTATTATTTATATAAATGACTATTATGATAATGCCACGTTAATACTAACATCTGGTATATTTTGCATGTTTCATATTGCTTTAACACCAATTAACGAGTTTATATATTTTACACAAACATTTACTGTTTTGATTACTATAACACACGTAATATCAATATATTTATGTATGAAGTTTATAGCTGAAACAGAAATTATAAAAAAAGAAAATTTAAAAAAGAAATACTTTTAATTTTCCTTTGTTAGAAATATACTTTTAAGTCTTCACCTTTTTAAGACATCTTAAAGTTTGATAAATAATTATTTAAGCATTCTACAATATTTTTTCAAAATAAGATAGTTATACATCTATTGCTAAAGCTTCAAGTTTACTATCGTAAATGACAATAAACGCTTACAGCTTTTTACTATCACTAGATTTGCTTCTTTAGATTGTGACAGTTTGAATTTAAAAATTAGTGAATTTGAATTATTAACTAACCTATCTTTAGGGAAGACTTCACTTTGATTTATTTTTAATAATTAAATTACAAAATACCGACATATAAAAAGGAGAGAGAAATAGAACTTGAACAAATTTAAGTGTCGAAGTTAAATAACTTTTTAAGAAACTTAATGTCGCTAAAAATGAATTTCCCGAAGTAAATATTAATCATTGTAATAAGGATATTTATCAAGCTAAAGACACCAAACACAAAAATACTCAAAAGAAAAAAAATAGACATTAGTATGACAGAATAAATTCATTGTTACTAAGAAGAAATGTCTGAACATTCAAATATCATCTTAAAAGGCAAATTTTATCGGTTCCAAACTTTTAATAACGTAGAACGTATTAAGTAATCTTAACAAAACGCAATTGATTATACAAAAAATAATATTAAGCTTATCTTTAGATAAATTTAAAACACTAAATTAGCGTATATAAATTATCAGCATAATTCAATTTTAACCTATTCCAAATTTTAGGACAAAACATTTAATAGCAATCAAATGAATAAAAAAAACGTCTATAAAAAATGAAAAATAAAGCTTATTTAATTATTCTATTATTAATCGGGAGTATATTCAACTCTTGTGATTCAGATGATTTAGAATACCAAGACAAATTTGAAATCAGTCAAAAAACTTGGTTAAATTTCAAAGAAAGTTCTAACAACTCATACAAATACATTGTAACACTTGGTTCGTGGGTAGGATTCGTTTGGGAAACTACTATAATCGTTGAAAATGGAATTGTAACTCAAAGAGATTTTGAATACACGGTTACAGATGGCATATCAACTGACATTCAGCCAGACGAAATCCAATGGACAGAAACAGGTTCTGAAATAGGTTCTCACGAAAACGGAGCTGAACCAATTACATTAGATGAAGTTTATGATAAAGCTCAAAATGATTGGCTAATTGAAAGAAGTAATACGACAACTTACTTTGAAACTGAAAATAATGGAATGATTTCGACTTGTGGTTATGAAAATAATCAATGTGAGGACGATTGTTTTATTGGCATAAGAATTAAAGTTATAGAAACTTTATAAGATTAATAGTTCAAAAAAAAATCAGAATTTGAACAATTTTATGAATTTAAAACAACTACTTAAAAGCCATATATACAGATAAAAATCCATAAAAAAAGCTACCAAATGGTAGCTTTTTTTTATTCAAAATTAATAGTAAAATTAATCTTATGCATTAACTGCAGATACTTTATCTAAAGCTTCACCAATTAAGGTCTCACCTTTTAAAATTTCAAAAGTTACTTGATTGGCAACATCATCATTTAATGTACTAACTAAAGTTTGTGCAACATCATTTCTACTAATTTCGCCTTGTGTATCTAATTTTTGATCTAGCTGTATCTTATTGGTTAACTCTCCATTAGTTAAAGATCCAGGTCTAACAATACTATAGTTTAATCCAGAGGATTTTAAATACTCATCTGCATTATGTTTAGCTTTTAAATAGTCTTGTAATTGCTCAGCTTTTTCAGGTTGGTCTGCTCCCATTGAACTTAGCATCACAAACTTTTTAATGTTATTCTTTTTAGATGCATCAACCATACGTTTTGCGCCTTCTTGATCAACTTCAACTACATTTTTTCCTCCAGATCCTGCTGCAAACAAAACCTTATCTATAGTTTTATTATTAAATACATGAGATATATCGTCTTCTAAATCACCTAAAACAGTATCTATTTGCTTGGCCTCAAAAAAAGCTTTTTGCTCTTCTTTTCTAACCATTGCAATTGGGTTAAAATATTGAGATTGATTTAAAAGATTTACTATTTTTTTTCCTGTGGTACCGTTGGCACCTGCTACTAATATATTTTCCATACTTCAAGTTAATCAACACATTAGATAACACCAAATTATAACACTTGGTTTAACTATAGTTTAGTATAAAGCAAGGCAAAAACACCATGTTTACTAATATTTTTAACATTTCTATGCTATAAATTAAAGCTAAACTACTAGTAAGCTTTGTATATTGTGACTTCAATTATCAGTACATGAAAACTAAATTACACATATTTAAGATTGTAGCTAAAACTTTAAGTTTTACTAAGGCTGCTGAACAATTGTTTATATCGCAACCTGCAGTTTCAAAATCTATTAGAAATCTTGAAGAAGAATATAAAACAACCTTTTTTGTAAGAAAACGAAACTCGATTGAGTTAACCACAGAGGGTCAATCTTTTTTGTTATATGTTAATAAAATATTAGCCGTTTATAATCAAATGGACACTCAGTTTTTACATAAAAACGATACTTTCCCTGAACACTTTAGCTTTGGTGTTAGCACTACAGTATCTAATTACATTATACCTAAAGTTATTTCAAAATTCAGACAACAATATCCAAAAACTAAATTTGAAATAATTAGTAATAACTCTGAGACTATTGAAGACTTAATTTTAAACGAAGATCTAGATTTTGGTATAACCGAAGGTACTAAAACCAACCCTAAACTACATTATGATAAGTTTATTAAAGACGAAATTGTATTGGTTACAAGTAGTAATAATCCTGCTTTTAAAAATGGAAGCATTGACACACAAACTTTACAAAGTCTACCAATGATAGTTCGTGAAAACGGATCTGGAACTAAGGATATTATAGATCAGTTTTTATTAAAAAATAATATTAAATCCTTAAACACAGTTGTAACACTAAATAGTACAGAGTCTATTAAAAACTACTTGTACCATTCTGATCATTATGCTTTATTATCAATACATTCAGTAAGTAAGGACTTAGTAAACAATCAATTAAAAATTATTGACATAAAAAACCTATCCATCCAAAGATGGTTTTACTTTGTTAAACGCACTGGTTTTCAATCTAATATGCTTGATTATTTTGAGACTTTTATCACAAACAACTATAACCTATAGTTATACTAAATAACAAATTAATACTCTAATTAGTTATTTGTTAAGTTTACTTTTGTATTGCATTAATTTTGTAATATGAAATCTAAACTATCTAAAATCTTATACCTTGTTATTGTAATAACTATTGCTTTGGGTTACATAAATAGTACTTCAGCATTGTTGTTAGGATTTGGATTTACATTACTTTTTGATAACCCTTTTAAAACTTACAGTCATAAAGTTATTAGCTATTTACTTAAGTTATCAATTATTGGATTAGGTTTTGGTATGCTTTTTAAAGACACATTACAAACCACAAAACAAGGATTTGGATTAACAGTGTTTTCTATTGTATTAACAGTAACCTTTGGTGTTTTATTAGCTAAAGCTTTAAAAATGGATTTAAAATTAGGACATTTAATTACCTCTGGAACTGCTATTTGTGGTGGTAGTGCAATTGCTGCAATTTCACCAATTATTAAAGCAAAAAGTAGTGTTATTAGTATTGCTTTAGGGATTGTGTTTTTATTAAATTCGTTTGCCTTATTTGTATTTCCTGCCTTAGGTCATGCTTTCAACCTTACTCAAGAGCAATTTGGATTATGGTGTGCTATAGCTATTCATGACACCAGCTCTGTTGTTGGAGCTGCATTAACTTACGGAGATCAAGCTTTAAAAATTGCAACTACAGTTAAATTATCTAGAACATTGTGGATTATTCCGTTATCTATTTTCACGATGTTTTATTTTAAAACTAAAGGCGAAAAAATAAAAATACCATACTTTATTATTCTTTTTATAATTGCTATAATTATTAATAGCTACCAACTATTACCTCAAAACATAACTTTAAGCATTGTTACAATTGCCAAACGTCTTTTGGTATTAACATTATTTGTTGTTGGATCTACTTTATACATCAAGGACTTAAAAGCTTTGGGAAGTAAACCTGTACTTTTAGCAGTTAGTTTATGGATTTTTATATCTGTATTTTCATTAATGTATATTTTAAATTAAAGCAATAAGCTTCAGCTGAAAACTTAAAGCTATATATAAGCTGTTATACTTTAAATTGGCAATTTAATTTTCAATACTTTTGTTAGACCACAGGCTTATTTTCCGCTTGACGGTAAAAACATAAAACTTTTAAATAGTATATAATGAATTTTAAATTGGGTTTACTCCTATTCCTTTTTGGATTTAACTGCTTTGCAAATGATGGAGCTTATTACGCTTCCGGAAACCAATTAATACCTATTAACGAGACTGATGTTACAGTTACTAAAGAGGTTTTAACACTTGTTAGAAAAGTTGTAGATGGAGAAACTTATGTATATGTTACTGTGGATTACACTTTTTTTAATTCAGGTAAAAACAAAACTATTTTAGTGGGTTTTGAAGCTCCTTCACCTTTTGGAGATGTTAATGGCTATCCTAAAAATGGCGCACATCCATACATATCAAATTTTGATGTGATAATGAATAATCAGTTTTTGAAACATAAAACCGCTATGGTAAACACTAATAATTATTACATTAATGGTGCAATTGATGCAAAAACTGAAGCAGAAGTTATTGGAGAGGACTTTAATAGCAATAGCCCAGAGTTTTACTACGTATATTATTTTAATGCTAATTTTAAACCTGGTATAAATACCATCAAACATACCTACCGTTTTAATATGTCAGGATCAGTCTTAGAAAGATATAGTTTTGATTATATTTTAACTGCTGCCAATAGATGGGGAAATAATCAGATAGATGACTTTACTCTTAATATTGATATGGGAAATAACCAAGATTTTAATATTTCTAATACTTTTTTTGAAGATAAAAAAGAATGGAGTATTGAGGATGGTAGAGTATTTAATCATGTAAATGAATACAGTAAAGCAAAAGACACAAAGTTTATTACCAATAGTGGCATAATTAGTTTTAAAAAGAAAAACTTTAAGCCTAAAGGCGAATTAAGCCTCTACTCTAGCGCTACGTACATGAAAGACTATTATGATGTATTTGATTACACTAAACATAATTTGCCACATGATATTATATTTTATAAAGAAGATAATAAAACGTGTACAAAATCCATTGATGAGGATTCATACAAAATATTAAGAAATTTACCCTTCGCTATTAAAGGTTATGTTTTTAAAACAAAAGTGATTCAAGATTACTACTTAACACAAAGTTGGTATAAACCTAACCCTAATTATGTTGCTAAACTAGAAACCTTAAGTAATCAAGTCATGGATTGGCTAACTTTAGTCAAGAGTAATACTTGGGAGTAAACGTTATAGCAAAAAAACATATTATTTGTCTTACTTTAAACTTAACAGTAAGTAATACTTTAAATAGAAGAACATCACTTTTGTTTATACTTTTGATATTAATGTTAATTAATGTTAATTGATATTTAATTAACAGTAATAAATAAAAACAGGTGAAACTGAATATTACATTTGTTTGTGTAAAACATCAATAATATACTTATTTTAAAGACCTCTTGTATACTTGATGTTGAACACTAACCATATTAAAATATTAAATGAAACACTCAAGTATTATCCTAATTCAAAACATTATTATTGTGCTTTAACTGTTCTAATGAAAAGTTTGATAACAACATCACTACAGGTGCAGTTGATGACAACATCTCCACACCTGTGGTTATTGAAGAATCTTCAGAACCAACATATATTAAAACAATGGACTTTTCTAGCTCTATTGATTATGTTTCTGAAATTGAATCTTTTGATATTGATAATGGATATTTGTATTTTGATTATCAATATAACATATACCGCATTAATCTTGAAGATGATAATGCTACCGCTGAATTAATTATAGAAGATGATGAAGCACCTGTAACCTTAAAAGTAATTAATAATCAGTTATATTATCAGACTTATTGGCCTGCATTTTCTAGTATAAAACAACTTGACGTCAATAATATTGCAGGAGGTACGCAAGTAACACCTGTTATTGATACTCCTAGATCCTTACTAATAAAAAACCATACTAACTTATATTATGTATCTAGTCCAAATGGATTGTCACCAATAAATAATTTTTATCAGTTTAATACTTCTGGCACTGATAATTTAGTCGCTACTGACGAATTTGTGATTCCTAAAAACGGTAAAGTTATAGATAACTTCTTATATTTTTCTTCAGAAAACAAAGTTCATAGAATAGATTTAAATTCACCTTCTCAAGGCTCGTCAATTGTTTACACTGCAGAAGATATTGAAGATGCTATAGGCAATGAAGGTTATATTTTAGGGTTTGATATCCATGAAGATAAGATTTACTACAGTCAAATAGGTAGTACTAATTTGTATAGTTTTGATTTAAATACACCAACAGAATCTCCTAAAATTATTCAATCCAACAACAACAATACAACTGGTTACAGTCAATTAATAATCTATAATGATATATTATACGTCAAAAGACTTCTTGATAAGCAATTAGAAGTATTTGAGATTTAAATACTCCAATTATCTAATATAAAATTACCTAGTATAAATATTTATACTAGGTAATTTTGTTTATGGCATTAAATGACTAAGATTTGTAACACTTAACATTGTATAATATGTTACTTTCATTTTTTTGCTACAAAAGCATTCTAACAGAATCCTAAATTTTAACTTGATATTACCTGAAAACGTAAAAACCAAATCAATAATTTTCAATACTTTTGTTAGACAAGGTTTTAAAATTTCCGCTTGACGGTAAAACAAAAATATATTTCATGAAAAACACAGCTTTAACAGCAACACACGAAGCACTTGGTGCAAAAATGGTCCCTTTTGCAGGTTACAATATGCCTGTACAATATGATGGTGTAAATATAGAACATGAAGCAGTTAGAAAAGACTGTGGTGTGTTTGATGTATCACATATGGGAGAATTTTTAATTTCTGGTCCTAAGGCTTTAGATTTAATACAAAGTGTAAGTAGTAATGATGCGTCTAAGTTAACTATAGGTAAAGCACAATATGCTTGTTTACCAAATGATGATGGCGGAATTGTTGACGATTTAATTATTTATAAATTAAAAGAAGAACAGTATTTATTAGTGGTTAATGCTAGTAATATTGAAAAAGACTGGAACTGGATTAGCTCTAAAAACACAGTTGGTGCAGATATGCGTGATTTGTCTGAAGACTACTCGTTATTAGCAATTCAAGGTCCAAATGCAGTTGAAAAAATGCAGGCTTTATCTAGTCATGATTTATCAGAAATTAAATTTTACAACTTCAAAGTTGGTGATTTTGCTGGTATTGACAATGTAATTATTTCTGCAACTGGATATACTGGAAGTGGTGGTTTTGAGATTTATTGCAAAAATGACGAAGTCAAACAAATTTGGGACAAAGTTACTGAAGCTGGTGCTAAACCAATTGGATTAGCTGCTAGAGATACGCTACGTTTAGAAATGGGTTATTGCCTTTACGGAAATGACATTGATGATACAACATCACCTATTGAAGCTGGTTTAGGTTGGGTAACAAAATTTACTAAAACCTTTACTAATAGTGAAGCTTTAGAAGCTCAAAAACGTAAAGGTGTAGATCGTAAATTAGTCGCTTTTGAGCTTGACGAACGTGGTATACCTAGACAAGGTTATGATATTGTTGATGGTCAAGGTAAAACTATTGGTGTTGTAACCTCTGGTACTATGTCGCCAATGTTAGGTAAAGGGATTGGTCTTGGTTATGTGCCAACGGTATTTGCAGATGTAAACAGTAAAATTAATATTCAAATACGTAAAAAAGCAGTTGCTGCAACTGTTGTAAAACTTCCGTTTTACAAGGCGTAAATACTATATGCAAGATTTTAATACAATTATAAACAACATCCATAACAACTTAAAAGACAATGTCGTTAAGGGTGTTGTTGCTTCTTATATTCCAGAGTTATCCAAACAAGATGTTAATCAGTTTGGTATTTTTATACAACACATGAATGGTGAAAATTTCAGTGTTGGTGATGCCGAAGTGCCTTTTTCTATACAAAGTATTTCCAAAGTATTATCCTTGTCCAAAGCAATAGCTTTTGAAAATAATGACATTTGGAAACGTGTAGATGTAGAACCGTCTGGAAACCCCTTTAACCATTTATCTTTATTAGAACTAGAAAACGGTATTCCTAGAAATCCGTTAATAAATGCTGGTGCAATTGTAATTGCAGACATATTATGTAGTCAGTTTAAAAACCCAAAACAAGAGTTTTTACAGTATGTTAGAGCTATTGCTAACGACCAATCTATTGACTATAATTTAAAAGTTGCAGCTTCAGAAAAAGAAACAGGTTTTAACAATCTAGCTGCTGCTAATTTATTAAAGTCTTTTGGTAATCTTAATAACGATGTAGATGTTGTTATGGATTTTTATTTTCATCAGTGTGCTTTAGAGATGACTTGTTCTCAGGTTGCTAAAGCCTTTTATGTCTTTGCTAATAAAGGACGTTGTGTTAATAACAAACAACACATTTCAAGCAGTCAAGCCAAACGTATTAATGCAATCATGCTAACTTGTGGCTTTTATGACGAGTCTGGTGAGTTTGCTTTTGAGGTTGGTTTACCTGGTAAAAGTGGTGTTGGTGGTGGTATTGTTGCCTTATTACCTAATCAATATGTTATAACGACTTGGGCTCCTGGTTTAAATGCCAAAGGAAACTCATTAATTGGCATGCAAGCTTTAGAGCAATTTACTACCCAAACCAATTTATCCATTTTCTAAACGTTATATTTTATAATGAAAGGGATAAATAACAAACATCGTATACTAATTTTAGGTGCTAGTGGCTTTTTAGGACAAGCTTTGTATAAAGAGCTTTGTGGCTACTTTAACACCTACGGAACCTATTTTGTGGACAATTATGCGTTTAGTAAAAACCAGCATTATTTTCAATATAATATAGAAGAAGACGATATTTTTGAAATCCTTGATATAGTAAAACCTACCATAATTATTTCGGCCTTACGTGGTAACTTTTCGGCTCAAATTATAGCTCATCATCATATTACCGAATATCTAGTTGCCAACGATAGTAAACTTATATTCTTGTCTTCAGCAAATGTATTTGACGCTTACAGCAAGTTTCCAAGCTATGAAGACGACAAAACCTTAAGTCATAGTATGTATGGTCATTTTAAAATTAAAATAGAAAACATGTTGTTGCGTCTTCCAAAACAACATTATGCTATAATTAGACTACCAATGGTATTTGGCGCCTACTCACCTAGAGTAGAAGAAATAAAGTTTTTTTTAAAAGAAAAACAACCCATTGAGGTCTTTCCTAATTTAATAATGAATGTGACTACTGATAGTAAAGTCACCCAACAAATACACTATATCATTAATCAGAATAAATCTGGAATTTTTCACTTAGGAAGTGAAGATTTAGTGCATCATGACGATTTTTTTAAAGAAATTTTAAATTCGCTTGGAGTCAACAAACCTATCTTTAAGCAAGTATTTACAACCAATAACGACCGTTATCTTGCTGTATTATCAAGTAAAAATAAACTTCCAGACCATTTACAATTAGTAAGTCAAGATATTTTAACAGATTTAGAAGTATAAATTTCTTATTTTTAAATAAAAAATTTATGACAGCACTTACCAAATTAGAAATTGAACAACGTTTACTTAGGCTTCCTGAATGGGAATATTATGATAATGCGATTCATGCAGAATTTGAATTCGAAAACTTTAAAGATTGTTTTAGTGCCATGAGTCGTATTGCTTTTGAGTGCGAAGCATTAAACCATCATCCAGAATGGACCAACGAGTATAATGTCTTAAAAATAACATTAACAACACATGATGCTGGAAGTGTTACTGATAAAGATTTTAAATTAGCGTTAGCAATAGAGCATATTGTTGAAGAGGAAGAAGACTAAAACAATAAATGCCCTAAATGTATAAACCCTTACTCCTACTTATTACCTTATTTTTTAATGTCTCTTTAGCTCAAAACGACTCTATTTTTTGTCAGCAATTAGTCGCTGTAAAACAATTAGTGGCAGACAAACATTACCAACCTAAAGCTATTAATGACAGCCTATCACAAGCTGTATTCGATTTATTTATCACTAATTTAGATAATGATAAAGATTTTTTTTTACAATCAGACATCGCACAATTTAAAACCCAACAATTACAATTTGACGAGTATTTAAATACTGACAATTGTTTATTTATTGATTCTTTTAAAACGGTATTAGCACAACGTATAAAAAACACAAAAACAATCCTAGAGTCATTAAACACCCAAACACCGGATTATTCTGGAGGTTTAATAATGCAATACTTACCTGAAAAAGAGTATACCTATGCTAAAAACTTAGATGCTTTAGCTTTAAATATTGAAAAAGTTGTTGCTCTAAAAGTTCTAAAAGACGTATTAAATACTAATCATGATATTCAATATATAAAAGACAATTTTGAGACCTTAGAAGTTAAATCTAGATTAGACATTGTAAAAAACCAACTCTGTGTCTTAGAAGAATTTACTACTAATAGTGGTGGTTTAGATAGATATGTAAAAGACGCATTTATAAATGCCTTTTTACAATATCATGATCCGCATTCTGTATTTTTTAATCCAACCGAAAAGTTAATATATGAAGGAGAGCTATCAAGCAACCAATTGTCTTTTGGTATTACTACCGAAAAAAATAAAGAAGGACAAATCACAATAGCACAAATTACTCCAGGAAGTGCTGCTTTTATTAACGGAAACTTTGAAGTGGACGACATCATTATATCCTTAACTGCAAACGGAACAACCTTCAATACTTTGTGCGTGTCTAATGACGCCATAAAAGCATTTAGTAATAAAGAAGGTCATAAAACTATTGCTTTTACTATAAAAAAGAAAAACGGAACCATACAAACAATAAGCATTACTAAAACTAAAATTAAAGTCGAAGACAATGCTATTAGAGGTTATTTAATTGGTTCTGATCAAGATTTAGGATATATAAAAATACCAAGTTTTTATACTAATGACGAATCATTAAATGGTCGTGGTGTATCCTCTGATTTTGCAAAAGAATTATACAAACTACAAAAACAGCAAATTCAAGGTTTACTTATAGATTTGCGTTTTAATGGTGGTGGATCTATGCAAGAAGCAATCGAGTTAATAGGTATGCTTATAGATCGTGGACCTGTCACAATTATTGAAACCAATCAAAAAGAAACTTACACCATTAGAGACGTTAAACGTGGCACATTTTTTAATAAACCAATAGCTGTACTAGTTAATTCTTATAGCGCTTCTGCGTCAGAGTTTTTTGCATCTGCAATGCAAGATTATAATCGCGCTTTAATTGTTGGATCTACAACTCACGGTAAATCTAGTGCACAAGGTATACTTCCGCTTGATATTGAAAAAAACTTAGGGTTTTGCAAAATTACCGTAGAAACCTTTTATCGCGTAACAGGACAAAGCCACCAATCCATAGGTGTAATACCAGATATTAAATTACCATCTATCTATGACAATCTAAATAGTCAAGAGCAATACTATAGTTATGCGCTAAAAAATCATAGTGTAACGCCAACCTTAAAACATAATCCATTAGCTAAACTTGATTATAATTATGTTATTAACAATCACAAACAACGCTTAAAGTCTGACTCTACATTTACTAATATAGCCAATAGTAACATAAAACTAAAACAAAGTATTTATAATAAAGGTAAAAAATATACACTTACAATAGATGATGTTTTAAAAAATCAAAACAACAAAACTGCATTATACAATCAAGTTTTCCAAGAGCAAACTAACCAAGCGTTAATAACTGTTAACAACACAAAACCTACACAACAATTATTAGATAAAAATCCAGATGACAATCGTTTAAATCAAGACGTCATTTTACAATTATCTAAAGATGTTTATATTGCAGAAAGCTATAATATTTTAAAGGATTTAATTAAAATCAGTCAATAAGTAATCAATTTTAAAATTATTCAAACCGACTGCATCAAAAAATTAAAGTTTTTTTAAATTTGTAACTATTAAAAATTTAACTATTTAGTTTCCGCTGTAGCGGAAATTTAAAAACATATATAACATGGGAAGAGCTTTCGAATTTAGAAAAGCACGTAAAATGAAACGTTGGTCTGCTATGAGTAAGGCCTTTACACGTATTGGTAAAGATATTGTAATGGCTGTAAAAGAAGGTGGACCAGATCCAGCTAGTAACTCGCGTTTACGTGCAGTTATACAAAATGCCAAAGCAGTAAACATGCCTAAAGATAATGTGCAACGTGCCATTAAAAAAGCTAGCGAAAAAGGACAAGGCGATTATAAAGAAGTTATTT
This sequence comes from Olleya sediminilitoris, assembly GCF_016785945.1. Lineage (GTDB taxonomy): Bacteria > Bacteroidota > Bacteroidia > Flavobacteriales > Flavobacteriaceae > Olleya > Olleya sediminilitoris. The sequence continues at coordinate 253,999 of NZ_JAEMEF010000002.1, read as the reverse complement.
TTGAAGGTTATGCTCCTCATGGTATTGCTGTTTTAGTTGAGACTGCAACAGACAATAATACAAGAACAGTAGCCAACGTACGTAGTTATTTTAATAAATGTGATGGTAGCTTAGGGACGTCAGGATCTGTAGTTTTTATGTTTGACCACACTTGTAACTTTAGAGTGAATGCAGAAGGTTTAGATCCAGAAGAATTAGAATTAGAATTTATAGATTTTGGAGCAGAAGAAGTTTTTGCTGATGATGACGGAATTTTAATCTACGCACCTTTTGAAAGCTTTGGAGCTATTCAAGCAGAATTAGAAAGTCGTGAAATAGAAATATTATCTTCAGGTTTTGAGCGCATACCACAAGTCACAAAAGGATTAACTCCAGAACAAGCTGCTGACGTAGAAAAATTATTAGAAAAGTTAGAAGAAGATGATGATGTACAAAACGTCTATCACACAATGGAAGAAACCGAAGATTAGTCTATTCCACTATTATAAATAAAAAAAGCGACCAATGGTCGCTTTTTAATTTTGTGTCTATTTTATAAGGTTACAGTTCAAGTATTTGCGCTGCATGATCTTTAGTTTTTACTTTGTCAATAACATGTGCTACTACTCCATTTTCATCTACTAAAAATGTTTTTCTATGGATACCATCATATTCCTTACCCATAAACTTTTTTAAACCCCAAACACCAAAAGCATTAATAACTTCTTTGTCTTCATCGGCTAATAATGGAAACGGAAAACTGTATTTATTTCTAAAATTAGTTTGTCTTTTTTCAGAGTCTGCACTAACACCTAAAATTTCATAACCTTTGTCTTGTAAAGCAGTGTAATTATCTGTTAAATTACAAGCTTCAGCAGTACAACCAGGTGTACTCGCTTTTGGGTAAAAGAAAACCACTAGTTTTTTTCCTTTATAATCAGATAAAGATATAGGGTTTCCATCCTGATCATTTACTGTAAAATTAGGTACTTTATCACCTTGTTTTAATGTGTTCATAGTTGTAATTTTGGTTTCATTCAAAAATACAACTAATGACTAAGCAAGAAAAGGTAGAATTTGTTATAAATACGTTAAAAAAGTTATATCCAGAAATACCTATTCCATTGGACCATAAAGACCCTTATACTTTGCTAGTAGCTGTATTATTATCTGCTCAGTGTACAGATGTTAGGGTAAACCAAATCACACCATTACTGTTTGCAAAAGCAGATAATCCTTATGATATGATTAAAATGAGTGTTGATGAAATTAAAGACATTATCAGACCTTGTGGTTTATCTCCAATGAAAAGTAAAGGTATTTATGGCTTATCTAAAATGTTAGTCGAAGATTATAACGGAGTTGTACCAGAATCTTTTGAAGCTTTAGAAACTTTTCCTGCTGTAGGTCATAAAACCGCTAGCGTAGTTATGAGTCAAGCTTTTGGTGTACCTGCTTTTCCTGTGGACACACATATACATAGATTGATGTATCGTTGGAATTTAACTAATGGAAAAAGCGTACAACAAACCGAAAAAGATGCTAAACGATTATTTCCTAGAGAACTATGGAATGATTTACATCTTCAAATTATATGGTATGGTCGCGAATATTCGCCAGCAAGAGGTTGGGATTTGGATAAAGATATTATAACAAAAACTATAGGTCGTGCATCTGTTTTAAAAGAATATGCAAAAAAATAATGCTGTATTAATACACCTATTAACAGCCTTAAATTGCAATGATTACTATAAAAAAACGTCCTGAAGCTATTTTCAGGACGTTTTTAAAATTTAGTTTTGAAGTGCTTCAAACTTCAAATTTTTATAATTTATAACACTTAAAGCCTTGGAGTAATTTAAAATAAAACTAATCGTTTCAATTTTAGGATTTAATTTAAAATCCTGCTTTTTTGGGGTATTAGATTCTTCAGAGTAAATTTTTGCCATATATCTTTAGTTTTGTTCTTAAAAGATAACGACAAAAAAATAACTTTATTGCACCTTTAGTTGGTCAAAACAATATTATGCTTATCAATAACCTTACGCATATTTATTAAAGCATATCGCATACGTCCTAATGCAGTATTAATACTAACTCCTGTACGTTCTGATATTTCTTTAAAACTCATATCATTATACATTCGCATCATTAAAACTTCTTTTTGATCTTCTGGTAACTCATCAACTAAACGTCTTACATCAGCTTCAACTTGCTCTTTAATAATCACTTTTTCTGCATTTAATGCATTATCACTAATGACTGAAAAAATATTAAACTCGCCTGAGTTATCAAATTTAGGCATTCTACTATTTTTTCTAAAATGATCAATCACCAAGTTATGTGCAATACGCATAACCCATGGTAAAAACTTACCTTCTTCGTTATATTTTCCTCGTTTTAAAGTTCGGATAACCTTTATAAAGGTATCCTGAAATACGTCTTCAGCAACATCTCTGTCGTAGACTTTTGAGTAAATAAAACTATAAATACGTTGTTTGTGTTTTGTGATTAGAACTTCTAAAGCAGATTCCTCTCCTTTAATATAGTTACTAACAAGAATAGCATCTGTAATTGTGTCTTTTCGCATAATCATTACTTTTAGGCACCAAAAAAGTGTTCTGGTTGGGGGTTATAAATTAAAAAGTAATGTTATAGTATAGGCTAAAAGTTTTATTCGGGTTTTACACGGTTCAAATATAACAACAATCATTCCGAAAAAACAAAAATAAATTAAACTTTTAACATTCTATTGCACAATAATCTGTTTTAAAAGGTGCGTAACTTATGTTATCTTTGCATTCTTACAGGCTAAAATAACTATGAGCACTATACTTTCTGAAGTAAATCCAAAAGAAAATATTATTATTAAAGGTGCAAAATTGCACAACCTTAAAAATATAGATGTTGTTATACCACGTCGTAAATTAGTGGTCATAACTGGATTATCGGGTTCTGGAAAATCCAGCTTAGCGTTTGACACATTGTATGCTGAAGGTCAACGACGTTACGTAGAAAGCTTAAGCAGTTATGCTAGACAATTTTTAGGTAGATTAAACAAGCCAAAAGTAGATTATATTAAAGGTATTGCTCCTGCAATTGCAATCGAGCAAAAAGTAAATAGCACCAACCCAAGATCAACCGTTGGTACAACCACCGAAATTTACGACTATTTAAAACTATTATTTGCTAGAGTTGGACGTACCTACTCTCCTATTTCTGGTCAGGAAGTAAAAAAAGATACTGTAACAGATGTTATAAATCACATAAAAACTTTAGAGTTAAATCAAAAACTTTTATTGTTAGCACCTTTATTTTTAGAAGAAGGTCGAGAATTACAAGACAAACTAAAAGCTTTAAATGCTCAAGGGTATGCAAGACTAAAAGTCAAAGATAAAGTTGTACGTATTGATGATGCTAAAGATTTAACCTCTACAGAAGGCGTATTTTTAGTTGTTGATAGGATTGTAACTAAAGATGATGATGACTTTTACAACCGTTTAGCTGATGCTATACAAACTGCGTTTTTTGAAGGTAAAGGCAATTGCTATATCGAAACCTTAGCAGATCAAACCTTACGTCATTTTAGTAATAAATTTGAATTAGATGGACTTCAGTTTTTAGAACCAAATGTTCATTTATTTAGCTTTAATAATCCTTATGGAGCTTGTCCAAAATGTGAAGGATATGGTGATGTTATTGGTATTGATGAAGAATTAGTCATACCAAACACTGCCTTATCAATTTACGAAAACGCTATTTATCCTTGGCGTGGAGACAGTATGAGTTGGTACAAAGACCAACTGGTTAACAATTCTCATAAATTTAATTTTCCTGTACATAAACCTTATTTTGAATTAACCGAAGCTCATAAAAATCTTATTTGGAATGGTAATAAACACTTTGAAGGTCTTAATAGCTTTTTTGCAGAGTTAGAAAGCAAAGCTTATAAAATTCAAAACCGAGTAATGTTATCGCGTTACAGAGGTAAAACACAGTGTAAAGTATGTCATGGTAAACGCTTAAGACCAGAATCTAATTTTATAAAAATTGGAGATAAAACACTTACAGATTTAGTCGAACTTCCTTTAAACAAGTTATCCGTATTTTTTGAGAACTTAAAATTAAATGAATACGATACTAAAATTGCAGAACGATTATTAGTCGAAATTAAAAACAGACTAAAATTTTTACATAATGTAGGTTTAAATTATTTAACCTTAAACCGAAAGTCAAATACCTTATCTGGTGGTGAAAGTCAACGTATTAATCTAGCCACCTCTTTAGGTAGTAGCTTGGTTGGATCCATGTATATTCTAGACGAACCTAGCATTGGTTTACATCCAAAAGATACCGAACGTTTAATACTAGTATTAAAACAATTACGAGATTTAGGTAATACTGTAATTGTGGTAGAGCATGATGAAGACATCATGAAAGAAGCCGATCAAATTATAGATATTGGTCCAGAAGCAGGTACATTAGGTGGTGAGGTTGTCGCAGTCGGTACATTTAAAGATATTTTAAAATCTAAATCTTTAACTGCACAGTATTTAAACGAATCCCTTCAAATTGAAGTCCCTAAAACCAGACGTACTAGTAAATATAGTATTGATGTTATTGGAGCAAGAGAAAATAACTTGAAGAATATTGACGTATCCTTTCCTTTAGAGATGCTAACTGTAATTACTGGTGTATCCGGAAGTGGAAAAAGTACATTGGTTAAAAAAATATTATATCCTGCTATTCAAAAACATTTAACAGGTGTTAGCGATAAAGCTGGACAGTTCTCTGAACTTCAAGGTAACTTTGTTAATATTAAAAATATCGAGTTTATTGACCAAAATCCAATTGGTAGATCCTCAAGATCTAATCCTGTTACTTATGTCAAAGCTTATGATGATATTAGAGCGCTTTATAGCAAGCAAAAATTAAGTCAAATACGCAATTATGCTGCTAAACATTTTAGTTTTAATGTGGATGGTGGACGTTGCGAAACCTGTAAAGGTGAAGGTGTTGTAACTATTGAAATGCAATTTATGGCTGATGTCCATTTAGAATGCGAAACTTGTAAAGGCAAGCGCTTTAAAAAAGAAGTTTTAGAAGTCACCTTTGCCGATAAAAACATTGACGATATATTAAATATGACTATCGATGATGCTATTGCCTTTTTTGATAAAAACGGAGTAACTAAAATAAAAAACAAGCTTCAACCATTACAAGATGTTGGTCTAGGTTATGTTGCTTTAGGGCAAAGTAGTTCAACCTTATCTGGTGGAGAAGCACAACGTATAAAATTAGCAACCTTTTTAGGTAAAGGAAACACTAAAGATAAAGCCTTATTTATTTTTGACGAACCAACGACTGGTTTACATTTTCATGATATTCAAAAGTTATTAAAATCGTTTTATGCTTTAATTGCTAAAGGACATTCAATTATTGTGGTTGAGCATAATTTAGATTTAATAAAATGTGCCGATCATATTATTGATTTAGGTCCTGAAGGAGGTGAAAATGGTGGTCATTTAGTTGCTTTTGGTACTCCAGAAGACGTTGTTAAAGAAAAAGCCAGTTTAACTGCCCAGTACTTAAAAGAGAAGTTATAGATCTTGAAACAATGTTTCGGTTTGAAACAGTCTTAAAATTTTTGTTAGTAAATTTCAAATTAGCTGGCAAGCGTATTTATCATGCGCTTTAATTTCGGTTTAACCGAATAAAAAACACTTTAAAAATAAGCTGAAAAGCATAGTGAAATCAACACTTAACAAGTTTGGCACAGCTATTGAAACTAACTAGTCAATATAGCGAATGCCGAAACGCTTGATAAGTAGGCAAAATCTAAATCCTTTTTACTATGAAAAAATTAGTACTATTATTTACAGGTTTGTTAATGGGATTAACAACCGTTACAGCAGAAACTAAGTCTGCATCGCAAGGTGAAGATTTAGTACAAAACAGAAATTATTACACACAACCTATTACTTTTATTGAACGTGGTGTTGAGTTTTTATTATTTAATGACGGAACTTTTGATTTTAACACACAGTTATCACAAACTCAAGGTGACAATTATTATAGACAAAGCACTAATAAAAGACGTGCTTTAAATACTACTTATGGTGCACCTGGAACACAATATTTTAACCCAAGAGACAATGGTGTTATCATTACACATGATAGAGATGGTAAAGTTAGACGTGTTGGTAATGTGTTTTTAAATTATAACAGAAGCGGGCAAATTAAAAGATTAGGATCGGTTTATGTAAGTTATAACCGTCAAGGTTTTGTTAGTCAAATTGGTGGTATGCGTTTACAATATAACAGATTTGGTCAATTGGTAAGAACTATAGGTCAAATAAACAGATATAATAATAACCATAACTCCACTCCTATTGTTAACCAAACTAATAATGGTCATTATGAGTATAACCAAAATAACAATGACAACTATTATTATAGACAAGAACAAAAAAAGATTGTAACAGAAACTAGAAAAAGATAATACCCTTTTTACATTTTAAATATAAAAAACCCATAAACAAGCGTTATGGGTTTTTGTTGTTTTAAAAAGCAACAACCTTCATAAACCCTTGATATTGTTACATTTTTGTTTTTGGCACGATGCTTGTAATTAGTTAATTGTTCAATCTTAAAACAATTAGTTATGAAACATTTATTCCTTTTATTATCAGCTTTATTCCTTAGCGGATTTACTGTTAATGCAGACACTAACAACACAGTAGATAATGGTATTATTAACAACTCTTATGTAAGAGGATATGGTAATCAATTTATATTTCAAGAAGCAGGTATCGAGTTTTCGGTTTATGCAGATGGTCAGTTTGACTTTTATATGCCTAATTATGGTCCTAAAGTTAATGTAAACATCAATACTAGAAACATTAGTATTAGCTTTAACACTGGTTATGATTATGGTGCTTATGTACAGTATGACGAATATGGAGCTGTTATACAAGTAGAAAACACACCTGTTTATTATGATTATTACGGTCGTGTTACTCAAGTTGGAAATGTATACATAAACTATAACAACAGAGGCTATGTAACACGTGTTGGAGGACTATATGTTCATTATAACCGTTATAACAGATACTCACATTGTACTGGATTTATAAACATTTACAACAGAGCCTATGTTTATAGACCATGGCACAACTACTATATCTTACCTACTGTACATTACAGAGTATTATATACAACACCGTATAGACAACATTACAGACCTGTTAGATACAGATATGATAGACCATATTTAAACAATAGCAGACGTAGAACAGCTGTTGCTAACAGAAGAGGAAACACTATCTCTAGAAACAGAGCTTTAGCCTCTAGAACAAATGGAAGAACTCCAAGAGCAACAAGTACAACTAGATCAAGAAACAATGCTGTTTCAACACCTAGAACAAGAAGAAACCAAACTGTTTCCACAAGAACTAGAGGTAACCAAACTGCAACTTCTACTCCTAGAACTAGAAACAATAGAGCTACGACTAGTACACCAAGAACTAGAACAAATAAAACGGTAACCTCTAAACCTAGAACTAATAACACTAGAACAAGTATACCTAGAACTAGAACAAAAACATCTGTTGCTAAGCCAAGAACAAGAAGTGCTGTTAAAACAAAAAGCACTAGAAATACTAGTAGAGCCAAATCTACTACAAGAAGTACAAACTCTAGAAGTAAATCTTCAAGCAAATCAAGAAGCACAAGATCTAGAAGATAGAAATAGACACATTTGAATAGTCAAAAAATCCTATTATAGATTGTTAATCAAACAATTTAAATAGGATTTTTTTTTATGGGATAAAACGTTTTACTATAACAGAAATATCTTCGGATAAATTAAATTTATACACAGAAACTCCATAAGCGATTATTAAAATTATAGTTTTTAAAACAATGTTAAGTATTGGATTAAAACTAAACTCCCAAAAATAAAGTGCTACACCAAAAACAACTATTAAAACTAAAGTTTTTAAAGTTGAAATTGTAAAGGGTTGAATCTTAAACTTACTGTAAACGAACAGCAGTTTAACCATGTTATATAAAACAATAGTAATACCGCTTGCGTAAGCTGCTCCGTTTAATCCAAACGACGGAATAAACATATAATTTAATAATACCGTCAAAATTGCTAACATCACTCCAAAAACCAAAACCATTCTATAATAGTCACTATTAAAAAGTATAGCGTTGTTATTTCCTGTTAAACTATCTGACAGTTTAGCTAATCCTATTATTAAAACCACCATAAAGCCTTCACTATAATTATCAGGAATTAATAAATACAGTTGATTAATATTTATGATAATACATAAAAAAATAAACCCACTAATTATAAACAAGTTAATAGAGCTTTTTTGATACAAAGTATTTAGACCAATCTTATCCTTATCGTTTAACAACTTAGCAGTAATTGGATGCGTTATTAAATGCATAGCTCTTGAAGGCACACCAATAACAGCTGCAATATAAATAGCTACACCATAATACGCTACATTAGTAATAGCTTCAAACTGACCAAGCATAAACTTATCAATTTCTAAAACTATGTTTGCTACAGAGCCTGCAATAATTATTAAAGCAGAATATTTTAAAACCGATTTTAAATTTGGAATCTTAACTAACTTTAAAACAGGAAGTCTCAAGCTAAACGCATACAATTTCATTATTAAAGTTCTTAAAATATAAACCAAAACAATACTGTATATTAATTGATCTACAGATAGGTATTTATAATGCAATAGCAACAATAAAACCATAATGCATACTCTATGAAACACCTCTTTCATAAAGTTTCCAAAAACACTTTGCATTTGCACTCTACTCCAAGCATAAAACACTTCAAAATAAGCAAACATAACTGCGCAAACATATATTAACCATGTGTAATCTTTGATTATACTATTTTTTTTAGATAACCAATTTGCGATATAATCATAACCAAAATGTGTTACAATTCCTGCAGGAATTACTACTGCTAAAGGCAACACTAACATTAAGGTTAAAAAGCTATTTTGAGATTGTCTAGTCTTAAAGGAAGAATAAAATTTAACAATAGTATTATGTACACCAAAAGCCATTAAAGGCATTAAAATATTAGCTGTAGATAATATAAAAGTTATTAATCCAAAGTAAGCTTCACTTAAAAATTGAGTATATAAAAAAATGACATTAATAGCTCCAACACCAAATCCAATGTATGTAATTACAGTATTTTTGATAGATTGATTAACAACGATTCCCATAAGGTAGTGGTGGATTAAAAACTAAGTTAGCAAGGGTTAATTAAGCTTGCTAATTTTTTGGTTAATTGTCGTCTTGAGTAACGTTGTAATCCAACAGGATTGGTCGACAAATTATTATTTTTATAAGCTTCAAAATGATTTTTTATGGTTTGTTTTAAAGCTTCATATTCTTGATAATTAAAAAATACTCCAGTGTTTGTGTCTTTAATAATCGAAGCCACATCTGCACCTTTTGGACCAATTGCAATAATTGGTCTATTAGCAACCATGTATTCAAATATTTTTCCTGGTATGATTGCTTTTGTATCTTCACTATCTATTTCAATCAATAATAATAATTGGGATTTTTTTTGATACTCAATTGCTTCAATATGAGTTAAATAACCAACATTATTTAAACTATTAGTTAAATCAAATTTAGCGATAGATTGAAGTATTTCTTCACCAACTGAACCTACTAAATTTAACTGAAACTGATTTGCAAAATCTTGATCTTCCTGTTTTAAATCTTGGAGTACTTTCCATAAAACTTGAGGGTTTCGTTTGGATAACAAAGACCCAATATGCGATAAAGTAAACTTTTTATCTAACTGATTTACAACAACTTCTTCTTTGTCATAACCATTAGTTATGACAGAAATTGACTGATTAGTTATCTGTTCAAACTCCGTTTTAGTACTAGGACTAGTTACAATAATTTGGTTGGCACTATTAAGCACTTTATACTCTAAATTTTTATGTTTTTTAGCAGATGTTTTAGTCAGTTTTAATTGTTTATGGTAACCTATACTTGTCCACGGATCTCTAAAATCTGCTATCCATTTAACACCTAATTTTTGCTGTAATTGTATACCAATTAAATGCAAACTATGTGGAGGACCACTAGTAATAATTGTATCAATATTAAAATCTAAAATGTAAGTAGATAAATAATTTACTGAAGGCTTAACCCAATTTTTTCTAGCATCAGGTATAAAAAAATTACCTCTAACAAATAACATCAAACGCTCGATTAAGCTTTGTTTATTTTTTTCGGCAATAATCCCTTTACTAATTGTTTTACTTTTTTTAGAAAACAATTGTGCAAGTTTATAAGGCTCTTTAATGGGCTGTTGTAAAATAGTTATACTTGGATCAACTTCTGACTGTAAAGACTGGTCTAAAATAGGGTAATTAGCATTAGAAGGACAATACACAATTGGCTCAATATTAAACTCTGGTAAATACTTTACAAATTTTAACCAACGCTGTACTCCTGGTCCTCCTGCTGGTGGCCAATAATATGTAATTATAAGTACCTTTTTTTTATCCATGATATAACGCTTTCGCGGAAATTAAGCCAAGTATGATTAAGCAGTTTCCTTTTTACGAAAACTTTTAAATCCTAAAAATAAACCACCAAATACAAGCAGTCCAAATATTAATGAACTTGCTAATGCAATAGTACTTCCTGTTTCAACCACCTTTGGCTCAAACTTAAACTCAATAGTATGATTACCTTTTGGTACTTCCATACCTCTTAAAGCATAATTAACTTTAAAATGTGGTTTAGCTTGACCGTCGATATAAGCATTCCATCCATTACCATAGTACATTTCTGAAAACACAGCAAAACCATTGTTTGTATTATCAGATTGATATTTTATATAGTTTGGTTTATAACTCGCTACTTTAATTGATGTTAAAGAGTCCGTTTTAAATGTCTTAGGTAAGTTAATACTTTTAATTTGCTCTCTTGAATAAATGGCTGTTTCCTTACTTTTTAATGTATCTAATGCTAATATTTCATCAGTAGGACTAGCAACTTCTTTCATGTTTTGCACAAACCAAGCATTACCATTAGCATCATTATTAACATACGGAAATGGCTGGTTGTTTTCGGCTTGACCGATAATATATTTTGCATTAAGCATACTTAACACGTTTATATTATTTTTAGAAATATAAAACTCGTATAAATCCTGATATCGTTTTGGTTTTGCAGCATGATAACCACCTAATGCATTATGGAAATAACTAGCTTTTGCTCCTCCTGAAGTAATATCAAACACACGGAAGTTGTCTTTATCTTTAAGGATTTCTAAATCTGCTCCATTAGCTTGATATGGACGTTCCATTTTTAGTTTAGATACAAAATCTTCGTTGTTAACATAACGTCTATCAACACCAACAAGATCTATAACAATTAATAAAGCCATAATTACTACAACTTTAGTTTCGTTTATTTTTTTATTTAAAAAGAAATAAATAACTGCTGCTGCTAATAAAACAAAAACTAAAGTCCTGAGAGTATCATTAGTAAAAAAGCTTGCTCTGTCTTCTTTTAAAGCATCCAAAAAGGCTTGACCGTAACTGGCTCTTATTTGTCCATCAGATCCTCCAACAAAACTTATAAGTCCTGCAAATTTTGCTACTAAAAACAAAACTGCTAAACCTGCTGTTGTATAAACGGTATATTTTAAAGCTTTTAATTTTTCTTCGGTTTTTACAACATCATTAAATAGTCTAACTAATGCAAAAACAGCTAAAACAGGAATACACAATTCCATAATAACCTGAATAGAACTGACTGCTCTAAACTTATTATAAAGCGGTACAAAATCTATAAAAAAGTTAGTTAAAAACTCTAAATTCTTACCATATGACAGTAATAATGACAAAACCGTTCCGCCAGCAAGCCACCATTTTAAACGTCCTTTGACTAAAAATAAACCAAGTACAAATAAAAATATAACAACAGCACCAATATAGGCTGGAGCTTCAACGATGGTTTGGCTTCCCCAATATGTTGGTAATCCGTTAGCATAGTCTCTAGCTTGAACAGGTGGTACACCTTGAGATACAAAATAATCATACATTGCAGAATCTTTTCCGACGTCTTCTCCACTTCCTCCTCCTAAAAATCTTGGCACAAACAAGTTAAAGGTTTCTAATTTACCATAACTGTATTCTGTAATGTAATCTTTACTTAACCCGTTTGTGATTTCTTTTTTAGAACCATCTGCATTAATGGTAATCTCACTTTGCCCACGAGTACTTTCTTTAACATACTCCTGAGTAGCTAATATATTAGTAGCATTTAAACCTATTGCTAAAATTACAGCAACTAACAATACACCTACAGCTTTAAAAAAATGAGGTATCATTTTTTTACGATACGCGTCAACCAAATATGCGCCACCTAATACTAAAACTAATAACATCAAATAATAGGTCATTTGATAATGGTTAGCAACCAACTCGAGACCCATAGCTACAGTAGTTAATAAAAACCCTGCTATAAACTTACCTCTAAAAGTTAAAAGAATACCACTTAAAACTAAAGGCATGTAAGCTATAGCATGCGCTTTACTATTATGTCCAACACCTAATATTATTATAAGATAGGTAGAAAAACCAAATGCCAAAGCACCAAGAGCTGCTAATTTCCAATCGACTTTTAAAACTAAGAGTAAAACATAAAAACCTAAAAAATATAAGAATAAATAGTCTGCTGGCCTAGGTAAAAACCTTAAAGACAAATCTAACTTTTTAATATAATTGTGAGGATATTTTGCACCTAATTGGTAGGTTGGCATACCTCCAAAAGCACTGTTTGTCCAATAGGTTTCTTGACCTGTTTGGGCTTTAAAATCTTTTTGTTGTTTGGCCATTCCTGTGTAGTGAACAATATCACTTTGGTAAATGACTTTTCCTTGTAAAACAGGACTAAAATAAGCTAATGAGCAGATAATAAACCCTACCAAAATTAAAAAATGAGGTAAGATTTTTTTAAAAGAGAATTGCATAAATGATTTTAAAAACTGTGAGGTCGAAAATTACTCAATTTCTTCGTAATCTACATACTCACCAACATTTTTATTTGAAGATTTATTTTCAGGCATTTTATCTATGGTAATTTCGCCTTCTTTTTTTAGTGGTTCTTGTCTTTGCTGGTTAAAAGCACCACCAAAACGTTGTGTTGCTTTTTTGGCTGCATATTTAAAAAGCGCAGGAGCAAACAAACGAGATAAGATTTTTAAACCGTAATAAATTAATATAATTATAAGGATGGTTCTTAATAAACCCATGTTGTAATATTTAATAAGTAATCATTTCTTTAACAAAAATACAATTCTTCAGTTTTAAATTAAGTTTTAAATACATAAAAAAAATATAAAATCTTATATTTGACTTTAAACAAATATTTATGCTTAACCCAAAAATAGTATTCACTTATGTATTGCTATTAGCAAGTTTTACTGCTACTGCGCAATACACTGAAGTTATTAACTCTAACAGACCTGGTGTGTCAAGAAGTGCGTTTTCTGTTGGTAAAAATGTGGCTCAATTTGAAGTTGGACCTTACCTTGTTAAAGAAGAACATACACCTTTAAAAAATGAAGCTTCTGGTTTTGGTATTGATTTTGCTGCCAGATATGGTTTGCTTTGGGAACAACTAGAATTAAATATAGAAGGAACGTATCAAAATGACACATTTACTGACAACAGATCTGTAAACTCTCCTATTGAAACAGATCGCGCAAATTTTAGATATTTGACACTTGGTGCTAAATACTTAGTTTATGATCCTTACAAAAAACTAGGTGAAGAAAAACCAAATATTTTTAGTTATCATGCTAATCGTAAATTTAGATGGAGTAGCTTGATTCCGGCTGTTTCTATTTATGTTGGAGCCAACTATGATGCAAAAAACAACTCATACGTGCCATATACTAATCCTTTGACACGACCTAATTACGAAGGTGGATTTTCGCCAAAAGTGATGATTTCAACACAACACAATTTTAATAGCGGTTGGGTTTTAGTAATGAATTTTGCTAAAGATAGGATAGGTTCAGATTATTCGGATTTTCAATACATCTTAACACTAACAAAAGCCATCAACCAACAATGGGTACTTTTTGGTGAGACCGAAGGTATTAAAAGTGACTACTATGCTGATAACCTTTTTAGATTTGGTGGAGCGTATTTATGGAATAAAGATTTTCAGTTAGATACTGCAGTTACATTTAATACTAAAGACACACCTTCTGTATTTAGCTTTAACTTTGGAGCTTCTTATCGTTTAGACTTTCATAAAGATCCAGATACTGACATAGATAATGGTACAAATGTTTTAGAAGAATACGAGCGTAAAGCCAACCGTAATAAGAAAAACAAGAAAAAAGGTGATGATTCTGACACTCCTTCAGATTCTGGAAAACGTAAAAAAGAAACTAAGGAGATTGATTTTGATGACGAAAACTAACTAGGCCTTTTTTACCATATGATTACAATTAAAAAAGTAGAAACAAAAGCAGACTATAAAACGTTTGTTAAATTCCCTTTTCAAATATATAAGGATTCTAAATATTGGGTACCTCCTATTATTAGTCAAGAACTAGCCACATTTGATAAAGAGAAAAACCCAATATTTAATGATGCCGAAGCTACATTATTTTTAGCCTATAAAGCTAACAAAGTTGTAGGACGTATTGCTGCAATTATAAATTGGTTAGAAGTCAAAGATCAAGACTTAAAAAAAATGCGTTTTGGCTGGTTTGATTTTATTGACGATTTAGAAGTTAGTAAAGCGCTTTTAAATGAAGTTTATACCATTGGTAAAAAACATCATTTAGTATATAGTGAAGGTCCTGTTGGCTTTTCTAACTTAGATAAAGTTGGAGTAATGACCGAAGGTTATAACAACTTAAGTAACATGGTAACATGGTACAATCATAGTTATTATGTCAAACACTACGAAGCCCATGGCTTTACTGTTGAAAAAAAATATATAGAAAGCAGATTCCCTTTTGAAAATGTTAAACCTGAATTTTTCTATAAAGCACAAGAATTAATAAAACGACGTTACAAACTGAGAGCTTTAGATTTAAAAAAGACATCAGAAGTCATGCCTTATGCAGATAAGATGTTTGATTTATTTAACGAAACTTATGCTTCACTATCCTCTTTTGTAGCTATCACAGATATTCAAAAAGAATATTTTAAAAAGAAGTTTATTAGTTTTATAAATCCAGAATACATAAAATTTGTTGTAGATAGTGATGATAAATTAATTGCATTTGCAGTAGTTATGCCTGGTTTTGCAGAAGCTTTACAACAAATAAATGGAAAACTTTTTCCTTTAGGTTTTTTAAAATTATTAAAAGCTAAAAAAGAAAGTAAAGATGTCATGTTTTACCTAATAGGTGTACATCCTGATTACCAAAATAAAGGTGTACATGCAGTAATATTTAATGAATATTATAACACATTTACTGAAAGAGGTATAAAAATGTGTTATCGCACACCAGAGTTAGAAGACAATGAAGCTATTAAAAAAATATGGAAACACTTTAGTCCAGAAATATATATGAGACGTTGTACATTTAAAAAACAATTATAATTTTAGAAAACAAATAATTATCTAAACTAAAAAATCCGATTCAAAACTGAATCGGATTTTTTTATATGTAAAAAACGTAATAATTATTCACCCATTGCTTTAATTAAAGCAGCAGACATACGCTTATAAGTACCATTAACTAAACGCTCTCTAATTGCTTCAAAAGCATCTAACGTTTCTGACACATCCTGTAATGTATGTGTTGCAGTAGGAATCATTCTTAATAATATTAATCCTTTAGGGATTACTGGATACACAACTATTGAACAGAAAATACCATAGTTTTCTCTTAAATCTCTAACTAAAGCCATAGCTTCTGGAATACTTCCATTTAAGTAAACAGGTGTCACACAACTTTGAGTTGTACCAATATCAAATCCACGATCTTTAAGACCTGATTGTAATGCATCTACAATTTTCCATAAGTTTTGTTTTAACTCAGGCATTGTACGTAACATATCTAAACGCTTTAATGCTCCAACAACCAATTGCATTTGCAATGATTTAGCAAACATTTGAGAACGTAAGTTATATTTTAAATAATCAATAATTTCTTGATCAGCAGCAATAAAAGCTCCTGTACTAGCTAAAGATTTAGCAAATGTTGCAAAATATACATCAATATCATCTTGCACACCTTGCTCTTGTCCTGCTCCTGCTCCTGTTTTACCTAAAGTACCAAAACCATGAGCATCATCAACAAATAATCTAAAGTTATATTTTTGTTTTAAAGCTACAATTTCTTTTAAACGACCTTGTTCACCACGCATTCCAAAAACACCTTCAGAAATCACTAAGATTCCGCCTCCAGTAGTTTCAGCCATTTTAGTAGCACGCTCTAAGTTTTTTTCTAAACTTTCAATATCATTGTGCTTGTAAGTAAAACGTTTTCCGTGATGTAATCTAACACCATCAATTATACATGCATGTGCATCAACATCGTAAACAATTATATCATCTTTACCAACTAATGCGTCTACAGTAGACACCATCCCTTGGTAACCAAAGTTTAATAAATAAGCTGCTTCTTTATCAACAAATTCTGCTAACTCATTCTGTAATTGTTCGTGTAGTTCTGTGTGACCAGACATCATACGTGCTCCCATTGGATATGCTGATCCATAAGCAGCAGCTGCTTCTGCATCTACCTTACGTACTTCTGGGTGATTTGCTAACCCTAAATAATCGTTGATACTCCATGTGATAACTTCCTTACCTTGAAATTTCATACGGTTAGAAATTTCTCCTTCTAATTTTGGGAATACAAAGTAACCTTCTGCTTGAGCAGCCCATTTACCCAATGGTCCTTTGTCCTTGTATATTTTTTCAAATAAATCTTTCATGTAAAATGCGATTTTTAAGCTATCATAGTTAGGTATAATTAGCTTAAGCTATTAAATTTTAGTTAGATGTTACAAAATTAGGCAATTTTATTATTCATGCATAACAAATAACCTATGTATTTCTAATAAAAAAAGTCAATCTTACTATAAATATAAGATTAACTTTTTTCTATGTTTTGTAACGTTTACTTTATATATTGAATACTTTGTGCTGCAGCTTCATTTTTACTGTCAAAGAAACCTTGTTCAGTCATCCACTTGTCACTGTATACTTTACTCATATATCTTGAACCATGATCAGGAAAAATAACAACTACGTTATCTGTATCCTTAAATTCATTTGATTCATTTAGTTGTTTAAGTGCTTGCATTGCTGCTCCAGAAGTATAACCTACAAACAATCCTTCTGTTTGAGCTATTTCTCTAGCGGTATGTGCACTTTCTTCGTCTGTAACTTTAACAAATTCATCAATACTATCAAAATCTGTTGCTGTTGGGATTAAGTTTTTACCTAATCCTTCAATACGATAAGGGTATATTTCTTTATCATCAAACTCTCTTGTTTCATGATATTTTTTTAATACCGATCCATAAGCATCGACACCAATAACTTTAATATTTGGATTTTGCTCCTTTAAATATTTTGCTGTACCAGAAATTGTTCCTCCTGTACCACTACAAGCAACAAGATGAGTTATCTTACCTTCTGTTTGATTCCATATCTCAGGACCTGTAGAATGGTAATGTGCATCTATATTTAACTGATTAAAATATTGGTTTATATAAACAGACCCTTTAATCTCGTCATGAAGACGTTTTGCAACTTGATAATAACTTCTAGGATCATCAGCACTTACATTTGCAGGACAAACATAAACTTTTGCTCCCATGTTTTTTAACATGTCAATTTTATCTGCAGATGATTTTGAACTAACAGCCAAAATACAATCGTAACCTTTAATTACACTAACCATTGCAATACTAAATCCTGTATTACCAGAAGTAGTTTCAATTATAGTGTCACCTGGTTTGATGATACCTTGTTTTTCTGCTTGCTCTATAATATAAAGTGCAATTCTATCTTTTGAAGAGTGACCTGGATTAAAAGCCTCTACCTTTGCTAGGTAATTACCTTTAAAACCTGATGTCATTTTTTTTAGTTTTATCATTGGCGTATTACCAATTAAATCTAATACGTTATCAAAAACTTGTTTTTTTTGTTCCATAAATGCTATTTAAAAGCTACTTATTTTTTTTGATTTTTAAAATCAAACCATGCAAAAGTAATGATTTTTTTTGACTATTTATTTATTCCTTCCAAATCAAATAGAAAAGCGTATTCTAAAGCGACCTCTTTTAAGGCTTCAAAACGACCAGAAGCTCCACCATGACCTGCTTCCATGTCTGTTTTTAATAATAATAAATTTGAGTCAGTTTTTAACTCTCTTAATTTAGCAACCCATTTTGCTGGTTCCCAATATTGAACTTGAGAATCGTGTAATCCTGTAGTAACTAACAAGTTTGGATACTCCTTTTGTGCAACATTGTCATAAGGTGAATAAGATTTCATGTAATCATAATAGGTTTTATCATTTGGATTTCCCCATTCGTCATATTCTCCAGTTGTTAATGGTATTGAATCGTCTAACATTGTGGTTACAACATCTACAAAAGGTACTGCAGCTACTACTCCATTATAAAGTTCTGGATTCATATTAATAATTGCTCCCATTAATAATCCTCCTGCACTTCCTCCCATTGCGTATAAATGCTTTTGTGACGTGTAGTTATTGTCTATTAAAAACTTTGAACAATCAATAAAATCTGTGAATGTATTTTTTTTAGTTAACAGTTTTCCGTTTTCATACCAAGGTCTTCCTAAATACTCACTACCTCTAATGTGCGAAATGACATAGATAAAACCTCGATCCAGTAAACTTAGCCTAATAGATGAAAAATAAGGGTCTATTGTAGATCCATAAGATCCATAAGCATATTGTAAAACTGGGTTTTGACCATTAAGTGTCATTCCTTTTTTATAAACAATAGACATTGGTATTTTCTCACCATCTCTAGCTGTTGCCCAAATACGCTTAGATTGATAGTTGTCTTTATTAAAATTAGGGTCTAAAACGGTTTGTTCTTTTTTAACTGTTTTTTCTTTTGTTTTAAAATTGTAGTCTATTACAGAACTTGGATTGGTTAACGAATTGAATCCATACCTCAAAGTTTCGCTTTCAAAGTCAGGATTATTTCCTAATTGAGCTGTATAAGTTTCACTTTCAAAATCTAAATAATAATCCTCTGCTCCATTCCAACTAATAATTCTTAATTGGTTTAAACCATTTTGTCTTTCGTTTACGACTAAATAATCTTTAAAGATTTCGATATCTTCTAATAAAACATCTTCTCTGTGTGGTAATACGTCTGTCCAATTATCACTTGATGTATTACTTTCGTTTGTTTTTTGAAGCTTAAAGTTAGTTGCTCCATCTTTGTTTGTGATAATATAAAAGCTATCATCAAAATGAGCTATTGAATATTCTAAATCTTTTTCACGAGAATTAAAAACTTTAAATTCATTGTCAGGTTGATCTGCTTCAAGTATTTGATATTCTGTAGCCAAAGTACTTGAACTTCCTATAATTATATACTTTTTAGATTTAGTTTTGTAAACATAAGTATTGTAAGTTTCATCTTTTTCATGAAAAACTAATTGGTCTGTTGATGCATCAGTACCTAATTTATGCTTGAAAATTTTATCAGAACGTAAAGTAACTTCATCTTTTTTACTGTAAAATAATGTTTTATTGTCATTAGCCCAAGTCATTCCACCTGTTGTATTTACAATAACATCATCATAAATTTCCCCTGTAACTAAATTTTTAATTTTGATAGTATATTGCCTTCTACTAACAGTGTCTACTGCAAAGGCTGCTAAAGTATTGTCTGTACTAATAGTTAAACCACCTAGTTTAAAATAGCTATGTCCTTTAGCCATAAGATTACAATCAAATAAAATTTCTTCATCTGCTGCAAGACTTTCTTTTTTTCTGGTATAAATTGGATAATCTTTACCTTCCTCATATCTAGTGATGTACCAATACCCATTTTGTTTATAGGGCACGCTTTGGTCATCTTCTTTAATTCTGGCTTTCATCTCATCAAATAATGATTTTTGAAAACCCTCTGTATGATTTAAAATTGACTCAGTGTAATTGTTTTCAGCATTTAAATAATCTAAAACCTCTTGATCTTCTCTTTGATTTAACCAATAATAATTATCAATTCTGGTGTCATTATGAATTTGCAATTGCTTTTCAACCTTTTTAGCTATAGGTGGATTTACATTAGTTTTAGTCATTATAATATCGTTTTTACAGGAAAACACAAATGTAAAACTTATAATAATTAGCATAAACTGTTTTTTCATATTTAATTTTTTTGAATTTTAAACTATCAATTTAATAAATTTGTAGCTTAAACCTTAAAATTAAATAAAATGTTTGGAGACTTAATGGGTATGATGGGAAAACTAAAAGAGACCCAACAAAAAGTAGAGGAAACAAAAAAGAGATTAAATACTGTTTTAGTAGATCAAAACAGTAGTGATAATTTATTACAAGTCACCTTAACTGCTAATAGAGAAATTAAATCTATTACTATTAGTGATGATTTATTAGAAGATAAAGAACAACTTGAAGATTACTTAATATTAACACTAAACAAGGCTATTGCCAAAGCAACAGAGATTAATGAAACTGAATTAGCTGCTATTACTAAAGAAGGTATGCCAAATATACCAGGAATGGATATGTTTAAATAATTTAATGTTGAAGTATAAAAAAAGGAAGCCAATTGGCTTCCTTTTTTTATTTTATGTAAATATACTAATTAGTTAGCATTGATAACTCTAAATTGAGTACGTCTGTTTGCTAAGTGCTCTCTTTCTGTACAAGAAACACCATCAGAACATCTGTTTGCTAATCTAGACTCTCCATATCCATTAGATACAATTCTTGAAGAATTGATTCCTTTAGAGATTAAGTAGTTAGTTACCGCTTGAGCTCTTCTTTCTGATAAAGATCTGTTAGATGATTTAGAACCTCTTGAATCTGTGTGAGAAGCAATCTCTACTGATACACCATCAGCTAATACTGGTAATAATTTAGCATCGATTTCAGCTTTAGCAGCTGCAGTTAATGATGCAGAACCTAAATTCCAGTTTATGTTTAAGTCGTTATATTCAACGATTTTACAGTCCACTTCTTTCCAAGTTGTTAAACCTCCTTTTTTCTGTAATACTTCTTTAGTAACTGTTTTATTAACAGCAGGTACCGTTTTCTCTTCTACTCTAGCATCGTTAGCTAAAACAGTACGCTTTAAAG
This sequence comes from Olleya sediminilitoris, assembly GCF_016785945.1. Classification (GTDB taxonomy): domain Bacteria; phylum Bacteroidota; class Bacteroidia; order Flavobacteriales; family Flavobacteriaceae; genus Olleya; species Olleya sediminilitoris. The sequence continues at coordinate 232,629 of NZ_JAEMEF010000002.1, read as the reverse complement.
TAGCTGTTTTTTGAGGTACTTCAATAACTCTTGTCGTTGGAGGTGTAGCCATTACAGTACGTTTCATTGTTGTAGATGTAGATGGTATAGTTACTACTCTTGTAGTTTCAGGAGTAATGATAGTTTTTCTTAATGTAGTAGACTTTGAAGGAATATCAACCGCTCTTGTTGTAGGAGGTGTTGCCATTATAGTACGCTTCATTGTTTTAGTTACAGCAGGAATTTCAGTTACTCTTGTTGTAGCAGCGTCAACTACTATAGTACGTTTCATTGTTTTTGTTACAGCAGGAATATCAATTACTCTTGTTGTTGGAGGTGTTACCATTACAGTTCTAGTTACCTCTTTAGTTACAGCAGGAACTTCAATTGTTCTTGTTGTTGGAGGTGTTACCATTACTCTTCTAGTTACTTGTTCAGTTACAGCAGGAATGTCAATTACTCTTGTTGTAGCTGGAGATACTAATACCGTTTTTTTAACTGTTTTATTTACAGCAGGTATTGGAATTGTTCTTGTTGTTGGAGGTGTTACCATTACTGTTTTTTTAACTGTTTTAGTTACAGCAGGAATATCAATAACTCTTGTTGTAGCTGGAGTTAAAACCACACGTCTTGTATATGTACCCATTCCACAGTCAGAAGAACTGTTAGGTGCTTGATCACATCCTGGCTTTGTCATTACTTGAGCATCAGAAGCTAATTCTGTTGTATTAATTGTAATGTTTTGAGCAGGAATATTTTTGTAACACCAGTATCTACAATCGTTAGGATCACTTGATGCACAGTCGGCTGCTGGAGTATCACTCATTCCCCATTTTGCTGTTGCAGGCTTAATCTCGATTACTTCGTAACCAGGAGTAAATTTAGCAGGAACTACTGATAAAGTAGAACCAAACTCTTGTTTCTTATATGATAAAGTTTCATTACCCCATTTTGCAGGAATAACTTCTAAACGTTGAGATGCTTCTTTAACAACAACCTCAAAAGTTTCTGTACCATATTTAGCTGGAACAATTTCTAATCTTGAAGACTCAGGTTGTACTAATACTGTTACGTTTTCTGTAGTCCATTTTGCAGGAACAACTTCTAAACGTTGAGAGGCTTCTTTTACAACAACTGTTTCTGTTCTTGTTTCATATTTAGCAGGTATAGACTGTAACTTAGTGTAAGCAGCTTCAACTAATACTGTTTCTGTTCTGTTTTCATATTTTGCAGGAATAACCTCTAAACGTTGCCCAGCTTCTTTTACAACAACTTCAAAATTTTCTGTTCCTAATTTAGCAGGAACTACTGATAAAGTTTGACCTCCTTCAGAAGAAACAACCTCAAAGTTTTCTGTAGCATACTTAGCAGGAACTACCGAAAGCTCTTGATAAGATGGTTGAATAATCATTTCTTCAGTTGTAGTATCTGTAGATCCAGGTACTTTTTCTAACTTCTGAGAAGCTTCCTGAGTAACAACTTCAAAAGTTTGTGTTTCATATTTAGCAGGAACTACTGATAATTCTTGTCCAGCTGATTGAGTTACAACTTGTTCGTTTTCTGTTCTGTACTGCGCAGGCACAACGCTTAACTTTTTATAAGCTGGTGCTACCTGTACTGTAATGTCTTGGTTAACCCATACATCAGGAGTTACACAACGTACATAACATTTCCCTGGTTCAGGATTTGTTGGTAAATCTTGTGCAAAAACTGCTGAGCAGACTACAAAAGATAAAATTGTTAGTAATACTTTTTTCATTGTTGTTAATTTAAATGGTTATTTATTAAACATATTTAGTCGAACACTAATAACGACTGTTCTCTAATTTCATTCAAAAAAAATACTTATCAAACAAATAGTCACTTTTATTCATAATGCTAAGTTAAAATTTCGACCAACAGTGTTAAAATTCAGCTTAACTACATGTAAAAAAGCGAACAGTGTTTTTAATTTTAACAAACACTGTGTCTAAATTACAACTTTTCTAGCACATTAACGACTTTATCGTGCTGATTATCAGAATAATTAAGATGGGTTACTAATCTTAATTTCCCATTTCCCATACTAATGATTTTAATATTCTTGTCAGAAAGCACCTCTAAAAAATCATTTTCTGAATATTTTTCATTAAGTTGAAAAATTACAATATTAGTTTCAACAGGTTCGACCTTTTTTACAAAGGAAGATTTGAGTAAAACATCACCTAATTGTTTGGCTTTTATATGGTCCTCTTCTAACCTTTCAATATTATGTTCTAGTGCATATAATCCTGCTGCTGCCAAAAATCCACCTTGACGCATTCCTCCTCCTAAGATCTTTCTGATTCTTATAGCATTTTTCATGATTGCTTCATCACCAACAAGTACAGATCCAATTGGACAACCCAATCCTTTACTAAGACAAACAGATATGGTATTAAAAGCAGCTCCATATTGTACTGTCGTTTCATTTTTAGCAACTAAAGCATTCCATAATCTTGCTCCATCTAAATGAAACCCTAAATTATGAGTTTTACAAAGGTCTTTAATTTTTAAAATTTCATTAAAATCCCAACATGCTCCTCCTCCTTTATTAGTAGTATTTTCAATTTCAACTAAAGTCGTTAAAGGACTATGGTAAAATTCAGGAGGATTAATAGCTTCTTCAACTTGACTAGCAGTAAACATCCCTCTATGACCATCTAATAATTTACAAGAAATACCACTATTAAATGAGGCTCCTCCACCTTCATAATTATATATATGAGCATACTGGTCACATATAACTTGATCTCCAGGATTAGTATGTAGTTTTAAAGCAGTTTGATTAGCCATCGTACCACTAGGAAAAAACATAGCGTGTGACTTGCCAAACTGTTGGGCTACTTTTTCTTCTAGAGCATTAATAGTTTCGTCCTCTTTATACACATCATCACCAACCTTAGCTGTCATCATGGCTTCCATCATTTCTAAACTAGGTTTTGTAACGGTATCACTTCTTAAATCAATAATCATATCTTTTGTTTTAATCTTGATAAAATTATTAAAATTGTGGTTAAATATTTTTAAATCTTAGTAATAATTCTATTTTTGTTATCCACTCAAAGTTAAAATTATGATAACTTCAGAACACATCAAAAACCTTAACACACGCCTTAAATCGTTAAGGCAATATCTTTGACATTGACAATAAGCTAGTTGCGATTCAAAATGAAGAAGAGCAAACGTTTGATCCTAACTTTTGGAATGACTCTGCAGCTGCAGAACTAGTCATGAAATCCTTAAGAGAGAAAAAAAAATGGATAAACGATTACGAAGATTCTAAATCATACATTGAAGATTTAGAAGTTATTTATGAGTTTTACAAAGAAGACGAAGCAACTTTAACTGATGTTGAAGAACGCTACAATAAAGCATTAACTTTAATTGAAGATTTAGAGTTTAAAAACATGCTATCTGGAGAAGGTGACAGTTTAAGTGCTGTTTTACAAATTACAGCAGGAGCTGGAGGAACAGAGAGTTGTGATTGGGCAAATATGTTAATGCGTATGTATTTAATGTATGCCGAAAAAAATGGCTTTAAAGTTAAAGAGTTAAACTTTCAAGAAGGTGATGTTGCTGGCATTAAAACTGTAACGTTAGAAATTGAAGGCGATTTTGCTTTTGGTTGGTTAAAAGGCGAAAATGGTGTACACAGATTAGTACGCATTTCTCCTTTTGATAGTAATGCAAAACGTCATACTAGTTTTGCTTCGGTTTACGTTTACCCATTAGTGGATGATACCATAGAAATTGATATTAATCCAGCTGATATCGAAATTACAACCGCTAGATCTAGTGGTGCAGGTGGACAAAATGTAAATAAAGTTGAAACTAAAGTACAACTTACACACAAACCCTCTGGAATACAAATTTCGTGTTCAGAAACTAGGTCTCAACATGACAATAGGTCTAGAGCAATGCAGATGTTAAAATCACAGTTGTATGAAATCGAACTTCAAAAGCAATTAGCACAACGTGAAGATATTGAAGCTAGTAAAATGAAGATTGAATGGGGAAGCCAAATAAGAAACTATGTCTTACATCCATACAAGCTAATAAAAGATGTTAGAAGTAGCCATGAAACAGGTAATGTAGACGCTGTTTTAGATGGAAATATAGAACCCTTTTTGAAAGCCTATCTTATGATGATGGGACAACAAGATATTGATACTGAAAACCTTTAAGCAATGATAAAAATTTACCACAATCCAAGATGCAGTAAATCTAGACAAGGTTTACAGTTATTAGAAGACACAAACCAAGAGTTTGAAATCATCAAGTATCTTGACAATCCATTATCTATAAAAGAAATTAGAGAGATAATTACTGCTCTTAATATTAAGCCAATTGAACTAGTTAGAAAAAACGAAGCCATTTGGAAAGACAACTACAAAAACAAAACCCTAACAGACAATCAAATTATTGAGGCTTTACAAGCCCATCCTAAACTAATTGAAAGACCTATTGTTACCAATAAAAATTTAGCTGTTATTGGTAGACCTACTGAACTGATAAAAACAATATTATAGTTTATTAACGATTATTTCAGCACAATCAAACTCCCTCACTAAACTAATGATAATAATATATCACAACCCTGAGTCGTCAGACTCAAACGCTTGCCTTGAAATTTTAGAAACCTCAAAACATGATCATGAAGTCATAAAATACCAAGATAGACCTCTAGATAAACCAAAACTAATTAAAATTATAAATCTGTTAAATGTTAAACCAGATGAGCTAATCAGAAAAGACAATAAAGTATGGATTGAAAACTTTAAACCTCTTGTAGATGAAGGTCAACAATTTAACGACGACAGCTTGATTGACATAATGATTGAATATCAAGACATTATAGAACGTCCAATTGTAATAAACGGAGGAAAAGCAGTCGTTGGCAAACCTGCTAAACGCATTTTTAATATCAAACCAAAACAGAACTCCACTTTATGATTTATGCTTTTTTATTTAACAAAGCTTTAACCAAACACGCTTAAACCTTAAAGTACTTTTGTAGTCATATTGACAAACCAAAATCTATGACTAAAAATATTATTTCCTTTTGCTTAATGCTACTATGCGCTAATTTTTCTTTTGCGCAAAATGCAAATCAAAAATCAGTAACCATTAAAGGAAAGATTCTTGAAAAAGACACAAACGCACCTTTAGAGTATGCTACAGTAGTATTTAAAAGTATTACAACACCCAATGAAGTTTCTGGAGGCATTACAGATGCTAATGGTAATTATTCAGTTGAAGTAAAAACAGGTAATTATACTGTAAGTTTTGAATACATTGGCTTTAAAACCGAAGTATTAAATAATAAATCTATAAACTCTAATCAAACATTACCAACTCAATATTTAGCAATTGATGCTGAAACATTAGACGAAATAGAAATTGTTGCTGAAAAAACTACTGTTGAGATAAGATTAGATAAAAAAATATACAACGTTGGTAAAGATTTAACTGTACGTGGTGGAACTGTAAGTGATGTATTAGATAATGTCCCATCGGTTTCAGTTGATGTTGAAGGTACTGTGGCTTTACGTGGTAATGATAACGTACGCATATTAATTAATGGAAAACCATCTGGTTTGGTTGGTTTAAGTTCTACAGATGCCTTAAGACAATTACCAGCAGAATCTATTGAAAGAGTTGAAGTTATTACTTCTCCATCTGCTAGGTATGAATCAGAAGGTACAGCTGGTATACTAAACATTATACTAAAAAGAAGTAAATTACAAGGTTTAAATGGAGCCATAACCACAAACGTAGGTTACAATCCTGCAGCAGGAATATCAGGAAACATAAACTATAGAACAGGAAATATTAATATTTTTAATACTACTGGTTATAGTTACAGAGAATCACCAGGTAATTCATACGCTTACACGCAATATTTAAATACAGAATTTGATGACGACGGAAATTTAGTCTCTGATGATCCAGATACTTATACTGAAGAAACTAGAGATTATGAGCGTATTAGAAAAGGTTTAAACACTAATTTTGGTGTAGAATGGTATGTTAATGATTCTGCTTCTTTAACGACATCTTTCTTATACAGAGATAGTGATAACGAAAGAAACACAACTAACACAACTTTACAAACAGACGCCTTAGGAAACACTTCTACAAATGTTCGTCTAGATCCTGAACTAGAAGATGATAAAACCATACAATATTCATTAAACTTCAATAAGAATTTTAATGATAGTGGTCATACTTTGACTTTTGATTTTCAATATGAAGAAAATAATGAAAATGAAAATTCAATCATTCTTTCAGATAACGTAATATCTAATGATATTTCTAGTTTTGAAGAACAAGAACGTATCTTACTACAGACAGACTACGTGCTTCCAATCGGAGAAAACTGTCAATTTGAAGCCGGATTTAGAGGTAATTTTAACACTCAATCTACAGATTTTATTGTGCAATCTGTAAATGATGAAGGCACTTTAGAGCTTGACAATACACAATCTAACTTATTTAACTACGGTGAAGATTTAATTGCTGTATATTCTCAATTTGGTAGTAAAATTGGTAACTTTTCATACCTTTTAGGTTTAAGATTAGAAAACACAAGATTAACTATTGATCAACCAACAAGTGGAAATTTTAGTAAACGTAATTACACTGGATTATTCCCAACAGTAAATTTAAGTTATGAAATTAGTGACAGAGAAAATGTAACGCTAGGTTATGCTAGACGTTTACGTAGACCACGCTCTCGTTTTATCAATCCTTTTCCTTCTTTTTCAAGCTTAACAAGCGTATTTAGAGGTAATCCTGAATTAGATCCAAGTTACTCTGGACAATTTGATTTAGGATATTTAAGACGTTTTGGTAAGTTTACATTTAATGCATCTACTTACTATTCACATGCAACAGATGGTTTTAATTTTATAAGTTTTGACACAGGTGAAGTCGTTACAATTTCTGGACAAGAGGTTAACGTTATACAACGTTCTCCTATTAATTTAGCAACTGAAGACAGAGTTGGTGCCGAATTTACTTTAACTTATAACCCATCAAGAAAATGGAGAATAAATACTAACTTTAATTTTTTCCAGTCTGAAGTAGAAGGTACTACTCCTAATGGATTGTCACTTGATAATAAAAACACAAGTTGGTTTGCTAGATTAAGTAATAAATTTACTTTACCTGCTAGTATAGATTGGCAAACAAATTTATTTTACAGAGGTCCAAGTCAAGATGCTCAAAACGATAATGAAGGTATTTTCACAACATCTATGGCATTTAGTAAAGACTTATTTAACGAAAGAGCTTCATTAGCATTTAATGTTAGTGACTTATTTAATAGCCGTAAAAGACAACAAACTACTACTACTCCAACTTATATTAGTGAAAGCGAATTTCAATGGAGAGAACGTAGTTTTAATCTTTCATTTACATACAGATTTAACCAGAAAAAGAAGCGTACTCAACGTGGAAACTATGGTGATGGTGGTGGTGATGAATTTGAGGGATAATATATTAATACCATAATAAAAAGCTGCTAGAAATTCTAGCAGCTTTTTTTATATCCAAAGTCCTGTTATTTTAAATATAGATCATAAAAAAAAGGAAATCAAAATTGATTTCCTTTTTTTTAAAATTGAATTTTATTGAGTTTAAACTAAATAAAACTATTTATATATTATAAACTAAGCATTACGCTTAGCTTTTTTTTCTTCTTTTATCTCGTTTAAACGCTCAATTAAACTTCCTCCAATCCAATAAGGAACTACAAATGTTATTAAAAATATCATTAACCAAAATCCTATGGTTAAGATAGTTAAAAATGCTAAAAAGCCTAAATATTGGTCAAATTCGAACATACTGTGTTTAGTTTCGTGTTTATTATTATTGCAAATATAAAGTAATCTTATTTTTAATACAATATAAAGTAAAAATTTATTAATGGTATTATTAATAAATTTTATAACTATTAACTATGAAAACTTTTTTCATGAGGTTTAAAATTAATTATAAAAGTGCTTTCAGGTAACTTTTTATATTCTAACTTACCTTGTAATTGTTCAGTTAAAATATTAATTAATTCCATCCCTAATGAGTCTGAGGTTTTATAATTAAAATCATCTGATAAACCTTCTCCATAATCTTTATAGATTAATTTAAAATTAGGTCTATTATCAATAATTGTGATACTTAATTTATTTTTGACATTATTTTTAAAGCTGTATTTAAACGAGTTTGTTACTAATTCATTTAAAATTAAACCAAGGTCTGACGCTGTTTCTGCATCAAAAAACAAACCTTCATCAATATTTATTTCTTTAACTAAATACATTGATTTATTTTTTACCGTATCTTCAACATATTCTAATAATTGCTCAACGTATTCTTTGGTTTTGACATCTTCTAAAGTTACATTTCCATATAGTTTTTCATGTACCAAAGACATAGAGCGTATTCTATTTTGACTGTCTTTTAATGCTTGTTTAATGTTTTCATCTTCATATTCATTTTCTTGCATTAATAAGATACCTGCAACCATTTGCATGTTATTTTTTATACGATGATGTATCTCTTTAATTAAGGTTTGAATTTTGCTTAAATTAATTTCTAATTCATCATTTTTTTGAACAACCAAATTGTTAACCTCCTTTAAAGTTTGATTTAAACGTCTATTTTTTAAATATTGACTCAAAGATAATAGTACTAAAATAGATAATATGGCATACCAACCAAAAGCTAAGCAATTATTTTTAATACTAGTTTGTGGTTTTATTTTAAAGGCACTACCGACTTTAAGTTCTAGACCAAATAAATCGATTGAAGAATAAATATAATCTGAATCATTAATGTTATAGTTTTTATAATATTCTTCATCTTTAACTTCAGAATAAATTTTAGTGTCGTTATAATAACCTTCTCGTGTAAGATCAAAACTATCTTTAATTATAAATTTATGAAGAAATATTTTTTCTTGATTATGAGTGTAAAAAAAATCTAATAGATACTTGACATTAATTACTGGAGAAAAATAACCTAATATTTCATTTTTATTATTTCTAGCTGAAAAGTTAAATGGGAAACCTGTCCAACCTTCACGCAAATTAATTGGAGTAAACAATCTAATCTTATCATCCAACATGTGTTGCTCTAGCTCAATCGTTCTTTCAGGAGATAAAAAAGATTTTCCAGATGTTCCTTTTAGTTTTTGAGGATCTATTTGATTAGGAGTAACAACGTATTTAAATACGTGGTCTTTGTCAATATAATTCACTAGTATGGAATCATCAAACTTTACGTTTCCTAATAAATCTTTTAAATATATTTGAAGATTTTTTTCAGAAGGAAACGTTTCTGAATTTTTAGTGTAACTTTTTATTGAAGAGACTAAAGTAGCATACACCTGTATTCCGGATTTAGCATTATTAATAGCCTCTGTATGAGCTTTTTTTAATTCAGCTTCAATTTTTTGTTGTTCTAGTTGATTGTTTTCACTTAATAATCTATTCAACAATACAGCACCAATAATTAAAATCACTAATGCTATAAGGTAATATTTTATATTTTTAACAGAATTTGATACAAACATTAGTATTGTAAAAATAGCTTCATTTTAGAGTATAAAGATAACTGATTTTTATTATATCTTAATCTTTTTAAAAATGAATTAACGATAATTAATGAGCTTTTTTTGAGCAGAAACTAATAACTAATAATATTCTTTAATTTTTAATTTTTATTGTAGAAATGTGTTAATTTAAAACCACAAAATTTTGTAATTTTACAATCATAATTTAATCAATTATCAAGATGGAATATAGAATAGAAAAAGACACCATGGGCGAAGTTAAAGTGCCTGCTGACAAGCTTTGGGGAGCACAAACGGAACGTTCTAGAAATAATTTTAAAATAGGAAACGTTGCATCAATGCCACTTGAAGTGGTTTACGGATTTGCTTACCTAAAAAAAGCTGCTGCTTATACCAACTGTGAACTTGGAGTTTTACCTATTGAAAAAAGAGATTTAATTGCAACAGTTTGTGATGAAATCTTAAATGGAGAACATGATGATCAGTTTCCGTTAGTAATCTGGCAAACAGGTTCAGGAACTCAGTCTAACATGAATGTAAATGAGGTTATTGCTAACAGAGCACACCAATTAGCTGGAAAAACTATTGGTGAAGGTGATAAAACAATACAACCTAATGATGATGTAAATAAATCACAATCATCAAACGATACTTTTCCAACAGGAATGCACATTGCTGCTTACACAAAAATTGTAAAAAACACTATTCCTGGTGTTAAGCAATTACGTGATACTTTAAAGAAAAAATCTGAAACTTTTAAAAATGTAGTAAAAATTGGTCGTACACATTTAATGGATGCTACACCATTAACTTTAGGACAAGAGTTTTCTGGATATGTTTCTCAGTTAGAGCATGGACTTAAAGCCTTAGAAAACACTCTACCACATTTAAGCGAAATAGCTTTAGGTGGAACTGCTGTTGGTACAGGTCTAAATACTCCAAAAGGATATTCTAAACGTGTTGCAGAATATATAGCTGAATTTACAGGACAACCATTTATTACAGCTCCTAATAAATTTGAAGCTTTAGCTGCACACGATGCTATTGTTGAAAGTCATGGTGCTTTAAAACAATTAGCTGTCTCTTTAAACAAAATTGCTAATGATATACGTATGATGGCTTCTGGACCAAGATCAGGTATTGGAGAAATCATCATTCCTGCTAATGAGCCAGGAAGTTCAATTATGCCAGGAAAAGTTAACCCTACACAATGTGAAGCATTAACAATGGTTTGTGCTCAGGTTATGGGTAACGATGTTGCTATAAGCGTTGGTGGTACACAAGGACATTACGAGCTTAACGTCTTTAAACCAATGATGGCTGCAAACATCTTACAATCTGCGCAGTTAATTGGTGATGCTTGTGTAAGTTTTGATGTTAATTGTGCTGCAGGTATAGAACCAAATCACGAAGTAATTAAAGAACTTTTAAACAACTCATTAATGCTAGTTACAGCATTAAATACTAAAATAGGATACTATAAAGCAGCAGAAATAGCTAATACTGCTCATAAAAACGGAACAACTCTAAAAGTTGAAGCTGTTAATTTAGGTTATGTAACTGCTGAAGAATATGACGAATGGGTAAAACCTGAAGAGATGGTAGGAAGCTTAAAGTAAGCACTTATAACCTTTTATAAATTTAAAAAACCGATAAGTAAGCTTTATCGGTTTTTTAGTTTAGTTAGTTATTAAATAAAAAAATAATAGGGATGGATAAATAACCACTCAAATTTATAACAATTCTAAATAACACACATTAACATATGTTAATAAAACTAAAGTTTACCTCTTACTCTACTTAATTGAACAGGAGTAATACTCAAAAATTTAGCGATTTGATACTGAGGAATTAAGTTATCGATATTAGGAATTATTTTTCTTAGATTTAAATAACGTTCAGTAGCGTTCATTGTTAATACTTCAATATACTTTTTATCTTTCTCACAGACTAAAGCTTCTAAAAATTTAGCATAAAAACCCAATATTTCAGTATTAGACTTATATAATTCTTTAAATTTAGTAAAATCCAACACATAGATTTCGCTATCAGTCAGACATTCATAAGTGCTTTCAGAAGGTGTCTTATTTAATAATGCCTCAAAAGACGCTATTATTGTCATTGGTGTAAATAAAGACTTTGTTACCTCCTTACCACTTTCTAATCTAACATAAGAACGCATAACCCCTTTAACTATTAAATAAATTTTGTCAGGTATATCTCCTGAATTATCTAATATAGTGCCAGCAGGTAATGCTTTAGCCACTGAACAATTAAAAATCAAATCAAACGATTGGATAGACATTTTATAAAAAGAACACATATAAGCATATATATCTTCATAAGATGTTTGCTTTTCTGCTACCATAATTTTAATTTACACACAGATAAATGTATACCTTTTATTTATTTAAGATGTATCTTTTCGATGTATCGCAAATAAAGAGCAACAATAAGTAAACTAACTAAAATCGTTCAATACTATGTTATTTATCTATATTTAAAAATAAAACAGAATCACTTTACATGACAATTTTAATAAAAAACATCAAGGAATTACTACAGGTTAGAGACGAAAATACTTTAAAAGTTTCTGGAAGTCAAATGAAAGAATTACCATGCATAACTAACGCCTACTTATTAATTGAAGATGATACAATTGTAGATTTTGGATCTATGATAGACGTAAGCAGCATAAAAGCCGATAAAACGATTGATGCTACAAATAAAGTGGTATTACCAACTTGGTGTGACTCACATACTCATATAGTTTATGCTGGAGATAGATCTCAAGAATTTGTAGATCGTATTAACGGTTTAAGTTATGAAGATATTGCAAATCGTGGTGGTGGTATTGTCAATAGTGCCAAAACCCTTCAAAACACAACTGAAGATGATTTATATAACCAATCTATACAACGTGTTAAAGATGTAATGCATTTAGGCACAGGAGCTATTGAGATTAAATCTGGTTATGGCTTAACACCAGATGCAGAACTTAAAATGTTACGAGTAATTAAGAGGATAAAAAAAGATTTTCCTGTAAAAGTAAAAGCTACTTTTTTAGGTGCTCATGCATTACCTCTTGAATTTAAAACAAATAAACAAGGTTATTTAGATCAAATTATTAATGATATGCTACCACAAATAGCAAAAGAAAACTTAGCACAATATATTGATATCTTTTGCGAAAAAGGGTATTTTGATTTAAACGATACTGCACAAATATTAGAAGCTGGTTTAAAATATAATTTAATTCCTAAAATACATGTTAATCAATTTAACGCTTTTGGTGGTGTTGCATTAGCTGTAAAATATGGAGCTATTAGTGTAGATCATTTAGAAGAATTAAACACTGAAGACATAAAAGCTTTAAAAGATAGCAATACAATGCCAGTAGCTTTACCTTCTTGTTCCTATTTTTTAAGTATTCCATATACACCAGGAAGACAACTTATTGACGCTGGTTTACCTCTAGCTTTAGCTACAGATTATAATCCTGGCTCTACGCCTTCTGGAAATATGAATTTTGTTGTAAGTACTGCTTGTATTAAAATGAAATTAACACCTGAAGAAGCTATAAATGCAGCAACATTAAATGGTGCTTATGCAATGGGGATATCTAAGCAATACGGAAGTATTACTAAAGGCAAAAAAGCAAACATTATTATAACTAAACCTATTTCAGGATATAACTATTTACCTTATGCTTTTGGAGATAACCATATAGATCAAGTTATTATTAATGGCACTATTATTTAAACTATTTAGATGGAAATAGAAATTATAATTGTCTTCTAAAGTAATCTATAGAGTATAAAAAAACCTGAAAGCTTAACACTTTCAGGTTTTAATGGATTATTTAATAATATTAATCAAGTTACTATTTAAGGGTGAATTCCGTACTTGATATCAACTCATTTGCATTAAAGACATTAATTTGGTAAAGTCCATCAGGGAATTTTTCATCTTCTTTAGCATCTATAAACTCACAAATATCTAGGTTATCATTCTCATAATTAAACTTACTAATAAGACTATAATTTAGGACTTGTTCTCCAAATTTAACTTGCTCATCAGCTCCTAAAATATTACTAGTAGGATCAATAACTTGAACATAAAATTCTTTATCGCCAGATTGTACTAATCTATTTTTAGTAACAGTAAAACATACTCTAATTTTATCACTACGTTTCGCTCTTTCAGTAGGTATTAACTTACCATTATTACGTTGTATAACTCCAAAACCTTTTAAGTTAACAGCATTAAGTACTGCAGCTCTTTCAACAACATCTGCTAAAGCAGTATTTTGAATAAGTAAAGAGTCATTAAACATTCTGCTTTCTTCATATCTAACATTAGTACTATCTAATGTTGTAGCTAACTGCATGTTTTCAACTTTTAATCTATCATTTTCAGTTAAAAGCGCATCCATTTCAGTTTTAAGTGCATTATATTTATTGTAATAACGACCTAAATTTCTTACGTTAGTTTCAGAAACTTTTAAAGAATCTATTAAATCTTGAATACGATCTCTAGCTTCTACTAAATTTTGGTTTGTTACTTGAGTTTCACTTAAAGCAACGTCATATTTTGCTGCCATTGTGTTCAAGTCTGTTAACACATCGTTTTTTTCTTGTGTTAACTGCTCCTCATTTTGTTTTTTTTCTTTGTACAAAGTAGAAGTGTAAATTCCTGTACCAATAAATAATGCTAAAGCGATTCCTAAGGCTACTTTTAAACCTGTACTTGCTGTGTTATTTGCCATAATCTTTTAATTTATGAGTTAAACATTAATTTTAAAATCTTATTATTATTGTAATAATAAAAACGTAATTTTATTTTTTCAAATCTACATAAAAAGTAAATGAATAAGTTAATTTTATTTAATAATTCCTTTTCAGACCACTTAATTAATGCGCGTTCTGGCGAAACTAAATTTGGTCAACAAACCATTAAATTAACTAGTGTTTCCAATATATACGACACACTTAAAAGTTTAGACGTTAAGTATGTTTTATTTGGATTACCTGAAGATGTTGGCGTTTTTGCAAACCACGGAAAATCAGGAGCTTGCAACACCTGGAAGCATGTAATTAAAATTTTGTTAAACACACAAAACAATGTTTTTAATGAGGCTAGTAAAGTATTAGTTTTAGGTCATTTAGATTTTACGGAAGAACAAAAAGAAGTTACCAAATTAAAACAAGACAATCCAAAGCAAATCATTAGAGCTAGAAAATTAGTAGCTCAAATAGATAAACATGTGGTTGATTTGGTTTCAACCATTGTTAATGCTGGTAAAATACCAATAGCTATTGGTGGAGGACACAATAACGCTTATGGTATGATTAAAGGGACTAGCTTGGCTTTAAAGCGACCAATAAATAGTATTAACCTTGATGCACATACAGATTTTAGAGCTTTAGAAGGCAGACACAGTGGTAATGGCTTTAGTTACGCTTACGCTGAAAGTTTTTTAAAACGATATTATGCTTTTGGGTTACACGAAAACTATACGTCAGCATCTATACTTAGTCAATTTAATAACAATAAACATTTAGATTATAACACTTACGAAGCTATTGCTGTACGACAAGAGTTAAAATTTAAAAAAGCGCTTAAACAAGCTACAAAACACGTTGGAAAAACTAATTTTGGGATAGAAATTGATTGTGATGCTATTTTAAATATTAGTAGTAGTGCACAAACACCAAGTGGTTTTTCGGTTGAAAAAACAAGGCAATTTTTACATCATTTTGCTTCACATAGTAACGCCAATTATTTACATATTTGCGAAGCTGTAGGCAAAAAGAAAAATGGACCGCAAATAGGTAAATTAATTAGCTATTTAATTACGGACTTTATACGCTCAAACGACAAAAAAAATGACTAAATTACAATTAGAATATTTAAGATTAGCACTTACGGTTATTGTATTTGCACTAATTATAACGCCTTTATTTTTACATATAAATCAAGTTACTATTAACTGGTTTAACAGCTTATCTCAAGTTATGGCAATACCATTGTTAATACTTTGCATTGGTATTCCATTGTGGATGATTGTGGATTTGGTAAGAAAAAATGTAGCTGATAAATCTATATTTAATTTGACCTTTTTTATTTCTGTTATTTCAATAGCATTATTGTTTTTTTCTATTAAAATTTTAAATTAAAAATGATTAATAGCACAATTAAAATCATTCCTTTTGACCCAAAATTATCTCAACAATTTTACGATTTAAACATAGAATGGTTAGAGCGTTATTTTATAATTGAGGATTATGATAGAGCTGTATTAAGTCAACCTCAAAAATATATTATTGATAAAGGTGGTTTTATATTTTTTGGTTTATTAAACCATAACATTATTGGAACTTATGCTTTTATGCCTTTAAAAAATGAGCCTGGTTTTGAACTTACAAAAATGAGTGTTGCTCCTGACTATAGAGGATTTAAAATAGGTCAACAACTACTAACCCATTGTATTGCTTTTGCAAAACAACAAAACTTTAAAAAATTACTATTATATTCTAGTACAAAACTGGAAAACGCTATTTATTTATATCGCAAATTTGGTTTTGAAGAGGTTGTGCTTGAAGCGGACTCACCTTACCAACGTGCAGACATTAAAATGGAATACGATTTAAACGTTTAAATTAAAGACCTTCTAACGAGTCTATTTTACGCTTTAGACTTTCAATTTTACTAGCTTCTTTTTCTTTTAAAATAGAATCATATTTACGTTGTAATACCTCTAAAGATTCGGTTTTAGTAGCATTAGGCAATGTTGTTGTACTATCAATAGCCATATATTGATCATTTAAATCTTTAACAATAGCTTCGGTTGCTTTGTCTTCGTCAAAATAAAACTCTTCTATACCTTCACTAGATCTCCAAGCTTCGTTTAATTGGTCGTAAACAGATTTTTCCCATTGACTTGGGTGTTTAGCATCAATCCAAACTACATCTCTGTATTCGCTATCTATTAAAGCTAAATCTGGAGTTGCACTTCCATCAAATTGTGAACCTTCTTCTTTTATAGATGAAATTGTGCCTAGAAAAAACATACGTTTGCGACCTGCAATATTTTTTATATATGGTCTAAATTCTACTGGTTTATTTACTGACCAATCGTATTCTTTTCTAGATTCAATAACTTTTAAAGGCATTGCAGATACACCTGCATACCCTTGTTTTTTTGATGCATGATCATAATAATATAGTCTATTTGTTCCATCAGCAGGTACAAAAACACTAAACGTTAAACTGGTACGCTCCTCTCCTACTGGTTCTAATCCAAACCAATGGTATAGACCACTATAGGCATCTGACTTTGAATCTGAAAAGTCAAAATCTGTAACAAATGGTTGCTGGTTTTGATCATCAGGAAGGTTTGGAATTTTTACTGCAGTTTCCATATTCCAAGGTAATGGATCGCTAAAACCACCTAAAAACTTTAAAGATTCGGCTTGCAAACGAGATACTTTTTCTGATAAAGTATTTTGACGCGTCAAATAAGGATGATTTTTCATTTGGTCAGGCGCTATAAAAGTCCCTTTACCGATGGTTACACGCTCTATATAATCGTTAAAATCGTGTGCACCATTATCTATTACCATAACACCTCCAAAAGTTGGATAAGGAAAGAAAAAACCTTTCCATTTAATTAAACTTACAACTTCAACCCATTGACCAGAATCGTTTTTCATGTAAAAAGTATCACTTGGCTCGTAATTAAATAACATCCAAGGATTAAAACGTTGCACAACTGCATTGTATGTGTTTCGGCTAAATTTTAATGATTCACCAATAGAGAAGGTTGCTGATATTCGGTTTTCGTTAGAAAATCTAGGAAAAGGTGTTGTACTTGATACCGAAAAAACTTCTTCTGTATTATCGCTTATCCCTTGCCAAACGTATTTTTCGGTTGGTTGAATAGCCATAGTCCATTTATTTTGATCATCAATACGTACTAAATGAGGTAAGGATACATCTTTGGTTTCTCCTACACTTTCATTAGCCATAGAAAAAATGTTACGTAAAGGTTGGATACGTTCGTTTTGCGTTAATGGTAACTCATCAACTTCAATTTTATTTAAGTCATTAAATACATTGTATGTACGCATGTAATCATACAACTGAAAATGCCAACCAGCAGCATATAACAAACCAAAAAAGGCTAAAAGTAATCCTAAAACACCTAATCTAGTTCCTGTTGAAGCAGAGTTACGAAATTTACGCAATCCAAAAAACAGAACAATTGCACTTATTAAAATTACAAAAATATACTTACGGAAAAATAGTAATAATGGTTGATAATCATCCCTTAAAAAGAATAACAAACCAAATACAATTAGACCTAAAATGATAACTATTGTTTTTTGTTTTCCGCCTTGATTCCAATAATTTTTAATCATATATTTTATATTTAGGTTGACAATTTATAATTACAACCGAATAATTTATTAGTTAAAGTATTTTCAGCTTTAAGCTGAAAACTTGCATTTAGATCGTGATGGTTTTGATTAATAATCAAATTACATTAATCCTTTGTCTTTTAAACGCTCTCTTGCGCTTTTTTCTGGTGCTTTTGGTGTCTCTTTAATTTCTTTTTTAGCTTCCTGTACAACTTTTGTGTCTTGAGTTTTAAGGTCTTCTAAAAATTCTTTTCCTTTATTTAAGCCATCTTTAACAACGTCTTCAAGACTATCTGTTTGTTCTTCTAAAACTTCTCCAGATTTAATAACAAAATTAGCAACATACGTACCAATTAAGGTTCCAAAAATAGCTGATGCTAAAGAGGAAATACCATAATAACTACCAAAAATAGCTATTGGTGTTAAAAACTGAATGATTAAAGCTAGAACTAAAAATAAAATAGCTACCGTTAAAACTCTTGGCAAAACATCTTGTTTATAAATAAAACCTTTCGTGTCAGTAGATTTCATTTGCAATGCTTTGCTATTAAAAATTTTATTAAAAGTACGATATAACTTATTACTTTTAGACTCTGTCCAATACAAGAAAATCCCAAAAAGGATTGCTCCAAAAAATATAATAATTTCTAAACCCATAGTTTTATTTTTGATTAGTAATAATAGCTACTTATATAGCCTCTACTAAATTAGTCTATAATTTTTAAATATTGTTACTAATAGTTTCAATCACCCAGTCTTTAAATGAGTCATCCCATGTATTATATTGTCTATAAAACTCTTCTTTATCATACCAATATAAAAACAATACATCTCTAGGTGATACATTTATTAAAAGCTTCCAAATTAGATCTTGATGCCTTGCTGTTAAAGAACTATGCGGAATATGCAATGCGTTAAATAAATTAGCATCTACCACGTCTGCTATTTTATATTGGTTACTTACTTCTAGTTTGTCCAAATACAGTTCGACACCCATAACACGTTTACGCGTTGTAATATCCAGTTTATTTAAATAACTTTTAAATAACACAGGATCACTTAAAATATCACGTAATGGATGCTGTGTATCTTTTAAAGCCATTGCAAATTCCATTTTTTTAATGCGCTGATAACGGTCTGTATTTAGGGCTTCTTCCAAATCATGCTCAATAATAACATGATCGCGTAACTTATCCATTAATTCGGGTTGTTGAATATGAAATATAGTTACGTCTTGTATGGTATCTTTTATGGCTTCTTTGTACCATTTTTTATCTTCAAAAACTGCAATTGGTGTTATAAAATCTCTTAACATATAAACACCTCCAAATGCTTTGGTGTAAAATGAGTCTGTTTGATATTGAAGACTATGTAAGCTTAAATCACGACCACGTAAATCACCATATTTTTTAGCCGAAGCTAAAATTTTAGCATGTAATTCTTCATCAATAAAATTATTACCATGTCTAAAAGTATCTATTAACTGTTGTTGTTCTTTTTGTATTTTATCTAGGTTATTAACTAAATGAAATTTAATATAAACCTTGTTATATTTTAAAACATCAAGAGGCTCGTAAAACGCATCAATATCTTGATCAAAATCAATACATATAGCTGAATCCCTGGTTATGTCATTTATTTTTTGACCATGTACTTGAAACACTTGTTTCATCATTTCTCTGTCAAAACTATGAAATGGTGAGTACACAGGTTTACCTTTTTGTAATGGTGAAATAATTATAGCGTGTGGATTAGCCTCTCCATTATTTAAATACATTGTTGACCCTTTTTCTTCAGCTATTTCTGGGCTATAACCAATACCATCAATTGAAAACTTTGTTAGTTTGGTTGGTGAGAATCCTAACTTTTGAAGACATTGATTATAACGGTCTACCAGTTTACCACTAATAGGGATAAGTTCGCTTCTGTAAAGATTTGCTAGTTTAAGTTTTTGCATTACACCTAATTATTTTCTTTCTTCAATTTTTTAATCATTTTTATATTACCTTCAATAGGTGCTATAATTACTTCTTTATCATCTTTAAGAACATAAAATACATACAAACTATTTTTACCTAGCATTTTAATATCTTGAGTTAAACCATTATCAAAGGTTAATTTATGACTTATATTATAATCGTTAGTTTCTACTCGTTTGTTGGTTTTATAACCACTACCTATACCTAATCCTATAAAAACTGAAAAGACATAAAAAGCAATCATGGTTATAACAGCGTCTTTAGCATTTATTTTAGCTTGTGCTTTTTCTAGCTTAATTTTATTTTTTCCTGATTGATATTTAGTCTTTTTGCTTAACCATTTATAATATTTAGGTGTAATTTTAACCATTACATAAGCCATAATTATACTAAACACAACTGCCAGTCCTAAAATTAAATTTCCTGTCATTACAGCTATGGGACTAATTAACACATCTAAAACGGACGAATATTCTAAAATATTAATCCCTAAAAACTTATAATAAATAGTCTCATATACAACACCTAAAATTAACAAAAACAAATAACCAATTGACAAATAATCTTGTAATCCAAATTGTGATAATTTACTACCAGTTGTTTTATTGCTCATAAGTTTATACTAGCTATTAATAAATATGTTATTTATCTGTGCATACTGCAACAAACAAATGGTTTTTATATCTTTAATTTCGCCTGTATTTATCATATTTACTGCAGATTCAAAAGACATTTCTAAAACCTCGATATCTTCAGTTTCATTGACTGCTCCACCTCCTTCATTAATTTTCATATCACCTGTGTATTCTGCAATAAAATAATGTAAAATTTCTGTTACAGCTCCAGGTGCAGAATACGCTTCCATTACTTTTTCTACGTGTTCAATTTTATAACCTGTTTCTTCTTTTACTTCTTTTTTAATACAATCCTCAGGTAAATCATTATCCAAAAGTCCAGCACAAGCTTCTATTAAAAAACCATCTTCATTACCGTTAACAAAAGTGGGTATACGAAACTGTTTGGTTAACACTACTGTTTTTTTTGTTTTATTAAACAATAAAATAACAGCTCCATCACCTTTATCATAACATTCTCTAACAACCTCTGTCCATTGACCATTACTTTGTAAATAATCATAAGTTAACTTGTTTAAAGTATACCAATGGTCAGAAAGTAAATTGATTTTAAGATTTTTAATTCGGTTGTTATTCATATATAAAACTTGACTTTAATGTATTAAAACTTAAAACTATGCACCAAACTGCTCTCTAGCTTTAGTCTCAATATTTAATTGGTTTATTCTAGCATCTACTTTACGTTTAAAATCAGTGTCTGCAATGGTGGCTACATTATCTAAATAACGCACTACTTCTTGTCTTCTAATTTCAGAAAAGTTTAATCCTTTCATGTTAGACTTCATTAACTCTTGTAACATGTTAAATTTAGTTTGGTAATCTTTTTTGAAATATGTTTCTGGATTATCAAACCAGCTTTGTTCTAAATCAAAATCTGTTAATCGTAATGATACTGCACTTTGTATGTTACGAACATCACGAGAAGAGAAAAACGGAAATATTTTTTGAATCTCTTTATATAAAGTTGCGTAAAATAAATGATCTGTAGCTTTATGTTGTTTTTCGGCTTTGTCATACGCTTCTAACACACGTAACTCTGTAGGTTTTTCAGATACTTTTAAGATTTCTCCCATATTAGTTGCTAAACCTTGATCTTGTAAATATTTATAATCTGCAGGACCTTGCATATTAACAAAGTCTGGCATAGTCTTATCTAACTTACTCCACCATAAATGATCTTGGTCTAAAAAATCATGCTCTGTTCTTGCTCCATCAATTTTAAAACGACCTTGAACACGAGAAATAACTGCTTTATCTAACATTTCTGGAAGGTTAGTAAATAAACCAATCGAGCTATTACCGTAATTTACCGCATAAGCACCTTCTGTATATCTTAAAAATACACCAATAACTTCCTTTACACCTGCAGACACACCTTGAGCTGTACGCTCTTGTAGATTGTTTTCAGCATCATCAATAGGTGCAAAAATTAATTTTGTAGGATCTTGCATTGGTTTCATCCAATCTACCATTTTCTCAGCAGATCCACCTTGAAAAGTACTAATTAAAGTGTCAGGCATTGGGTGAAATAAAAACGGTATATCCAAATTATCACAATGCTCTTTTAAACGTGTTGCTATTGCAGCAATTAACATACTTTTTCCTGTACCAGGAATACCGTAACCCATAAAAACTGGCATAAATCCACCAAGCTCTTGAAAAGGATTTTTCTTTGCTTCAAAATCATAGCTTAACATACGCTCTGTTAAACGTCTAGAAAAGTGTTTTGCATCTCTGTTACCAACAATTTGTTCAAATTTAATTTTATTAAATTCAATACTTTTTGCTGTGCCTTGAAATGTGTTTTCCCAACCAGAAATAGCAAAATCGCTATTTTCTAATTTATAAGTTCTATCAACAATTGTTTCTGTAAAATCTAGGCTACTTTTACGTAAGTTAATCTCGTCTATTAAAGCTTCAAAAAACACTACTGTAAAATCAGCAACATCTTTATCTGACTTAACAATATCAGGATGTGCTAAATATTTATCATAATAAAACAACGCACAAGATATAGCTTTTAATGGTGATAGTAATGACAATTCTGGTATACCTGCAAATTTTTGCTTCATTACACTTAAATCGTCTGAAGCATGAGGTTTTAATAAATGTAAAATTTTATACGCTGAAGCAAATAACATAAAAGCACTTGCGGTTTGCATTTTACTTTCATATTCACGTTTACCATCAGTATCAAATGTCGATTTACGCTCGCTTAAACTAGATAAACCTGAGGCATCATAATAACTATCTTTAATCCAAATCCCTAAGGTTAAACCTTCTTGAACAGCATATAATGTTTGATTTAAAAGAATTGGTATGGCTACCGAATCTGGTAATAATCGTTTTTTTAATGCTAAAATGGTTTTAGAAACCGAAGTTATTGACGTTGAAGACCCATTATTGGCTTTAGATAAGTACAATAAAATAGACTCGTCTTTTGCTTCTTTATCTTTGTTTTTAGCACGTCCACCTTGCTCCCAACTTATACTTTTTAAATATGATGAAGCTTCGTCACGTAAAACGTCTAATTCTGATTTTTTTATAGGGAAAGTTGAATTGTGTTCCATGTTTTGGGTTTTCTGTTAACAGTTAATAATTTTAATACTAAAAACTTAAACTGTTTAGTCTATTTATTTGATTTTTAAATCTGAAACTTGAAAAGGTGGTTTTGCCAACTTATTCATAATTTCTGGGTTTTTGTTGTATAATAATTGAATAATACGATGTGGTGCAAACACGAAACCTTCTTTGATTGGTGTACTCCAATTTTGAAGAATTTGTTTTTTAAAATATCCACCTTCTTTAAATTCGCCTCCTGTATATACTTCGTGTATTTTTAAGGATAAAGCGTAAGCTTCTAACGGAATTTCTTTTTTACTAATAGCGTCTAGTATGGTATGTGTTAAATCATTATCATCTTTAGCAAATACATTATGAAAAGCACCTACATCTATACGCTTAAAATATTTTGGATATACATTTTTTAAACGTTTATCAATACCATAAGCCATGGTATCCATATTCATTTTACGATCTGCTACTGCTTTTAGTGTCTCATAGATGTCATCTTTTTCTTTAAGTGGATCATTACCATCATAATCAAAATACATAAAGCAGATAAATGGTCTGTTTAATGAGACGTCATAAAAACTCCAGCTAGTCATAAATTTGGCTTCGCTATTTTCTGGTGCTTTTATTATTTTTCCTTGTACAAAACGGTTAAAAATATATTGCTGCTCTACTGAAGTATAATAAACTATTGATGCTGCTTGGTATAATTTATCGCGTTTTACGGGTTGTTTTTTACGAAGTAATTGATCTAAAAATTCGTCTTGAAGTTCTGATACGTCTTTAAGTTTGTTTAAATAATTATCTCGTAATGACAAGTCGTTAAAAAGGTATCTAAATTCTAGATAATTAGGAAAACCTGAGTCAGTAACATCCACCTTCATGTTATCTTCTTCATCATACATGTACTTGACACGCATGGCTTCTATAGAATATAATAACAGATCACAATATTGCTTAAAAAACACAACTTCTTGTGGTGTGCATAACCCGTTTTGTTGTACGCCAACTATTAATTCTTTTAGTGCAAAATCTACTTTTTTATGATAAAAAACATATTGCTCTTTACTGTCTAGTATTGCAGAATCTAATGGTGTGACAATGTGGTTTATACTCATTTTATTTTTTGATAATAATTGTAATTATTGACTAAAACTAAGGTTTAAATAGTCTGAGTAAGTCTTTGAGTAAGCGCGTTAAGGATTGTAGTGGCATCCTTTTGCTTTTTTTTTGCAAAAGATATAACGTAAAGCCTGACCTACTTTAGCTAGTTAAAAGCTAAAGTAGGAAACGCTATAATAATTTTAAGATAACAAATCGTCGTTTGATGCTTCTGGTTTTGGTGCTCCTGCTGGTGCATCGTCTCCTGAAGGTGCATTGTCAGAGTTGTAATATTCTTCAAAAATCTCTTTCATGTCAATACCATAACGGTCTGCAAAATTCTTTTGGATATCTACATCTTTAGCTCTGATTTCCTGTAACGCTTCTGCATAACTACGGTATACACCTTGCATAACTTTTTCGTGTACTGGAATGTTGTCCATCATCTCTTGACGTGCTTTTGCACTTGCGGTATGCATTGATGCTAAGGTCTCTCCAATATGCTCATCTGTTTTAACTCCTAAATGCTCTAAAATAGCAGCAAACTCTTGATCTGTACGTGCTTTTAATGCCACTACATAACCGTCGTAATATTTAAGACGCTCTTCTGTATCTGACTTTAATTTTGCACGATGTGTTTGTAGATTACTACGTAATGATGTTAATACTTTTATTGTTAAATTATGCTTGTGCACAAAGCTATCTTTTGATGCTGCTAGTGTTGTGTAAGCATTTTTAAGTCCTTCTAACTCTTCTACTTCTTGCTCTAGTTTTGTTACTTTTGATAATGCTTCAGAGTATTCTGTAGATTGTTTATCTGCAACTTCTTCTAAGGCTTGACGTGCTTGCTTTAGTAAAGCGTATTGTGTTTCTAGTTTAGTTTCTGTCTCTGCTTTTTTCTCTAAGGCTTTGGTATGGTTTTTAGAGGCTTCTACTATTGCTACTTGTAGCTTATCTTCTACTTCTTTGATTTCTACCTCACGGTTTTTAAGACGTGTTACTGCTGCTTGAGATTTGTATGACAGTTCACTTAATAAGGTTTGGATATCTGCACTTTCTATACGCTCTTGGAACATAGCTTTTGCTTTGTTGTCTGCTCCTGCTCTTACTTTTTCGGCAGTTTCTACAGCTTTTTCGGCAGCTTTAATTTTGCTTTTGCGTCCCCAAAGGTTATTCCACCAAGTGTCTGGTTTGTTTTGTGCATCTTCTAATTCTATTTTAGAACGTTCTAATGCTTTTTGAGCATCGTCAATGACTTTTTGTTCTGTCTCGTTTAAAGATGAAAAACGTTCAAAAAGAATACCAACCTCGTCTTGGTAATCTGTTAAATCTTTAATAGCATCTAAAAGTGTAGTACGATCTTTTTCTGCCATTCCGACAACGTCATCTAATGTCGCATTCAAGATTTTTTGACGACTTTCTGGATCGTCCTCTTGTGCTAGTTTAGATTTCATGGTATCAATTGCTTTTCCCCAATTGACATCTACTTTTTCGGTTTTTTCATTAGAGTTTGTTTCTAATAAATCAAAATCATCAGACATATATATTTTAGTTTTTAAGGTTGGATAAATTTATTGAAAGCAATTTCGTTAAAAAATATTAGTTGTGAAAATATTTGTTGCTCATATTATCAGTATTATTTGTTATAAAATTGTTACAAATTATTTAAAAGAAAAAAAAGTAAGTACCTTTAAAACAAAACTTTTAAAATGAAAAAAATCACGCTAACCTTAATAGCAACAACCTTAATATTAATTAGTTGTAAAAAAGAAACAAAAACTAATGTTGCTGAATTAACTGAAACTAAAACTGAAATTCCTGTTGAAAATACTTTAAAAATCACACCTATAAGCCATGCTACTATGGTTTTAAACTATGGTAAAGAAACAATTTATGTGGATCCAACAGGTGGAAAAGCTGCTTTTGAAGGACAAAAATCACCAACTTTAGTATTAATTACAGATATACATGGTGACCATTTAAATCTAGAAACTTTAAAAGCTTTAGATTTAAGCAATGCTATGGTTGTTGCACCTCAAGCTGTTGTTGATAAATTTACTGAAGATTTTAAACCAAATTACAGTGTTTTAGCTAATGATGATGTAACCATGATTAACAGTGTTACCATACAAGCTATACCTATGTATAATTTACGTGAAGAAGCTTTAAAATTTCACTCTAAAGGTCGTGGTAATGGTTATATATTAACGATTAATAAAGAACGTATTTACATCTCTGGTGATACTGAAGATATACCAGAAATGAGACAACTGACTAGTATAGACAAAGCTTTTGTATGTATGAATTTACCTTACACCATGACTGTTGACAGTGCTGCAAGTGCTGTATTAGATTTTAAACCTAAACAAGTCTATCCTTATCATTACAGAGGTACTGAAGGACTAAGTGATGTAGACAAATTTAAAACTATAGTAAATGAAGCGAATCCTGATATTGAAGTGGTGCAGTTAGATTGGTATCCTGAGAAATAGTGAATATAAAATGATTTCAATAAAATTATAAATCAGATTGATTACCATATATAAATAAAAAAGCCTGCAAATTGCAGGCTTTTTTATTTATATAAACTAGTAAACTTATCTTACTAGCTTTTTATATTTAATACGCTTTGGCATTAAGTCTCCACCCAAACGTTTCTTCTTATTTTCTTCGTACTCACTAAATCCTCCTTCAAAGAAATAGACTTGAGAGTCGCCTTCAAATGCTAAGATGTGTGTACAAATTCTATCTAAAAACCATCTGTCGTGACTAATTACTACTGCACAACCAGCAAAGTTTTCTAAACCTTCTTCTAGAGCACGTAATGTATTAACATCTAAATCATTGGTAGGCTCATCTAATAATAAAACGTTTCCTTCTTCTTTTAGCGTCATTGCTAAATGTAATCGGTTACGCTCTCCACCAGATAATAACTTTACTTTTTTGTTTTGTTCGCTTCCTGAAAAGTTAAAACGACTTAGGTAAGCTCTTGAATTAACTTCTTTTCCTCCCATTAAAACCAACTCTTGCTCATCACTAAAATTTTGCCAAATAGATTTTTCTGGATCAATATTAGAGTGAGCTTGATCAACGTAAGACACTTTTGCGGTCTCACCAGTTTTAAACTCACCTTTATCAGGAGTTTCTTCTCCCATGATCATTCTGAAGATTGTTGTCTTACCTGCACCATTAGGTCCAATAACACCAACAATACCTGCTTGAGGCAAATTAAAGTTTAAGTCTTCATAAAGTAACTTATCATCAAACGCTTTACTTACTCCAACCGCTTCAATTACATTAGTACCTAAACGTGGACCATTAGGTATATAAATTTCTAATTTTTCGTCTAATTGCTTTTGGTCTTGACTCATTAATTTGTCATAATTTTTCAAACGTGCTTTTTGCTTTGTTTGACGACCTTTTGCACCTTGTTTAACCCATTCTAGCTCTCGCTCTAATGTTTTTTGACGCTTAGACGCTGTTTTACTTTCTTGAGCCATACGCTTAGATTTTTGGTCTAACCAAGAAGAATAATTACCCTTCCAAGGTATACCTTCACCTCTATCTAACTCTAAAATCCATCCAGCTACATTATCCAAAAAGTATCTATCGTGAGTCACTGCTATTACAGTTCCTTTATATTGTGCTAAATGATGCTCTAACCAATGTACAGATTCTGCATCCAAGTGGTTGGTTGGCTCATCTAACAATAATACATCTGGTTCTTGTAAAAGTAATCTACATAAAGCTACACGACGTCTTTCTCCTCCAGAAAGTACACCAATTTTTTTATCACCATCTGGAGTACGTAATGCATCCATAGCAATTTCTAATTTGGTATCTAACTCCCAAGCACCAGAAGCATCAATTTGATCCTGTAATTCTGCTTGACGGTTCATTAGTTTTTCCATCTTGTCTGCATCGCTGTAGACTTCTTCTAAACCAAATTGATCGTTAATCTTATTATATTCATCTAAAATAGCAACGGTTTCTGCAGCACCTTCACGGACTACTTCCATTACTGTTTTATCATCGTCTAATTGTGGTTCTTGCTCTAAGTATCCAACAGAATATCCAGGAGAAAACACTACATCACCTTGATAATTTTTATCTACTCCTGCAATTATTTTTAATAAGGTAGATTTACCAGAACCGTTAAGACCTAAGATTCCGATTTTAGCTCCATAAAAAAAGCTTAAATAAATGTTTTTAAGTACAGGTGTTTGTGCACTTTGAAATGTCTTGGTCAAACCAGACATTGAGAAAATTACTTTTTTATCGTCTGACATTTTTTAAATGTTTTAATTTAAATATTAATTAAACGCGTCCTTTTAATGCATAAAAAACCCATGCTATAGCAAAAAAACCTACGCCTACTGCTGCAAAACCCCAACCTGCTACATCATCATATCTAAAAGCACCAAGTGCTATTAATGCTAATCCTACTATTATCATTATTGTGGTAGCCCAAGCTAACACAGTATTTTTATTCATTGCCATAATCTGTTTTTAGTAAAATGTGAATTACAAATATCGATTATTTAACACAAAAAGCATCCTAAATAGGATGCTTTTTTAATTTATGGGTTGCACAATACTAAGACATAGGTACTTCTATAAATAGTAACTGACTGTTTAAATTTGTTATTACATTAAAACTTTTTGTATTTGAAACACCAATAGCATCTCTTGTTTTTAAAGTTTTCTCATTAATTTCAACCTCGCCAGAAATAACCATAACATATGTACCATGTTTAAGCGTTTTAGTGTTATAAGTAAATTTTTGTTCTTGATTTAAATCTATCCTAGATAGCTTAGCGTCTTGATGAATTTTTAAACCTTGGTCATTAGTGTCTATTGAGGTTACTAGGGTTTGTAATTGACCTTGCCTATCTTCAGCTTTAAAAAACTGTTGATCATATCTAGGTTCTACATTTCTTTTATTTGGAATGATCCATATTTGAAACAAACTCAGATATTCATCTGTATTAGCATTCATTTCAGAATGTAATAAACCACTTCCAGCACTCATCACTTGTACTTCTCCTGCTTTAATTGTTTCCCACTGGTTTCCCATGGAGTCTTTATGCTTTAAAGTACCTTTTAACGGGATAGTTATAATTTCCATATTATCATGAGGATGTGTACTAAAACCCATACTTGGTGCTATAACATCATCATTCAATACACGTAATGCTCCAAATTGTATTTTTTCGGCATCAAAAAAATTAGCAAAACTAAAACTGTGATTGGCTTGTAACCATCCATGGTTAGCGAATCCTCTGTCTGAGGCTTTATGTAAAACGGTTTTCATATTATCTCATTTTATCTAATAAATCACTTAACTGTCCTGCTTCATCTTCGGTTAAGTTATCTAACAAATTATGTAATGGATTATTTGGTTGAATTTTATTTAATAAATCTAAACCATGTTCAGTAATTTCAATTAAAACCACACGTCTATCTTCAGGATAAGCAATACGTTTGATTAAATTTTTATCACACATTTTATCGGTTAAACGTGTTAAGTTTGGAGCACGTTCTACCATACGCTCTTTAATAGTCTGAACTTTTATAGGTTTTCTCGCTCCTCTTAAAATCCTTAGTATATTATATTGTTGTGGTGAAAGACCAAAAGGTTTAAAAAAATCGTTTTGCAAACTAGTAATGTGATTAGCTGTATATAATACATTAAGCAACGCCTTTACTTTGTTGTTTTCAAATTTAGACTTTATGTCTTCTGCAAAGTTTCCCATTATATAATTACAGGTGTTTAACTAAAGTCTCAACTTCTTCCTTTAAACGATTATTAAGTTCTGGATTAATCACTTTTTCATCTTTAAAATTATCGTTAAAAGATGGTAAACTAAACTTAGCTACAATATTGGCATTATGCCTAGGAAATCTATCTTCAGCAATTTCAAACACAGACTGACCAGCTCTTGCTCCTGGAGAAGTACTCATTAATAACATAGGTTTTGCCTGAAACATATTAGCATCTACACGCGACAACCAATCCATTAAATTTTTGAAAGCTGTAGTATATGCTCCATTATGCTCGGCCAATGAGATAATTAATCCATCAGCATTACTTAAAAGCTTGTAAAACTTTAAAGCATCTTCAGGAAAACCATTTTCGGTCTCTAAATCTACTCCGTACATAGGAAGTTTATAGTCGTTTAAATCTAAAACATTTACATCTGCGTCTTTAATTAAACTTGAAGCATAGGTTGCAAGTTGTTTATTTATTGAAGTTTTACTGTTACTTCCTGCAAAAGCAATAATTTTTTTAGTCATAATTGTTATTTTATTTCAAAAATAAAACAAATAATAATATATTCCAAGGAAACTATTTACAATGACTTCTATTTTAAGAAATTATTAACCTAAATAAAAAAACCTGTTTTAAAAGGCATTTAGTTTTTGTAAATTCGTAACAAATTATAATCTATGGATATCAACTTCAATAAAAACGAAGATCATAATAAATTACTAGTCTCTGACCTTAAAAATAAATTAGTCAAAGTTAAATTAGGAGGTGGAGAAAAACGTATAAAAAAGCACCATGCAAAAGGTAAAATGACTGCCAGAGAGCGTGTTAACTACCTTTTAGATTCTAAAAAGAAAAGCATTGAGATAGGTGCTTTTGCAGGGGAAGACATGTATGCTGAACATGGTGGATGTCCATCAGGTGGTGTGGTAGTAAAAATGGGTTATATACAAGGTAAACAATGTATTGTTGTTGCTAATGATGCTACTGTAAAGGCAGGAGCTTGGTTTCCTATAACAGGAAAGAAAAACTTACGTGCACAAGAAATTGCAATTGAAAATAAATTACCAATTATCTACTTAGTAGATTCTGCTGGAGTCTACTTACCTATGCAAGACGAAATTTTTCCAGACAAAGAACATTTTGGTCGTATTTTTAGAAACAATGCGGTTATGAGTAGTATGGGAATAACACAAATCTCTGCAATAATGGGAAGCTGTGTTGCTGGTGGAGCCTATTTACCTATTATGAGTGATGAAGCTATTATTGTAGATAAAACAGCAAGTATTTTTCTTGCAGGAAGCTATCTTGTAAAAGCTGCAATTGGAGAAAGTATAGATAACGAAACTTTAGGAGGAGCAACAACACACTGTGAAATTAGTGGTGTAACAGATTACAAAGCTACTGACGATAAAGATGCCTTAGACAAAATTAAACGTATCGTTGATAAAATTGGCGATTATGATAAAGCTGGTTTTAACCGAAACGAACCAAAAAAACCTAAAGAAAACCCTGAGGATATCTACGGAATTTTACCTAGATCTAGAGCTGATCAATATGATATGAAAGAAATTATCAAACGATTAGTTGATAACTCTGAGTTTGATGAATATAAAGAAGACTACGGAAAATCTATAATTACAGCATATGCCAGAATAGATGGTTGGGCTGTGGGAATTATAGCTAACCAACGTACTTTAGTTAAAACTAAAAAAGGCGAAATGCAATTTGGAGGTGTTATTTATAATGACAGTGCAGATAAATCGACTAGATTTATAGCTAATTGTAACCAGAAAAAAATCCCCTTAGTATTCCTTCAAGATGTTACTGGGTTTATGGTTGGTAGCAAAAGTGAGCATTCAGGAATTATAAAAGATGGTGCCAAAATGGTAAACGCAGTTAGTAATAGTGTGGTGCCTAAATTTACTATTGTATTAGGTAACAGTTATGGCGCAGGAAATTATGCAATGTGTGGTAAAGCATACGATCCAAGACTTATTGCTGCTTGGCCAAGTGCTGAATTAGCAGTTATGAGTGGTAATAGTGCTGCAAAAGTGTTATTACAAATTGAAACCGCTTCACTTAAAAAGAAAGGTGAAACCATTACAAAAGAAAAAGAAGACGAATTATTTAACAAAATTAAAGCCAGATATGACAATCAAGTGTCACCATATTATGCAGCAGCTAGAATTTGGACAGATGCAGTTATTGATCCTTTAGATACTAGAACTTGGATAAGTATGGGTATTGAGGCAGCAAACCATGCTCCTATTGAAAAGCAGTTTAACATGGGAGTTTTACAGGTATAGTTAGCATGAAAAAACGTACAATAATTTCGATTTTACTTACCCTAATTGTAGGTTATGGTTTGTATCAATTATATGTGTTTTATTTTGATAATAATGACAACATACAGTCAATATATTTAGTTCCTAAAGATGCTGTTTATATAATAGAAAGTCAAGAACCTGTTGACAATTGGGACGCTGTAAGTAAAAGTGATATCTGGAAACATTTAAACACTAACAGTTACTTTAATACTCTAGCAAAAAACTTAAACAAGCTAGACACAATTTTTAAACAAAAACAAGGTATTTTTAACCGTATTGGTAATCGTGAGGTTTTAATCTCTGCTCATGTTTATGCGCCAAAAAAATACAGTTTTTTATATGTCGTAGACTTACAAAAAATAGCTAAACTAAACCTAGTAAAAAACAACCTTAACAGCTTAATAAATAGCAGTTACAAAGTCAGTAAACGTAAATATCATGAACATGAAATCACTGAAGTTTATGATACTAAAAGCAGAGAGACACTTTACATTAGTTTTATAAAAAATCAAATGATTGTGTCTTACGTCCATACGCTTGTGGAAGCCTCTATAGATCAATATGCTGAACCTGAAATAGGACGAAATTTAAATTTTATTGAAGTTAAAAAACAAGTTGGACATGACGATATGTTTAGGTTGTATTTTCAGTACGACTATTTGGATGAATACATAAAAGTATTCTCAAATAAACCTGGTTACACCACCGAAACTTTAAGCAAAAGTTTAGAGTTTAGTGGTTTTAGTTTTGATTTAGATGATAATACCATAATAGCCAATGGTATAACCAACACTAACGATCAAGCATCATCATACTTGAAAGCGCTTCAAAAATCTGGAAAAGGTAAACGCACAATAGTTAAAGTGGCTCCAAAAGAAACTGCACTTTACTTAAGCTTTGGGTTTAGCAGTTTTGAAGAGTTTTATGAAAACTTTGAGAGCATTCAAAAACAAAGTCCTGAGCAATTTAAACGTTATTTAGATGGTACAGAACAGATTGAAAACTTTCTAAAAATAAATCTTAAAGAGCATTTTATGAGTTGGATTGATGATGAGATTGCTTTACTTCAATTACATTCTAATGTCTCAGAATCTTCTAAAGATGTTGCTTTGGTTTTAAAAACAAACGATGTTGATGATGCTAAAGAAAACCTAGATTTTATTTTAGAACAAATCAGGAAACGTTCACCTGTAAAATTTAAAACTATTAATTATAAAGGATACGATATCAATTTTTTATCCATTAAAGGCTTTTTTAAAATACTATTAGGTAATTTATTTTCTGAAATTGAAAAACCTTATTTTACAATTATTGAAGATTATGTAGTATTTAGTAACGAGCCAAATACACTTAAAAGCATAATTAACTCTTACTCCAACAAACAAACTCTTGATACTTTTGATGCATTTGATGATTTTAGTGATAATTTTGATAGACGCTCTAGTATATTTGCTTACATAAACACACCAAGTGTTTATAATAATGCATATAATTTTGTTGATTATGCTACCAAAAAACAATTAAAATCTAACAAGGATTATTTTATATGCTTTCCTTTAATTGGTGTACAATTAACACCCGAAAAAAACTTTTTTGAAAGCAAAATAGTAATTGATTATGAAGCACCAGAAGATGTAAAAGCAAAATACATTTTTAATGATAGTGTAATAACTACAGCTAAAAACAATACAAACCCAGAAGTAAATAGCGATACCATTGATAAAAATACTGTATTTAATATTAATGAAATTTATCCAACAGATTTAACAGCTAATCAATTTGTAAAGAAACACAATAATGGTAAAACTAAATTTATTGTAGAACTTAAAGATGGCTTAAAACATGGAAAATATCAAGAGTTTTATCCTAATGGAGCTCTAAAAATATCTGGAAAATACAAAAAAGATAAACAATCGGGTACTTGGCGTGTTTACGACTTAAAAGAAAATATAGTCTTTAAAAAACGTTTTTAATATCTATTTTAAACAAAAAAAAAGGAATGCGTTTAGCATTCCTTTTTAAGTTTAAATAATAAACAACCACTAAACCTACTACTTAAACGCTTTAACCAATCTAATAAACTCAGCTCTGTAACCAGATTGATCGTTCCCTCTACCCTTTTCAGCTAAAGCTATGACGTCTTTAATAGTTGAGTCATTATAAAACTGAGAGTGTCGCAATTGCATACCAAATAATGCTACAGCACTTGCAAAGTTCATGTCTGGGCTAGCAATACTTGTTTCGTTTTTTTGCATATGCACCATTTCTATACTTGTATCTTGATCTGGTTTTTTATATCTAAATTTCACAGTAAATAATTCATCTTTATAATTAGTATTTACTTCAGTTGTGTTTGTATATTTTAAATCAATTTGATCTTTAATATAATGACTTTCTACTCCAACAGGTATCACTTCATATAAAGCTGTAACAGTATGACCAGCACCTAATTCTCCAGCATCAATTGCATCATTAACAAAGTCTTCGTTAGCCAATAATCTGTTTTCATAACCAATTAATCGATAAGCCTGAACAAGATTAGGGTTAAATTCAACTTGAATTTTAACATCTTTAGCTATTGTAAACAAAGTACCACCAAATTCTGTTTCAAAAATACGTCGTGCTTCCTGCATTGTATCTATGTAGGCATGGTTACCGTTTCCTTTATCTGCTAATATTTCTAGCTTATCATCTTTATAGTTTCCGTAGCCAAAACCTAATACAGATAAAAACACACCAGATTCTCTTTTTTGTACAATCAATTTTTCCATTGCATCATTAGTTGATGCACCAACATTAAAATCACCATCAGTTGCTAGAATCACTCTATTATTTCCTTTTTTAGAAAAATTCTCTTGTGCTAATTTATAAGCCAACTCTATACCTTCTCCTCCTGCTGTTGATCCTCCAGCACTTAAATTATTTAGTGCCTCAATAATTTTTTCTTTATTTTTTCCTGAGGTTGGTTTTAAAACTACTCCTGCTGCTCCTGCATAAACAACTATAGCAACTTTATCTTTATCTCTTAATTGATTGACTAATAACTTAAAAGCATTTTTTAATAATGGTAATTTGTTTTGGTTATTCATTGAGCCTGACACATCTATCAAAAACGTAAGGTTAGCTGCTGGCAACTCTTTGTTTTCATAAGTTTTACCTTGTAAACCAATTCTAACCAATTGTGTTTGTTTATTCCATGGTGTATTAACCACTTCAGTATTTATTGAAAAAGGATGCTTGTCATTAGGTTGTGGATAATCATAATTAAAATAATTAACCATCTCTTCAATTTTTACAGCGTTAGAAGGTATTGCTTGTCCATTATTAAGCATACGTCTAATGTTACTGTATCCTGCTTTATCTACGTCTATTGAGAATGTTGACAATGGGTTTGCATTGGCTAACTTAAATTTATTTTCATGTATTTTAGTGTAAGATTCATTTTCAATTTTATTAATATTAGGAAACTGATAATTACTACGTTTAGTCTTTATTAAAATTACGCCATTAGCACCTTGACTACCATATAATGCTTGTCCAGCATACTTTTTTACAACTTGTATTTCTTCAACTTTTTTAGATTTAATTTGATCTACTTTTGACTTTGAAACTATTTTACCATCTACCACATATAAAGGTGTATTATTACCTGACACAGAAGTATAACCTCTAATAACTATATTAGAATTGTTATTTGATTTGGTTTTTGAATCTGCTATTTTAACACCAGACACTCGTCCTGCTAATTGATTAGAATAACTCTTAGTCACTGACAAAGATTCTGCACTAATCTTACTAACGCTGTTACTAAAAGTCTTTTTTTGCTTTCTAATTGCATAAGCTGTAACCACTACTTCATCCAAACTATTGTCTGGTTGCAATGTCACATTGATTGTATTTGATGATCCTACAGTAATATCTTGACTTGAATAACCAACATAACTGAAGACTAGTACGTCTCCAACATTTACTTGTAAGCTATAATACCCATCAAAATTAGAATTTACTCCAATAGTGCTACCTTTTATAATCACGTTGGCTGATGGAAGTGGTGAACCGTTTTCATCACTTATTGTTCCTGAAATTGTTTTTTGTTGTGCTTGTACTTGCATCATCATAAATAATGCAACTAGTAAGTTTAATCCTGTTTTCATAATGGTTGTTTTTTGTTTAAAACAAACCTATAACCATCCTTAGAATTTTAAAACCAATAATGAGTGAAGTATCATTTTGGGTTAGGGAACTTTACTTTTTAAGCAACTGCATTGTTTTTAGCCTATTAACTTTACCTGAGGAAGTTTCCGCGAAAGCGTTAATAGCTAATATAACTTTAGGCGTTTGTATGTTTGATAAATCTGTAAAAGTGTTTGGATTAACTTGGTTATCTTTTGCTTCTAGTACCAAAACTGGGACTTCTCCAAAAGTATCATCTTTTTGAGCTGTTATAAAAAAACGACCTTTAATTTTAGACTGAAGTTTTGCTTCTATTTGCTCTGGAAACAGCTTTACTCCTCCTGAATTTATAACATTATCTATGCGACCTAACCATTCAAATGTAGTGTTACTGTACAATTTTACAACGTCATTAGTAATAATTTGATTAGCTGTTAATTGTGGAGCATCAATAACTAAACACTCTTTTTTGTTTTGGCTAATTGCAATACCTGGAAGCGTGGTGAAAATATTAGTTGTGGTATTATTTATTTGCTTAACAGCAATATGCGTAATAGTTTCGGTCATTCCGTAGGTCTCAAAAACCTGAGTTTTTAATCCTGAAAATTGTTGTTTTAATGCTTTAGATACTTGAGCTCCTCCAACAATTAGCGTTTTAATAGCATCTAATTGATCTGAAGATTTTTCTGCTTGCGCAGGAATCATTGCACAAAAATCATAATGCTTATTCTGATTAATTTTAGGTGTTGTTGTTGGCTGTACGTTGTCTATTTCTAAGCCTAAAATTAAAGCGCGAACTAACATCATTTTTCCTGCAATATAACTTGCTGGCAAGCATAATAATGCTGTGTTTCCTGGTTTTAAATTAAAATAATCTCCTGTAGCAATAGCCGAATTAACCATAGCTTGCTTACTTAATGTAATGCTTTTAGGTTGACCTGTTGATCCTGAAGTATTGACTGATAAAAACTCGTTATCATCTAACCAATCTAATAAAAATACACCAATTTCTTGTTCAAAAGTTTCACCTTCCTTAATATAACTATAAGCAACTTCTTTTAAGCTATCAAAAGAAAAGTAGTTTCCGTTTAGCTTAAACCTATTATGAATTTTATTAAAGGTAGGTGTCATAACTTAATCTAAAATTGTGTAGTCGTTTTCTACTGGTTCTTCAATTTTTCCAAATAATTTATCTTTCCAATTAGTCCATTTATAAACCTTAGCAAAAATGAATAACAAAATAGGAAATACCACAAAAACAGGTATAATAATGTCTCCAAATCCTGCTCCAGGCTCTGCAACATCTTTTAAAACAGAGTGAGTTTGTAAAACAGTCCAATCACTAGTTAACAATAAAGCTCCAAATAAATTATTAGCTGCATGAAACCCTAAAGCCAACTCCATACCTTCGTCCATTAAAGTTAAAATACCTAAAAACAATCCTGTACCAATATAATAGACCATAACACCATAACCTAGTTTTGCAACCTCAGGATTAAAGACGTGCATTCCTCCAAAAATAACTGACGTCATTAATAACGGAAACCATCTGTTTTTTGCTAATAAACCAAATCCCTGCATTAGATAACCTCTAAAAATATATTCTTCTAAACTGGTTTGAATTGGTATTAAAAGTATAGCTATTACCAATAAAATTAAAAAACGTTCTAGCTCGAAATTCCATACATAATTTTCTGGCGAAGCAAAGTAATCAATAATAATCATTCCAGAACTTATTAAACCCCAAAACAAAAACGCAAACATAACACGCTTCCAGTCTACCTTTAATCTAGCTGTAGTTACAGACAACATGGTTTGTTTATGTAAATATTTAACAACAATTATTAAGCCTAA
The DNA here is from genome assembly GCF_016785945.1 of Olleya sediminilitoris. Taxonomy (GTDB): domain Bacteria; phylum Bacteroidota; class Bacteroidia; order Flavobacteriales; family Flavobacteriaceae; genus Olleya; species Olleya sediminilitoris. The sequence continues at coordinate 194,219 of NZ_JAEMEF010000002.1, read as the reverse complement.
AAAACCAAAAGCGAAGGACAACAATAGTAAAAACAAATTTAAATTTGGCTCTAATATTGTCATTAAGCGCTGCTCATCTACAGCATAAACAGAACCACCTTCAGCAACATGTTTCATAATAGCTGCAATGGTAAAAGGCACTTGTCCGATTAAAGCAAATATTGCAATAATTAAAGACCCAATTAAGTAGCGCCAAAATTCGTGCTTAACTTTAAATGCCTGTTTTATAAAATCCATAGTTTAAAATTTAAAATCCCAATTTGTATTAATAATGTACTGCAATGTACCGTTTTTAACCTGTAAAGGCGAATTAATATTATTTGTAAATAAGCTACCAGTACCCAAACCTTGAGGTAATTTACTGTGTTTAGTATATGTATATTGTGCAATAGCATTTAAGCCAACATTACTTTCTAAAGCACTAGTAATCCACCAACCAATATTTTGTTGTTCTGCTAAATTAATCCAAGTATCACTACCTTTAAAACCACCAATAAAACTAGGTTTTAATATTATATATTGTGGATTAATAGCTTGCAATAAGGTTTCTTTTTTACTATCATCAAACACACCAATTAACTCTTCATCTAAAGCTATTGGTAAAGGCGTTTGTTGACATAAATTAGCCATAGCTTCAAATTGACCAGCTTTGATAGGCTGCTCTATAGAGTGTAAGTTATACTCTGAAAGTTGCTTCAGTTTTTCTAAAGCTTCATTTGGATTAAAAGCACCATTAGCATCGACACGTAATTCAATATCGCTTTCGCTGAAATTTTGCCTTATACCTTTTAAAATATCAAGTTCCGTTTGAAAATCTATAGCACCAATTTTAAGTTTTATACAACTAAATCCAGACGCAATTTTGTCTTTTATTTGAGCTGTCATAAAATCTTGATTACCCATCCAAATCAAACCGTTTATATCTATTGAAGCTTTACCATTAGTAAACTGTGAAGGATATAAAATAAATGGATCTTGACTTTTTAGGCTATTAAAAGCCATCTCTAGACCAATTTGAATACTTGGATACTCATGGTTTTTGGTATATAAAACCTCTAAACCTAAATTAATATTTTGACAGGTATAATGTAATTGCGCTTCGTAATCTGGTGTATCATCTGCACTTAAACCTCTTAAAATTCCGCATTCTCCAATACCTTGTTTACCATCTTTTTCAATTATAACAAACCAAGTTTCTTTAGTTTTTAAAACGCCTCTTGACGTTCCGCTTGGTGTTTTGAAGTTTAAAATATGTTTGTGGTAAGTTGCTTTCATTAAAATAATTAAATTTTATAAATCTATACTTTCACCAATTTCTAAAAGCATTAAGTCTTTATTTTTATCAAAAAACTTACGTTTAGCCACTTCATGATCAATTTCGATGTAACCAAATGTATCAAAATGATATCCTAAAACTTTATCACAATTTACAAAATCACTAGCAAGAATAGCATCATCAATTCCCATTGTAAAATTGTCTCCTATTGGTAAAATAGCCAAATCTAATTTGGTTTGCATAGGTATTAATTTCATATCAAAAGTCAAAGCAGTATCACCAGCTATATAAATATTTTTATGTTCGCCTTCTAAAACAAATCCACCAGGTTGTCCACCATAACTTCCATCAGGAAAAGAAGATGTATGTACAGCATTAACATATTTTAAGCTACCAAAATCAAAATCCCAAGTTCCACCAAAATTCATAGGATGACCTTCAAATCCTAAATTTTGAAAATGTGCAACAATTTCAAAATTAGATACAATCACAGCATTTGTTTGTTTTGCAATAGCCTCAACATCTAAAATATGGTCTTGATGTGCATGTGTTAGTAAAATGTAATCTGCTTTTATTGTGTTAATATCTATATGACTGGCTTTTGGATTAGCTGTTATGTATGGATCTACCAAAAGATGTGTATCCTCTATTTGAATTCCTAAACTTGCATGACCGTAAAAAGTGATTTTCATTTTAAAAATGGGTTTTATAATAATTGTCCTATACCTATTAAAATACTTAACAAAACTGTGGTTAGTGCTAATTTTTTTAATTCTGGGTCAAAATCTTTAAGATTTGTAACAGCGTTTACCTTTTTTAAATGTAATAATAAAGGTAAATAAGCAATAAAATAGATTAAATTAAATGGTGTTTTATAATAAATAAGTCCAAATACAACAGTTAAAATAATAGCTGTAATTATCAAAACATAATGATATTGTTTTGCCTTAACAGCGCCTAACTTAACCGCTAATGTAATTTTATTAGAGGTTTTATCAGACACAATATCACGCATATTATTTAAATTAAGCACTGCTGTACTTAATAAGCCAATACTAATGGCTGGTAGCAATGTTATTACATCTACGTGTTTAGCATACAACATATATGAACCTATCACACTAATTAAACCAAAAAACACGAATACAAAAATATCTCCTTTCCCTTTATATCCATAAGCGTTGTCTCCAACAGTATATTTTATAGCTGCATAGATAGAAAAACCAGCAATTATTAAAAATAGTATTCCTAATAAAACACTGTCTGCGCCAAAAGACACATATATTAGTATAATGGTCAAAATAATACTAACTATTACATTAAACCTTATGGCATTATACATTTGTTTTTGTGTAATTGCTCCAGATTGTAAAGCACGTGTTGGTCCTATCCTATCGTCATTATCTGTACCTTTAACTCCATCACCATAATCGTTAGCAAGATTTGATAAAATCTGAAAACTTAAAGTTGTTAGTATTGCAAATACAAATATTGTGATATCAAAAAAACCATTAAGTTTGGCTAAACAAGATCCTAAAATAATACCAGAAATTGATAATGGTAATGTACGCAAACGCATTGCTGACAACCATTTTTTAGTATTATTCATAGACTATGGTATCCATTGTTTTGGAAAGTTAGGTTTACGTTTTTCTAGAAACGCATCTCTACCTTCTTTAGCTTCATCTGTCATATAGGCTAAACGTGTTGCTTCTCCTGCAAAAACTTGCTGACCAACCATACCATCATCTGTTAAATTCATTGCAAATTTCAACATTTTAATTGACGTTGGCGATTTTTCTAAAATCTCTTGAGCCCATTGATAAGCAGTACTTTCAAGCTCATCATGAGGTATAACAGCATTAACCATTCCCATTTCATAAGCTTCTTGAGCAGAATAATTTCTTCCTAAAAAGAAAATTTCTCTAGCTTTTTTCTGACCAACCATTTTAGCTAGATAAGCAGATCCATATCCACCATCAAAACTAGTTACATCTGCATCTGTTTGCTTAAAAATAGCGTGTTCTTTACTAGCTAATGTTAAATCACAAACGACATGTAAGCTATGTCCTCCACCAACAGCCCAACCAGGTACAACTGCAATAACTGCTTTAGGCATAAAACGTATTAAACGCTGAACTTCAAGTATATTAAGTCTGTGGTAACCATCCTCTCCTACATAACCTTGATGACCTCTTGCTTTTTGATCTCCTCCTGAACAAAAACTATAAACACCATCTTTAGTAGATGGACCTTCGGCTGATAATAAAACAACACCAATTGACGTATCCTCACCTGCATCATAAAATGCGTCATATAGCTCTTTAGTAGTTTTTGGTCTAAATGCATTTCTAACATTTGGTCTGTTAAATGCTATACGTGCTACACCATTGCATTTAGAATAGGTTATATCTTCATAATCCTTGGCTTTTTGCCATTTTATTTCACTCATATTATTATCTAATTTTTAAAGTATAAAAATACGGAATTATTAGTTTTTAACTAACAATAATTAACTTTCAATATATAGAATGATTTAAAATTTTAATTATATAATAAATTGACAACAAATCCATCGATACTTATTGAATAACAGTAAATTGAGACTATAATAACAAAACACAACAAAACACTTTATCTATAAAATATGCTTTTTGTCTATTTGATAAATTTTATTATATTTACGTTTTAATTCGCTATTAAATTTTTATAATATTATGAGTAATGAATATTATTGACTCAACATTTTACCATTTGGTATTAAAAGAAATTAATTACAGCTTAGGAGATTTATATATGCTTCAAGATGTAGCTGTTTTACAAGTTAATAAAGGTCAACACATAACTAAAGATTCAATTGAAGATATTTTGATGGAACTTTATATGTTTTATGAACTAAAACAGCAAAATTTCGCTTTAATTTCTAATAATATTAATGTGTATACTATTGATTATTCAGATTGTTACAAGTACACTAATCTGTTTTCAAATTTACACTTTTATGGTATTGTTGACTATTCTAATTTAAATGAAACTAAACAGTTTCAACAAAACAATTTTGGTAATACAAAGTCCAAAACATTTAAAAGTCTAAATGAAGCCTTTAATTATATTAGACCTAAAGTGTTAATTTAATTAAAAATAATTATAGCGTGATTACTTTGATATACTAACCAAGTTCAAAATTAGAAACCTTATAAGCTATCTTAATAAGCCCTAACCTTATTTTGATAGCTTATTTTGTATTTAATCGACACTAAACGTAGCTTAATCGAAAACTCATATTACACAGACTATCAATTATTTAAAATATATATTTAAATATAAATTTGTGTAAACGCTATAATATTTATGAAAACAATCAACAGTCAACTAGCAGGTCAAGTTAAAGACGTCTATTTATCTAAATTCGGAACTTTTTATATCTTAGAAGATGTTATTATTTCTGAAATTAATGAAGGCGAGCATTTAACTATAGAAAATGCGCAAGAGCTATTAAACTGTATACATATTTATTATGGTAAAAATAAAAAGTTTGCTTACATCTCTAATAGAGTAAACAATTACTCGATTGAAGTCCTAGACTACCCCAAAATAAATCAATTATTACCTAATTTAGAGTTGTTTGCAATAATTAGTTATTCTCATTTTGATAAAATGAATATTTCAATTGAAAAACAATTCTGTAAAATACCCTATAAAGGCTTTTCGACAATAAAAAAAGCGTACAAGTTTGCTAATCAGTTTTTAGAACAATCAATCATTGGTTCTTCAAAATTACAACCTATTCCTATTAACTCTAACTACAAACAAAAATAGAGCTCAATTACATAAGCTTATCGTTTTACATCTCTTCAACTGATTTTTTAAAACTGTTATCGAATAACATTTACCGTTCTTTTACAACACTTTACAATCTATTAATTTTGTATCAAATACAATTACCGAATGAAAATAGTAGACTCTACCCTAGCGGATTCTATATTAGATATACACATAACAAATCAAGGCAATTTTTATTTTTTAGAAGGCATAGTTATTTCTGAAATTAATGAAGGAATAACCTATACTTTTAATGAAGCCTCAAAAGTAATACAAGCTGCACATAATTTTTATGGCCCAGACATAAGTGTTTGTTACATCTCAAATCGTGTAAACAACTACTCTTTGAAACCATCAGATTGGTTAAAGTTTTTTAGAAACTCAAATAATCAATTAAACGGTTATGCTGTTGTAACAAAAAGTGAAAATAGCTGGTTTAATGCTTTAATGGAACGCTTATTTTTTAAAACAGATATTGTAAGATTTGATAACCTTTACAAAGCAATTGATTGGTCTAAAGCTAGAAACGCAACTATTGACAACAAAACTAGTCTTGCGTCTTAAGGTAAATGCCATCTGGTTTTAAATCTATAAGCTTTTGCTTATACAATGTACCAATTGCTTTTTTAAACGTTTTTTTACTCATCTGCAATTGATCTTTGATTGCTTCAGGATTTGACTTATCTGTTAAAGCTAAAAAACCATTACCATCTGTTAACTCTTGCATGATTTTATCTGCATTAGGCTCTATATTTCTGTAACCAATATCACCTAAGCTAATATCTAACTTATTTCCTGGACGTACTTTTTTAACAATACCTTTTAAACGATCTCCTACACTAATATCTTGAAAAATATTGTCTTTGTATATTAGACCAATATGCTTATTATTAACAATAACATTCATACCTAAATCACTTGGATGAGAAACAATTAAATCTACTTGATCAAACTGATCTACAGTCAATTCTTTATTATCTAAAAAACGATTTGTTTTACTAGAAGCTACTAAACGCTCTGTAACTTCGTCTAAATAACAATGTACAAGATACCAACCTCCTTTTTTCATTGGAAAAGCTTGCTCTTTAAAAGGACAAAATAATTCTTTTACTAAACCAAAATCTAAAAAGGCACCTATTTTAGAAACAGCATTACAACGCAACATCGCAAATTCACCTTTAACAATATAAGGTTCGTCAGTTGTTGCAATCATTCGCTCTTCATTGTCTAAATAAATAAAGACCTCTATATCATCACCAATTTCAAAATGTTTTGGTACGTATCTGTTTGGTAATAAAACTTCATTATTATCTGCATCACCTAAAAACAATCCAGGTTCTGTGTCTCTTAAAATCTCAAGTGTATTAAACTCTCCTATCTGTATCATACTGCAAAGGTAAGCATATAAAAAAAGCGTTACAGAACTGTAACGCTTTTTTTATATAAAATTTTATTCTATTTGTAAATAGCTTCTTTTTTAAAGTGCTTAGCTAGTAAATAATAAACTACAGCTCTGTATTTATTTCTATTTGATCTACCATAAGTTTCCATTACAGAATCTATAGCTTTATCTAAGTCTGCACTATCTTCTAAACCTAATTTTTTAATTAAAAAATTGTTTTTTACTGTCGCTAATTCAGAATCATCAGATCCAGAAACAGTTGCAGCGTCTTTATTGTATATTGATGGTCCACAACCAATAGTTACTTTAGTTAAAAAATCCATATCTGGAGTCACACCACATTTGTCTTTTAAGTCAGTTGCATATTTTGCGATTAATTCATCACGTTTACTCATAATAATAAAAAATTTTAGATTAATGTTTTTAAGCTATTTAAAGGTACAATAATTTTATTTCTTTTTTTAAACGTCAAGGTTTTAAAAACAAATTACGACAAACTACATTTTTTATCGGTAAAAGTTATTTTACGTATTTAAAATAATCTAATAATATAGCATCATTATCTCTGGATGGAGTAAACACCTCTAACAGTTTAGGTTGATTAGAAGGCGTATAAAACGTTTTTAAAGCAGTCTGCAAATCTGTTTTGTTTTCTGCTTTTTTGTACACTAATCCATACATATCACACAACTGTTTTGCTGTTAAGTGATGTTTAGTTTCAAAAAAATAGTCAAAATTATCTGTGTTTTTATGTCCTGGTAAAATCCTAAATATTCCTCCTCCTTCGTTATTAATGACTATTATTCTAAAATTATTAGGTATGTAGTTATTCCATAAAGCATTACTATCGTAAAAAAAGCTTAAATCACCAGTTATAAAAACTGTAGGTTTAGGATTAGCTAAAGCTGCACCAATTGCAGTACTTGTACTACCATCTATACCACTTGTACCTCTATTACAAAAAACTTCTAGTGTAGGGTTTAAATCAAAAAGCTGAGCATATCTTATAGTCGAACTATTACTAACTTGTAATTGTATATTTTCTGGTAACCCATTTAATATATAATCAAAAGCTTTAAAATCTGAAAACGAAATTAAATCCATATAACGCTCATGTTTTTCGCGTCTTATAGTCATTTGATTAGACCAATAAGGATTATAATTACTTTTTACAGCTTTTGTTAACGGAATAAAATGCTTAAAAAACGAATTTATACTTTGCTTAAACACTTTATTTAAAACAAAAAAGGTATCATTAGCTCCATTTTCGGCAACATGCCAATGGTGTATTGGTTTATGAGTCCTTAAAAACTTCTTTATTTTTTTGGATACAATCAAACCTCCAAAAGTAAGTAAAATGTCAGGTTGCAAGGCTTGTAACTCGTTATCAGACAAGGCTCCTATTAACTTATCTATACTTGGACAAAATTTGTCATGATGTAAATTAGACGTGGTTTCGGTAAGTACTAAAACACTTTCATCTTCTGCTAAAACATCTAAAAAATGTTGCTCTACACTGTTTGGAGGTAAAACACCTACTAAGACTAACTTTTGTTTTGAGCCATTCCAAATTTCCGCGAAAGCGTTATAATCTTGATTAGCATCAAGATTAACAACTGGCATCACGTTTGTTGGATTTACCGATAATTGATCTACTCTATCATACAAGGGTTCGTTAAACGGAATATTTACATGAACTGGTCCTTGTGTGGTAATTGCTGTATTTAAAGCTTGGTTTATTTCGGTTTCATTGTAGTGTTGAACACTTTGTTGCAACCCTAAATATTTTTCAATTTTATTTTCAATGCTCTTTATTATCGGCAATTCTTCCGCGAAAGCGTTTTCATTATCTGGATTTAAATCTTGCTTTAAATTGGCTTGATATTGGATGTGGCTATTGTAAACACCTTCTTGCTGTATGGTTTGACCATCACCAATTCCGACCAGATATTTTGGTCTATCTGCACTTAAAACAACTAATGGAATATTACTATAAAAAGCTTCTGAAACTGCCGGATAATAGTTAAGTAAAGCACTTCCTGAGGTACAAACAACTGCTACTGGATGTTTGATTTGTTGGGCAATACCTAAGGCAAAAAATGCAGCACAACGCTCATCAACAATACTATAGCATTTAAAAAAAGAATCGTGTGTAAAACCAATGGTTAAAGGTGCATTTCTGCTTCCTGGTGACAAGACTATGTGTTGTATATTCTTGGCTTTACAAAGCTGAACAACGGTTTGTGCTAAAGGTATTTTTGGGTGTTTCATGTGTGTTACAAAAATACGAAACCCTAAACCTAAATAAAATGTTTATAAGAGGTTTTTAACAGTCTTGGATTTGGCAACGGTTTCGTCCCACTCGTTTTCAGGAATTGAATCTTTAGTAATACCACCTCCAACATAAATTAAAGCTTGATTGTCTTTTATTTGAAGACATCTTAAGTTAACAAACACATGTGACACGCTTTTTACGGTTGCATAAGCGTTGTTTTCAACATTTCTGCGGTTTGTATTTCTTGTTTTAGATTGTTTTAGATTGATTTCGCCTAAAAAACCTGTGTAAAACTCACGATTATAACCTTCGTTATTTATAATAAATTGCTGCGCGTTTTGTTTGGGCAAACCACAAACTGCAGGTGTTGGATGCAATTGTTTAATTACAGATACTAGTCCTTTTTCTGGATCCAGTAATCCTGAAATTTTAGTACGTAAATGCAATAATTTACCAGCTTTTATAGTTTCGGTTTGACCAACATTTAAAGTATTTACATTATCTTGTAAACTATCCACAATAAAGTTAGTGACCAATTGTTGCTCTTCTTTTTCTTTAGCTTGCCAAATGACTTCTTCTGTATCAATATAAGGTTGTGTACCAGCTAAGGACATGGTTAAAAAACGGTTACCTTCTACCTTTAACAAGGTTTCTGGAGTTGCACCTAACCACAATCCTACTTTAGGATGATACCAACAATACACCATAGCTGTGGTGTAAGTATTTAATAGTTTTTGAAGTAAACTTAATGTTTCGGTTTTAGAAAAATCTTGTGCTTCTACTCTAGAAACCACCACTTTTTTAAACGTGTTTGTATTTATTTCGGCTATAGCCTTTTCGACTAAATCTAAATGTTTTTGTTTTGATGTTTCAGAAACTGAAAACGCTGAATTAGATGTAATTGTCTTATCCTCTATTTTAAAACTAGTTTTTAATGTTTTGCAATTTTCTAAAGGAAATAAAATGTTTTCGTTTTTATTTTGAAAAGGCGAAAACACAAAACCACTTGCTTTAAAATTGGTGGTATAATGAAGCTTAGCGTCGTCCTGAAGCATTGCCTTTACAACGCCATCATTTGGCTTACGATAAGCTACAAATGGCAAATCATTATTGAAATGAATATTTAAATGTTCAAAAAAATCTAGTGTTGTCATAAATTATTTCTTTTTAGGTAAAGAAATGGTTGACAATTTACACACTGAAATAAGGTTATCAGCTTCATCAGTCACACGAATATCCAACAACTGCGTTGTACGTCCTTTATGGATAAACGTCGCTCTAGCATATATAAATCCTGATTTTACGCTTTTTAAATGGTTTGCTGTAATTTCTAGACCTCTGACCATTACTTTTTCTTGATCAGAAAATAATATAGCAGCAAAACTACCTACACTTTCTGCTAACGCAGCAGTTGCACCTCCATGCAAAACACCATCAGGCTGATGCACTTTAGGCGTAACAGGCATTCTAGATACTAAAAAGTCATCACCAAAGTCAATAAACTCAATCTCTAATGTTTCCATTAATGTGTTTTTACTAGCTTGATTTGCTTTAGTAATTACTTGTTGTTTAGTATACTTCATGTATCTTTAATTTTAATGTAAAAATACAAAACAAAGCACACAAAATGAAAGCTATAACACTGGAAAATGATCGTGTTAAATTAATACCTTTAGATTTAACCAATTACAAACACTTAACTACTATTGCTAGTGAAAAGGACTTAATATACTACTCACCTAACCAAATAGACACACCAAAAACTTTAAAACAGTATGTGCAAGTTGCTTTAGATGGATTTAAACAGAATATAACATTACCATTTATTGTATTTGATAAAGACAAACAAGCTTTTGCTGGAAGTACGCGTTTTGGATTAATACATCACAAAAATAAAGTTTTACATATTGGATGGACTTGGATTGGAAAAACTTTTCAAGGCACAGGATTAAATAGTCAGATGAAATTTTTAATGCTACAATATGCTTTTGAAACTTTAGATTTTGAAAAAGTAGAATTTAGAATTGATGAACGCAATATTAAGTCCAGAAAAGCTGTAGAAAAGTTAGGTGCTACCTTAGAAGGTTTGTTGCGTCAAAACACTGTAATGAATGATGGTTTTAGACGAAATACTTGTTGTTATGGTATTTTAAAAAGCGAATGGAATACTATTAAATTAGAGCGATTTAAGTAATTAATAGTATTACTTTAAATCTATATTTAAACCAAAAAAATTAGCATTACTTGCTGCTGTGTATTTTGCATGTGTGTAACTAAACCTAAGTTTATTTATTTTTAAAGCAAAACCTGCTGATAAACCAGAAAAATTACGCTGATCAACAATACGCAATTCTTCAGCACGTCTAAAGTTATAACCTAGTCTAATATTAAAACCTTTATCAGGAAACAGCTCTGCTCCTAAAATTGTGTGCCTAATTACATTACTTAAAAAGCCTACTTTTTCTTGAGTTTGATTACCTTCTAAATCTGTAGTTGTCCTAGCTGGATTAGCTTCTGCAATTGGCCATTGCTGAAGGTTTTCAAAAGTTAAATGCCAACGTAATGGAACATGCTCTAGCGTTTGAGATAAACCTAATGTAATATCCAATGGTAAACTTTCGTTTTGACCAGCATATGTTGTGATTTGAGTCCCTAAATTACGAACAACCAAAGCTGCCTGAAACTCTAAATCTTGATTAACATACATTAACCCTAAATCCGTAGCTATACCAAACGAATTATATTGCTCTAAAGTTGATGTTATAAACTTAAGATTAGCACCAAAATAAAAATCTGAATATCCAATTTGTAACGCATAACCTAACGACAAAGCTGCTTCTGTACCTGTAAAGGTTCCGGTTGATATACCGTTTTCGTCATAACCATCAAAATCGCCATAATTAATATAGGTCATTCCTGCATGAAACGTTTGCGTGCGTCTGTCCCAAGTGTAAGCATAAGCTGCTGTACCATAAGTAATACCACCTAAATAATTGCTAAAATTTAATGCAAACTGGTTATCCATTTCTGGATTAATTGCAGAGGGATTATACAAACCTTGTGTAACGTCATAATCTATGTTAGTTAGCACTTTACCACCCAAAGCTGCTTGTCTTGGTGAAGAGACTAAGTTTAAAAATTGATATGTTGATTGTCCACCTAATTGTGCATAACCAAATGCGCCAAATAGCAGGATAAAAAGTGGGACAATTTTATTTTTAAACATAGGATGCAAAGTAAATAAATCTACTTTAAAACGCAGATAAAGAACATTTATTTTTTACTTCAATTTTAGCTTTTGTCCGATTTGTAAATTATTGAATTTTACGTTGTTTAGTTCTGTTAACTTTTTAACCGTAGTATTGTATTTTTTTGAAAGTCTAAATAGATTATCACCTTTTACAACAGTATGATAATCAACACCTTCTTGAAGCTTATTTGTCGCTATATTTTTTTTAGCCTCAGAAGATTCTTTTTGTTTTTCAATTTTAACTAACTCCTTAACTTTTTCTTCTTCTTTTTCAATTGTTGCTAATTCATTTTTAAACGATTCAGAGACTACAGCATCATTTTTTTCATGAATAACAACTTGTTGAACCTCTTTTCTAGCCTTTTTTTCAGCTTTTAATCTTTCTTTTTCCTTTGCTTTTTCCTCTTTTCTTTTAGCTGCTTCTAATTTCTTTTTGGCTTTAGCTAATTTTTTTTCAGCCTTAGCAACCTCTTTTGAGTCATGGTTTTCTATTTTATTGTCTTCACTATTATCAACAACAGGTACTATTAATGGTTTAGAGTAAGTACTTTTATTTTTTATAACTTTTTTAGCATCAGGACTAGTTGTTTTATCTGTAGTTGACGCTTGAACCACAACTTGTGTTGACTGTGTTGGTGGTGGAGCAATTGTTGAAGGTGATTGACCAGGTCTAAGTTTTGCTATAACGCGTTCTTCTCCAGCATAACTAATAACTGGACTACTTGAAGGCACTAAAACACGATTAATAATTTTTATTTTTTGACCTGACTTTAATGTATTTGATTTTAGCAAATTATCTTTTTTGATTTGTGCTTCATCAATATCATATTTTTTTGATAATGTCGTTAGTGTTTCTCCTTGTTTTACATTGTGTACAATAATGTCATTATAGTATACACCATTAGGTGTCGTTTTTAATAGCTCTGCATTAGTTTTATCATGAGCCCTAAAAACATATTCACCTGTTTTAGTAGACATAAAAGCCTCTTTATCTTCTACAATAATTGGTAAAAATTCTTCTGGGTTATCTTGTGCTTTTGTTAAGTATGCACTTAAAAACATGACTATAACTAATATGTTTTTCATTGTAATTATTGGATTTATTTTAACAAATATAAACTATTGACAATTATTGTATTACTCTAATTGGTATAGAATGAAAAAAGCCCTTTTAAAATAAAAGAGCTTTTTTTTATATCAACCTAAGTTGTTTAATTATTTAGAATGTAGAACTTATTAAATTGATAAAACAACACGATTATGGATGTCTAATCTCTTCAATTAGTAATATTTATAATTTTTTAGCCTGCTTCACTTTTTGATCAGTAATTGCAATTTTAACTACATCCATCATATCAGAAACATAATGAAAGGTTAAACCTTTTAAATATTCTGGTTTAATATCTTCAATATCACGTCTATTGTCTTCACAAAGTAATATTTCTTTAATTCTTGCTCGTTTTGCTGCTAATATTTTTTCTTTTATTCCTCCAACTGGTAAAACTTTACCACGAAGCGTAATTTCGCCTGTCATAGCAAGACTTTTCTTAACTTTTCGCTGAGTAAACAATGACACTAAAGAAGTTAACATAGTCACACCTGCACTTGGTCCATCTTTTGGTGTTGCTCCTTCTGGTACGTGGATATGAACATTATATTTTTCAAACACCTCTGGTTTAATATTTAATTCCTCAGCATGCGCTTTAATGTATTCCATTGCAATGGTAGACGACTCCTTCATTACCTTACCTAAGTTACCTGTAATATTTAAAGTACCTTTACCTTTAGATAAAATAGATTCTATAAACAAAATATCACCTCCTACTCTAGTCCAAGCTAAACCTGTAACAACTCCTGCGACATTGTTATTTTCATATTTATCGCGTTCTAATTTTGGACCACCTAAAACTTCAATAATATCTTCGTTTGATATTTTAATATTATAATCCTGTTCCATTGCTATATTTTTGGCAGCATAACGCACCATTTTAGCAATTTGTTTTTCTAAACCACGTACACCAGACTCACGTGTGTATCCTTCAACTATTTTTTCAAGTTGAGGCTTACCTATTTTTAAATGCTTATCTGTTAAACCGTGTTCTTTTAATTGTTTTGGTAATAAGTGACGTTTAGCTATTTCTACTTTTTCTTCTATAGTATAACCTGTAACGTTAATTATTTCCATCCTATCTCTTAAAGCAGGCTGAATTGTATTTAAGCTATTTGACGTTGCTATAAACATGACTTTAGATAAATCGTATCCCATTTCTAGGAAGTTATCATGAAACTCGCCATTTTGTTCTGGATCCAAAACTTCTAACAAAGCAGACGATGGATCACCTTGATGAGAGTTTGAAAGTTTATCGATTTCATCTAAAACAAAAACTGGGTTTGATGTACCTGCTTTTTTAAGGCTTTGTAAAATACGTCCTGGCATTGCTCCAATGTATGTTTTACGGTGTCCTCTAATCTCAGCCTCATCACGTAAACCACCTAAACTCATGCGTACATATTCACGACCTAAAGCTTCTGCAATAGACTTACCTAACGATGTTTTACCAACTCCTGGAGGTCCATAAAGACAAAGAATTGGAGATTTCATATCATTACGTAGTTTTAAAACAGCAAGATGCTCGATAATACGTTTCTTAACATCGTCTAATCCATAATGGTCACGATCTAATATTTTTTCGGCTCGTTGTAAATCAAATTTATCTTTACTAAAAGTACTCCAAGGTAAATCTAAAAATAAATCTAAGTAGTTACGTTGTATAGAATACTCGGCTACCTGAGGATTCATACGTTGCATTTTAGCTAATTCTTTATCAAAATGTTTCCCAACTTTATCGTCCCATTTTTTAGTTTTAGCACGTTTTTTCATGTCTTCAATTTCCTCAGCATTACCACCTCCAAGTTCTTCTTGAATGGTTTTTAATTGCTGATTTAAAAAGTACTCACGTTGTTGTTGGTTTAAATCGCTTTGTACTTTAGACTGAATATCGTTTTTAAGTTCTAGTTTTTGAAACTCGACGTTCATATAACGTAGTGTTTCTAAAGCGCGCTCTTTCAGATGATTCATTTCTAAAAGTGCTTGTTTTTCGTCTACTTTTAAATTCATGTTAGACGAGACAAAGTTTATTAAAAACGAATCGCTTTCTATATTTTTAATAGCAAAGGTTGCTTCTGTTGGGATATTTGGACTATCCTTAATAATTTGTACTGCAAGTTCTTTGATACTGTCAATAATAGCAGCAAACTCTTTATTTTTAGCTGCTGGCTTTGCTTGAGGCACCTCTTTTACTGTAGCTTTAATGTAAGGCTCTTCAGTAATAACTTGGTCTATTTCAAAACGTTTTTTACCTTGAATTATAACGGTTGTGTTACCATCAGGCATTTTTAACACCTTTAAAATTCTGGCAACTGTACCAATTTTATGTAAATCTTCGGCTTTTGGATCTTCTACAGATTCATCAATCTGAGACACCACACCAATAACTTTTCCGCCTTTATTAGCGTCATTAATTAATTTTATTGACTTATCTCTACCTGCTGTAATTGGTATTACTACACCAGGAAATAATACTGTATTACGCAATGATAATATTGGTAAAGATTCTGGTAGCTCTTCTTTTGCTATTTTTTCTTCATCTTCTGGAGTCATTAATGGTATTAACTCTGAGTTTTCGTCAAAGTCTTGTAATGACAAACTGTCAAGTGAAATAAAGTTTGATTTTTTCATAGATATATATAAGTCAAAATGTCACTAAAATAGTTTCAAATGGACTATTTCTTTTTTTAATATTAAACTTAAAGTTTGCTATTATGCTGATATGCTTAAGTTTATCAATATAATGTAGCAGACATTCAATATTAAAAATTCAATTAATGTGCCACTTTAGACTTTTCAAACATTAAATAAAGGTTGATTTAGACTTACAAATAAAAAAATAAAATATTTTTTCAAAAAAGTGTAACAAACTATTTTAACTTTCCTCTTTATATAAAACAAACCATTTTTGACACTAACCAAACATACTATAGAGCAACTTGTAACGCTTTGCATATCTGGAAACCAATTAGCGCAATTGGAAATATATAACAGATATTACAAAGCCATGTACAATACCTCTTATAGAATTGTAAACAATAGTTTTGAAGCTGAAGACATAATGCAAGAGTCCTTTTTGACCGCATTTACTAAGCTTGAAAAATTAAAAGAAATTAGCACATTTACTGCTTGGTTAAAGCGTATAGTTGTTAATAATAGCGTAAAAGCTTTTAATAAAAATAAAAAAAACGGAGAAGTTGGATTGGATGATGTATTATACAAAATTGAAGACCATCAAGGTGTAGACACAACAACCGAAATAACATCAGTTAAAGCGAAACAAATTTTAGATTATTTAAACCAATTAAAATCAAATTATAAAATTGCGCTAACCCTACATTTAATTGAAGGTTATGATTACGAAGAAATTAGCCAAATAATGGAAATTAGCTATGCTAATTGTAGAACAACAGTCTCTAGAGCAAAAGAGAGTTTAAGAAAAAAATTAGAACAATTAAACTAATTGTTATGAACAACAATATAGATAAATTATTTAAAAGTTTAGACCATCAATTTGATGTCGAAACCCCAAATTTAGGACACCAACAGCGGTTTTTAGACAAACTAAACAGTTCCAAAACCGAAACTGTAGTAGTAAGCACAAAAAAGACTTACTGGAAGCCTCTATTAGCTGTAGCAGCATCTATAGTACTAATAGTCACCTTAACGTTTAATTTAAAACCAGAACAGAAAACAAAGGATTTAGCAAGTATCTCTCCACAATTAGCAGAGACACAAAACTTTTTTTCTAACACTATTGCTTTTGAATTAAATAAACTAAATACTGAAAAAAGTCCTGAAACACAAAAACTAGTAAACGATGCTTTAACACGCTTAGAGCAACTTGAAACCGAATACCAAAACTTAAAATTAAACCTAATTGAAAGTGGAGAAGATCAACGTGTTATTTACGCTATGATTACCAATTTTCAAAACCGAATAGACCTACTACAAAGTACATTGTTACAAATTGAAGAGGTTAAAAACTTAAAACAAAACTCCTATGAAACTACTATATAAACTAACACTTTGTCTTTTATTACCTGTATTTGCAATAGCAAATAATGGTGCTTGGGAAGGTAAACACACTAAAACTAAAAAAATTAATAAAGAATATACTGTAAGTGACAATGCGACCTTAAAAGTAGCTAACAAATACGGAAATTTAGATATTGTTACTTGGACAGGAAATACCATTGCTATTGAAGTTACAATCACTACCAATGGTAATGATTTAGAAGATGTACAAAAACGTTTAAATGAAATAGATGTAGCGTTTTCTGCAACGTCAAGTTATGTGTCTGCTGAAACTATTATTGGTAAAAAGAAAAAAAGCTCTTGGTGGAATTGGTCTAGTAATGACGATGTAAACATGAAAATTAATTACATAATAAAACTACCAATTACTAATAATGTAAATCTAAATAATGATTACGGAAATATAACATTAGACACGCTTAAAGGTCGTGCAGAAATTAGTTGCGATTATGGTAAAATAACAACTAAAGAGTTACTTGCAGACAATAACATAATCAAGTTTGACTACACTAATAATAGTTATTTTGAATATATACAAAGTGGAAAAATTAATGCCGATTACAGTGGTTTTACAGTCGCAAAAACTAAAGATCTTAATATTATTGCCGATTACACAAAAACACTTGTTGAAATAGCCGAAAACATTAGATACAACTGTGACTATGGAAGTTTACGTGTAAATAAATTAAATAGTATATCTGGTAACGGAAACTACCTAACTGTAGTACTAGATGATGTTTACAAAAACGTAAATCTAAATGCCGATTATGGTTCTATCAAAATAGGAAAAATGAACAAAAATGCAGGTGACGTATCTATTGAATCTGATTATGTAGGTATCAAAATTGGTATTGATCCTGATTATGCTTTTGATTTTGATATCAATCTTGAATATGGTAACCTTAAAGGAGAAGACGACTTTAATATACAAACCAAAAGCATCAAAAACTCGGACAAATATTACACAGGTTACCATAACAACAATACTTCTGGTAATTTAATTAAAATAAACTCAGAATACGGAAGCGTAACCTTTGATAAAAAATAATCAATTAACAATAAATAATCAATCATCATGAAACTATTAAAAACAACACTAGTCTTAGCCTTAACTGTAATGAGCTTAACCTCTTGTAACGCACAATGGGGAAACGGAAAAAAAATAAAAGGTAACGGAAATTACACCACAATAAAAAGATCTACATCAGATTATGATGCCATTAAATTAGCAGGTTGGATGGATTTTGAATTAGTCTCTGGTACAGAAGGTACTATTATTTTAGAAGGAGAAGAAAACTTATTAAACTATATTACAACTGAAGTTAAATCTAACAGCTTAATAATTAAAATTGAAAACAATATAAACTTAAAACCAAGCGGAAATAAAACCATTAAAATAACTGTTCCGTTTGAAGATATTGACAAAGTAACATTATCAGGTTCTGGAGATGTTACTTCTAATACAACCATTAACTCCAAAAACTTTGAAGCAAGAGTATCAGGTTCTGGAGACGTCACTTTAGATGTACAATCCTCATCAGTTGAAGGTTCTGTAACAGGTTCTGGAGATCTAACATTAACAGGAAACACTAAAAACTTAAACGCTAGTGTTACAGGTTCTGGAGATTTTCATGGAGAAAAATTACAATCCGATAATACTGAAGCAAAAGTAACAGGTTCTGGAGGTATAAAAGTATACAGCAATAATAGTTTAAAAGCTAAAGTAACAGGTTCTGGAGATATACATTATAAAGGTAATCCTTCAAATGTTGACAAGAAAGTCACTGGATCTGGAGACATTAGCAATTAGAGTCCCTTAACATAAGTTTTAAAAGCCATTATTTATCAAACAAGTAATGGCTTTTTATTTTATTGGTAAATCTTTTTTTATGATTTAAAAATATTCCTACAGGAATATTATATTTGAGCTATGCAAAAAAGCTTAGGATATCAAACCACTGTAGATTTTTATAATTGTAACCATGACATCATTAATTCTGTTTCTGCAATTACTGACATATTAGAAAAAGCTGCTAAATTAATGCAGTTAAACATTGTTAATACAACAATTCATCAGTTTTCTCCAATTGGTATAAGTGGTGTCATTGTTATTAAAGAAAGTCATATTGCCATACACACTTGGCCTGAACACAACTATGTGGCTCTAGATTTTTTTACCTGTAGTACTTTTAACGATTTAGAAGAAGGTATTTTATGGATTCAAAAACAATTTAAATCTAATAAAATAGAACAACAATTTTCACAAAGAGGTTTTCTAACCAAAATGATATAACTATGAGTTTAAAAAAAACAATAGCTAATTATTTTGACGACGAGAAGGGAAATGCAAAAGGTGAAGCTTTTTTAGAGTATTTTATTTCTGTTTTAATTTTAATTAATGTTCTAGCAATCATACTAGAATCGTATCAATCAATTTATACTAAATATAAATTTGTATTCACTTTTATTGAGCTCTTTTCAATTATAATATTTTCAACTGAATATATAATTCGTATTTGGGTTTCAGATTTAATCTACCCAAAATTATCACCTACAAAAGCTAGATTAAAATACATATTTTCATTTATGGGTATTGTAGACTTAGCCTCTATCTTGCCTTTTTACCTTCCTTTTATTGTCACTTTAGATTTAAGAATTATTAGATTGTTACGTTTATTTAGGCTACTTAGAGTTTTAAAATTAAATCGTAATTTTAAAAGTTTAGCAGTTATACGTTCTGTTATTGTTAAGACAAAAAACGAAATTTTGGTTTCAGCAATTTTAGTTTTTATACTTTTAATAATAGCATCTACATTAATGTTTTACATTGAAAATAAAGCGCAACCTGAAGCTTTTGAAAACATTGGCCAAGCACTTTGGTGGGCAGTTGCAACGCTTACAACTGTAGGTTATGGTGATATTTACCCAATAACAGGTTTAGGTAAAGTAATGAGTGCTGTTATAGCCTTATTAGGTATTGGTTTTGTTGCTTTACCTACTGGTATAATTAGTTCTGCTTATATTGAAGAAATAAGAAATCTAAAGAAATCACAACAATGTTTTTGTCCACATTGTAACAAAGAAATTATCGAATAATGTTTGAAAACAAATCAAAATATCCATTAAATAAGCTTAAAGTTGGCTTTACATTTAAACTATTTAAACAAAAATGGACTATTACTGAAATTGCTGAATATAGCTGGAACACAGGCAACATGAGTGTTGAATATACAATTGAAAATACTGATAAAAAAGCATTTTTAGAAGTAGAATTTTACAAAGGGAAATTTGAAGTCATATACAGTGAAGCTTTAACTTTAAATAATATAAATTTAGATTTAATCATTGAAGATGGCTATTTGATATTTGAGAATAAGAAATATAATTTAGAAGAAACATTTTCAGGATCTTATAGAAATATGACTACTTTTACAAGTACAGAAAACCTTATAAGTTATCAGTTTTACTTAAAAGATAATTGCATTTCAGTCGAAAAATGGGATGATGGCAGCATCGAAAGCTTTATTGGAGAAGAAATAAAACCAAAAAAAATAACCAACATAAATACTTTATAAAATGACCAAACACATTCTATATACAACTATAATTAGCATCTTATTTTTATCTTGTGGTTCTTCTGATAAAGAAGTTAAGACGATTACTATTGAGCCTTCTCAAGCTATATTAAAAAATATAGCTAGTAATGATTTTTCTATTGTTTTAGACGATATGAAGATTGATGAAACAGAAAATTTAATAGTACATAAACATAAATACAAAGTATTAGAGTTAAAAAACGATTCTCTACATAGCACAGACAAAGATTGGTCGGTTGTTAATCAAAGCTTTTTTTTAAACCATAAAAATGATTTAGGTATGGAAATTTTATCAAGACATAATGGTAAAGTTTCTACTTTAGCACAACCTGTTGGTTATGGTTGGGCAATTGGTAATAGTGCACATGGTGAATGGGAAGAAACTTCTACAGACAGTACAAGTACTAAATCTCATGGTACATCCTCTCATGGACGCTGGAGAACTCATTCTACTAGTCCTTTCTTCTGGTTATGGTTAGGCTCAAGAAGAAGTTTTTTTAGAAATGATTATAATAATTACAGAACGTATAATACCACTGGAAGAAGTTATTATGGGCAAAATAACAATAATACTTATACTCATGGTACTAGAAGTAGTTATCAAAAAAAATCAAGACCTTCATTTTTTACAAGAAAAAGTCAAAACTCTACCAGTTGGAATAATCTTGAAAAAAGAACAAGTAGAAGCTCTTCTAGATATAAATCAGGATCAAGTACACGATCTAGATCAGGAGGAATAGGAAAATAGATATTTTGGGATACACAAAAAAGCAAAAATCATTTGCATTAAAAATTGCATTATTTGCAACAGGATTAAGTGGTATTGTCGCAGAATATATACTATCTACTTTAGCATCATACTTTATTGGTAACGCAATATTGCAATTTACTTTAATTGTTTCAATTATGTTATTTGCAATGGGCTTAGGTAGTCGACTATCTAGACTATTTACTGGTAATGTCGTCTTATCGTTTGTAATTACTGAACTGATATTATCTGTATTTATATCTTTTTCAGCTATAATTTGTTATTTAATTTATGGTTATACAGATTTTTCATGGTTGATAATATATATGTTTTCCATACTTATTGGATTGTTAATTGGTTTAGAAATACCTCTTGCTACTCGTATCAATGATGATTACGAAGAGCTTCGTCTTAACATCTCTAATATTTTAGAAAAAGACTATTTTGGAAGTTTAATTGGAGGCTTGTTTTTTGCTTTTGTAGGTCTACCCTACTTAGGTTTAACTTACACTCCTTTTATTTTAGGTTTTCTAAACCTAAGTGTATCATTTTGGCTATTTGTAGTTTTAAAAGATACTTTTTCAACTAAAATAAAAAAAACCTTAATCTTAGCATACATAGTTGTTACAAGCTGTATTGCTTTAGGTATCTATTTTGCTAATCCTATTATACAATATGGAGAACAAGCAAAATACAAGGATAAAATTGTTTTTAGCCAACAAACAAAATACCAAAAAATTGTAATTACTAAATGGAAAGAATGGCACTCCTTATACATAAATGGTAATCAGCAATTATCTTCTTTTGACGAATTTATGTATCATGAACCTATGGCTCACGTGACTATGAATCTAGCTGAAAAAAAAAATAATATTTTAATTTTAGGTGGTGGAGATGGCTGTTTAGCTAGAGAGGTTTTAAAATATGATAATATTGAAACAATAACTTTAGTAGATTTAGATCCAGTTATGTTGGATTTAGGGAAAAACAACAAAACCTTTAAATCAATAAACAACAACGCTTTAAACAACTCTAAAATAAAAACAATTGCTGCAGATGCTTTTACTTTTTTAGAAAACAAAACAATTGATTATGATGTGATTTTTGTTGATCTTCCTGACCCTAATAATGTTGATCTAAATAAACTATACACCAAAGAGTTTTATCTTTTATGCAGTCAAAGATTAACCAAAAATGGAATAATGATTACTCAAAGTGGCAGTCCATACTATGCAACTAAAGCTTTTTATTGTATTGAAAAAACTATGCAAGCAGCTAATTTTAATACTATACCTTTGCACAATCAAATTTTAACTCTTGGAGAATGGGGTTGGATTATAGGTGGTAAACAAAAGATTTCTAGCCAACAAATACAAAATATAGATGTATCTAAAATTGACTCTTTAAAATGGTTAAATAATAAATCTATAAACTTACTAACTTCATTTGGTAAACCTTTGTCAGATACAACAAACATTAAAATAAACACTATTTTTAATCCTAAATTATATACTTACTATAAAGAAGGGAATTGGAATTTATACTAAATACCAATATTATTACAAAAAGAAAGCCACTATTAAATAGTGGCTTTCTTTTTTCTAATTATACTATTTTAGTTTAAAATAACTTCGTTTAGTTCTGCTAAAATAGAAGTTGTAATACTATCATCACCATCGTAAACACTTCCTTCGTATTTAATAAGACCTACATCTTCTGCAAAATAATAAAAGTATTCAGCTGAACTATCTGGTAATCCAGCTACTTGGTATGTAGAGTTTGCTTTAACTTTAATTACTGGACTATAAGTAGTACCATTAACCTCAACGCTTATACCTTTTTCCATAATTTCGTTATTGTAAGTTACATTCATGTTAGTGTCTGGGACATCAGGTAAACCATCCATTAATACTTCTGTAGAAGTCGTTATACTGTAATTACTGGTCCATGTCTCTCCAACTTCTAAATAGTCCTTTAACATTACAAAACTGTAAGACGATTGAGAAATTTGATAAACACCACTAACTTCAAAAGAAGTACTAGCTACACTAATGTGATAATCCCCTCCATTTTTACTAGAATAAGCATTGATCTCTACATCTCCTGTTACAGAGCCATCTGTACTAGTTGAACTTGGCAAAAAAGAACTATATAAATAAGAAGGAAAACCTAAATAATCTTCTTGTAAAGAAATTTCCATAATACCGTCGTCTTCTTGTTGTCCATCAATATAATTATCATAAGTCCATTTATTTCCTGTAGCCATTGGCCAATAGTCACCTGTAGACTCACCTCCAGATTCTCCAATAACATCGTTATTCTCAAATGGTGAATCACTGTTTGACTCAAGGTCAAAACCTTCTAACGCTTCGTTTTCACAACTAAATACAATTAATAATAAGGATAATAGCGATAAAGTTTTTTTCATGTTTTATAAGTTTTAGACATTAAACTTAAGATAATTAATTTAATTCTCCGTGTTTTGGTACTCTAAAAAGCAATACAATTCCAATTAAAAAAAAGATAAATAAAAACAAAATTGCATTTCGCATCGTACTAATTTGGTCTACAACAGCAAAAACAGTCATACCTATAACAATACCTATTTTTTCTGCTACATCAAAAAAGCTAAAATATGATGTTGTATCTTCAGTATTATCTGGTAAAAATTTTGAATAAGTAGACCTTGCTAAACTTTGGACACCTCCCATAACTAAACCTACAAATCCTGCTGCTATATAAAACTGAACAGGTGTAATCATAAAATAGGCGTAAAAACATAATAGCATCCATATGATATTAACAACAATTAATGTTTTAATATTACCATATTTAGCCGATGCTTTAGAGGTTAAAACAGCTCCTAATATTGCCACAAGTTGAATGACTAATATACTTACAATCAAACCTTGTGTTTTTTGGGCATCATCTAACCATGCAATTTCTTTTTCACCAAAATAAACTGCCATTAACATTATAGTTTGCACAGCCATGCTAAACACGAAAAAGGCATATAAATAGCGTTTTAATCTTAAATTTTGTTTCAGTTGAAACCAAACCATTTTCAACTCTTTAAATCCATTAAATAATACGTCTTTTGTTACTTTATGTCCTTGAGAAACTCCTTTTGGTAATACATAAAAAGTGTATTGACTAAATACTAACCACCAAATACCAACGGTTATAAAAGAATACCTCATCATTTCAACTTTTTCGGCTCCAGTTTCTTGAGTCATAACCATCCCTAAATTAGCCACAAGTAATATAACACTACCAATGTAACCTAAAGAAAATCCTTTGGCACTAATTTGATCTTGTTGATCATCAAAAGCTATATCTGGTAAATAGGAATTATAGAATACTAAACTTCCCCAATACCCTAACAGTCCCATGAAATAGAATAATAAACTAACATAAATACTTTCTTTTGAAAACCAGTACAGTCCAATACAACCAAAACTACCTAAGTAACAAAAAAACTTCATAAAGTTTTTTTTATTCCCTACATAATCTGCAATACCAGATAAAATTGGTGATGTAAAAGTTACGACTAAAAAAGTAAAAGCTGTAATAATTGAAATTAACACTGTTGGCTTCATTACAAATCCAAAAGCAGCTATTGTTTCATCTTCAGAGGTAAATAAAGTTCCATAAAACAAAGGAAATATTGACGATGCTATAGTTAAGGTATATACTGAATTTGCCCAATCATAAAATGCCCAAGCATTCAATAACTTTTTACTTCCTTTTTTAAGATGTTCCATTTAATTTTGATTAGTTAGTGCCTAAAAATACAAAAGCTGCTCTTGATATCAAGAACAGCTTGTAAAGTAATTTAATATTATTAATACTAACTTAATATTGACCTAAAGGTCTAAAGCTAGAGACACCAAACTTTTTAGCTTCTGCTTTAGCTGTAGGTGACAATGCAGTTAAGTTATCTATACGTGTTTGGTTAGCTGGATGCGTACTTAAAAACTCTGGTGGTGCAGATCCACCACTAGCTTGAGCCATACGTCTCCATAAGTTTGCAGCTTCATCTGGATTGTATCCTGCTATTGCTGTTAATATTAAACCAATACGATCTGCTTCCGTTTCATGACTTCTACTAAATGGTAACATTCCTAAAACATTAGATCCTACTCCATAATATTGATTAAAAGCATTACGTTGGTTATCATCTGTAATGGCAATGTTTCCTGCAACAGCTAAACCTTGCTGAATGTAAGAAGCACTCATACGTTGTTGACCATGGTTAGCTAAAGCATGTGCAACTTCATGACCCATAATTGCTGCAACAGCAGTCTCGTTAGCTGCTACTGGTAAAATACCTGTGTAAAACACTATTTTTCCTCCAGGCATACACCATGCGTTTACAACATCTTCTTCAATTAAGTTATATTCCCATTTATAATCATTAAGGTAACCTTGTTGTCCATTGGCATTTAACCAACGTTCTGCAGCAACTGCAATACGTTGTCCAACACGTTTAATCATATCTGCACGAGTTGTTCCTGTTTCTACTTTACTTTCTGTTAGTACCTGATTATACTGTGCAAAAGCTGTAGGAAATAATTGTGCATTAGATACAAATGCTAAAGTTTTTTTTCCTGTAAATGGGTTAGTTGCACAAGACATTACTAAAAGTAAAACTAATGTTGCAACTATGGATTTTTTTAATTTCATGATTATTTTTAATTATTTCTTTCTATAAAGCTACAAAAACTTAGGCAAATTTAACATATTTCACAGTATAAAGACCACCTAGATTATCGATTAAATACACAAAAACACTTTGAAGTGCTTTTTAAAACATAATTATGCTCCTATTAAATGAATTTCAGTGAATTTTTTATCCACTACCATTGCTATTGTGCCATCGACTTTTAAATGTTCTATAGAAATCGTTTCGTTATCCAACTGAATTTCTTTTATTTCAAAAGGTAACCCATGAATATTTAATTTGAAGGTTTTAAAGGTCGCTTCATACTTTCCTTCTTTGTGTTGTTGTAAAATCAACTCGTTTGACTTTCCTGTTAATTTAAATGTCCTGAAGCTATAACGTCCTTTGGTATAATCATAACCATCGTGAGCATCATCAAATAATTGTGAAGACTCTTTACCTTTTTTATAATACACATCTAAGGTTATTTCGTCAATAACTTTTTCGTCTACATATTGTTGCTTTGGATATTTAGGGATAATAGCACCTTCTTTAATAAAAATTGGCATACTATCTATCTCTGCATCTACCCATTTTTCTTTTCCACCTTGTACAACCTCATCAGTCCAGAAGTTATACCAAGTACCTCTTGGTATATACATTCTACGTCCTTTGGCATTTGGCTCTTGTATTGGACAAACTAGTATTTGGTTACCATACATAAACTCGTCTGTTCTATAATGCGTTTGACTATCTTCTTGGTCATACATAACCAAAGATTTTAAAATTGGTGTTCCATGCTCTACCAAATTCCAAAAAGCAGTGTATAAATATGGTAAAAGTTGGTATCTAATTTCAATAAACTTTCTAACCACGTCTGTTACGTCCTCATCAAAAGCCCAAGGTTCTTGATCTCCATGATCTCCTGATGAGTGCACACGACAAAATGGATGAAAAATACCTAATTGAATCCATCTAGTAAATAACTCTCCTTGAGGTTGCTCTGCAAATCCACCAATATCACTTCCAGCAAAACTAAACCCAGACATTGCCATACGTTGTGCTTGGACATTAGCGATCCATAAATGCTCCCAAGTAGCAACATTATCACCTGTCCAAGTAGAAGTATAGCGTTGAGTACCAGAATAAGCTGCTCTAGTTATTACAAAAGGACGTTTTGGGTAGTTAAACTTTTTCATGCCATGGTAAGTAGCTCTTGCCATTTGCATACCATAAACATTATGCGCTTTTCTGTGGCTACAAGGATTACCATCGTAATCATGACGTACATCATCTGGAAAAGTCTTATTTGGCACTTCCATAACTGCAGGCTCGTTCATGTCATTCCAAACACCTTGGATACCTATGTCTTCTACTAACTCTTTAAATAATCCAGACCACCAATCTCTAACCTCTGGTTTAGTAAAATCTGGAAAAAAACATTCTCCAGGCCATACCTTACCTTTCATATAAGGACCATCTGCACGTTTACAAAAATAGTCCTTGTCTAAAGCTTCTTTAAATACTGAATATTCTGGATCTATTTTAATTCCTGGATCAATAATAGCTACGGTTTTAAACCCATCGTCTGCCAACTCTTTAACCATGCGTTTAGGATCTGGAAAATAGTCTTTATTCCATGTAAAACATCTAAAACCATCCATATAATCTATATCTAAATAAATAGCGTCACATGGTATTTGAAGCTCTCTAAACTTAGATGTAATTGCTTTGACTTCTGCTTCTGGATAATAACTCCATTTACATTGATGAAAACCTAAAGCCCATAAAGGTGGTAGTTGGTGTGGCTTACCTGTTAGGTCTGTATAGTTTTCTACAACTGTTTCCATTTTAGGTCCATAGATAAAATAATAGTTCATCTCTCCTCCTTGAGCCCAAAAACTTGTGACATTACGACGTTCTTGACCAAAATCAAAATAAGATCTAAAGGTATTATCAAAGAAAATACCATACGCCTTACCATGGTGTAAACCTGTAAAAAACGGAATAGCTTTATATATTGGATCTGTGTGCTTACCAAATGCATAAGAGTCTGTAACCCAATTTTGAAATCGCTTTCCTTTTAAGTTTAAATGCTCTGGCTTATCACCTAGTCCAAAATAACTTTCACGTTCATTAACGGTTTTACTCATCTTAACGATGTTTCCTCCAAACTCATAACTTTCTTCCCAATGAAACCCTATTTCATCTTGATTAATTATTTGGTCTGTAAGCACATCATAAATAGTTACTCGTCCATCTTTTTTAGAAACCTCACATTTTAACTTTGAAGTAATGATGGTATAAAAATCATCATTCTCAGTAATTTCCAACTTATTATAACCAGTACTTGCGTACTTAGTAATTGCATATGAAAAATCATTTTCAAAAGTACCTGTTGTAGTGTATCTAAATCTTAATACACTATCTCTTAAAACTGTTAATTGAAGAACGACATTATTTTCGGTATAAAAATATAATGTATCAACATCCTTTTGAAACTTTATTATTCTTGATGGAAATAAATTCCCTTTTTGCTCTAATTCGGTATTTACAATCATAGTTATCTATTATTATATATAGTAAAAAAACGGAAAATTATATTGTTACTAAAACATTGCTAATGTTAATTCTTACAAATTATTAACTACAACGTTTTAGATTTAAAAAATTATTAAATGCTTTATTTTCAGACCTTAAAACTAATAAAATGATATTGACTCAATATCATTTTATTTAGCTTAAGATTTATATTTTAATATTGAAATGCCTAAAGGCGGAATTGTAATTTCAACCGAATTTTTTCTAGAATGCCATAATTTTGACTGACTTATTAAAGTTTGATTTTTAAAGTCACCTGTTCCAAAATAGGAACTATCATCACTATTAAAAATTTCGGTTAACTGTCCTTTTTTAGGCAAACCAATTCGGTAATTTTCTAAAGGTACTGGTGTCATATTACAAGCAATAATTAAATTATCTTTTGGCTTATTACCTTTTCTAATATATACTAAAACAGAATGTTCTGCATCTCCATAATCTATCCACTCAAATCCTTCAAAAGAAAATTGTTTTTCAAATAAAGCTGGTTCTGATTTATAAACTTTATTTAAAGCTTTGACATACTCTTGCATACCTTTATGTGGCTTATACTGCAATAAATGCCAATCTAAACTGGATTGAAAATTCCACTCTTCACTTTGTCCAAATTCTGCACCTTGAAACAATAACTTAGTTCCTGGATGTGTAAACATATAACCGTAAAGGACTCTTAAATTAGCAAAACGTTGCCATTCATCTCCAGGCATACGACCCAAGATGGATTTTTTACCATAAACAACTTCGTCATGACTTAAGGGTAGCATAAAATTCTCAGTAAAAGCATAAGTCATGGAAAACGTAATATCGTTTTGATGATGTTTTCTATAAATAGGCTCTTTTTTAAAATATTGCAATGTATCATGCATCCAACCCATCATCCATTTCATACCAAATCCTAAGCCACCTAAAAAAACAGGTTTTGACACACCTGGAAACGCTGTAGATTCTTCTGCAATTGTCTGAACATCCGGAAAATTACTGTATACTGCTGTATTTAATTCTTTTAAAAAAGCTATCGCTTCTAAGTTTTCTCTTCCTCCATACATGTTAGGTTCCCATGCTCCTTCTTCCCTACTGTAATCTAAAAATAGCATAGAGGCAACAGCATCTACACGTAATCCATCTGCATGATATTGGTCTAACCAAAACATTGCATTACTGATTAAAAAAGATTTTACCTCGTTGCGACCATAGTTAAAAATTAAACTTTTCCAATCTTGATGATAACCTTTACGTTTGTCTGGATGCTCATATAAACATGACACATCAAAAAAGCCTAAACCATGAGCATCTTCAGGGAAGTGTGATGGAACCCAATCTAAAATGATTCCTATATTATTTTGATGAAGTTTGTCCACAAGTAATTTAAATTCTTCTGGATAGCCAAATCTAGAGGTTGGCGCAAAGTATCCTGTAATTTGATAACCCCAACTTGGGTCGTAAGGAAATTCCATAATTGGCATTAACTCGACGTGTGTAAAATTCATCTCTTTGACATAATTTACCAAGTCTTCTGCCAATTCTACATAAGATAAAAACCGATTGTCTTCAATTTGTTTTCTCCAAGATCCTAAATGTACTTCGTAAACCGAATATGGTGCATCTAACGCATTGTTTTGTTTTCTATTAGACATCCATTTATCATCTTGCCAAGTATAATTATCATCCCAAATTATAGAAGCTGTATTTGGGTTATGTTCAAAACGTCTTGCATAAGGGTCTGCCTTTTCTGTAACTATATTATTATTGTGGCTCTGTATTTTATATTTATAAGATGTGCCTTTACCTACATTTGGTATAAAGCCTTCCCAAATTCCGCTTTCATCCCAACGTACATTTAAAAGATGCTCTCCTTCTGTCCAATAATTAAAATCTCCAACTACAGATACTTGTTTAGCACTTGGTGCCCAAACAGCAAAATAAGTCCCATGTACTGCGTTTAAAGTCATAATATGTGACCCTAACTTTTCGTATAACTTATAATGCTTTCCTGCTTTAAAAAGATTTATATCAAAATCTGTAAATAAGCTAAATACTGTTACTTCTGCCATATATTAAATTACAAATCCGTTAGGTATTATTGCACCTTTTTTTATGACTACAATACCTTCTTTTATAACATAAGTATCTGTTTCTTTATCTTCTAAATGACTTCCTCCATTAATTCTTACATCATCACCAATCCTGATATTTTTATCTAAAATTGCATTTTTAATAAAACAACGCTCACCAATACCTAATAAGATTTTAATATTATTTTCTTCTATTTCTTCTAAAGACTCATAAGCATCACAACCCATCATGTAAGTATTAATAATTGTAGTTTCTTTACCTATTCTAGATCTGATACCAATTACAGATTTTTCAATTTTAGAAGCATGTACAATACAACCTTCTGCAATAACGGTTTTATCTAAATTTGTTCCAGAAATTTTAGATGTTGGCAAAATTCTGGCACGTGTATACACTCTTTGGTCTATATCATAAAGATTAAATTTTGGGATATCATCTGTGATACCAATATTGGCTTCAAAAAACGAATCTATGTTACCTATATCTGTCCAATAACCTTCATATTGAAAACTAATCGTTTTGTGCTTATTAATGGATTGTGGAATGATTTCTTTACCAAAATCTATAGTTTTAGGATCATTCATCAAATCTACTAAAAGGTCTCTATTAAAAATATAAATACCCATTGAAGCCAAATGATTTTTACCTTGTTTTTCCATATCAGGACTCACAGGTGAGGTCCATTCTGGTAATAAATCTGAATTTGGTTTTTCAATAAATGAAGTAATTAAGTTATCCTCATTAGTTTTTAAAATACCAAAAGAAGTCGCGTCTTTTGCATTAACAGGAATTGTTGCTATTGATATATCTGCTCCTGTATTAATATGCGCATCTATCATTTTGTTAAAATCCATTTGGTACAATTGATCTCCAGAAAGGATTAAAGCATACTCAAAATCATGTTCTAAAAAATGATGCATACTTTGTCTAACAGCATCTGCTGTACCTTGAAACCAAGTTTTGTTTCCTGGTGTTTGCTCGGCTGCTAATACATCAACAAAAGCTGAACTAAAAAAACTAAAATGATACGTATTTTTAATATGTCTATTTAACGACGCAGAATTAAACTGTGTTAGTACAAACATGCGTTTGATGTTTGAATTTATACAGTTAGAAATTGGTATATCCACCAATCTATATTTTCCTGCTATTGGTACAGCTGGTTTAGAGCGTGAAGCAGTTAATGGATACAACCTTGTGCCTTGACCTCCTCCTAAAATAATGGAGAGTACTTTGTCGTTAATCATAGTGTTTTAGTTTATGGATTGGTATAAATTAATATAAGCTTTGGCAGACACATCCCAAGAATGGTCAATTGTCATTATTTGTTTTTGTAATTTTTTAAACCTCTTACTATCATTATATAATGCTACAGCTCTTTTAATAGCATACTCTACTTCATAAACACTTACATCATCATGACATATTCCAAATCCATCTTGATCAATGTCAATTACTGTATCCTTTAATCCGCCAATACGTCTAACTATAGGTATGGCACCATAACGTAAAGCATACATTTGATTTAAGCCACAAGGCTCAACTTTTGAGGGCATTAATAAAAAGTCTGTTCCTGCATAAATAATATGAGATAATCTTTCGTCATAACCAATATACGCATTATATTTTCCATTATATACTGGTTTTAAGCTTTTTAAAGTATTTTCAGTTTCTTTTTCTCCCGATCCTAATAATAAAATAGATACTGCTTCAGTTTCTAAAACATTTTTAAAAACATCAGGGAAAATTTCGACACCTTTTTCTGAAACCAAACGACCTATAAATCCAAACAAGGGTTTATTTGGATCTAAATTATACTCTTTACATAACCAATTCTTATTAGCTTTTCTACCTGTACTGATCGTGTCTTTGGTAAAGTTTTCAATAATAAAATCATCAGTTTCTGGATTCCATACTTGGGTATCAATCCCATTTAATATACCTTGACATTTTGTGCTTTCATGACTTAATAAACTTTCCAAACCATTTGCATTTTGTTTTAATTCTTCCATGTAGCTTGGTGATACTGTTGTGACTCTCCAAGCACATTTAATAGCTGCTGCTAATGGATTTATACAACCATTCCAATCTAACAATCCTATTTTTTCTTCATTAAAATCAGGAATTAAATGTAGTTTATCATAACCAAACCAACCTTGGTATTGTGCATTATGGATAGTAGTAATTACTGGTATTGTATTTAAAACCTGATAATCAAAACACTCTTGCAACATAAAAGAAATTAATCCTGTGTGATGATCATGACAATGTATAATATCTGGTTGCTGCTTATGGACTTTAATCCAATCTAAAGCAGCAATTTGAAATGCTATAAAACGCTTAGTATCGTCTACTGAATACACATAGTTTTTATACAATAACTCAGGAATATCAATAAAATAAGCTTCAATGTCTAAATCTGAATCTTTAGTTTTCAAAACACTAAAAACATAATAATTAGGACCTAAATTAAACTCGGCTTCATAAACCTTTTCAAATGTATGTTCTTGAGTATATTTATTATCATAAAAAGGCATAATTACAGAGGAAGGATGACCCAAAGTATTTTGATATTTAGGTAAAGCTCCAACAACGTCTGCTAATCCTCCAACTTTTGCAATTGGATAGCACTCTGCACTTATGTGTATAATTTTCATTTATTTATTTTAATTTATTGATTAAAGTTACACTTTAAATTATAAAGAATGAAATGTTATTTTTAATTTAAAATTAAGTCTGTATTAATTCTATTTTAAGATTTTACGATATCTTTATAAAAAAGAAAAATTATGAAAAAAATTGCATTCTTACTTTTAATATGTCTATTTAATTGTAAATCTAACGCACAAGAAGAAGCTAAAAAATCTGATTCGAAAACTTTTGAAATCAGTAAAACTGATGCTGAATGGAAAACTGAATTATCTGATAAAGAATATTATGTTTTGCGTAAAGCAGGTACAGAACGTCCTTTTAGTAGTAGCTTAAACAACGAAAAAAGAGCTGGTGTATATCACTGTGCTGCTTGTGACACACCACTGTTTAAAAGTGAAGACAAATTTGACTCAGGAACAGGTTGGCCAA
The DNA here is from genome assembly GCF_016785945.1 of Olleya sediminilitoris. Taxonomy (GTDB): domain Bacteria; phylum Bacteroidota; class Bacteroidia; order Flavobacteriales; family Flavobacteriaceae; genus Olleya; species Olleya sediminilitoris. Next base: position 160,286 of record NZ_JAEMEF010000002.1, on the reverse strand, counting down.
GTTTTGACCAAGAAATTAAAGGAAATGTTGCCTTTGGGACAGATACTAAAATTGGATACACCAGAGATGAAGAACATTGCGCAACGTGTGGTGGTCATTTAGGTCATGTGTTTAATGATGGTCCTAAAGCAACTACAGGAAAAAGACATTGTATAAACGGAGTCGCATTAAATTTTAAACCAAGTAATGAGTAATTTTAAAGTCAATAAAACTGAAGAACAATGGCGTAACGAGCTAACAGATGAGCAGTATCGTATTTTACGTAAAAAAGGTACCGAAATGCCACATACGGGAAAATACAATTTACATTTCGAGTCTGGAGCATATCATTGCGCAGCATGCAACCAGCAATTATTTGAAAGCGATAGTAAATTTGAGTCTAGTTGTGGTTGGCCAAGTTTTGACGATGCCATTCCAGGAAGTATCACCAACATATTAGACAAAACCCATGGAATGATTAGAACCGAAATTGTATGTTCTAATTGTGGTGGTCACTTAGGTCATGTATTTAATGATGGTCCAACAGAAACAGGAACTAGATTTTGTGTAAACAGTGCAAGCGTAGATTTTAAAAATGAATAATAGCCACCTTACAAGCATTATAAAACAGTTTAACTATTACAAAACTGCTGGAGATAAAACACTCCAGCAGTTATCCTTTAATGAAATGAATTGGCAATCCCATAGAAATTCCAACAGTGTGTCTATTATTGTAAAACATATGGTTGGTAACATGTTAAGTCGTTGGACTAACTTTTTAACCGAAGATGGCGAAAAAACATGGAGGCAACGTGAGCAAGAGTTTGAAGCCACTTACACTACGAAAGAGCAGTTATTAGCCGATTGGGATAAAGGATGGACTTGCTTATTTAATGCTATTACACCTTTAAACAATCAGGATTTGGATCGAACTGTATATATTAGAAATGAAAGCCATCTGGTTGCCGAAGCTATTTTTAGACAATTAGGACATTATAGTTATCACATTGGGCAGATAGCACATATTGGTAAACTTATTAAAAATGAAGCTTGGCAAAGTCTATCAATACCCAAAGGACAATCCAGTCAGTTTAATGCTAAAAAGTTTAGTCAGGCTAAACAATAATTTTTTAAGATTTTAATTCCTTTTTGTAAGGTCTAATAATTAAACGTGCTTCTCTGTCAAACCTAATGTAGTTGTATACCCAATTTATAAAAACAACCATTCTGTTTCTAAATCCAATTAAGAAAAACAAGTGTACAAACATCCAAACAAACCAAGCAAAAACACCTTGAAATTTAAACTTTGGTAAATCTACAACAGCTTTATTTCTACCAATAGTAGCCATAGATCCTTTATCATTATATACAAAGGGTTTCATTGGTTTATTTTCTAATAACTTTAGTAAGTTTTCTCCTAATAATTTACCTTGTTGTATAGCAGGTTGAGCCATCATTGGATGTCCTGATGGTACTGCTTCAGTTTCCATTTGGGCTACATCACCAATTGCAAAAATGTTATCTAATCCTTTTACTTGATTAAATTCATTTACAATAATTCTATTTCCTCTAGTTACAAACTGTTCTGCATCTATACCTTTAATAGCTGCTCCTTTTACTCCTGCAGCCCAAACTACTGTTGCAGCATCAAAAGTTAAATCGCTATTTGTGGTGACCGTTTTTCCGTCATAACCAGTAACTCTAATATTTTTCCAAACATGTACACCTAAGTCTTCTAAAAAGTCTTCAGCTTTTTTAGAAGCTTTAGTACTCATTGCTTTTAAAATTTTATCTCCAGATTGTATTAAGTTAATTTGTGCTAGTCGTGTATCTAAATCTGGATAATCTTTAGGTAGTATTCCTTTTTTAATTTCGGCTAAAGCACCAGCAAGCTCTACACCTGTTGGTCCTGCTCCAACAATTACAAAATTCATTAAAGCATTTCTTTCATTTAAATCTGAAGTTAATAAGGCTTCTTCAAAATTTTCAAGTATTAAACTCCTTAAGTTTAAAGACTGTGGTATGGTTTTCATTTCCATACTATTCTCTTTAATAGATTTATTACCAAAATAATTGGTTTTAGATCCAGAAGCTACTACCAAATAATCATATTTTAATTCACCTATATTAGTAATCACATGATTATTGTCTGTATTTATTTCTGAAACATTAGCCAGTCTAAAGAAAAAATTAGGAAAATCTTGCAATACCTTACGAATAGGATAAGCAATAGAATCTGGCTCTAAACCACCTGTAGACACTTGATATAATAATGGCTGAAATGTATGATAATTATGTTTATCTAAAAGTACAACTTGTACTTCTTGCTTTGATAATTTTTTTGCTAAAGCGATGCCTGCAAAACCTCCACCAATAATTATTACTCGTGGAAAACTAGACTTAGGTATGTTCATATTTTAAAACTTGCTGCACAAAGGTACTAAAAGATATATTTTTTTAAGATTCTAAATTCTTTATTCAATTTTGGTTTTGTAACTTCGTAACTTCTTAAAACTACAAAAAAATACACAATGAGTAAATACGATATTATTGTACTTGGTAGTGGTCCTGGAGGCTACGTAGCTGCTATTAGAGCATCTCAATTAGGTTTTAAAACTGCTATTATTGAAAAAGAAAATCTTGGTGGAATATGCTTAAATTGGGGATGTATACCTACAAAAGCATTACTAAAATCGGCTCAAGTTTTTGAATATTTAAAACATGCAGAAGACTATGGTCTTTCTGTTAAAGAATACGATAAGGATTTTAATGCTGTTGTTAAACGTAGTCGTGGTGTTGCCGAAGGCATGAGTAATGGTGTTAAGTTTTTGATGAAAAAAAACAAAATTGATGTCATTGATGGTTTTGGAACATTAAAAACAGGAAAGAAAATTGATGTTGATGGTAAAGAGTACAGTGCAGATCATATAATTATTGCAACTGGAGCACGCTCTAGAGAATTACCAAGTTTACCTCAAGATGGTGAAAAAGTAATTGGTTACAGACAAGCAATGTCATTACCAAAGCAACCTAAAAAACTAATTGTTGTTGGATCAGGAGCTATTGGTGTTGAGTTTGCTTACTTCTATAACTCTATGGGAACTGAAGTTACAATCGTAGAATATTTAGATAGAATTGTACCTGTTGAAGACGAAGATATCTCTAAGCAATTAGAGCGTTCGTTTAAGAAAAACGGTATAAAAGTAATGACTTCTGCTGAAGTTACTAGTGTTGATACATCTGGTGAAGGAGTTAAAGCAACCGTTAAAACAAAAAAAGGAGAAGAAGTATTAGAGGCTGACATCGTATTATCTGCTGTTGGTATTAAATCTAATATTGAAAATATTGGTCTTGAAGATGTAGGTATCGCTGTTGATAGAGACAAAGTATTAGTTAATGATTATTACCAAACTAATATTCCTGGATATTACGCAATTGGTGATATTACTCCTGGTCAAGCCTTAGCTCACGTTGCGTCTGCTGAAGCTATTTTATGTGTTGAAAAAATTGCAGGAATGCATGTTGAAGCCTTAGACTATGGTAATGTACCTGGTTGTACCTATGCTACTCCAGAAATTGCTAGTGTTGGTTTAACTGAGAAACAAGCAAAAGAACAAGGTTACGATCTTAAAGTTGGAAAATTCCCATTCTCTGCATCTGGTAAAGCTAGTGCTGGAGGAAACAAAGAAGGTTTTGTAAAAGTAATTTTTGATGCTAAATATGGCGAATGGTTAGGATGCCACATGATTGGTGCTGGTGTTACAGATATGATAGCTGAAGCTGTTTTAGGACGTAAACTAGAAACTACAGGACACGAAGTATTAAAAGCAATACATCCACACCCAACTATGAGTGAAGCTGTAATGGAAGCTGTTGCAGATGCTTATGATGAGGTAATTCATTTATAAAACTTATATAGTTTAAATAAAAAAAGTTCCAGAATTTTCTGGAACTTTTTTTGTTATATAAGTTAGGTTTTAAAACATAAAACCTAAACCAAATTGCCAAACATTATTTTTGGCATCAACACTTTCAAATGGTGTATCATCTTCAAAAATATCTGTAACTCCAATATTATAACGACCGCTTAAGAAAAAGCCACTATCAAACTTATAAGATGCACCTACTGCAACACTAGTGTCAAAATCTTTAACGTAAGAGTCTTCAGAATCAATTTCTATATCTCCTCCATCACTTGTTGGTTGAGAGTCAAATTCTTCATGAATTTTAAATCCAAATTGTGGACCAGCTTCAACACTTAATCCTTTTACTAAATAGGCTTTTAATAACAATGGTACTTGAATATAATCTAATTGGTATTCGATATTATCATCTGTATCAAAAACATTGTCTTGATCAATTTCTTGTACATCAAAACCTTGACCAGAATAAAAGACTTCTGGTTGAAAAAATAAACGCTCAGTAATAGGTATTTCGGCTACTAAACCAGCGTTAAAACTAGTTCTTGATTCTAAATCGCCTAAATCGTCTCCACTTATAGTAGAGGAATTAATACCTCCTTTTACACCTATTTGAACATCTTTTCTATCTGCTTGTGCATTTAACATTGTTACTCCTGAAATAAATAGCACTATAGTACTTAAAATTATTTTTTTCATCATAATTGTTTTTAGGTTAATATACCCTAACTACGATGTCAAAATAAGTTGTAGATGTTACATTAACATGGTTTAACAACAATACTATAGCTTTTAACAGTCTTTAATAAAATTAAAAAATCTTTAATCTAAATAAAGATTTTATATTGTAATTTTTAGAGTAACAAATTACAAGAAACTTTGAATAGCTAACTCATAACTTTGTAATCCAAAACCAAGTATAACACCTTTTGCATTAGCCGAAATATAAGATTGGTGTCTAAACTCTTCTCTTCCAAAAGTATTTGAAATATGCACTTCTACAACAGGTGTTTCAATAGCTTTTACACAATCACCTATTCCAACAGAGGTATGTGTATAAGCAGCAGCATTAAGTATAATACCATCGTAACTAAAACCAACTTCTTGAAGTTTGTCTATTAGTTCTCCTTCTATATTAGATTGAAAATGCTCTATAGAAACATTCGGATATTTTTCAATAATTGTATCCAAAAACTCAGTGAATGATAAACTTCCATAAATGTTGGGCTCACGTTTTCCTAACAAATTTAAATTAGGACCATTAATTATAATTAGTTTTTTCATAAAGTAAAGATAAAAAATTTGAGCATAAAAAAACCGAAGCTATTAAGCTTCGGTTTTAAATATTTAATTTACTAATACTTAGTTAAATTTATAAACAACACCAAAGTTGATATCAGCAAAATTTACACCAAAATCAAAATTGTTTCTAGACTCTGCTCCATCAAAATCTGCTTTTTCTGTAGAGTATCCTAAAACACCAACAGTTGCTTCAATTGCAAAATTATCAGAAACAAAGTAGCTAATACCTGGAGCAAAAGCAATATCAAAACCATCACTCTTAGCATCTGCTAATTTATCATCGTTTGAAATATAATCAACCCCTAATTCTGTAAATAAAGAAAATTGATCATCTGCAGTAAAGTAATATCTTCCAAATACTCCAATAGCTAATTCACTTGCATCAACAAAATCAACTCCGTCATTATCTCCTGAAAAAGAAGTGTAACCTAGTTTTAAACCTGCTGCAATGTTATCAGATAAAAAGTATCCAGCTTTTGGAGCAATTGAAAAAACGTTTGTACTTTCATCTCCGAAAGATTCATTACCAAATCCAACTGAACCAGAAATAAAAACATCACCTTCTTCAAAACCACCAACTGTAGTCATTTCATCTTGTGCGTTAACACTTGTAAAACCTAATACTGCAATTGCAGCTGTAAATAATAATTTTTTCATAATTAAATTTAAATTTTAAATTATTTGAGCTTACAAAATTAGAAGCTAAAGCAAAGGTGTACAAGTAAATTTTGATAAAAAAAACTTAACAAAAAGTACCATATTAACTTTCAACTTATTAAGATAAAACTTTAACTTTTTATTTTGACAAAAAAAGACTGTAAACCTATTAAATAATAGGCTTTAACAAATTTTAACGCATTATTTAACATTAAGCATATATTACCAAAAATAAAGAATAAAACACTTATTTAACATTAAATAAACATTAGAATCACCATTATAATGGCAACACTAATTATTCTGTATTTAGTAAATAAATTAAAAAGATTACATCAAAATACTACAGTTACAATCAAAAAAAAACCAACTGATAGTTGTAAAATGTTATTTTGAATACTAAAATCAACCTCAGAATTTAATTAAGTTTGTTATTAATAATTACAAGCTGAATTTAGTTATTCTAACACAAAAAAATGGACATTTTTAACAATTGCTATATTTATAACCTATGACCTGGACTCAAGCTCTTAAAGATTACATATCATATCTAAAAATAGAAAGAGGATTATCCGACAACTCTATTAATAGTTATGTGTTAGATGTAAATAAATTAATAAAATATTTGGACTCAAATGCTATACAAACAAATGCAATAGTTATAGACACTACGACTATTAAGCAATTTATTTATGAAGCTGCAAAAAACTTAAATGCAAGATCTCAATCCAGATTAATATCAGGTTTAAAAGGTTTTTTTAATTATTTAGTATTTGAAGATTACAGACAAGATAACCCTGTAGATACTATAGACTCTCCAAAAATTGGTCGAAAATTACCTGATACACTAAGCGAAAACGAAATTAACAACCTAATACAAGCCATAGATTTAAGTCATCCGCAAGGTGAACGAAACAGAGCTATTATAGAAGTGCTATACAGTTGCGGTTTACGTGTAAGTGAGTTAACTAACCTTAAAATATCAGATTTGTTTTTTGAGGAAGGGTTTATTAAAGTAACAGGAAAAGGAGATAAACAAAGGTTTGTGCCTATACTTGAAGACACACAAAAATATATTACTATTTATAAAACACACATTAGAAATCATTTAACCATTCATCCAGATCATAATGATATTTTGTTTCTAAATAGACGTGGTAAACAACTAACTAGAGCAATGATATTTACAATTATTAAAGGATTAGCTAAACAAATAGACCTTAATAAAAATATTTCTCCTCATACATTTAGACACTCTTTTGCTACACATTTATTAGAAAACGGAGCCGATTTAAGAGCCATACAGCTTATGCTAGGACATGAAAGTATAACAACTACCGAAATATATACACATGTTGACAAAACCCAATTAACAAATGTTATAAATAATTTTCATCCAAGACGATAACTATATTTATTAAATTTATTTATATTTGTTTCATACTGAATGTTTTAGGCAAGACTCCCTAATTGCTAGCATATAAAAACAGAACTTTATGTCTGAGTTAATTAAAGGTATTGGATTAAATCAAAATACCTCAAATTTTGATCTACAAAAATGGAAACTTGCATTAGAAATATCTAAAGTAGGTATATGGGATTATAATTCTGATACAGATCAAATATCATTTACTACACCCTCCAAAACCATAATTGGAACACAAGATAATATTAACTTTGGTAAAAATGCTACAGATTGGAATGATCGTGTGCATCCAGAAGACAGGCAGCAATATTATCAAGATTTTAAAGACCATTTAAATGGTTTAAAACCATTATACGAAAACAAACATCGTGTACTCCATAAAGATGGATCTTATAGATGGATATTAGATAGAGGAAAAATAATTGAAAAAGATAAACATGGTGAAGCTTCTAGAATAATTGGAACACACGTTGATATTACAGAATTTGCAGAATCTGAAAAAAAAGTTGAAGAAACTCTAGACCTTGTAGTAAAACAAAATAATAAACTTCAAAATTTTGCACATATTGTAACACACAATTTAAAGCAACATGCTGGTAACTTTGAAAGTCTTTTAGGCTTTTACGAAGAAGCAAATACCGAAGACGAAAAGATAGAGATGCTTGACTATCTTAAAACACTGTCTAAATCTTTAACAAAAACCATCAATAATTTAAACGAAATTGTAACAGTTCAATCTAGAAAAAAGAATACTGAAAATAAATTGTGTATCTGTAAAGAAATTGACTTAATCTTACAAGAGTTAGATTATTACATACACGAACAAAAAGCAAGCATAATTACAGAGATAAAAACGGATTGCTTTATTAATTTTAACACCTCTTATTTTCAAAGTATTACACAAAATTTAATTACTAACTCAATAAAGTATAGACATAAAGACAGAAATCCTATAATAAAAATAAGCTCCAAACAAGTAGGTAATATGGTTCAAATTGAATTTACAGACAATGGATGTGGTATAGACTTAGATAAGTTTGGGAAAGACATTTTTGGATTATATAAAACCTTTCATAATAATACAGACTCTGAAGGTGTTGGTTTGTATTTAGTAAAAAATCAAATTGAAGCCTTTAATGGTACTATTGATATTAAAAGTAAAGTTAATATAGGCACTACTTTTACGATTAAAATTCCAAATTAGACGTGCAATAATCACCCAAAACTAACGTTTTAACTACAAATTAAGTAGTTTGTCGATGTAACGCTTTCGGGACTCTAAAAAACATTAAAACATTATAAATGTTTTTAATATTTGTTAGACACCTCATAATCTAAAAAATGGAAAATCAAACAATTAAAAACCAAAAATGGCACTTTGCTCTTGAAAATTCTGGAATTGGAGTTTGGGATTGGAATTCAATAACTAACGAAGTATTTTATTCTAAAGAATCAAAAAAAATACTTGGTTTTGAAGATCATGAAATAGGATCTAAACCTTCAGAATGGGATGATCGAGTACATCGTGAAGATAAATTAGAATATTTTGAAGATTTTAATAACCATATAAATGGTAAAATTTCTGAATATGTAAATGTACACCGAGTATTACACAAGGACAATTCATATAGATGGATTTTAGATAAAGGTAAAGTTGTAGAGCGAGATTTTGAGGGAAAACCTACACGTATTATAGGTACACACACTGACATTACAAAACAAAAAGAAACAGAATTAGCTTTAAAAAAGTCAATAGATTTAACAACATCTCAGAATAATAAACTAAAAAGTTTTGCTCACATTGTGACTCACAATCTAAAATCTCATGCAGGAAATTTTGAGAGTATCTTGAATTTAAATGAAGAAGTCGAATCTGATACAGAAAAACAAGAATTATATTACCATTTAAGAACGATATCAAAGTCGTTAACCAAAACACTTAAAAACCTAAATCAAGTCGTTAGTATACAGACACAAAAAAACTCTATCCAAAATAGGGTTAATGTAAGCCATGAGATTAATACTGTTATTGAAGAGCTTAATTTTATAATTTCAGAAAGCAGTGCTGTAATATATAATGATATAGACGAAGAATGTGTAATCAATTTTGATTCTACTTACCTTCATAGCATTGTTCAAAATTTAATTACTAATTCTATTAATTACAAACATCCTGATAGACCTCCTGTTATTAAAATTAAAACTGAAAGTTGTAGTGAAAATTTAGTTTTAACAATATCAGATAATGGTTTAGGTATTGATTTAGGTAAGTTTAAGGATAAAATTTTCGGGTTATACAAAACATTTCATAATAATCCAGAAGCTGAAGGTGTCGGCTTGTATTTAATAAAAAATCAAATCGAAGCTTATGGTGGTACTATTGATATAGATAGTCAAGTAAATATTGGAACCACATTTATAATAGTAATTCCTATTCATAAAAAAATCCAGCTATAAGCTGGATTTTTTTATGAATTATATCTTTTAGATTACTTCGCAATATTTACTGCTCTAGTCTCTCTAATTACTGTTACTTTAACCTGACCTGGATAAGTCATATCTGTTTGTATTTTTTGAGAAATATTAAATGACAAGTCAGATGCATTTTGATCACTAACCTTTTCGCTTTCAACAATAACACGTAATTCTCTACCTGCTTGAATAGCATATGCTTTTTTAACTCCGTTAAATCCAAAAGCAATTTCTTCTAAATCTTTTAAACGCTGTATGTAGCTATCTAATACTTGACGTCTTGCTCCTGGACGTGCTCCAGATATAGCATCACAAACTTGTATTATTGGAGATAATAACGATTTCATTTCTATTTCATCGTGGTGAGCACCAATAGCATTACAAACTTCGTCCTTTTCACCATATTTTTCAGCCCATTGCATACCTAAAATAGCGTGTGGAGTTTCCATGTCTGCTTCGGCATCTGGTACTTTACCAATATCGTGTAATAATCCTGCGCGTTTAGCTAATTTTGGATTTAAACCTAATTCTGCTGCCATAACACCACAAAGTTTTGCAACTTCACGTGAGTGTTGTAACAAGTTTTGCCCATATGACGAACGGTATTTCATACGTCCAACCATTTTTATTAATTCTGGATGCAAACCATGGATACCTAAATCTATAACTGTACGTTTTCCAACTTCAATTATTTCTTGTTCAATTTGTTTTTGTGTTTTTCTAACAACTTCTTCAATTCGTGCTGGGTGGATACGACCATCTGTTACTAACTTGTGTAAAGATAATCTTGCAACTTCACGTCTAACCGAATCAAAACATGATAAGATAATTGCTTCTGGAGTATCATCAACTATAATCTCTACTCCTGTTGCTGCTTCAATTGCACGAATATTACGACCTTCACGACCAATAATACGTCCTTTAACATCATCACTTTCTATATTAAATACAGACACACAATTATCTACTGCTTCTTCTGTACCAATACGTTGGATTGTATTTATAATAATTTTTTTAGCGTCCTGTTGTGCTGTAAGCTTAGCTTCTTCCATTTTACCTTGGACGTAAGCCATAGCATCATTTTTAGCTTCTCCTTTTAAAGATTCTACTAATTGTGATTTTGCTTCATCAGCAGATAAGCTTGATATAACCTCTAATTGTTCTACTTGGCTTTTGTGTAGTCGATCTAATTCGTCTTGCTTTTTATCTAATACATCAAGTCTGTGATTGTAGTCTTTAACTTTACTTTCAAACTCAGTATTAAGCTTTTTATTTTTTGATAATTCGCTTGAAATTTGAGACTCTTTGTCACGCACACGCTTTTCGGCATCAGCCATCTTTTTATCTCTAGATAAAATTACTTTTTCATGCTCTGCTTTAAGTTCTAAAAACTTCTCTTTAGCTTGTAGTATTTTATCTTTCTTTATTCCTTCTCCTTCTACTTTAGCTTCTTTTAGAATTGCACCTGCAGATTTTTTTGCGCTTTTTATTAGCTTTGATGCATTGTTACGCTCTAGTATTTTTGCAATAACAAAGCCTATTATTGCTCCAATTGCAACACCTGCTATAATTAAAATTGTTTTATCCATTATTGATTGTTTATATATAAAAAAAGCCTACACTAACTTTGGTTTTGTATAAACTCCTTAAAATCAAGTTTAGGGCTAACAAGCTGATCAAGGGTCTGCCTAAATAACATAAATGTTATTAGCAGCATGCTTTTACAACTTAGAACTCACCCTTTTTAAAAGAATCAACGTTGAGTTTATCAAAAAAATAATTAATGTAGGCAGTAACCTAATTTTATTATGTTATATGAACGTATTATAAACTAAGATGTGACTGTAACAATTCATTTAAAGTTTCTAACTTTTGCTGAACGTGTTCTTCCACATGGTCTTTATCTAAGGCTTTCTGTTCTAATTGACTAGCAAATTGCAATGCGCACATGGCTAATACATCTTGTTTATCTCTAACAGAATAGCTTTGCTCAAACTTATTTATCATAGTCTCTATCTTCTTTGCTGCTAAACGCAACCCTTCTTCTTGACTAGGTGTTATAGTTAAAGGGTAGACTCTGTTTGCTATAGATAATTTTATTTTTAGCACGTCTTCCATAAAAACTATTTAAACTTTAACTTGATAATTGACTAATACAATGGTCAATCTCTCTTATTAATGTATTTATTTTGAGCTTTGTTTCTCGTTTATCTTTGTCACTGCCAAGTATTGTATTAGCCATCTTTAATGTGTTGTAATTATCTTGCCAAGTTTTTAATTCTAAATCCTTTGCAGTTAATTTTGATTGAGATTGTTCTAAAGCTTTTTTTAGCTTAGTATTTTCTAGTTTTAAATCTTTTTGTCTATTTAAGACTTTATTAATTTTACTTTCTAGAGCATCAACAATATTTTCAATCTTACTCATTAACTAATACTATACTTATCTTACAAAGTTAATCAAACCGTAACACTTTACAATTAATTTTCAATATTTTTTTAAGTATTAATAATTCAACTCATTATCAATTATATGGCTTAGTATTTAATTTTACTTTGGTAATTAAAACCTTATTTCTATTTTAGCAGTAACCATTTATTTATGCGACACATACTTTTTTTACTAGTTTTTACTGCAAGTTTCACTCAAGCTCAAAGCATTTATCCACAAGATTATTTTAGGTCTCCACTTGACATAGAACTAATCCTTTCTGGTACTTTTGGAGAGTTAAGAAGCAACCATTTTCATTCGGGTTTAGATCTAAAAACTAAACAAAGTGAAGGTTTAAATATTTATGCTACAGCAAGTGGTTATGTTAGTCGTATAAAGGTCTCGCATTATGGATATGGTAAAGCTGTTTATATTACACATCCTAATGGGTATGTAACTGTGCATGGCCATATACAACGTTTTTCTGATAAAATTGAAGCTTATGTTAAAGCTAAACAATACGAAAAAGAGAGTTTTGAAATAGAACTATTTCCTGACCTTAACGATTTGGTTGTAACCAAAGGAGATGTTATTGCGTATTCTGGAAATACTGGTGGATCTGGTGGTCCACATCTTCATTTTGAAATTAGAGATAATCAAGAACGACCAATTAATCCTTTGTTATTTGGTTTAAAAGTAAAAGATTCTAAAAAACCAATTGTACGCAGTGTTTATGCATATCCAATTGATGACTTATCTCATATTAATGGGTCAAATTTAAAACAGAAACTAAGATTAGTCCCTTTAAAAAATGGTGATTATAAAGTTGAAGATTTAACTGCTTATGGCAAAATTGGATTTGCTATAAACTCTATTGACAGACAAGATTTAGCAGCTAACAAAAATGGGGTTTATAAAATTGAAACGTTTTACAACGGAATGCAAAATCTGACAATAGATTTTAAAAAGTTTTCGTTTGCCGAAACAAAACATCTTAACAGACTAATTGATTACAAACATTATAAAGATGAAAAAGAGCGCTTACAGAAATTATTTATAGATAGTAATAATCCCTTAAGTATGTATGACAACATCATAGATGATGGTTATTTAATTATTTACGATACCATTTCTAATGTTTATAAAGTTAAAATTACTGACTTTGAAGGTAACACCACAAACATTGATATAAATATTAAAGGAGAAGACAAACAACCTAGTGATATTGAAGCTCCTTTTACATCACCTTACTATATACAATCAAGTGATGTTTCAGTTTTAGAAGATAACAATATTAAAGTAGAATTTCCTAAAGAAACCTTTTACGACGACTTTTTTATAGATTATAGTGTAAATGTGGATACTTTAAATCTAGGTAAAAATAATCGTGCTGCTAAAAAATATTTTACAATTTCTTATGATGTTAGCAATTACACACCAGAAGATTTAAAACAGATTTACATAGCTAGATTGGTTGGCTGGAACAACTACTTAAGCTACTCCTCTACCAAAAGAAAAGACAACACACTTTACACACGTACCAAAAACCTAGGTACTTATTGTTTAGCAAGAGATACCGTTAACCCAACCATTAAACCTATTAATTTTAAAGACAAACAATGGTTAAGTAAGTATCGCTATTTAAAATTAAAAATTGACGATAAACATACAGGAATTAGTAATTACAGAGCGACCATTAATGGCAAATGGATTTTAATGGAATACGACTACAAAAAGAAAACCTTGATATACGATTTTAGCGATAATGTCGTTACTGATACTAAAAACAATTTAAAAGTTATTGTTACAGATAATGTTGGAAATAGCACTACATTTGAAGCAAGCTTTTTCAGAAAATAAAATGACAACTTTTGACTAAAACTAACCTAACCTTAACAGCATTTATATTTTTATTTCCTTTGTTTTGTTTAGCACAAACAGGAACAATAACTGGAGTTATTTTAAACGAGTTTAACCAACCCATTGATGCTGTTAACATCAAAAGTGGTGATTATGGAACACAAACTAATAACAATGGTTTTTACGAACTAAAAATTAAAGCTAATACTGATGTAAAGGTTGTATTTTCTCATGTATCTCATAAAAATATTACTGCAAAATTTAATCTTAAAAACGGAGAAAACTTTAAGTTTAATCCTGTAATGAAAGAAAATGTAGAACAAATATCTACAGTAGTTATTAATGGTCGTAAACGAAAAGATGTACAAGGTATTGTAAATATAGATCCAGCTGTTTTAATCAAAATACCAGGAGCACAAGCTGGTGTAGAAAATTTACTTAAAACACTTCCTGGAGTTAGTAGTAATAATGAGTTAAGCACACAATACTCGGTTAGAGGTGGTAATTATGACGAAAACCTTATTTACGTTAATGGCATTGAAGTATATCGTCCTTTTTTAATACGCTCTGGTCAACAGGAAGGTTTAAGCTTTGTTAATTCAGATTTAGTGCAAAATGTAGATTTTTCGGCAGGTGGATTTCAGGCTAAGTATGGTGATAAACTATCATCGGTTTTAGACATTACTTACCGTAAACCAACTGAAAAAGCAATAGCTGTTGATGCTAGTCTGTTAGGTGCTAGTGTTGCACTTGAAACAATTAGTAAAGATTCTAAATTTAGCGGTATCGTTGGATTACGTTACAGAGACAATAGCTTACTGGTTGATGCTAAAGAAACCGAAACAAACTTTAATCCTACTTTTGCAGATGTACAAAGTTATTTAACCTATCAGTTTACAGATAAACTAGAATTAAGTTTTTTAGGAAATGCTTCACTTAACAAATACAACTACATACCGTTAACGCGTCAAACCAATTTTGGGACATTAGACAACCCACAAGCTTTAATTGTTCAATACCAAGGTCAAGAAAAAGACCAATACCAAACGCTTTTTGGTGCTTTAAGTGCTAATTATCAAGTTAATGATGATTTATCGTTATCATTAGTAACATCCACTTACCACACTACTGAAGAAGAATATTTTGACATCCTTGCACAATATGCATTAGGTGAAGTCAATAGTAATATTGGAGATGAAAATTTAGGAGAGGTTGAATTTGCTGAAGGTATTGGAAGTCAACTTAATCATGGTCGTAATGATTTGGACGCCTTAATAACCAATATTGAAGCTAAAGGGACTTATATTAAAAATGAAAACGAATTTAAGTTTTCTATTAAATACACAAATGAAGATATTAGAGATAGACTAATAGAATGGGAAGTTGTGGATTCTGCAGGTTTTTCAATTAATCCTCCTAGTTCAGATGCGTTTAATGACCAACCATACACACCTTATGAAGGTCCTTTGGAAGCCTATCAAAATGTTAGAGCTAGAAATAATACAACCATAACTAGACTACAAACTTACTTACAATGGAGCAAACGTAGTACCATTGGAGAGCATGATGTATGGTACAATGCAGGCGTTAGAAACCATAGTTGGACTGTGGATGACCAAGCTACAAATAAAAATGTATCACAAAACGTGTTTAGTCCACGTGCTCAATTTGCTATCAAACCAAATTGGGATAACGACATGTTGTTTAGACTTAGTGGTGGATTATATTACCAACCTCCTTTTTACAGAGAATTACGTGATCAAAACGGAATTGTACAAGCTGATGTTAAAGCCCAAAAATCTGTGCATGTTGTACTTGGTAACGATTATAGTTTTAAAATGTGGGACAGACCTTTTAAATTAACTAGTGAAGCTTACTATAAAAAAATGACAGATGTCAATCCATATACTTTGGAAAATGTTCGTATTAGATATAATGCTACCAATAATGCTGAAGCCTATGCTTATGGTTTGGATTTACGCTTAAACGGAGAATTTGTTCCTGGCACAGAAAGCTGGTTTAGTTTTGGCTATCTTAAAACCGAAGAAAACATTAATGACAGAGGTTACATTGCACGACCAACAGACCAACGTTTAAAATTTGCTGCTTTGTTTCAAGATTATGTACCAAACATACCAAGCATGAAAATGTATTTAAATCTTGTTTATAATACAGGCTTACCTGGTGGATCACCAAGTTATGCAGACCCTTATATTTTCCAGAGTCGTTTACCAGATTATAAGCGTGCTGACATAGGTTTTCAGTTTGTGTTAGTAGATGCAGATAAACAATTTGATAGTGGTTGGAAAAAACCATTTAAAGCACTATCCTTTGGTTTTGAAATATTTAATGTATTTAATGTACAAAACTCAATTACCAATACTTGGGTAAGAGATGTATACAGCAAACGTCAGTATGCTATACCAAACTACTTAACACCTCGTGTATTTAATATTAGAACCACAATGCGATTTTAAACTCATTACAAATCGTCTTAATTAAACAACACTTCGGTAAAGCTAAATTTTATTAAAAACCATATTCATTTAAGTTTGACATAAATAAAAAAACTATGTCTTATACAACTTTAATGTACCTTCATTTAGCAACCATCCTTCCTGCTTTTATACTTGGAACACTTAGTTTCATTTTAAAAAAAGGAACAATAACCCACAAATATATAGGTCGCGTTTATATGGTTTTAATGCTGACCACAGCCATCATTACTTTGTTTATGCCCTCTTTTGTTGGTCCTCGATTATTTAATCATTTTGGTTGGATACATTGTTTTAGTTTCTTGACCATTTACACAGTTCCAACAGCCTATATTGCAGTTAAAAATGGACATATTAAACGCCATAAGTACAAAATGATAGGTTTATATGTTGGTGCCATGTTAATTGCTGGCGCTTTCACTTTTATGCCTGGACGCTATATGCATAGCTTAGTTTTTGGATAATAATTAACATCGTATTTAAAATTAAATACCTAATATTTCATTATTTTTGATAAAAAAGCGATGTTCAAATTTTTTAAAAAGAAAAGTAAGTTAGAAAAACTACAAGACGAGTATAAAAAACTATTAGAAGAATCTTATAAATTATCTACCAGCAACCGAAGCTTAAGTGATGCTAAACAAGCTGAAGCACAACTAGTTTTAGAGCAAATAGAAATTTTAAAAGAAAACTAATCTAACAACCTGTTTTTAATAAACTGAATAGTATTAGTATTAAATACTTCTGGCTGTTCTATATTAACAACATGTCCACATTTTTCAATCACCAAAAGTGTTGATTTTAAATGCTTTTCGGTGATTTTTTTTATTGATGGTAAAAACAAATGGTCCTCTGCTCCCATTACGTACAAAGTAGGAATGTTAATATCTTTAGTTCTAAAAAATCGTAATAAAGGATTTATTTCTGACGTTAATTTAAACCATCTTACAAACTCTTTTTGGTAAAGTTTTTTTGCTTCATTAACAAAAATTAATCTTGATTTTTTATGGTTTTTTCTAGGCATAATTATAAAAGCAAACAACTTATATAAATACATATAAGGTACTATACTTTTAAAGGTAACTCCTACTTTTATAAGTATTTGAGACCTAAAATTAAGTTTCATTATAGCTCCACCCATAATCATACTCAATACTTTACTTGGATGTTTTTCTGCTAAATTTCTAATTAAAATTGTACCTAAAGAAATACCAATAAAATGACTATTGGTAATTTTTAAATGGTTAATAACTTCAATAATATCATTAGTTATTGCGTCAAAAGTATATTTGGATTTAAAAGCGTCTTTTAATTTAGGTTTACTACTTCCGTGACCACGTAAATCTAAAATAAGGACATTAAACTCTGCTTTAAACGCTCTAATTTGTTTAAACCAAATAGCACTGCTACCTCCTGCTCCATGAACAAAAGTCACCCATTGATTAGAATTGGGATTTAAATAAGTAGTATAGTTTAGCAATTATTTTTTTTGAAATACAAAAATACGATATAAACAATGTTAAATAAATTCTTTTAACACCTCAATAACATAATCTATCTCATCTTTAGTATTGTATTTACTAAATGAAAATCTTAACGATGGTTTTTCTAAATCTTCATTATTTAAAATTTGAGATAATACGTGACTTCCTTTAGGACTACCACTTTGACAAGCACTACCTTTAGAACAAGCAATTCCTTTTAAATCTAATTGAAATAACAAAATAGACTCTTTTTCTGGTGAAAATGGTAAACAAACATTTAAAACAGTATAAGCACTTTTTTCAAAATCTGAAGAAGTACCATTAAATTTAACACCTTCAATCTCGGTTTTTAATCTCTCAATGAAGTACTCTTTTAGATTTTGGATGTAAAATTTCTCTTCATCTAAATTAAAATAAGATAATTTTAATGCTTCAGCCATACCAATAATATTATGTACAGACTCGGTACCTGCTCTAAGACCACGTTCTTGTTCACCTCCAAAAATTAAAGGCTTTAAACCAGATTTTTTTCTCACAAAGGCAAAACCAACACCTTTTGGTCCATGAAATTTATGTGCACTAACAGCCATAAAATCCAACGGAATATCTTGTAAATCTATAATATAATGTCCAACAGACTGAACGGTATCACTATGGAATAATGCTTGATGATCTTCACATAATTGACCAACACGTTTAAGGTCTAGAATATTACCAACCTCGTTATTAACGTGCATTAAACTTACTAGAGTCTTACCGTTAGATGATTGTAATAATTGTTTTAAATGTAAATGATCAATCTGTCCTGTCCCATCAAGATTAACATAATCTACACTTATTCCGTATTGTTTTTTAAGTTGTAAAACAGTATTAAAAACAGCATGATGTTCTATTTTAGAAGTAATTATACGTTTTACACTTAAATCTCTAACTGCACTTGTTAAAGCTAAATTATCTGCTTCAGTACCTCCTGCTGTAAATATAATTTCAGAAGCAGTAACATTAAAATATTTAGCTACTGCTTTTCTTGCTTGCTCAATCAAAGCTTTAGTTGCACGACCAAAACTATGCGTTGAGGAAGCATTACCATAATTTTGATGCATGACTTGCGTCATTTTTTCAATAATTTCTGGACGTAACTGCGTAGTTGCAGCGTTATCAAAATAAACAGATTTCATGTGATTTTTGGTCTAATTGAGCACAAAAATACTTTAAATAAAATTAATTGTGTTAAGCGTCGTTATAAGTTTAACAATTCTATTATTTTTGTTTTTTTAAACTTGTAAACTATGCGTAAATTTTTAGTTGTTTTTAGTGTTTTATTAAGTGTATTATCTTGCGATGATGGAGATATAATAACAACTGAGCTTGAGTTTGACGATACATTTGAAGCTTGTGGTGATTTAGTATTTCATAAAACAAAAACAGATCCAAATGAAAGTTTATCTATACAATTAAGCAGTCCTGATTTTACAATTGCAGATTTAATTATAACTGAAGCTGATGAAACTAATGATTTACTTGTCAATTTAGTGGCTGCAGAATCAAGTTCTTTTTCTATTGCTAATAGGTTACAATTTAGAAGTTACACTAGTGATCCTTCAAATTTTTTCTGTCAAGATGTACCTCCAAGTGGTATTGAAGTTACAGAAGAATATACCTCTACAAGTGGAGAAGCTTATTTTACAATGGCTTTATTAGAAGACGATAATGATGGTATTCCTGCTGAATTAGAAGACAGAAACAATAATGGTGATTACTATGATGATGACACTGATGGTGATGGTTTACCTGACTTTTTAGATGTAGATGATGATGGTGATAACGTATTAACGTCAAGTGAAAATGTTAATTATACTGAAACTGATGGTTTAACTAATGCTTTAGACACAGATGGAGATGGCATACCAAATTACTTAGATAATGACGATGATGGTGATGGTGTACCAACTAGAAATGAAGAATTTAACACCTTAGACAATAATCCAACTAACGATGTTACAGATAGTACTGTAGGTGCAGATTATTTAAATAGTATTGTGGATACTAACAACAATGCACCAACATCTTTTAGATCACATACCATACAACAAACTTTTACCGTTACTTTATTATTACAAAACGTTAGTTTTCCTGAAATTATTTATGAAACCACTAATTTTGGTACATTAGAAGATAGCTCAATGTCAGCTTCAAGACCTGTTACACCTCCTTTTAACTAACGGTTATTTGGGTTTTGCAAAATGTAGACTTCTGTAGCACCAAGTCCATATTTTTTATAGTCAGCTTCGTAGTATTTTATATTATCATAACGACTAAAAAGGGTTTCTAATTCCATTTTTAAAACACCTTCACCAACTCCGTGAATAAAAACAATCTTCTGGATGCGCTTTTTTATAGCAAACTCTAGTTTGTGTCTTGCAGTATCCAATTGTACACTTAATTTATCAAAATTAGTCATACCACGTTCATTGTTTACTAATTTATGTAAATGTAAATCTACTTCCATTGTTGGTAGATAGCGTTCTTTAGCTTTTACCTTAACAGTACTGTGTCGCTTTTTTTCTGTTTTTTCAGACAAAACTTGTTTTAAAGAAGCGGAATTAAATACGTTATTTCTTAACGTTGATGATTTAGTTTTCACTAATTCAGAAGCATTAAAAGTAAGCTCAAAACCTTCATCAGTTTCAATAGTCACAACATTGCCTTTTATTGCTGTAACTTGGCCTGATAAAACATCATCTAAAACATCAACCGTATCTCCTATTTTTAATTTCATTCTTCTTCGTCTTCAAAAGGTTCGGACTCTACAAAAGTCTCTTTTTCTTTTTTACTTGGAATTGTACTTTGAATTTTAAAAATACCGAACATCAAAAAGACAATTCCTAATATTAAAATTAAAGTATTTTGTTGCTCTGAAGCATTAGCATAAATAGCTATTGCACCACCTATTACAATTGATAGGTAATATATATATTTATTTTTCAACACTAAATCTAAATTATTTAAGCAAAAATAAAATTTTAAACTTCAATTTATATAAAGATTGGATATAAAAAAAGCTATCAAATTTGATAGCTTTTTTTATTGTAATAGAAATTTTGGTTTTCTATTTTTCAAATTGTTTTAATGTTTTGGTAATAATACCAACACAATCCATAAGTTGCTCCTCTGTCATTACTAATGGTGGTGCAAATCTTATAATGTTACCATGTGTAGGTTTTGCTAATAATCCATTATCACGTAAAGCCATACAGATGTTCCAAGCTGTATCGCTATCTTCTGTATCATTTATTAATATAGCATTTAATAACCCTTTACCTCTAACAGCATTTACAATGTTTGAAGTTTCGATGTATTTAGTCATTTCTGCTCTAAATACTTGTCCTAAATTAAAAGCATTATCTGCTAAAGCTTCATCTTTGATAACCTCTAAAGCTGCTGTTCCAATAGCTGCTGCAACTGGATTACCACCAAATGTACTTCCGTGATTTCCTGGTTTAATAACATTCATTATCTCATCATTTGCTAATACAGCACTTACTGGATAAGCTCCTCCTGATAATGCTTTACCCAAAATTAGGATGTCTGCTTTAACTTCTGGTGTACCAGAACAATGTTTGTCTGCACAACTACAATCTCCACAAGTTGCTAATAAACGTCCCGTTCTTGCAATACCTGTTTGTACTTCGTCAGCAATAAATAAAACATTGTGTTTTTCGCACAAGGCTTTAGCTTTAGCTAAATACCCTTCACTAGGTACATAAACACCTGCTTCACCTTGAATTGGTTCTACTAAAAATCCAGCAACATTTTTATTATTAGTTAATGCGTCTTCTAGTGCTTGAAGATTATCATATTCTATTTTAATAAAACCTTTGGTATAAGGTCCAAAGTTTTTACGTGCTACAGGATCGTTTGAAAACGAAATAATTGTTGTGGTACGACCATGAAAGTTGTTTTCGCAAACAATAATTTCGGCTTCATTTTCATCAATACCTTTTACTTCATAAGCCCATTTTCTACATAGTTTTAAAGCAGTTTCAACCGCTTCAGCTCCAGTATTCATTGGTAATAACTTATCGTAATTAAACGTTTCGGTAGCAAATTTTTCAAACTTACCTAACATGTCATTATAAAATGCACGTGACGTTAGCGTTAATGTTTTTGCTTGCTCTACCATTGCTCCTACAATTTTTGGATGACAATGTCCTTGATTTACTGCAGAATATGCAGATAAAAAATCATAGTATTTTTTTCCTTCTACGTCCCAAACATATACACCTTCACCTTTGCTTAATACAACTGGTAATGGATGGTAATTGTGTGCTCCGTATTTGTTTTCTAAGTCCATCGCTTCTTGCGATGTTAATTGGTCTAAAACAGCCATTTTTAATAATTTTAAATTTATAAAATAACCATTCCTTATCTACCTTTATCCTTTCGAAAAGTTCCGAAAATTCAGCGTGGGAAAGAAATCATCCCTAAGAAATTGCAAATTAGTAAATAAAAGCGTTATTAAAATAATTGTGAGTAGTTTTTTACTAACAAAAAAACAAAGTACTTTTGCAATTATGGCAAGAAAAAATAGAAGAAAACAAATATTTACAAATGTTGAAGTATTAGATGCTGCAGCTAAAGGAAAAACTATAGCTAAAGCACCTGATGGACGTGTAATATTTTTACCCAACGCTGTTCCTGGAGATGTCGTTGATGTGCAAACTTTTAAAAAGCGTAAGGCTTATTTTGAAGGTAAAGCAACCGTTTTTCATAAATTAAGTGATAAACGTGTTACTCCAGAGTGTCAGCATTTTGGTGTTTGTGGAGGTTGTAAATGGCAAGACATGGGTTATGAACACCAGTTGTATTACAAACAAAATGAAGTCACTAATAACCTGACTAGAATTGGACATTTAGACTTGCCAGAAGTGACGCCTATTTTAGGATCTGCCGAACAGTATTTTTATAGAAATAAAATGGAGTTTTCTTTTAGTGACTCTAGATGGTTAACTTTAGAAGAGGTTCAGTCTGATGAAGATTTAGGAGATCGTAATGCGCTTGGTTTTCATATTCCAGGAATGTGGGACAAAATTTTAGATATTAAAAAATGTCATTTACAAGCAGATCCATCTAATGCAATCCGTAATGCTGTAAGAGATTTTTCGATTGTAAATGGATTAGAATTTTTTAATACTAGAAATCAAACAGGATTATTACGTACTATGATGATACGTACCTCTTCAACCAAAGATATTATGGTTGTTATTCAGTTTTTTAAAGAAGATAAAGAAAAACGTGAGTTACTATTAAATTTTGTAGCCGAAACGTTTCCAGAAATTACGTCTTTACAATACATTATTAACCAAAAGGCTAATGATACTATATATGACCAAGACGTGATTTGTTATAAAGGCGAAGATCATATTTTTGAAGAAATGGAAGGTTTAAAGTTTAAGATTAATGCTAAATCTTTTTACCAAACTAATTCTGATCAAGCTTTTGAATTGTATAAATTAACACGTCAATTTGCTGATTTAAAAGGTGACGAGCTTGTTTACGACTTATACACAGGTACTGGTACCATTGCGCAATTTGTATCTAAAAAAGCTAAAAAAGTAGTTGGTGTAGAAGCTGTGCCTGATGCTATTAGTGCTGCAAAAGAAAACGCTGAACGCAATAATATTACAAATTGCGAGTTTTTTGTAGGAGACATGAAAAATGTTTTTAACCAAGAATTTATAAACACTCATGGTCAACCAGACGTTATTATAACAGATCCACCAAGAGACGGAATGCATAAAGACGTTGTGCAACAAATATTAAATATTGCACCACAAAAAGTTGTTTATGTAAGTTGTAATAGTGCGACACAAGCTAGAGATTTAGCGTTAATGAAAGAATACTATAATATTACTAAAGTACAAGCTGTAGATATGTTTCCGCAGACACATCATGTAGAAAATATTGTACTTTTAGAAAAGAAATAATAATTGTATTACATGAAACACCTAAAACTGTATTTACTATTAGTCACAACTTTAAGTTTTTTAACTTGTGAACGTGACGATTTATGTCCAGAAACCACACCTACTACTCCTAGTTTTGTTATTGATTTTTACAACAACAATGCTCAAGATAGCCGAAAAAACGTAGTGGATATTTATGTTATTGGTCAAGACAATGAAGAGGTTTTAACAGGTTATAATCTAGAAAACGTAAATCAGTTAATCTTACCTTTACGTTCAGATCAAGATAGTACTACATTTAATATAACCAGCAATACTGTCTTGGATGATGATGGAAACATTACATCAGGAAATACTGATATTTTAACAATTACTTACGCCAGAAAAGATGTTTACGTATCAAGAGCTTGTGGTTATAAAACAACTTTTGAAAATGTAGTTGCAACCATTGATGGTGGTACAGATGGTAATTGGGTGATTTTTACTGAAGCTGCAAATGATAATTTAATAATTGAAGATGACACAACGACACACTACTTTTTTTATCATTAACTTTTTGTTGTGCCTATATGGTACACTTCAAGCGCAAAACACTGTTGAAGCTACTCAAATTAAGCAAGACACTTTAAAATTGCAATATGGATTACGTATAGGTACTGATGCTAGTAAACTAATCCGAACTGCTTTAGATGATAACTATACTGGTTTTGAAATTAATGGTGATTACAGACTTACAGAAAATTGGTTTATTGCTGGAGAAATTGGTAATGAAGAAAAAACTACAACCAATGACTTCTTAAGCGTGACAGCCAAAGGAAGCTATTTTAAAGCTGGTTTTGATTACAATATGTATGACAATTGGGCTGGATTAGATAATATGATTTTTGCTGGATTTAGAATTGGTGCTAGTACTTTTAGTCAAACCAGAACCAATTATACTGTATATTCTACAGACCAATATTGGACACCACAAAATAGCTCTTCAGATAGTTTAGAATCTTCAGGATTGTCTGCTATTTGGGTAGAATTAATTATTGGTATTAAAGCAGAAGTATTAAACAATTTATATCTTGGTATTAATACACAACTTAAAGGTATGATTACTCAAGATCAACCTGTTGAATTTGAAAATTTATACGTTCCTGGTTTTAATAAAACTTTTGACTCAGGACGTATTGGTGTAGGTTACAGTTATACCGTATCTTATATGATACCAATTTTTAAAAAGAAGAAAAACAAAACTAAAAAAGAAGAGGAAGAGGAAGAAATTAAAGAGTAATTCAATTCCTTTCAGGAATTAAATATGATATTATAAATTGCTCAAACATTCTTACTATTAAAGCTACTATATAAACAAAAATAAAATGTGCTATTGCTAATAAGTATGGATACCATTGGGATTCTAACTTTGATAGCAAATAAAACCATGGTGCTCTTAGCAATCCATTTACAGCAAACAAGTACATAGATAATTGTCCAGTAAATAATAAAAAGTTTTTTAATTTCAGACTATCAACATAACTTTTTAACCAAACATATAATGGTATAAAAATCATAACAACTAACGCTTGAGAAATATACCAAAAATAGTTATTTAATTGTCCTAAAATAAAAACTAACACAAATAACAACCATACAAAAACTGAAGTTTTAGTAAAATTAAATTTACTTTTTGCTAAAATCATACCTAGTACGAATACTGGCAAATTACCCATAAAATTGAGGTAAAGACTTATTTTTATACTTTCAAAATATACGCCTGAAATAAAAATAATCATATAACTTAAAACTAAAATCAGCCAAAGAGGTTTGGTGCTCTTTTTAGTCCATTGTACTATTAAATAAAATAATATATACAATTGTACTATCATAGAATAAAACCAAAATGGACCACTTAACACATACCATTTTTCTGGTATCCAATTAGATATTAAACTTAGTGTAATTAATATATTATTAGTTGCTTCGCTATTAAAAGGTATCTTTAAAACAATGTATTTAAAAACAACAACCATTAATACAGCAATTATAAATACTGGGTAAATTTTAATTAGTCGTTTTTTAATAAAGTTAAAAAAAGATATTTCTTTATCGTCATAGGATAACAACAATCCATAACCACTTAAAAAAATAAAAATCTGTACACCATAATGTCCAAAATAAGAAAAAAAATATTGTATAAAATGTTGAGGATTACTTATAAAACTTGAATAGTAATTTACAAATGTTTGAGCATCAAAATAAAACTCATTCTCTCCAAAAACTGGTTTTATTCTGTGCATAAAATTGTGTAAAACAATAATCAAAATGCCTAACCCTTTTAGTATTAATGTATCTTTTTTAGTAAGCATGATTAATTTTCTTTCAGCTTAACTCTTTTATCATAATCTTCTCCATCTTTAATTAACCGTGGCTTTCTTATAAATGCTTTACTAAAAATACTTTTAGTGCTATCCAACTCTTTAAATCTAATTTGTGCTAAGTCAGAAAAACTGTATATAAAATCCTCTAAATTATAGGCTCTGTTTTTGTAAGACAAAAAAGTTTCAAAACTTATATTGCTTTGTTTGTAAGCATCAGAAAACCAAGCTATAAATGGAATCTCATACATTGGACGTGTTGCCCAATACTCATTATGACCAACTAAATCCATTGTATCATACAACTCGTCTCCATGATCAGAAAAATATAACACAAAACTATAGGTTTGTTGTGATTTAACACGATCTATAACTTCTTTAACTATATAATCATTATAACGTACTGCATTATCATAATCATTAATTAATTTTAGTGCTTTTTTATGATTAAACTTTGTATTAGGTTTATTTGTTTGAAAATAATTAAACTTCTCTGGGTAGCGTCTATCAAAACGACCATGAGTACCGATTAAGTGTATAAAGATAATTTTCTTTTCTGTTTTTTTTTTAAGAACAGTATCTAAAACTGGTAACAAAGTTTCGTCATATATTACGTCGTCATAATTATCAGTTGCAATAAAATATTTTTCTGTAGCTGCATTTCCTACTATTGAAGATATCCTTTCGTGCATTCCTACAGGTCGTTGATTAGAGATCCAATACGTATCATATCCAGCTGCATTTGCCAACTGAACTATTGACGTGTTATTTTTTTTGTTAGGTGAATTAATATCAGAAAAGGTTAATATTTTATCTAACGACACTATAGTGTGTACATTAGGAGAAATTACACTATCAAAAATAATTAATTGATCCTTAATTTTAGTTAATTTTGGATTTGTTGGTCTATCATAACCATACAATTGCATGTGCCAATTAGAGGTTGACTCACCAATAATTACAATATGTGTTTCTGGGTTGTCATCGGATTTTTCAACAGCTACAAAAGACGAAATTGGTTTTGCTAAATCAATCTTCAAATCTTTAATTAATGAGCTATACTCTGTGTAACTTTTAAAACTAGTAATTATTAAATTTTGAGAATTAAAGCGTTTATGAATAATAAAACTAAAAATAATAAAAAAGATTAATGCTATCAATTTTAAAAACTTGATTTGGCCAGTTATAGTAATATACTTTAAAATAAAATATACAAATAACGGTAAAACAAAAACTATAAAAGCACCAGAAACTGTTACAAAACCATCAAAGTAATTAGATAAAAAATCAACGCTTTCTGTTGTATCAGTTTCAAATATTACAAATAATGCTGAAGCACTTAGTTTAACATTATAATTATGATAAAAACTAATTTTGATAAATACTAAAATAGATAGTATAACGACAAAAATAAGAGATAAAACTTGTCTTATTTTTGCTTTAGAAAACAATATCGTAACACAAAAAAAGAGTGCTGTTGAAAAAACAAAACCAATTACTTCTTTTAAATAACCAAATGTATCTGGAATTTTAAAGAACCCTAAAATAACCAATACAAAAAACGGAATACTAAAAACTAATGCTAATCTAAATAACGATTTAATATTTGTTAATAAACTTTTACCCATTAGTTTTTATTCATATACTTTCCTTTTTTACTTCCTGCATAAATTTCATATTTAACTAAACGCGACTCTAATTTTGCATTCATTAAATGTATTTTTCTTGATGGTCTTAAACCAACATGTTTTAAAGCGTCTAAGTTAGAAGTGATAAACCATGCATTAGTATTAGGATAATTTTGCTTTAAAGTATCTCCAATATCTTTATAAAAGCTTTCCATTTCAATATCAAGACGTTCTCCATATGGTGGATTAAATACCATATGTAATTTTGCTTCTCCTCCACGCTGTGTCTTAAAAAAGTCCTCATGTTGTATACTAACAAACTCGTCTAAATGTGCATTAGCAATATTTTCTTTTGCTTTAGTTACAGCACTTGGAGATTTATCATAACCTATAATTTTATGATGAAAATCTCTGGTTTTGTTAAGCAAAGATTCTTCTATTTTTTCAAATAAATCAACATCCCAATCAGACCAACGTTCAAAAGCAAATTCTTTACGCATCAAGTTTGGTGGTATATTACAAGCTATCATTGCTGCTTCGGCTAATATGGTACCACTACCACACATTGGATCTATAAAATCTGATTGTCCATCCCAACCTGACATCATGATAATTCCTGCTGCTAAAACTTCGTTTATTGGTGCAATATTGGTTGCTAATTTATAACCACGCTTGTGTAAAGAGTCTCCTGAAGAGTCCAAAGAAATATTACAAGACTGACGGTCTATATGTACATTTATCTTAACATCCGGAAATTTTAAATCAACATTAGGACGCTCACCAGTCTCATCTCTAAACTTGTCAACAATGGCGTCTTTAGTTTTTTGAGAAATATATAACGAGTGTGTAAACACTGTTGAGTTTACTGTTGCATCAATTGCTAAACTACCTGTAGATTTTAAATATGGCGTCCAGTCCATTTTATAAACTTGGTCATATAAATCTTGTTCGGTTTTTATTTTAAAACTATGTATTGGTTTTAAAATTTTAGTTGCAGTACGCAAAGCCATATTAGCTTTATACATAAAGCCTTTGTCTCCAACAAAAGTCACGTTTCGCACACCTTTTTTAACCTGTTGTGCTCCAAGCTGTTTAAGCTCTTTTTCTAGTAATTCTTCAAAGCCAAATAAAGTTTTGGCAACCATCTTGAAATTTTCTTCCATTCTTTACGTCTGTTACCTTGCAAAAATACTTTATTTTTGCCGAAAATAGGACCTTTACAAATAAATGGGTTAAGGATGGAGCAATTTGTCTGAGCTCCTCGCAGAGAGCGAGTTGCGAGAGCCTGGTAAACTGGAGCTTAAGCGGAAGTTTAAACCCCAAAAAAAATATATGAAAAAAAACGATAAAAAATGGTACGCATCATGGTTTGATAGTCCATTTTACCACATACTTTATAAAGATAGAGATCATAACGAAGCGGAACAGTTTATGTCCAATTTAACCGAGTATCTTAATGTACCTGAAAACGGAAAAATATTAGATTTAGCTTGCGGTAAAGGTAGACATGCTGTGTATTTAAATGCTATTGGTTATGATGTGATTGGTGCAGACTTGTCAGAAAACAGTATTAGTCATGCTAAGCAGTTTGAAAATAACACCTTGCATTTTAAAGTTCATAATATGTGTGAGCCTTTCGGCGAAACTTTTGATGCTGTGTTTAATTTATTTACAAGCTTTGGTTATTTTGAAAACGAAGCTGATAATCTTGCAACTATTAAAGCTATAAAAGCTAATTTAAACGATTCTGGTTTTGGTGTAATAGATTTTATGAATACGGATTACGTAATTGAAAATCTTGTTAATGAAGATGTTAAAACCGTAGACGGAATTGACTTTTTACAACAAAGACGTGTTGAAAATGGATATATAATTAAGGATATTAGTTTTTC
Source organism: Olleya sediminilitoris (assembly GCF_016785945.1). Classification (GTDB taxonomy): domain Bacteria; phylum Bacteroidota; class Bacteroidia; order Flavobacteriales; family Flavobacteriaceae; genus Olleya; species Olleya sediminilitoris. Next base: position 130,417 of record NZ_JAEMEF010000002.1, on the reverse strand, counting down.
TTTTGAAGGTGAAGATTATCAATTTCAAGAGCGTGTTAAGTCTTTTAGCTTATCTGATTTTAAAGCCTTATTTGAACAAGCTGGTGTATATTTACTTGATGTTTTTGGAGATTATAAATTAAGTAAATTTGACAAATCTACATCACAACGTTTGGTTATGATTTTTAAATAAATTAATTGATGCAAAATTTTTTATTTCCAATTTTATCTGTTGGTTTAGGGTTTTTAATTGTCTTATTATTTAAGCCAAAACAAAATCGTAATTTAAAATTACTTCTAGCTTTTAGTGGATCGTTTTTATTATCTACAACCGTTTTTCATTTTTTACCAGAAGTTTACAATAGTCATGGTAAACCTGTAGGTTTATTTATAATGATTGGTATTTTACTACAAATCATTTTAGAGTTTTTCTCTAAAGGTGCAGAGCATGGACATGTACATATTGATAAATCTCGTGTAGATTTTCCGTGGTTATTATTTATAAGTTTAAGTATCCATAGTGTTTTAGAAGGTATCCCTATTGAAGCGCATGAGCATTTAATATATGGTATAATTATCCATAAACTTCCTGTTGCTATAATTTTATCGACCTTTTTTTTAGCTTCAGATATAAGCAAAGTTAAATGCTTTATTTTTTTAATTCTTTTTGCTTTAATGACTCCATTAGGTGTCTTTTTATCTATGCAATTTGAGTTTTTTGCAAACTATTATTATGAGGTTTCTGCTTTAGTTATTGGTATATTTTTACATATTAGTACTACTATTTTATTTGAAAGTAGTGAAGGTCATAAATTTAATTTAGCTAAATTAAGTACCATTATTTTAGGTATTGTTTTAGCATATCTTCTTTAATTTTATCCAATTATTATTTATAATTAAAAGTTAATAAAACATGTTTAGTAAAGAAGAATCAAGACAACTAAAAGAGCTTTTCTGGACCAGCTTTGGTAAATCTTTTCCAAGAAAATGGTTGCTATACAATACAAAGCTTAAAGGGTTTAGTTTTAAGTTTCATTTTGATAATAAAACTGCATTAGTAGCTTTAGATGTTGAGGATGATTTAGAACATCGTATTAAATACTGGGAAAAATTAGTTGCTTTAAAAGCTATTTTATTAGACGACTATCTTCCTGAAGCCATTTATAACGAAGAATATATTTTGGACAATGGTAAAGAAATATCACGTATTTATGTGCCTTTAGAGCAAAAAGTATCTATCCATAATAAAAACTCTTGGCAAGATGTTATGGTGTTTTTTAATACACACATGTCTTTATTTGAAGCCTTTTTTGATGAATACAAAGAGGTTATTGAAGGTTAATTAATATAAATTATATTAAAATAACGATCCCTTCTCTGTCAGGAATTTTTAATTGTTACGACTTACATCCAATAAAGCTTTTAAAAGCGTTTTAGATTATAAAATATTAAACTATATTTTAATAGTTAAGCAACCCCTTTGGGGTTAATTTCATGTTTTATTTTCTTCATTTTTAGCTTTAAACAAAGCCTAAATATTAAGGTTAAATAAAGTTAAAATAAGATTAAATTTAGGCTTTTCAGTACATCTGTAGCCTTTTCCTTATTATATTTGAGAAGCTATGGATGACATTTTAAACCAATATTTAACAACTAGACAATACACTAATACACTTTGCAAACCTTTACAAACCGAGGATTTTACGCCTCAATCTGCAGCTTTTGCCAGTCCACCTAAATGGCACATTGCGCATACTACTTGGTTTTTTGAAGAAATGATTTTAAAAACCTACTCTCCAAATTATCAAATCTTTGATAATGAGTATTCATATCTTTTTAACAGCTATTATAATACAATTGGAAAACGTATTGAAAGACACAACAGAGGTCTAATTACAAGACCAAATATTGATATTGTTTTTAAATATCGTGATTATGTAGACCAACACATGACCCAACTTTTAAAAACTACTGAGAATGAAACTGTAAAATCATTAACCGTTTTAGGAGTTAATCATGAGCAACAACATCAAGAATTACTACTTACAGATTTAAAATACACGTTTTCGTTAAACCCTATTTGTCCAAAATATACAGATCTTAATTTTGTAGAAGATACCAACACAGATACTGGTTGGTTAGATGTAACCGAAGGCGTTTACAATATTGGACATGATACTGATGGATTTTGTTTTGATAACGAACTTGGTATGTATAAAACATATATTCATCCCTTTAGCATCAATAAAGCATTAGTAACCAATCAAGAATTTATTGAATTTATTGAAGCAGATGGTTATAAAACTGCTAACTATTGGTTAGATGAAGGTTGGCATTGGATAAACAGTAATAAAATAACCCAACCATTATATTGGATAAAAATAAAAAACACTTGGCATCATTACACTTTATCAGGCTTAAAACCTGTTAATCCTGATGCAATATTATCTCATATTTCTTATTTTGAAGCTGCAGCTTTTGCTTTTTATAAAGGCATGAGATTACCTACTGAATTTGAATGGGAAGTCGCTTCCAAACATTTAAATTGGGGAAAACGTTGGGAATGGACCAACTCTGCTTACCTACCCTATCCAAATTTTGAAATTGCTAAAGGTGCTGTTGGAGAATATAACGGTAAATTTATGAGTAATCAAATGGTACTTCGTGGTGCCTCAGTAGCAACTTCTAAAAACCATAGTAGACACACGTACCGTAATTTTTTTCAATCTCACACACAGTGGCAATTCGCTGGAATTAGACTAGCCAAATAATATGAATAACACATTTTTAAACGACGTCGATAAAGGCCTAAGTAATACTCCTAAATATTTATTATCTAAATATTTTTATGATAAAATTGGTGACGCACTTTTTGTTGATATCATGAATATGCCTGAGTATTATTTAACCAGAGCAGAATTTGATATTTTTAAAAATCAAACACAAAATCTAATTGAAACTTTAAAACTTAGAAAAGACACTTTTTTTGAATTGATAGAACTTGGTGCTGGTGATGGCACCAAAACCAAACAACTTTTAAAAGCTTTAGATACCGCTAATTATAATTTTAATTATGTACCAATAGATATTTCTCAAAATGCATTAGACCAATTAAAATCAAGTATAAACAGTGAATTACCAAATATAAATACAACACCTAAACAAGGAGATTATTTTAATGTACTATCATCTTTAAAACAGTCTAATCATCCAAAAGTTATATTATTTTTAGGATCAAACATAGGTAATTTAAACGATATTTTAGCCCAAGATTTTCTGACAAAATTAGCAGATAGTTTACAAGCTAATGACAAATTATGTATAGGTTTAGATCTTATAAAGTCTGAAAAAATAGTTTTACCAGCTTATAATGATAGTCAAGGAATTACCAGACGTTTTAATTTAAATTTATTAGAAAGAATTAATAAAGAGTTTGATGCCAATTTTGATATTGACACGTTTAAACATCAACCAGAATATACCGAAGATGAAGGTATTGCTAGAAGTTATTTAGTGAGTACAAAATCACAAACCGTAACAATTAAAGCTTTAAATAAATCTTTCCATTTTATGGAAGGCGAGCGTATCCACACTGAAACTTCAAGAAAATACAATGACGCTATCTTAAATGGTTTTTTAAAAAAAACATCATTAAAAGTCATTGATAAGTTAATGGATAGCAACCAATATTTTGCAGATTATATTTTAAATAAAGATGAGTAATTCACAACCAAATATTGCCATTTTAGGACTTGGTACCAGAAGCACCTTATTTTACCTTGAGCAACTAAACAATAAGTTTCATGCTATAAAAGGAGAATATCACACCTTCCCTTCTATTACTTATTCGGTTGATTTTAATACCATAAACCCATATTTACCAAATCAATTTGACGTATTAAAACCAGTTGTCGCCAAACATCTTAATCGTTTAACTCAATTTAACATTTCTTCATGCATCATACCCAATATCACTTTGCATGAAACCGTTGATCAGTTGCACACACCTGTTTCAATTATACATCCAATTACTTTGTGTATCAGACACCTCAAATCACATAACATTAACAAGGTAACTTTATTTGGTTCTTTATACACCATGACGTCAAGTTATATTTCTGACTTATTTAAAAAAGAAAACATCTCTATTTCTTTTCCTAATAAACAAGATCAAATTTCAATTGACAATTGTCGTAAACAGATTTATAATTATTCTGAAACTGACGCAGACCAATCAAACTATTCTTATTTAATTTCTAAATACAATAAGGAGAGTTGTGTTGTTGTTGCATGTACAGAACTATCTATTTGGAGTCCCAAATATGATTCTAAAATAGTTATAGACATGGCCTTACTTCAAATAGAAAAAGCCCTCAAAAATTATATTTAAAGGTGTTAAAGTCTTTATAAACCAAACCTAATCATCGTTTATGTTTTGTACTTTAAGAACACTAATCTTAAAGCAAAACATATAATGAATACTCCAGATTTTTCAAAACTAAAAGCTGTGTACATAAATTGTACACTAAAACAATCTCCAAGACAAAGTCATACTCAAGGATTGATTGATGTTTCTAAAAACATCATGAAAAACGAAGGCGTCACTGTTGATGATATTAGATTTATAGATCATGATGTCGCATTTGGTGTACAACCAGATATGACTAAAGAAGGTGTTGCTAAAGATGAATGGCCAATACTATTTGAGCGCATTTTTGAAGCAGATATTATTATTGTTGGTACACCCATTTGGTTAGGCGAAAAATCTTCAGTTTGTCAAAAGCTAATCGAAAGGTTATATAGTATGAGCGGTAAAACTAATGATAAGGGCCAATATTTATTTTATGGAAAAGTTGGTGGTTGTATTATTACAGGAAACGAAGATGGTGTAAAGCATTGTGCTATGGGTATTTTATATGCGTTACAACATGTAGGCTATTCTATTCCGCCTCAAGCTGATGCTGGTTGGATAGGAGAAGTTGGTCCTGGACCAAGTTATTTAGATGAAGTTAGTGATGCAAAAAACAACGATTTCACTAACCGAAATACGACCTTCATGACTTATAATTTATTACATTTAGCTAATATGCTTAAGCAAAACAAAGGATATTCTGCTTACGGAAACTCTAGAGAAGGTTGGGACGATGGTACAAGATGGAGCTTTGATAATCCAGAATACAGATAACAATTTAAACAAACAACAATGAAAATTTTAATTATTGGTGGTAACGGAACTATTGGAAAAACAGTAGTGTCTCATTTTAAAACTTCGCATGACATCATTATTGCAGGTAGAACCAACGCAGATGTAACTGTAAATATTGAAGACAGTAAGTCCATACAATCTATGTTTGAAAAAACAGGTCCTTTGGATGCTATAATTTGTATTGCTGGCGAAGCTAAATGGGATAATTTTAATGCTTTGACTGAAGATGATTACTACATCGGAATTAAAAGTAAACTAATGGGTCAAGTCAATCTTGTAAGAATTGGGCAACACTTTTTAAACAACAAAGGATCTATAACTTTATCTACAGGAATACTTGCAGATGATCCTGTTATAAAAACAACTAGTGCTGCAATGGTAAATGGAGCGATACATAGTTTTGTGCAAGCAGTTGCTTTAGAAATAGAAAATAATATTAGAGTTAATGTAGTATCTTCTGGAATGGTTGAAGCTGCTTATGACAAGTATAAAGATTATTTTCCTGGACATAATCCTATCCCAATGACCAAAGTAGTTAATGGTTATGCAAGAAGTGTTTTAGGTAAAGGAAACGGAGAAATTATAAGAATTTACGATTAATTATACCACATACAATAGGACCATAAAAAAATGACAAATGGCTCCACCAAGTACAAATAAATGCCATATAACGTGATTGTATGGTATTTTTTCTATAGCATAAAATACAATCCCAACGGTATACAGTAAACCTCCTGTCATTAATAATACAATACCATTTGGATCCATTATATTAGATAAATTTCTAAAATCAAATACAATTAACCAACCCATTACTAAATATAGTAATGTAGAAAACGTATTAAAACGTCCTGTAAAAAACAGTTTTAAAACAACTCCAAAAGTAGCAATACCCCAAACAGTAAAAAACAATGTCCACCCCAAACTTTGCTCTAAAGTAATTAGTAAAACTGGCGTGTATGTTCCAGCTATCAAAAGGTAGATGCTAACATGATCTACAATTCTAAAGTAATGTTTCTTTTTCTCGTCAGTAATTATATGATATAATGTGGACGCAGTAAACAGTATAATTATAGACAATCCATAAACAATAACACTAAATAAACTAAACTCTGTTTTTTTTGTTTCAAAAACAATAAGTAACACCAAAGCTACAATACCAAAAACTGCTCCTATACCATGGGTTAAGGCATTTAATTTTTCTTCAAACGGAGTTTGTTTTCTCATGATTCTAGTATATAGTTCCCCATTTATTGGTTAAATTAAAATATTCAAAATTTAAAGGCGATTTTACTAATTTTAAATGTCCATCTTGCCAAGCTCTAATTAAAATATTTTCAATTAAATAATCCTCTTCTACTTCCATAGGGTTATACTCTCGTTTTAAAGAGATATTAAACATGTAAGCTGTACTGTTATACCAAAAAGCACGCCAACCACTGCGTAATGTTTTTATCAAGTTAAAGGCTGTTTCACCTGTTTGGCGATGTATCAATTTGACTAAAATTTGACCTTCGGTTTTGGTTAATTTTTTTAGTTCTTCAGAAAATTGCTCTTCAATATATTTTTGTACTTTTTTTGCATATTTCTTTTTATGTCTTTTTTTGCTAATAGTTGCTAATTTGGTATTTAAAGCTCTAAGTCTATCAGCAGCTAATTTAGCATAAGGATATACTTTAAGGGTTTTTCGTCTTAAAATTAAATACCGTCTTCTACCCTCTTTATTTTTAAATCGCAATTTATCTAACAAAACAATTTCGTCTAAATAAATAGATTTTTGCACAATTGAGTCTCCCGCAATTATCACATATTCAACGTCCGTGGTGTCTTGTACAGTTTCGTTTGTTTCTTGAGAAAACAACATAAAAGGAACACTAAAAAAAAGAATATATATATATTTCATAATCCAAAAACTACTAAAATCATTCCAAAGCTAAAAACTTTATCTTGTAAAATTAAGAATTAACACATTGCTAACTACTATATAACTCCTATTATTGTTATTTTAGACAAAAAAAATATATTAAATGGCAACAAAAAGCATATTAAACAAAAAGTCAATGGACTTTTTAGAAACATATTTAAATAATGCAGCTCCTACTGGTTATGAATGGGATGGTCAAAACATATGGATGGATTACTTAAAACCTTATGTTGACGAGTTTTTTACAGATACATACGGTACAGCTGTTGGTGTTATTAACCCAAATGCTAAATATAAGGTAGTAATTGAAGGTCATGCAGATGAAATTTCATGGTATGTTAACTATATTTCTGACAACGGATTAATTTATGTCATCCGTAATGGTGGAAGTGATCACCAAATTGCTCCTAGTAAAATTGTAAATATCCATACTAAAAACGGAATTGTAAAAGGTGTTTTTGGATGGCCAGCAATACACACACGTAACAAATCTAAAGAAGAAGCGCCTAAACCAAACAATATATTTATTGACTGTGGTTGTAAGACCAAAGAAGAAGTTGAAGCACTTGGTGTACATGTTGGTTGTGTGATAACGTATCCAGACGAGTTTCATATTTTAAACGAAAACAACTTTGTTTGTCGTGCTTTAGATAATCGTATGGGTGGATTTATGATTGCTGAAGTAGCACGTTTATTAAAAGAAAACAAAAAAGAATTACCTTTTGGATTATACATAGTAAACTCGGTTCAAGAAGAAATTGGATTACGTGGTGCACAAATGATAACAGAAACTATTAAACCTAATGTCGCTATAGTTACTGATGTAACACATGATACGACTACACCAATGATAGATCAAAAAGTACAAGGTCATGTAGAGAATGGTAAAGGTCCTGTTGTTGCTTATGCTCCTGCTGTGCAACAAAAATTAAGAGATTTAATTACAGATACTGCAGATGAAAAAAACATTCCGTTTCAACGTGCTGCATGCTCTCGTGCAACTGGTACAGATACAGATGCTTTTGCTTACAGTAACGGTGGAGTTGCTTCGGCTTTAATCTCATTACCTTTACGTTACATGCATACCACTGTAGAAACGGTACATAAAGATGATGTTGAAAATGTGATTAAATTAATTTATGAAACATTACTTAAAATAGAAGATGGCGAAACTTTTTCATACTTTAAAAAGTAAAGGCATCATTAAAAAGCATTAAAACAAACATAAAAGCCTCGATTTTGAGGCTTTTTTAATAGTAGTAAATATGGCTTTAAAACATCAAAAACATTTATTTGATTTACCAGAACACGTAACATATTTAAATATCGCTTCTCAATCTCCTGCTTTTAATAGTATACATCAAGCTGGATTAGAAGGGTTAATGCAAAAAAGAAAACCTTACCTGATAACAGGGTCTGATTATTTTGAACCTGTAAAAACACTAAAATCGTTATTCGCTAATTTAATTAAAGCTTCAGATTATAATCGTATTGCGTTAATACCATCTGCCTCTTATGGGATTGCTACAGTAACTAACAATATTGTTTTAAAGCCAACAGATGAAATTTTAATTATAGACCAACAATTTCCTAGTAATTATTATTCCTGGAAAAAATTAGCCGATAAATATCAAGCCAAAATTAGAGTTATTAAAGCTCCAAACCAATCTAATGACATTGGTAAACAATGGAATTTAGACATAATTAATGCCATAAACAGTAATACTGCTGTGGTAACCATGGGACACATACACTGGTCTAATGGCACCTTGTTTGACTTAAAATCTATACAACAAAAAATTAAACAACATAATAGTTTATTTATTATAGATGGAAGTCAAAGTATTGGAGCTCTGCCGTTTTCGGTAAAAGAATTACAACCTGATGCTTTAATATGTGCTGGTTATAAATGGCTATTTGGACCTTATGGTTGTGGATATGCCTATTTTGGAAAAGCGTTTGACAACGGAAACCCAATTGAAGAAAATTGGATAAATAGGTTAGATAGTCATGATTTTTCTGAATTAACTAACTATAAACAACAATATAGACCTTTGGCTAATAGGTATTGTGCTGGTGAAAGTGCTGCCTTTTTAAACGTCAAAATGCAAATTGCAGCTTTACAACAGATATTAGACTGGACTCCTGAAGCTATTCAAGAGTATTGTAAAAACATTTCCCTTGAAGCTGTACAACAATTAAAAGCATTAGGCTTTACTATTGAAAATAATGAGTATCGATCACACCATCTTTTTGGAATAAAACTTCCTAAAAATCTTGACATAAATACCGTTAAAAACGCTTTAGCGAAACAAAACATTTATGTTTCGTACAGAGGCAATTATATTAGATTATCTTGTCATGTATATAATACTGCTAAAGATTTTAAAACTTTAATCTCTACTTTTTCTACTTTAATTAATCACAACTAAATGGACGAGCTAATAGATATTGTTGACAACAATGGTAAACCAACTGGTCAAACAGCATTAAAATCCATTATTCACACTAAAGGATATTTACATAATACTGCACACATTTGGCTGTATACAACAAATGGTCAAATATTGTTAGCGCAACGTGCAGCCTCAAAAATAATTTATCCTTTACTTTGGGATGTTTCCGTTGCTGGACATATTGATGCTGGAGAAACTGTTTTAAATGGTGCTATTAGAGAAATTAAAGAGGAAATTGGGTTGCAAATTGAAACATCTAAACTAGAAAAAATTGGAGTTTTTGAATGTTTTCAATCTTATCTAAACGGAATTAATGATAACGAGTTTCATAATACTTTTATAACACCATTAGAAGTTGATATTACTAATTTAAAAACACAACCAGAAGAAGTCGAAGCTTTAAAACTAGTTACAATATCAGAATTTAAATCCTTATTAAAAAACAGTAAAAACAATGGTCATTTTGTAGCCACAAATACGGAATATTACCTTAAAGTCATCCAAGCTATCTCTAATAAATTACCTTAACTCAGTTTTATGCAATTAATAATAATGGCTTTAGCGCCAATTTTTGTCATCATATTTTATATTTATTTAAAAGATAAATATGAAAAAGAACCCAAAAGACTGCTATTTGCTTCCTTTTTACTAGGAGCAATAGTCAGTATTATAATAACAACACTACTCTACTCTGTTTTTAATATTTTGGTGCCTTTACAAGATAAATTAAGTATTTGGGAGCAGTTTAAACAAGCCTTTTTTGTAGTAGGTTTTTCAGAAGAATTAAGTAAATTTTTAATCGTTCTTCTATATGCACAACGTCATAAAGAATTTAACGAACCCTTTGACGGAATTATCTATGCGGTAATGGTATCGATGGGTTTTGCAGCTACCGAAAACCTAATGTATGTATTACAAAGCGGTCCTGCTACTGCTCTAGCTAGAGCATTTACAGCTGTACCTGCTCATGCTACTTTTGGGATTTTAATGGGTTATTTTATGGGAAAAGCCAAGTTTGCGCCCAATAAATTATATTTAAATCTAGTCGGTTTATGCTTTGCAATACTATTTCATGGTGCTTATGACTTTTTTCTATTTATAGACTTTGTTCCTGGTATTTGGGTTGGTGCTTTTATATCCTTGGGTATTGGAATATTCTTATCTAAAAAAGCTATAAAATATCATCAAAACAACTCTGTCTTTAAAACAGAATAAATGATAAAACTATTTTACTAAAACGTTATAGTTGTTTATCTTTATACCTTTAAACATCATCTTTTAATGAATCAAAAATTTAACACAAAAGTTAATGATTCGCTTCAATTTACTATTGATTCAGAATCTGCTAAAAACCTTGATGTAATTGAAACTAAACCTCAATTATTTCATCTTTTAGAACAAAGTAAACCATCTAATATACAAATTATAGACAGTAATTTTAATACTAAAACCTATACTATTAAAGTCAATAACAACAGTTATACTGTCAAGATTGAAGACGATTTAGATGCCTTAATCAAATCTTTAGGGTTTGAAGTTGGTGCTTCAAAAATGGTTAATGACATTAAAGCACCAATGCCAGGATTAATTTTGGATATAATGGTTAAAGCTGGAGATCAAGTTACTGTAGATACACCTTTACTTATTTTAGAAGCTATGAAAATGGAAAACAGTATTGTATCTCCCAGAGATGGAGTTATAAAGTCTGTTTCTGGTACAAAAGGAAACACTGTTGATAAAGGTGAATTGTTAATTGAATTTGAATAACATGAAAAAGATACTAGTCGCTAATAGAGGCGAAATTGCAATAAGAGTCATGAGTACAGCCAAAAAAATGGGTATAAAAACTGTAGCTGTTTACTCGACTGCAGACAGACATGCTCCTCACGTTACTTTTGCTGATGAAGCTGTTTTAATTGGAGAGGCACCTTCTAATCAATCCTATTTATTAGGTGATAAAATTATTGAAGTCGCTAAAAACTTAAATGTAGATGGTATACATCCTGGTTATGGTTTTTTAAGTGAAAATGCAGATTTCGCAGAACTTTGCGAAAAAAACAACATCCAATTTATAGGTCCTAAATCTCATGCCATAAAAGTTATGGGAAGCAAGTTAGCAGCAAAAGAAGCTGTAAAAGCCTATGATATACCTATGGTTCCTGGAACAGACCAAGCCATAACAGATATTCCTGAAGCAAAAAAAATAGCTAAAACCATAGGGTTTCCTATTCTTATAAAAGCGTCTGCTGGAGGTGGTGGAAAAGGAATGCGTGTTGTTGAAAAAGAATCAGAGTTTGAATCTCAAATGAATCGTGCAATTAGTGAAGCTGTTAATGCTTTTGGTGATGGTTCGGTTTTTATTGAAAAATACGTTGGATCTCCTCGTCATATCGAAATTCAGGTTATGGCAGATACACATGGTAATGTTATTCATCTTTTTGAACGCGAATGTAGTATTCAACGTCGTCATCAAAAAGTTGTAGAAGAAGCGCCAAGTGTTGTTTTAACCCCTGAATTAAGAGAAGAAATGGGACAAGCTGCTATAAAAGTTGCTAAAGCTTGTGATTATGTTGGTGCAGGTACGGTCGAGTTTTTATTAGACGAAAATAAAAACTTCTATTTTTTAGAAATGAATACAAGACTACAAGTTGAGCATCCTGTGTCAGAAATTATTGCTAGTGTTGACTTAGTAGAATTGCAAATAAAAGTAGCTCGTGGTGAGGCATTAAATATCAAACAAGAAGATTTAAAAATTAATGGACACGCTTTAGAGTTACGTGTGTATGCAGAAGACCCTTTAAACGACTTTTTACCAAGTGTTGGTCATTTAGATGTTTATAAACTTCCTGTTGGTAAAGGCATAAGGGTAGACAATGGTTTTAAGCAAGGTATGGATGTCCCTATCTATTATGATCCAATGTTGGCTAAATTAATTACCTACGGAAAAACTCGTGAAGAAGCCATACAACTTATGATTAAAGCTATTGCAGATTATCAAGTTGAAGGGATTAAAACCACTTTACCTTTTGGTACATTTGTTTGTAATCATGAGGCTTTTAAATCTGGAAATTTTGATACTCATTTTGTTAAAAAACATTACTCACCTGAAGCTTTACATGAAGCCTCAGAAGCAGAAGCTAAAATTGCTGCAATGATAGCTGTTAAACAATATTTAGAAGATCAAAAACAACTTAGACTACCTAACTACTAATCTTAACTATTTAATGATAGTAAAAGATTAATAATGTTAATGTTTATTAATTGAAACCTTATGGAATCCAAAATAAAAACTTTAAACGAAAAACTAGAACTATCCAAATTAGGAGGAGGACAAGCTAGAATAGATAAACAACACCAAAAGAAAAAATTAACAGCAAGAGAGCGTGTCACCTATTTAATGGATGAAGGGTCTTTTGAAGAGATTGGTGCTTTAGTAACACACAGAACCGTAGACTTTGGTATGCAAGATCAAAAATTTTATGGTGATGGTGTAATTACTGGTTATGGTACTATTAATGGACGTTTAGTCTATGTTTTTGCACAAGACTTTACCGTTTTTGGTGGTGCATTATCAGAAACACATGCCGAAAAAATCTGTAAAATAATGGACTTGTCTTTAAAAGTTGGCGCTCCATTAATTGGATTAAATGACTCTGGTGGAGCACGTATCCAAGAAGGTGTAAGATCTTTAGGTGGTTATGCAGATATTTTTCATCGTAATGTAAAAGCATCAGGAGTAATTCCTCAAATTTCAGCAATTATGGGTCCATGTGCTGGAGGTGCTGTTTACAGTCCTGCAATGACAGATTTCACTATGATGGTGGAAAATACCAGTTACATGTTTGTAACTGGTCCAAACGTAGTAAAAACAGTAACTAATGAAGCTGTAACAAGCGAAGAATTAGGAGGTGCAAGTACACACTCGACTAAATCTGGAGTTGCTCATGTCACTTCATCTAATGATATAGATTGTCTTGAAGATGTTAAGCGTCTTTTAAGTTACTTACCACAAAGCAACCTTGAAAAACCAAAAGATTTACCTTACACTTTAGGCGAAGAAGTTAGAGATGAACTAAAATCAATCATACCTGACAATGCTAATAAACCATACGACATGCATAATGTTATAAAAGGTTTAATAGATGAGGATAGCTTTTTTGAAATACATAAAGACTTTGCCGAAAATATTATTGTAGGATTTGCAAGAATTGGTGGTAAAAGTGTTGGTATAGTTGCTAACCAACCTTTGTTTTTAGCAGGAGTTTTAGATGTTAACAGCTCACGTAAAGCAGCACGTTTTACACGTTTTTGTGACGCCTTTAATATTCCCCTTTTAGTATTAGTTGATGTCCCTGGTTTTTTACCTGGAACAGATCAAGAATGGAACGGAATTATTGTCCATGGTGCAAAATTATTATATGCATTAAGTGAAGCTACTGTCCCAAAAGTTACCGTTATTACACGTAAAGCTTATGGTGGAGCTTATGATGTCATGAACTCTAAACACATTGGAGCAGATCTTAATTATGCTTGGCCAAGTGCTGAAATTGCGGTAATGGGAGCTAAAGGTGCTAGTGAAATTATTTTTAGAAAAGAAATACAAGCAGCCGATAATCCTGAGGATAAATTACTAGAAAAAGAAGCTGAATATGCAGACTTGTTTGCTAACCCTTATAAAGCTGCAGAACGTGGTTTTATAGATGAAGTTATCCTGCCTGAAAATACGAGACGTAAATTAATTAAAGCGTTTACAATGCTTGAACATAAAGAAGAAGTATTACCAAACCGAAAGCATGGTAATATTCCATTATAAAAGCAAAAAAACATAAAAAAAGAGCCTTAAAAAAGGCTCTTTTTTTTGTTTAAACATTTAATAAACACTTTAATTTAACATCTATTTTACAAGTATAAAACTAATCAAAACTTAAATTTACACTATTTTTGCAGAATGCAAGAAAACCAAACTGTAAGATTAGAATTTATTGCTTTAATGGCTTCATTAATGTCCATTGTAGCTTTAGCAATAGACGCTATTTTACCAGCTATGACACATATTGGCGTATCAATAAACAGTTTAGATACTAATAACAACCAATTGTTAATCACAATGATTTTTTTAGGTTTAGGTTTTGGGCAATTATTATTTGGTCCTTTATCAGATAGTTTTGGACGCAAACCTATTGTATACATTGGATTTTTAGTGTTTGCTATAGGTAGCATCATTTGCGTATTATCTGGTAGCTTAGCAATTATGGTTTTAGGACGTATACTTCAAGGTATTGGTTTAGCTGCTCCACGTACCATTGCTATTGCTGTAATTAGAGACATGTATAAAGGAGATTACATGGCTAAAATCATGTCTTTTGTAACCACATTTTTCATATTAGTTCCTGTTATTGCTCCTGTAATGGGTAAATTTATTTTAAACCATTACCATTGGTCAGGTATCTTTTATGTACAATTAATAATGGCTATACTTGTCAGTATTTGGTTTTGGAAAAGACAACCAGAAACCCTTAAACCTGAATATAAAATTAAATTTAGTAAACATGTTTTTATTGATGGTATAAAAGAACTTATTAAGCACAAAGAAACTATTGCTTTTACAATTATATCTGGATTTATTTCTGGAGCTTTTATAGTATATTTAAGTGCTTCACAAGTTATTTTTGAAAACCAATATGGCTTGATTGAAGAGTTTCCATATATTTTTGCTGGTTTAGCTGCTGGTGTTGGTTTATCTACTTTTTTAAACGGAAGCTTTGTAATGCGACTAGGAATGTGGCGTTTATCTTACATTGCTATTATTACCTTTAGTCTAAATGCATTTCTTTATGTTCTGTTATTTTGGAATGCAACTAGCAATCCTTCTTTAGTAGTTATTTTATTTTTTATGGCTATTCAGTTTTTTACTATTGGCTTTATTTTTGGAAATTTAAGAGCCATAGCGATGGAACCTATTGGTCATATAGCAGGTATTGGAGCTGCACTTACAGGTTTTATATCCACAATAATGGCTGTACCAATTGCTAATTACATTGGTAGTTTTGTTCATAAAACAGCATTACCTTTATTTATAGGTTTTACTGTTTTTGGGACACTCTCTTTTTTGATTTTTACTTATGTAAAAATGACTAAAAAGAAAAAAATATTAGCGTAATGGACTAAAAATCAATATTTGTCAAAATATCAACTACTGAAGATATAATATACTCCACACCTATTGCTATAACTATAAAACCAATAATTCTTGATAAAGCATTAATACCAGAAGCACCTAAAAACTTAACTATAAAATGTGCACTTTTTAAAATAATATAAATTGCAACTGCTGCTAATAATATTGATCCAACAATAGTTAAAATTTGGCTGGTTAAAACAAATTCTTGATTATAGGTTATTAATAAAGATATAGTACCTGGTCCTGCTAACATTGGTATTGCCAAAGGTGTCAAACTAATACCTTCTCTAGAATGAATATCGTCTTGTACTTTTTGACGCTTCATACCTTTATGTTCT
Organism: Olleya sediminilitoris; assembly: GCF_016785945.1. Classification (GTDB taxonomy): domain Bacteria; phylum Bacteroidota; class Bacteroidia; order Flavobacteriales; family Flavobacteriaceae; genus Olleya; species Olleya sediminilitoris. The sequence goes on along the minus strand of NZ_JAEMEF010000002.1, from coordinate 114,333 downwards.
CTAAACTTACCAGTTAACAAAGCAAAACCTGAAGACGTAATAATCATACCTCCTGCAATTTTCAAAGCATTTAAACTAATACCAAAAAAAGATAAAATGTATTTACCTGCAAAAAACGATAACATCAAAATAACAAGCACATCTATGGCTGTCCAAAATGCTGTTAAAGCGCGTTCTTTTTTAGTGTGCTCTTGTGTTAATGCAACAAAAACAGGAACGGTTCCTAAGGGATTCATAATCGAAAATAATGCGCCAAAAGCGACTAAAAATAACTCCATTGTTTTTTTTGCAAATTCCGTGAATTTTAAACATTACAAAGTTGCCTAATGGTTATTTATACTTTACCGAAAAGTTAAATAGAAACCATAACTATTTATTAAGAAATTTATAAAAATGAAGTCATTTCAATTTCATTTCAATAATTTAGTGCTATGAAACAAACCAATGCCCAATTAATACTACACTTTTTAAAAAGCTTTCCTCCTTTTGATGCTTTAACAGACGAGCAATTACAGACTATTGCTCAAGAAGTTAAAGTATTATATTTAGAAAAAGATAATTTTATTTTTAAACAAAATGAACCTTTACACGATTATTTTTACGTGGTTAAGGATGGTGCAATTGGCGTGTTTAGACAATCAGATTTGGTTGACAAATGTGATACTGGAGATGTTTTTGGACTACGAGCATTAATCCGTAAAGATCAATACTTGTTAGATGCTAAAGCTATTGAAGATAGTATTTTGTATAGTATTCCTTCTAAATTATTAGAAGACATTATAATAAATAATCCTAAAGCGAATCAGTTTTTAATAGCCAGTTTTGCAACCAATACTCGTAACCCTTATAGTGATGAGGATAAAGGTACTTTATTTGCAAATATTGGAATATTAAAACCTGAAACTTCAAATTTTACCGAAATCCAATCGGCTAAATACTCTACAAATCCTTCAGTTTGCGAACCTGGCACAAGTATTAAAGAAGCTGCCATTATCATGAGTCAAAATAAAGTAGGATCTATAGTTATTACAGATAATAAAAAGCCTATAGGAATTATTACAGATAAAGACTTAAGACATAAAGTAGCAACAGGTATTCATGCTATTACAGAGCCTGTAGAGACTATTATGTATGCTCCTGTTTTTACTTTTCCAAAAAACATCTCTGTTGCAGAAGCACAAATAGGTTTATTAAAAAACGATTTAACTTACTTATGTATTACTAAAGATGGTACACCAAACTCAGAATTAATTGGTATACTATCTCAGCAAGATATTATTGTAGTTAATGGTAATAATCCTTCGGTTTTAATAAAGGATATCAAACGTGCTAATTCTGCCGAAAGTTTAAAATACATTCGTGCTAAAGCTCAAGATTTATTAAAAGGATATTTAAAACAAAGTATACCAATTGGTTTTATTTCTAAAATAATAACTGCAATAAATGAAGCTATTACTAAACGAATTATTGATTTGTCTATTGCCGAATTTAATCAAGAACCACCAGTTTCTTTTGCTTGGTTAGCTATTGGTAGTCAAGGTAGAAAAGAGCAATTGTTATATACAGATCAAGATAATGCTTTAGTCTATGAAGACTCTACCGAGGACATCAAAACCAAAACTTATTTTTTAAAATTAGCCGAAGCTGTAAACCAAAAACTAGCTATTGTTGGTTTTAAGTTATGTCCTGCAAACATGATGGCTAGCAACCCAAAATGGTGTTTAACCGTTTCTGATTGGCAAGCACAATTTAGCAATTGGATTACCCATGCGGACCAGGATAAAATGGCATTATTTAATATCTTTTTTGATTATAATTATGTTTATGGAAATCAGAATTTAGTAAGCAGCATGTCTGATTACGTGTTTGAAACCCTAGAAACAAATCCGATATTTTTAACTTATATGGGTCGTAATGCCATAAAAAAACCTGCACCTTTAAGCTTTTTTAAAACGTTTTTGGTTGAAATTTCTGGAGAACATAAAAACCAATTCGATATTAAATCTAGAGCCATAATGCCTCTTGTAGATGCAGCTAGAGTGTTACTTTTATCACATCACGTAAAGGATATTAATAGTACTATTGCAAGGTTTAAAAAACTATCTGAACTAGAACCTCAGCATAAAGCTTTATACAATTCTTGTATTAATGCCTTTAGAATTTTATTGCGTTTTAGGACCAAACAAGGGTTAAAACACAACGATTCTGGACAGTTTGTTGATGTCAAAAACCTAAGTAAAAACAATAAACTTAAACTTAAGGGTTGTTTTAAACCTATTAAAGATATTCAAGAATTGTTGCATGGTAGGTATAAATTATCTCAGTTGCCATAGGTTATAAATATCGCTTTCGCGGAAAACACTTTACGTGCTTACAATAAGGTTTACTTTAAATTGAAAATCTAACTTAAAACAAAAAACACAACCCTAAAGTTGTGTTTTTGTTTTTGCATTAAGGATGGAAGTGGCATCCTTTTTTATTTTTCTTAAAAAAGATATAACGGACAGCCTGACGTTTTGCCTTAATAAAAAAGGCAAAAGGGAATGCCCTAATACTTATTAACTACCATTTAATCTAAACGATAATAACCACATTTTAAATAGGCACCTTCAGGAAAACCTATTGGATGATCTGTATCATGCTGTGTGGTTTTTATGGTTTTAAAAGCCCTTTGACTAGCGTTTAATGTTGTTGTATTAATGTCATAAAATACTTGTGCTGTTACACGACTAGAACAGCTTGCTAAAACTAATAATCCGTTTTTGGCTGTTAACTGCTCTCCTAATTGTGCCAGTTGAGCGTATTTTTTTTTGGCTAAGTCAATTTCGGTTTGTTGTTTAGCAAAACTTGGTGGATCTATAACAACCACGTCATAAACAACGCCTTTTTTGACTAACTGTTTTAAGGCTTTAAAAGCATCATCAGCAATGGTGTGATGTTTTCCTGTATAATTGTTTAACTTTCCGTTTTGTTTAGCTATTTCTAGGGCTTGTGCACTAATATCTAAACTTGTTACTTCTGTAGCTTGATTGGCTAATGCATGTACCGAAAATCCACCTGCATAACTAAATACATCTAAAACGGTTTTACCTTTACTGTACAAACCTACTTGCCTACGGTTATCTCTATGATCTAGAAAATAACCTGTTTTATGCCCTTTTATTACGTTAGCCGAGAAGTTTACACCATGCTCAATAAACTGTACAACTTCATTTTTAAGTGTACCATAAACGACTGCTCCATCTTCTAATTGATGGGTTTTAGAGTTTTGTAATCCTCTACTTAAACGCATAACTACGGTTTTGCATTTAGAGACTTCTATTAAACTTTCTAAAATGGTGTGAATGTAGGGTAACCAAATTTCGGAATATAGTTTTACAACTAACACGTCTGCGTAGACGTCTGCTATTAAAGATGGAAATCCGTCATTTTCACCAAATAATAGTCTATAACTATTTGTATTAGTTTGTAGTAATGGTAGCCTCTTGGAATAGGCTGTTTGTATTTTTTGCTTAAAAAACACAGCATCAATTACCACTGATGCTGTGCTATTATAAATCATTTTTATTTGTATTGGCGAGTTTGCATCATACAAACCTATACCAATCATTGCGTTTTTTCGTTTACCAAAAATGATGGCTAAGTCACCTGTTTTAGCGTCTTTATTTATCTTAACAATACTATCCGAAAATACCCAAGGATGACCTTGGTGTACATATTGCTCGCCATTTGCTGTTAGTTTTACTGCTAAGCGTTTTGGCTTTAAATTGGATGGTATTGCGTTTGATAAATTCATGTCACAAAATTATGTATTTTTTTAAGATTGCTTTACATGTTTTACCAACATTAAACTATACTGCTGTTTTTTTAATTTTAATAATTTTAAGCTTGTCTAAAACCACCATTATTAAATACGTAAAATCTATTTCAAACCAACGTACTCCAAAATTAGCGCGTCCACTGTGTGAATGATGGTTATTATGATACCCTTCTCCCATCATTAAAATATCTATTGGTAAAAGGTTTTTTGAGGTATCACTAACTTTAAAATTACGGTATCCATAAATATGAGCAAACCAATTAATAATAACACCATGTATCGGAGCCATTAAAAAGGCTACTGGCAACAATAACCATTGCCACCAAGCGGTTGCAAATACAATAAAAAATATGGTGTAGGCTGTTCCCCAAGTTAAACGCGATACTCTAGAGCTTGCAAACTTGTCAAAACTTTTCCATTGTGGAACGTTTTTAGTAAACTTGTCCGCTACTGCAATACGCTTTTTGTTAATGTCTTGGTATATGTTTTTTGTTCTCCACATCATAGAAAACACATTAGAATCGTATTTAGGTGAGTGTGGATCTTTATCTGTATCTGCGTAAGCATGATGCATTCTGTGCATTACACCATAACCATAAGCACTTAAGTAATTACTACCCTGAAATACCCATGTTAAAACAAAACACACACGTTCTGTTACTTTTGACATTGTAAACGTTTGGTGTGCTGCGTAACGATGTAAAAAAAAGGTTTGAAAAAATAATCCTGTATACCACAGAATAATTATAAATATTAAAATTGTCATAGTCTTTGCTTTAATTTTACAAAGGTCTATATACTTAAAGTCAATTAAAATGAACCTAGGTTAAGAAATACGTTTTCTAATCCTGCTTAATGCTTGTGCAGTAACACCAATATAAGAAGCAACGTATTTTAATGGAATCTCTTTTATTAAATTTGGTCGCTCTGTAAATAGTTTAAGGTAACGCTCTTCTGCAGTGTGATTTAGTAACGATTGTTCGCGTTTTGATTTTATTAAAAATAATCGTTCTGAAGACAAGCGTCCTATAACATTACCAGCAAAACTCTTTGCGTAAACCTCTTGTAAGTCTGAGTAAGAAATGCTCCACATAGAAATATCTGACAAAGCTTGTAGTCTATATAATGAAGGTTTTCTGGTCAAAAAAGAATCATATGCACTTACAAATTCGTTTTTAAAACAGAAGCCAAACGTAATGTCCTTATCCTTATCTTCTTTAGGAATTAAAAACCTAGCAATACCACTTTCTATAAAAGATATATAGTTTTCTGTTTCACCTACATCAAGAATTATGCTCTTTTTTTTAAACACTCTATTCTTTAATTTAGATGAAAAAAGTTGCCAATCCTCGTCAGATATCACAACCGTTTTTTCTATATAATCTCTAATATTTTTCATGTGTAAAGCTTATTGCAAAGAACGTTATTTAAATTAACAGTGATTACAATTATCTAATAATACTCTATTTTTTATTTTAATAAAAATCTAATTACTTATTATAATAAACTACTTTTAAATCTTTAATCAATAAACAAATAAAATGAAGATACTAGCTATTGGTAAAAACTATATTAAAGACAAGTCAGAACTTGAAGCAATTGACAAAGGGTTTCAGATGATTTTTTCTAAACCTGAATCTAGTTTATTAACTAATAATAAAGATTTAGTTTATCCTGAATTTACTTCAAAATTGGTTTATGAAGCTGAATTAGTTATTAAAATAGGAAAAACTGGTAAACACATAAACATTACAGATGCTTCTGACTATATATCAGATATTGCTATTGGTATTGATTATACTGCCAAAGATGTATTAAACCAAGTACGTGAAGGTAAAGGTCCTTGGGAGTTAGCTAAAGGGTTTGATGGAGCTGCACCTATATCTGGTTTCTTACCTGTCTCTAATTTTAAAGATTTAAACGACATAAACTTTAGCTTAACTATTAACAATGAAGAAAAACAGGTAGGAAATACCGATTTTATGATTTACAATTTTGCTGAAATCATTGCGTTTACATCCCAATTTATGACTTTAAATCCTGGAGATTTAATCTTTACAGGTACTCCTGCTTTTGGTACTGGTGAAAGTGTTAAAGGTGACCATTTACAGGCTTATATTGAAGGAGAATTATTGTTAGATTTTAAAGTAATCTAATTTACATAACATATTTAAAACAAAACAGGCAACCCTAAAAGGTTGCCTGTTTTGTTTTTGCATTAGGGATTGAACAGTCTGTTTGAGCTCCTCGCAGAGAGCGAGTAGTGAAAGCCCGACACTTTGTAGCTTAAGCGGAAAAGTGTAATGCCCAAATACTTATTTACAATACATTATCCATTATATCTTCAACACATTCTGGATTTAATAAAGTACTTATATCTCCAAGATTACCTGTGTCATTACTGGCAATTTTACGTAAAATACGACGCATTATTTTTCCGCTTCGTGTTTTAGGTAATCCGTTTGTAAACTGTATTTTATCTAGTTTAGCAATTGGTCCTATTTGCTCTGTTATAAGTTGATTAATTTCTTTACGCAAATTATCGTGCTTTCTGCTTTCACCTGTTTCTTTAAGGGTTACATAACCATACAATGCGTTTCCTTTGATGTCATGAGGAAACCCTACTATTGCACTTTCGGAGACAGCTGGATGCTCGTTAATAGCATCTTCAATTGGTGCAGTTCCAAGGTTATGTCCAGAGACAATGATAACATCGTCTACACGACCAGTTATTCTATAATATCCAACCTCATCACGTAATGCTCCATCTCCTGTAAAGTATTTATTATCGTAGGCTGAAAAATAGGTGTCTTTATAACGTTGGTGATTACCCCAAATGGTTCTTGCCATACTTGGCCAAGGGAATTTTATACATAAACGACCATCTACTTGATTACCTTTAATTTCTTTACCATGCTCGTCCATTAATGCTGGTTGGATACCAATAAATGGTAAGGTTGCATAGGTTGGTTTGGTTGGTGTTGCAAAGGCTATTGGTGTGATCATGATACCTCCAGTTTCGGTTTGCCACCATGTATCTACAATTGGCGCTTTACGTTTACCAACGTTATCATCGTACCAATGCCAAGCTTCTTCGTTAATTGGCTCTCCAACGGTACCTAATACTTTAAGTGAAGATAAATCGTGCTTTTCTAGATGTTCTACACCTTCTTTTGCTAATGCACGAATTGCTGTTGGTGCTGTGTAAAATTGACTGACTTTATGTTTTTCTATAATTTCCCAGAAACGTCCAAAATCTGGATAACTAGGAACACCTTCAAACATTACTGTGGTTGCACCATTACATAATGGTCCATATACAATATAACTGTGTCCTGTAATCCAACCAATGTCTGCTGTACACCAATAGACATCTTTTTCGCGATATTGAAATACATTTTTAAAAGTATATGCAGAATATACCATGTATCCTCCTGTGGTATGTACCATACCTTTTGGTGTACCTGTAGATCCTGAGGTATATAAAATAAATAATGGATCTTCTGCATCCATAATTTCTGGTACGCAGTCATGATAGGCTTCATCTAATAATGGTTGTAACCATTGGTCACGACCTTTTTGCATATTAATCTCTGAATTAATACGTTTTGCTACTAATACATTGTTTACACCAGGACATTCCAAAAGCGCTTCGTCCACAATACCTTTTAAATCTATTGTTTTTGCACCTCGATAAGAACCATCTGATGTTATTACCATTTTACAATCACTATCTTTAATTCTGGTTGCTAAAGCTGTGGCAGAAAATCCTGCAAATACAACAGAATGTATTGCACCAATCCTTGCGCATGCTAAAACAGAAACTGCTAATTCTGGAATCATTGGTAAATAGATACAAACTCTATCTCCTTTACCTATTCCGTTTTCCTTTAATACGTTTGCAAATCTGCAGACGCGATCATGTAATTCTCTGTAGGTAATATGAAGCGCTTCTTCGTCTGGATTATTAGGTTCAAAAATAATAGCTGTTTTATCACCTCTTGTATATAAATGTCTATCTATACAGTTTTCGGTTATATTTAGTTTGGCACCTTCAAACCACTTAACTTCTGGTTTTGAAAAGTCCCAACTTAACACATTATCCCATTTTTTTCGCCACATAAAATGTTCTTCGGCAATTTCTTCCCAAAAACTTTCTGGATTACGGACGGATTTACGGTATACTTGGTAGTATTCTTCTAAATGTTTTATGTGATAATTACTCATGTTTTTTTGATTAAATTTTATTTATGAATCCCAACTTTGTTGGTTTTGTATATTAATTTTATTTCTTCTATAATACTATCATCATCAATTGTGGATGGTATATTATACTGTTGTTGATCTGCTATATTACGTAACAATTTACGAAGAATTTTTCCGCTTCTTGTCTTTGGTAATCGGTTTACTACAAAAACCTCTCTAAAGGAAGCTACAGCACCAATTTCGCGACGAACATCTTGTATAATTTCATTTTGAATGGTATGATGATTAAGTGAAGTTTCTGTTTTTAAAACAACCAATCCTAGTGGCTTTTGACCTTTAAGCTGACAATGCACACCAAATACTGCACATTCTGCAACAGATTTATGTGAGGATACAATTTCTTCCATTTCTGCTGTTGATAAACGATGTCCAGCAACGTTAATAATATCGTCTACACGACCTGTTATAAATATATAACCATCTTCGTCTTTGTAACCACCATCTCCTGAAAAATAATAACCAGGAAAACGATCTAAATAACCAGATTTGAAGCGTTCTGGGTTTTTCCAGAGATTACTTAATGTTCCTGGTGGTAATGGCAATTTAATAGCAACGTAGCCTTCTACACTAGATTCTACTTCCTCTCCTTCTTCATTTAATATTCTAACATCGTAACCTGATACAGGTAATCCAGCCGAACCTGGTTTTATGTCTTGCAAAGCAACACCTACCATATTTGCAATCATTGGCCATCCACTTTCGGTTTGCCACCAATGGTCAATTACAGGAATTTGAAGTTTTTCTTCTGTCCAACTTAGAGTTGCAACATCACAACGCTCTCCTGCTAAAAACAAATATTTTAGACAAGACAAATCGAAACGTTTTAACATCTGACCTTTAGGGTCTTCTTTTTTAATAGCTCTGATAGCTGTTGGAGCTGTAAACATGGCTTTTACATTATGTTCATTAATTACGCGCCAAAACGTTGATGCGTCTGGTGTTTTAATTGGTTTTCCTTCAAAAAGTACTGTTGTATTTCTATTTAATAATGGTCCGTAAGCTATAAAACTGTGTCCTACTACCCAACCAACATCACTTGCTGCCCAAAAGGTTTCACCTTCGTTTACGCCATAGATATATTTCATAGAAAATTTTAAAGCGGTTGCATAACCACCTGTATCTCTAATAATTCCTTTTGGAGTTCCTGTGGTTCCTGAAGTGTATAATATATAAGAAGGATGTGTGGAATTTACCGAAATCGCTTCGATTGATGGAGCCTCGTCGACTAACGTTTGATAATCAACATCGTAGTTTTTCTTCGGAATCTCAACACCTAATTGTCTATCAAAAACAATGACATGTTCTGGCTTTACTTCCGCTTTAGCGATTGCTTGATCTACAAATGGTTTGTATGGAATAATTTTCTGGATTTCGACTCCATTTGAAGCTGTGATAATTGCTTTTGGCTTACAGTCATTAATTCTAATAGCTAATTCATGTGGTGCAAAACCTCCGAACACAACCGAATGTATAACACCTATTCTAGCACATGCCAACATAGCATATAATACTTGCGGAATCATAGGCATATAAATGATACACGTATCTCCTTTTTGCAATCCTAAACGTTGTAATCCACCTGCAAGTTTTGACACTTCGTGATGTAATTGATTAAAGGTAATGTGCTGTTTTGTATTGGTAACTGGAGAATCGTAAATAATTGCATTTTGATCTCCAAATCCTTCTTTGATATGTTTGTCAACACACAAATAACTTAAGTTAAGTTCTCCATCTTTAAACCATTGATCATAGACATATTTATCTTTAGACAATATGCTTTTTGGTACTTTAAACCACTCCAAATTATTGGCTTGTTCAAGCCAAAATTGCTCAGGTTGATCTATGCTTTTTCTGTAAAATTGATGATAAAACATAGTTAGGCTTTTTTAGAATTAAATAAGCCGAACCAATTGGGATTAAGTACTTTTAATTTGACAAGTGCATAGATTATAAGCACAAAACAAAGTCCCAAGACTATGGATAGCATTGGACTTGTATAGGTTTGACTTTCAAATTTAAACCTAAGATAAAGCGTAACGATAGTATAAATGCTAATTATAATATCTGACGCTAATGGGTTGATGTGAAATTTCATGTCTTTAAACTTTAATTAAACTTAGTTTGTTTGCACACAAAACCAATTTTAAATAAACTTAAAAAACTGTTTTAAGTCACTAGTTCCAATATTTCTGAAACTATTTTTTTTACTGAAAAAGGTTTTGTTAAATATTTATCTGCTCCAAGTTTTAAACCTTTTTCAATATCTGAAGCTTTATTTTTAGCTGTTAAAAACACCACTTTGGTTGCCTTTAAACTGTCCGTATTTTTTATATGTGTCAGTGTTTGATAACCATCTACATTTGGCATCATAACATCTAACAAAATCACATTAGGAATATGATGTTTTAATATCTCTAAAGCCTCACTTCCATCTCTTGCTATAAACACTTCAAAACCTTGTTTTTTAAAAGTGTATTCTAACGACATTACAATATTAGGTTCGTCGTCTACAATTAAAATTTTCTTCTTCATACTTTCTAGATAACAATTTACTTAAAAGGTATGGTAAAAACAAATGTTGCTCCTTTTTTAACGTCCTTTTTTACCCAAATTTTCCCGTTATGCTTTTCTACTATTTGTTTTGTTATTGCTAAACCTAATCCGCTACCTTCTGGCTTAATAGTATTTTGATGTTTAGACTGGTAAAATTTATCGAAAATATAATCCTGATCTTCCTCTGGAATCCCTTTACCATTATCGCTTACAGAAATTTCGACTAAAGCATTACCTAACTTTAAATCAACGATAATTTGTCCAGTTTTAGGATTACAAAATTTTATAGCATTAGACAGTAAATTGGTTAATACTTGCAGGATACGATCCTCGTCATAATTAGTTTTAAAACTATGACGATTATTATTAATTATTTTCACTTCTTTTTTACTAGCAATTTGCGAGATACTACTAATGGCTTTAGTTATAGTTTTTTGAAGATCTTGATACTGCATATCTAAATGTAAACGACCAGTTTCTAGTTTTTCAAAATCAAGAATATTATGTATCAAACGTCCTAAACGATCTGAATCTTGTAGTATATTTTTTAAAAACTGAGCTTTAATGTCTTTTGGCATCTCATCGTCTTCATCCATCAAAAGCTCTGTAGCTGCCCTAATACCTGTAATTGGTGTTTTAAGTTCGTGTGCTACTGTGTCTAAAAACTCGTCTTTTTGTTTGTCTTTGGTTAGTAACTCTTCATTAGCATCTTTTAATTTTGAAGACAGTTTAGATAATTCATTAGACTTTTCTAGTAGTACCTTATTGCTAACAATGTTTTCTTTAGACTCTTCTAAAATTTTTAATACTTCTACCAGACTTATTTGTTCTTCTTTAACAACGCTTGCAATTAATATTTTGGCTGAAGCCGAACCAATACTTCCTGTTAGTAATTTTTCTGAAAAATTAATTAATCTTGCGTCTGCTAATTGGGTGTCTTGAGGCAACTTATATTTTGTAAAGAAAATTTTTAATGCTCGAGTGGCTCGTTTTTCACCTAAAAAACGAATCAAAACATTTTTAATATCTGCCACATGGGCTTCTCCTTTCCAGACCAATGCACTATCCTGAAGCGTTGTAAAATTGTTGCTATCTACAAACATCTCTGCATAATTACGTTCTCGGTAATTTCCTTTTGAGGTTAATGAAAACACTAAATAACTCATGATGTTAAACGTCATACTCCAGAAAAAAGCATGTGCAGGTGGACTTAAAAAATCGATACCAAATAAAGCGTAAGGTTTTAAAGCTGAAATACCAAACAACCCAAATTGTGTAAAATTATCTGTTCCAGTATAGACTTGTAATGTAAATGGTAATATCAAAGTATATATTGCTATAAAAAAACCAACCAATATACCAATTGTTGCTGCTTTAGACGACCCACGATTCCAGTATAAACCAATAAAAAAAGATGGTCCTAATTGTGATATAATTACAAATGATATTAAACCAATAGAATACAATGATAATTCTTTTGAAAAAATTACATAAAAGAAATATGCAGTTATTATGATGGTAAAAATAGAAATACGACGAATATTTTTAATGTATTTAGAATTTCGTTCTGGTTGGTTTTTTATAAACTTCTCTAAAAAACCATACGGTATAATTAAGTTGTTACTTACCATAGTAGACAATGCTAAAGTAGAGACAATAACCATAGAAATAACAGCCGAAAAACCACCTAAAAAAACGAGTGTGGCTAGAAATGAATTTCTGTTTTCTAAAGGAAGTAATAATGAATAATACTCTGAGTTTTGCGTCTCTCCAAAGGTTAATTTACCAGCCCAAGCAATAAAAATAACAAACAAATTAAATAATAAAAGATACAACGGAAACAACCAAATAGCTTTTTTTAAATGCTTTTCTCTATTGTTTTCTAAAACTGAAACCTGAAATTGTCTTGGTAATAAAAATATGGCCATAAAGGATAAACCAATTAAGAAAAACCAGTTAAAACCATCTTCTATTCCGCTAAGTGTAGTGAGCTGTTTAAAGTTTTCGGTAACTGAAATTTGGTTATAAATATCAGTTGTACCATCAAACAAATAAAAGGTCACATAAATACCAATTGCTAAAAAAAACACTAGTTTTAAAACCGACTCAAACGCTACTGTAGCAATAATACCTTTATGTTTTTCAGAAGCATCTGCATTTTGTGTTCCAAAAAAAGTAGCAAATATGGCTAATAATAATGCTACGTAAAATGTAGAATCGTCTATTACTGTAGTGGAAACATAGCTGGTGTCGTCAGACATGATTTCGAAAGTTTCTGAAACTGCTTTTAATTGTAATGAAATGTATGGCAAGGTACCGAATAAACAAACTATGGTTACTAAAGCACCAAGAAACCGACTATTACCATAACGTAATGAAATAAAATCTGCAATAGATGATATTTTATGCTGTTTAGAAATCCTAATAATCTTCCTAAGTACAACAATCCACAAAGGTGTTGCTATAATAGGACCCAAATAGATTGGTAAAAAATTTATACCAGAATTGGCAGCAATACCAACACTACCATAATACGTCCAAGCAGAACAATAGACTGCTAAAGATAAGGTATACACATATGGATTATTTACCCACTTACTTTGTCGTTTTTTTTCAGCAAGAAAAGCAATGTAAAATAACACTGCTAAATACATTACAATTATGATTACTAATAGGTAGTTATTCATAATGGCGTTTTAATACAATATATGAAATAACGATGGATAGCAACCAAATTGAAAATATTGAAAAATATAAAGTCGGAATACCAAAAAGAGCTCCTTCAAAATTAAAAATAAGGATGAATGGAACATTAAAAATTAAACATAATGCTATAGACAATACTACTAGCTTTTGTTCATGTCTTTTTTTCATTTGGTTTATGGAATTTCTTTTCCGCGAAAGCAAAAAATTTATAACGTTACTAATATAAGAAAATCAGCACTACAAAATGTAATGCTGACTTCCTAACTAACTAAATTTAAATTAAGTTCAATATGCTTTTCGCTTTCGCAGAAAAACACTCAGACAGAACTCAAAGCCTTAATGATCGTGAGCTTCTCCTGCTCCTGAAGGAATTCTTATACTTTCAACCATATCTTGTACATCTTGAGGAGGAGCTGGTGTTAATCTAGAAACGATTAATGATATTACAACATTTACACACATTGCAATAGTACCAAATCCTTCTGGAGAGGTACCAAACCACCAATCTGCACTTGTACCACCACCAAACATGTTTAGTTTAAATTTCATCATGTAAAATAGCATTAGTACAATACCTACGACCATACCAGAGATGGCACCTTGACTATTCATACGTTTATCAAAAATACCCAAAATAATAGCCGGAAAAAAGGAGGCTGCTGCTAAACCAAATGCTAGCGCGACGACTGCAGCTACAAATCCAGGTGGATTAATACCAAAATAACCTGCAATTAAGATAGCTACAAAAATAGCTATTCTAGCCACTTTTAATTCGTCTTTATCAGAAATATCAGGCTTTAGTTGTTTTTTAACTAAATCGTGAGATACAGATGTCGAAATTACCAATAATAATCCTGCTGCTGTTGACAATGCTGCTGCCAATCCTCCTGCTGCTACTAAGCCAATTACCCAATTAGGTAGATTAGCAATCTCTGGGTTGGCCAATACCATTATATCTCTATCAACATACAACTCGTTTGAAGCATCACTTACATTAGCAACCACACGTTCTCCATTTGCTCCTCGTGCATCAGTATATTCTGGTTTTTTACCTGACAAAGCATTTCCTGCGACATATTGAATTTTTCCATCTCCATTTTTATCTGACCAAGCAATTAACCCTGTATTTTCCCAATTTTTAAACCATTCTGGAATTTCTTTATATTCTTTATTACTAACGGTTTCTATTAAATTAGTTCTAGAAAACACTGCAATTGCAGGAGCTGTTGTGTATAAAATAGCTATTAAAAATAAAGCATAACCAGCAGATTTACGTGCATCTTTCACTTTTGGAACAGTGAAAAAACGTACAATTACGTGCGGTAATCCTGCTGTACCTGTCATTAATGCTAAGGTAATTGCAAAAACATCCCAAGTACTTTTGGTTCCGCTTGTATATTCGTTAAAACCTAATTGAGTGTGTAAAGTATCTAATTTATCTAGTAAAAATGCACCACCTTCAACCTTACTTCCCATTCCTATTTGCGGAATAATATTTCCTGTCATTTGCATTGATATAAAAAATGCAGGCACCATAAATGCAAATATTAATACACAATACTGAGCCACTTGTGTGTATGTAATACCTTTCATTCCTCCTAATAAAGCAAAGGTTAAAACCACAGCCATACCTATTATCACACCTATATTAATATCCACTTGTAAGAATTGAGAAAATACAATACCAACACCACGCATTTGTCCTGCAACGTAAGTAAACGATACAATTAATGCACAGATTACAGCTACTGTTCTTGCGGTATTGGAGTAATATCTATCTCCAATAAAATCTGGAACAGTAAACTTTCCAAATTTTCTTAAATATGGTGCTAATAATAGCGCTAAAAGCACATATCCACCAGTCCAACCCATAAGGTAAACCGATCCATCATAACCCGAAAAGGAAATGATACCAGCCATACTAATAAAAGAAGCTGCACTCATCCAATCGGCTGCAGTAGCCATACCATTTGCTAAGGGAGAAACACCTCCACCAGCAACATAAAATTCTTTAGTTGAGCCTGCTCTAGCCCAAATTGCTATTCCAAAATATAAGGCAAAAGTAAGTCCTACTAATAACCATGTCCAAAATTGTACACTCATAATATTATTGTTTTTTAAAGTTATTAGTTAAGACTAATCGTCAAAACCGTATTTTTTATCTAGTTTATTCATTAATCTTACGTATACAAATATTAATATTACAAATACGTATATTGAGCCTTGTTGTGCAAACCAGAAACCTAGTTTAAAACCACCTAATCTAAATTGATCTAATTCTTCTCTAAATAAGATTCCGCATCCAAAGGACACTGCAAACCATATGACAAGTAATATTGCTAAATATTTAATATTTTCTTTCCAATACGCTGATGCGTGTTTTTGTTTATCACTCATAGTTGTTAATTTTTATAGATAAATCATAGCTTGAAGCGAAATTGTATTTGCATCTAAAGCTCCAAATTCTTGATTTTTATATTCTAAAGTTAATTTTGAATTATGCCCACTCATGTAAGCATTTACACCAATACCTAAAGTAGATCTGTCATCACTTACCGCATCATAACTATGCGTGCCATAACTTATATAAGGTTGAAACCTTGTTTTTGCAACATCACCTTTAAATACATAACCAACATGACCGTAAATCATACTTCCTGTACCATAAGCACTGTACAAATAGTTTTTACCATAATCGCTATTTTGATACACTGCATAGGCTGTAATTGCGCTTCCGTTATCACCAATTGGAGCATCATAAAAGGCATCCACAGCAAAGATTGAAACATCCTCACCTTCTAAATTTGGTGTTAATGCTGTACCAGTATCTATTACAGAGCCTTTAGGATGTAAAAAGAAACCCGCTCCAACATTAAAAATCTTTTTTCCTCCCAAATAACTACCTACTTTATAAGGCAGGAAGTTAGATTCTTGATCTAAGAAATTATAATCAAAATAACCAGCGTATGTTTTACCAGCATCTTTAGAACCTAGAGTTGCACGACCGTTATACACTGCTTCTCCTCCTGCAACAGTAGTACGAGCATCTAAAGTAGATACAGATGCATCATTAATAGCAACACGATATTGGAGCTTATCAAATTTTCCTTTTGCAAAAACACCTAAATGACGTGCAAATTGATCTGACAACCCAATGGTTGCCCAAGATTGACGATTGTTGTCTAAGGTCATCATGTTAAGTGTACTTTGGTTATTTAATCTAGAAATTCCATTAAAATAATGTAAACCACCCCCAACAGTGTGGTCTTTACCTAAATTGTACTGTGCCCAAACATCATGAAAAAAGAGTTGAGCCCCATCTCCTTTTCCCGTTGGACTTAATGTAGAACTGGTTAAACTGTTTAATCCGAAGTGTGAAACGATTAAAAAGTCTTTGTTTATTTGTGCAAACATTAATATACGAGCGCGACGTAAATTGAAATTTAATTTACTGTTCTCCTTTCCGTTAGCATCAAAAGTATCATCTGTATTGTAATTAGCTTGGACTTGAGCCCAAGAAATAAGTCGAAGATATTTAGATCCATCTTCGTTAAATTTAAACTTAAGACCTCCATCATAATCAAGAGAACCTTGAGCTTTCATATACTGAAAGGACATTAAAAAGAGTCCTGCCAATAATAGTGTATGTTTTCTCATTGTTTAAGGGATTAATTAGTAGTTAATTGATTTTGTGTGCACTACTAAGCTCTTAAAAACAATGTGTTAACAGAAAATTAATATATTTATCTGTTAATTTAATATACTAATCTTTAAAACGCTCCCATTTTATTAACATAAACTTATCCCCTAACTCTGTAACTACGACACCTGCGCCTTTAATATTTTTTGAATTACTGAAATAAACTGCTAATTCTGAAGCGTTTAAAATCTTATAAGTTGGGTGATAATTAGAGTTATATGGACGTTTGATATTGTATTTTTTGACCCAATTCATGATACTAACGTGAGAGATCCCTAAAATACGTTCAATTTCTCGATAGGTTAATCCTTCTAAGTATAATTGTAACGATTTATTAACGTAGTAGTCGTCTATCTTCTTACCTATCTTATTAACAGAGAAAAAATAGTTGCATTTTTTACACTTATAACGCTGTCTATTATTAACAATTCCACTTTTAATGTAATGGTCTGATCCACAATTGGGACATAAATCTACGGTCATATATATTAATTTAGCATAAATATATCATTTTAGCAATAAAAATTATATAAATTAGTTAAATATTTAAATATTAACCACAAAAAAAGCTTTAAAATAGTGAATAACACTAGTTTTTAAAGCTTAAATTATTAAAATAACAAAAACAATAGATTTACACAGTATTAACCATTAAAAAACGCTTCTTCATCTTTAGTTAATAATCTTGAATGAATTAAAAAACGTAATCCTAAAGGAATTTCCAATGAAAAACTTGCACCTCGACCTTCAGTAACATCTACTGTTAAGTGCGTGTGTTTCCAATATTCAAACTGGTCTTGATTCATATAAAAATTAACATCATTTAAAGTTCCTAACAAAACATCACTTTCATCTAAATACATATCACCTTTTTCAAATACCATAGGAGCAGAACCATCGCAACAGCCTCCACTTTGATGAAAAATTAAATCGCCATGCTTTGCTTTTAATTGGTCTAAAACTTTTGCTGCTTTTGGTGTAATTGCTACTCTTTTCATAATTTAAATTTATTATAAAGGCTGAATTACTTAATAACTCAGCCTTAAATACTAATACTTTATTTCTACTAAAAGAAACCTAATTTATTTTTATCGTAAGAGATTAACATGTTTTTAGTTTGACGATAGTAATTAAGCATCATCACATGGTTTTCTCTACCAAAACCAGATTTTTTATAACCACCAAATGGTGCATGTGCAGGATAAGAATGATAACAATTCACCCATACACGACCAGCTTTAATCGCTCGTGGTATTTGATATAATTGATGTGCATCTCTGGTCCATACTCCTGCTCCGAGTCCATAAAGTGTATCATTAGCAATTTCTAAAGCTTCGGCTTCATCTTTAAACTTTGTAACACAAACGACTGGCCCAAAAATTTCTTCTTGGAATACTCGCATTTTATTATTACCTTCTAATATTGTTGGTTTGATGTAAAACCCTTCAGCTAAATTACCGGATAATTTATTAGCAGATCCTCCTGCCAATACTTTTGCTCCTTCTTCTTTTCCTATTTCTATATAAGATTGTATTTTTTCATATTGATCTTTAGACGCTTGTGCACCAACCATTGTATTTACATCTAATGGATTATCTTGTATTATGGCATTTGTTCTTTCAACCACACGTTTCATAAAATCATCGTAAATATCTTCTTGAACCAAAATTCTAGAAGGTGCGGTACACACTTCCCCTTGATTAAAGGCAAATAAAACAGCACCTTCAATTGCTTTATCTAAAAAAGCATCGTCATGATCCATAACCGAATTAAAGAAAACATTTGGTGATTTACCACCCAATTCCATTGTTACAGGATTTAAATTTTTAGAGGCGTACTGCATGATTAATTGTCCTGTTGTAGTTTCGCCTGTAAACGCAACTTTATCTACTTTAGAGCTTGATGCCAAAGGTTTACCTGCTTCTGGTCCAAAACCATGTACAATATTTACAACTCCTGGAGGAAATACATCAGCTATTTTTTCCATTAACAATGTCGCTGTAGAAGGTGTTTGTTCGGCTGGTTTTAAAACCACGCAATTTCCTGTAACTAAAGCTGGAGGTAACTTCCAAGACAACATTAGTAATGGGAAATTCCAAGGAATAATTTGTCCAACCACACCTAATGGTTCCTTAATATTCATGGATAATGTGTGTTGGTCTAACTCGGTTGCACTACCTTCTTCAGATCTAATACAAGCTGCAAAATAACGCCAATGATCCACACATAATGGTAAGTCTGCGTTTAAGGTCTCACGAATAGGTTTTCCATTATCACAGGTTTCCATAATAGCAAATTCCTCTAAATTAGCTTCAATAATATCTGCTACTTTATTTAACAACGTTGCTCTTTCAGTTGCTGAGGTGTTTCCCCAAGATTCTTTTGCTGCATTGGCTGCATCCAAAGCCATTTCGACATCTTCTTTTTGTGATCTTGGATATTTAGCTATTAAACTATTGTCTATTGGAGACGTATTTTCAAAATATTGACCATCTATAGGATCAACAAATTTTCCGTTTATAAAATTGCCATATTTTTCTTTAAATTTAGGTTTAGAATAACTCATATAATTTCTTATTAAATTAGTGAATAGATAATTTTTTAGTTTAAAAAATATATTATCTTTATTTTTGATAAAGTTATTTTATCATATTCTAATTATATTGAACAGAATTATCATAATCTTGAACATATCTATTATTAACAAATGTATGTTCAAATTTTATTGTAGTATTGAATATGCAGTCCTTATTAAATTATCATAAAAGTAGCCGAAAACTGACCACTTTAGTGGAAAATAGAACAACGTATAATGCAGATTATGCAGAACTTAACATATATGAAACCCACGCTTTTGCAGAAAAAGTGTCATTAACTTTTAACTTTCCGATAATAGCAAGTATGCTAACTGGGCAGAAAGTTATGCATATAGATGGTTTTAAAGCTTTTGATTTTTTTCCAGGTGAATCTGTAGTCATGCCAACTAACAAGGAAATGGTTATTGATTTTCCTATTGCCACTAAGCAACAGCCAACCCAATGTTTAGCCCTAGGCATTGATGCTTTTAAAATTGATGAAGTTGTCGAAAAATTTAACCAACATGTAGCCATAGAAAACGAGAATAACAGTTGGGATTTAGACCAAAGCACTTCGCATTTAATAAATAACACAGACGTTAACCATTTAATAGAAAGGTTAACCTATACTTTTACCAATAACAATAAATCTAAGGACGTTTTATTGGATTTGATGATACAGGAATTGATTGTCAGACTACTTCAAACTAAAGCAAAGTCTTTAATTATGAATGATCTTAATCATATTTTTCACGATACTAGAATTGGAACCGTTATAAAATTTATTAAAGACAACTTAACCAATAAAGATATTAGTGTAGACCTACTGGCTAAAAAAGCCTACATGAGCACGTCTCACTTCCATAAGCAATTTAAAAACACCTTAGGTATCTCTCCTATTGATTATATAAACTCTGAAAAAATTAAGTTTTCTAAAAAATTAATTAAAGAATCTACAGATTTTAGAATGTCAGAAATTGCTTTTAAATCTGGTTTTAATAACACAAGTTACTTTAACAGGCAATTTAAAAAAATGGAACTAATGACGCCTCAACAGTTTAAAGCTTCGATAAATAAAGGCTAAATTATTTCTTTTGTTATAAAAAAGATTAACCGCTATTAGTTAATAGTTTAGAAGAAGCCTTACAATTTACTCATGAAAACCCTTTTTTAAAAATTTAATAATATTATAATTAAAAAAGGCTACGTTATAAATATATGTAGCCTTTTTATTATTTATGATACTTATTGTAAACTTTGACAAGCTATCAAGCCTTCAGTAATAAATATTCTCCTATCGTTTACATAAGCTAATTACTCAATAAGAACTTTAGTAGCATACGATTTGTTTTTACTATTCATTTTAACAAAATACATTCCAGGAATAAATTCTGAACAATTTACAGAAACTGTCTTGTCTAAAGTATTTTCAAGTGTTAACTCTAGCACTTGTCTTCCCGTTACATCATACATAAATAACATACCAGAAAAATCAATTGAGAAATTAAAGTTTAAATTATCTGACGCTGGATTTGGATACATTTTAATTCCTTTAGAAGTAGTTAAACTCTCTACTGTTAATGAAGGACACTCACCAATAGCTTCACCATCATCCTCATACGTATTACATTGCCAAACGACACCTGCATCTGTTCTTTGAGGACCAAATTCATGGTCTCTACCAAATAAATTATTTAAAACAGAAACGTTTGTAGGAACACCTAAACCATTACCTTTATCTATTATCTGCACACTATAACCTCCTCCATTAATCCAGTTGTCTTCAATTAAAACATTATTTATAGTACCTACGTTAGTAGACATAATAATACACTGACTATTTGCATAAGTAGGATTGTTCCAAGGCATATCAAAATTATTCCATCTCATAATACCATTTCCACCGTTTACCATTTGTACTCCATCTGCATGAGCACCATCTGCATAACCTAACTCGTGAATATAGCAGGACTCAATTAAAAAATTACTAACAGGCTTTAATCCGTCATTTCCGCTATTCCATATATTACATCTTCTTGCAATAAAATTATCTCCATAGATAGCTGCACTTTGCATTCCTCTAATTTCACAATCTTCTATTAATAAATTAGTATAATCATTACCATTAGAGTCTTTGTAGTTACAACGTATACCATAATAACCACCAGTTTCTATTAAACAATTTTTAATGGTGACATTATTTGCTTTAATATTTAAAGAACCTGAAATAATTGCATTCTCCAAAATAAAATTATCTGTAGTTATTGTGGTTGTTCCTGTGTATGCTGTTAATGTACCAGTTGTCCCTGTATTTGTTAAATCGGGTTTAACTTGAGAAAAACCATTGACAAATGATAATAAAAACAGAAAAGTAAATAATTGTTTCATACAGAATATAATGTAAAGGATTAATTAAACATTATGTACGTATGAAGTTTACTTTTTGGATCATTTAACAAAAAAAACTTTTAATAACTATTATTTTAACATAAAAAATCTAGATTATTAATAACTATATTTATGATTCTCTCATCCTTTTAAAATATGCTTTGGCTTCTTTTAAAACTTTAGGAGCTAGAATTAATGTAGCTGTCATGGTTGGAATTGCCATTAAGGCAAATACACCATCAATTAAATTAATCATTAATGCTAGAGAGGTTGTTGCTCCAAGAATTATACTTAAAATATAAAAATAGTTGTAATAGTGTTTGTATTTGTCTCCTATTAAAAACGACAGACATTTTCCGCCATAATATGCATAAGAAAATAATGATGATACACTAAAAATTACAATACATAGTAGTAATAAATACCTACCAAAAGTTGGCATTGCTACTCCAAAAGCATTGGCTGTTAAGCTTACTCCGTTAGCCTCTGTGGTTTGCCAAACACCTGTAACTAAAATTGCTAAAGCTGTTAGTGTACAAACAATTAAGGTGTCTATTGCTGGTCCTAACATAGCCACTAAACCTTCACGAATTGGCTCGTTGGTTTTTGCTGCTCCGTGAGCTAAAGGTGCTGTACCTATACCAGCTTCGTTTGAAAACGCACCTCTTCGGATTCCTAAAACTATCAATCCGCCTAAAAGACCACCTAAAAATGCATCACCTTTATAATTTTCTGCTGCAAAAGCATCTGTAAAAATAAGTTTAAAATACGTTGGCACGACTTCCGCATTAGCGAATAAAATTATAAGAATCAACACAAAATATAGCAATACCATACTTGGTACTAATTTGGATGCTACTTTACTAATTCTGTTTAAACCACCTAAAATAACAATAGATGTAATAGTTACTAATATTAGTCCAATGATTAAATTGGAGGTGAAATTGACAATAATTCCGTTTGGCATTAAAACAATATCATTTATGGCTTGAGTTAATTGGTTAACGTTAAACACTGGCAAAGCACCAATCAATCCACAAAAACTAAATAAGACTGCTAAAAGTTTCCATTGTTTACCTAAACCTTCCATTATAAAATACATTGGTCCACCTTGTATGTTACCTGCACTGTCTTTACCTCTGTACATTATGGCTAGACTAGAAGTAAAAAATTTGGTTGACATACCTACAATTGCACTAATCCACATCCAAAATACTGCTCCAGGACCACCTATTGAAATAGCAACTGCCACTCCTGCAATGTTACCCATACCAATGGTAGAGGATAATGCTGTTGTTAATGCTTGAAAATGGGTGATTTCGCCTTCGTCATCCTTATTGTCATATTTACCTCTTAGCACTTGTATGGCATGTCCTAGATATCTAAATGGTAAAAATCTAGAAAGAATAAGCAGATATAATCCACCACCAATTAATAAAATTAATAATGGTAAACCCCAAACAAAAGTGGCAAAATCTGCTATAAAGTCGTTTATTTTATGGTACATACAAACACAAAGTTTTAGACTTTAAATATAACCATTATCTTTACATCACTAACAACTATTATCTATTGAAACCAACTCGTCTATTTTTTCTTGATGCTGTACGTGCATTTGCTATTTTAATGATGCTTCAAGGTCACTTTATTGATACCTTATTAAATCCAATTTACAGAGATACAAATAACACTATTTATAATATTTGGAATTACTTTAGAGGGATTACTGCTCCTACTTTTTTTACAATTACAGGTTTAGTTTTTGTGTATTTATTATTAAAAGCTAAAGCAAAAAAAACAGATGCTGAACGTATAAAAAAAGGAATAAATCGAGGATTTTTATTAATTGGACTTGGCTATGCTTTACGGTTTTCGTTTTGGAGTTTGATGTATGGTGAAGTCAATATGAGTTTTTTACAAGTTGACGTTTTACAATGTATTGGATTATCACTAATCTTATTAATTATGCTATATAAAATCTGTTTAAAAAACGAATGGGTTTTAGCTATCCTATTTTTAATATTATGCTTTGTTATTTTTGTTTCTGAGCCTTTATACAGAAGTTTAAAAATTGAAAATGCTCCAGCACTATTTGTTAATTACCTTACCACACAAAATGGTTCTGTTTTTAATATAATCCCTTGGTTTGGCTATGTCGCTTTTGGTGGATTTGTAGCGATATTATTTAATAAATATGGACATAAAAACAATTACAAAACATTTAAAATAATTAGCTTTTATACTGTTGGAGTTATACTAATGTTTTATTCCAGTGCCATTTTAAAAACATTAGACCATTGGTTTAATTTACCATTATTTACAAAAAGTGCCAATTATAATTATTTGTTTAGTAGACTAGGCAATGTCTTATTAATATTTGGATTGTTTTATACTTTTGAGACCTATTTAAAACAAGCTATAATTACTAAAATTGGTCAAAAGACACTGTCTATTTACGTTATTCATTTTATGATTATATATGGTAGTTTTACAGGAGTTAGCTTAAAACAGTTTTTTTACAAAAGCTTAAACCCTACGCAAGCTATCTTTGGAGCATTACTTTTTATTGTTGTTGTTTGTTTTATTTCTTTTTACTATGTCAAAACCAACACCTATCTATATAACAAAATCAGAAACCTATATTTAAAATTAAAAAACTAAAGTTATGTTAATAGTTTTTTTATTTCTAAACGATTGGTTAGATTTGCAGAGTAATTAGATATTACCGTTTACACGGAAATTAAAAATGGCAAGAACAAAACAATATAACGAAACTGAAGTAGTCGAAAAAGCAATGACCCTTTTTTGGAAAAATGGCTATGAAACTACTTCTATGCAAATGCTTGAAAAAGCAATGGGCATTAATAAGTTTTCGATATATTCTAGTTTTGGTAATAAACATGGTTTATTTTTAGAAAGTTTAAAACTTTACCAATCTAATGTCAATAAGGTTTTAGAAAAACTAAAAAAAGGGCATGACGGAATTGAAGATATTAAACAATTTTTCTACGATTCTGTAAGTTCAAGTTTTAAAAACGACAAAGTAAAAGGTTGCTTTGTAACTAATACTTATAATGAGTTTTCAGAAAAACAAGATGAATGCATTACTAAACAAATGAATCAATTTATGGACAATTTAAAATCTATAATTATTGAAAAGTTAAAAATGGATCCTTCTAAATCTGAAGACACAGTAACCAAACAAGCTAATTATTTATTATTAGCAAAACATGGTTTAGCTGCAGCAGCTAGAGTAAACACAAAGCAAGAAATTGAAGATTATATCGAAATGACTTTTAAAAACCTATAAAAACATTTTTTTTACACAATAACTAAACGAACGTTTAGAAAAGATTAACAAAACATTAAATAAAAACAAAAATTATGACAACATTAAAAATTCACAACATCGAAACTGCTCCAGAAGGAAGTAAATCATTATTAGAAAACTCACAAAAAGCATACGGAATGATTCCTGGTTTACACGGAGTTTTAGCAGCTTCTCCACAATTATTACAAGCCTACCAAACCTTACACGAGTTATTTACACAATCTTCATTTAACGAAGAAGAATTAACTGTAGTTTGGCAAGCTATTAATGTTGAGCATGCATGTCATTACTGTGTACCAGCACATACAGGTATTGCACATATGATGAAAGTAGACGCAGATATTACTGAAGCATTACGTAACGAAAAACCTTTAGCAGATTCAAAACTTGAAGCATTACGTACTATGACATTATCAATAGTTAGAAATCGTGGTAATGTTTCGCAAGACGATTTAGATGCTTTTTATGCTGCTGGATATGAAGAAAAACACGTTTTAGATATCATCTTAGGATTATCTCAAAAAACAATAAGTAATTATACAAACCACATCGCAAACACACCTGTAGATGAGGCGTTCAAGAAATTTGCTTGGAAAAAATAATACTATCCCTAAATTAGATTAATTAGCTGTAAACCTTCTGTTATCTTTACAGAAGGTTTATTTTTATAAAACAAATACAATGATAAAAGTATCAGTAATGTATCCAAACAGTAAAAATGTACAGTTTGATGCAGATTATTATCAAAACAAACACTTACCAATGGTGTCAAAATTAGTTGGTGACGCATTAAAAGGATTAGAACTAGACTTAGGTTTAGCAAGCAGAACTCCAGGAGAATTGGCTCCTTATGTAGCTATTGCGCATTTAAAATTTGACAGCGTTGAAGCTTTTCAAGAATCCTTTGGACCACATGGAGAAACCTTTGCTGCAGATGTAAAAAATTACAGTAATGTACAAGGTGTACTTCAAATTAGCGAATTAATAACATTGTAATTATGGCAGATAAATTAAAAATAGATATAGTTTCAGATGTAGTCTGTCCATGGTGTACCATTGGCTATAAACATTTAGAAAAAGCAATTAAAGACTTAGGCGTAGAAGATAAAATTGACATTGAATGGCAACCTTTTGAGCTAAATCCTAATATGCCAGCTGAAGGTCAAAATGTAACAGAACACATTTCCGAAAAATATGGTTCTACCTTAGAGCAACAAAAAGAATCTCAGCAACGCATGACTCATATTGGTGATGCTTTAGGTTTTAAATTCGACTACTTTAAAGATATGCGTATGGTTAATACTTTTGACGCACATGTGTTATTAGAATACGCCAAAGACTTTGGAAAACAAACCGAATTAAAAATGACTTTAACTAAAGCCTTTTTTAGTGATAGAAAAGACGTCTCGAAAAAAGAGGTTTTAAAAGAAGCTCTTTTAGAAGTTGGTTTAAATGCTGACGAAGCTTTAGCTAAATTAGATAATGAGGAAGCACGTTACCAAGTAAGAAGCATACAAAATCAATGGAAAAACATGGGAGTAAACTCTGTGCCAACCATTGTTTTTAATCGTAAAAGTGCTGTTACAGGAGCACAACCAATAGATACTTTTAAACAAGTATTATCAGAGCTGTTAAATGAATAATCTTTGGTTTAATAAAAAACCAACTGTAAAAGTATAACTCATGGAAAACAAAAATAATAAAGGCGAATTAGATGTATTATTAGATGAAGTACGTCAATCAGGAGCAGCAAAATTTACAGACAAAAAGAAACAAATATATGCAGATGGCATTTCTAGTGTAGCAAACTCAGGAGTTTTAGATTCTGCTTTAAAAGTTGGAGACAAAGCGCATGATTTCACTTTAAAAAATGCATTAAATAAATCCGTCACATTATACGACCAATTAAAAAATGGACCAGTAGTTTTAACATGGTACAGAGGTGGTTGGTGCCCATATTGCAACATCACTTTACACGCTTTACAAGATAAATTACCAGAATTTAAACAAGAAGGAGCTACGCTTTTAGCTTTAACTCCAGAATTGCCTGATAACTCACTAAGCACATCAGAAAAAAATGAACTTGAGTTTACTGTTTTAAGTGATGTAAAAAACATTGTTGGTAAACAATATGGTGTAGTTTTTACATTAACAGATGATGTTGCTACTATTTACAATGCTGGTTTTGGGCTAAACAAAGTTAATGGAGACACAAGTAACCAATTACCTTTAGCTGCAACCTATGTTATAGACACAAACGGAACAATTACATATGCCTTTTTAGACGCAGATTATACACAGCGTGCAGAACCTTTAGAGATATTATCCGCTTTAAAACAATTAAAATAAAATCTACACTAATGAAAACCAGACCCAAAGTATTATTTTTTGATGTAAACGAAACTCTTTTAGATTTAAAACCTTTAAAAAAGGAAGTTAAATACGTGCTAAATGGTCAAGACCATTTGCTATCATTATGGTTTACAACATTATTGCAATACTCATTAGTGGTTTCGGCAAGTGGACAATACAAATCTTTTGGGCAAATTGGTGCTGCTGCCTTACAAATGGTTGCTGCCAATAATGACATTACAATTACAGAAGAAAACGCAAGACATATTGTCGTAAATGCTTTACAAGATTTACCACCACATTCTGAGGTAAAAAACGCCTTAAACACATTAAAAAATGAAGGTTTTACACTTGTAGCGCTAACAAATTCAAATGACGAAAGTCTTAAAACCAAAATTAAAAATGCTGGATTAGCTCAATATTTTGATGACTTGTTGAGTATAGAATCGGTTGGAAAATTTAAACCTTTTACAGAGGTTTATAATTGGGCTTCAAATAAAATGAACGTAAAACCTGAAGACTGCATGCTAATTGCTGCACATGGTTGGGATGTTGCAGGAGCACTTTGGGCTGATTGGCGTGCTGCTTTTATAAGCAGACCTGGACAACAACAATTTCCTTTGGCTCCAGAAACGGAAATTAATGAAAATGATTTGCAAAAGGTAGTTGACATTTTAGTTACCTATAAGTAGTACTTTTTAAATAAATACATTTTTAGATAAAACAACTTTAGTTTATTTTTAAAATATACTAAACAGTAAAATTTTGTTTAAAAGTTTTAAATCGAAATGGACTTAGATTTTAAAAAGGCATTATTATATTAAATTTAAAAAGAGATACTCACCTAGATCTATTAATATTAGTAAGTGCTTATTTTGCTATTGAAACTATATTTTATAAAAAAAGAGCTTGCAAAAGCAAGCTCTTTTTTATGTTCTTAATAATTCTCTAAATATTATTTTAAATACGCTAAAACATTAGTTTCAATACGTTCTTGTATGTTGGTCACATCTGCTTTTACAAATGGTTCTCCCATAATGTTTTCGTATAATTCAATATAACGTTCCGAAACTGTTTCAATATATTCATCAGACATCACTGGTACTGTTTGACCTTCCAAACCTTGAAAATCATTAGCAATTAACCATTGTCTAACAAATTCTTTTGACAATTGTTTCTGCGCTTCATTGTTATCCTGACGTTCTTGATACCCTTCCGCATAAAAATAACGTGAAGAATCTGGTGTATGTATTTCGTCAATTAATACAATTTTTCCGTCTTTGGTTTTTCCAAATTCATACTTTGTATCTACTAATATTAAACCTCTAGACGCTGCTATTTCTGTTCCTCTTTCAAATAATTTACGCGTATAGTCTTCTAAAACAATATAATCTTCTTCAGTTACAATTCCTTTTTTAAGGATGTCTTCACTAGAAATATCTTCATCATGATCACCCATTTCCGCTTTGGTTGCAGGTGTGATAATAGGTTCAGGAAACTTATCGTTTTCTTTCATACCTTCAGGCATCGCTACACCACAAAGCATACGTTTACCTGCTTTATACTCACGTGCTGCATGACCAGACATGTAACCACGTATCACCATTTCTACTTTAAAAGGCTCGCATAAATGCCCAACAGCTACATTAGGATCAGGTGTGGCTGTTAACCAATTTGGAACTAAATCTTCGGTTGCCTTCATCATGCTTGTTGCAATTTGATTAAGGATTTGTCCTTTATAAGGAATTCCTTTTGGCATCACGACATCAAAAGCGCTAAGCCTGTCCGTTGCAATCATGACAAGCTCCTCTTCATTAATATTATAAACTGCTCTTACTTTTCCTTTATACAAACTTTTTTGTCCTGGAAAATTAAAATTAGTATCAATTATTGTATTACTCATTTAGTTGTGTTGTTGATGGGTAAATTGTGTTATTTGCTATATGGTGCAAATCTATGAAAACTTATTATTATTCTCTGTTTTCAATATTCTTATAAGCAGCTATAATCTTTTTAACTAATTTGTGTCTGACAACATCTTTATCATCTAAAAATATCATTCCTACACCTTCTACTCCTTTTAAAATTAGTAAAGCTTCTTTTAAACCAGAAATTGTACGACGTGGTAAATCTATTTGACCTGGATCACCTGTTAGTAAAAACTTTGCGTTTTTCCCCATTCTAGTTAAAAACATCTTCATTTGGGCATGTGTCGTGTTTTGTCCTTCGTCCAAAATCACAAATGCGTGATCTAAAGTACGTCCACGCATGAAAGCTAAAGGTGCAATTTGTATGGTACCATTTTCTATGTATTGTGCTAATTTTTCAGCAGGAATCATATCGCGTAATGCATCATAAATTGGTTGCATGTATGGATCTAATTTCTCTTTTAAATCTCCTGGCAAAAATCCTAGATTTTCACCAGCTTCTACAGCAGGACGTGTTAAAATAATGCGTTTTACCTCTTTGTTTTTTAAAGCTCTAACTGCTAATGCGACTCCTGTATAAGTCTTACCTGTTCCTGCTGGACCAATAGCAAAAACCATATCGTTTTTACGCATTAGCTCTACCATTTTACGTTGGTTTGCAGTAATGGCTTTAATAGGCTTACCGTTAGAGCCATGTACTAAAACTTCTCCGCTTTGTTCTGAAGTCGAATAATCATCGCTACTATTGCTTGTTAATACACGCTCAATAACATTTTCGTCTAGTTTGTTATATTTAGCAAAATGTTTAAAAAGCATACCTAATCTTAAATCAAATTCTTCAAGTAAATCCTCGTCTCCGTAAGCTTTAATCTTATTTCCTCGAGCAACTATTTTTAATTTAGGAAAGTATTTTTTTAATAATGTAATATTCTCATTACCTGTTCCAAAAAAATCTTTTGGAGAGATCTCTTCAAGTTCAATAATTATTTCATTCAAAAGCGTAGCATTTATTAAATTAATCTATACAAATTTATTAGTTTTGTGTACCTAACAAACTTACACATTTTTTGTGTGTTATAGGTTAAAAAAATATCAACAATACTACATGCCAATTATAACGCTTACTACAGATTTTGGAGAGAAAGATCACTTTGCTGGCGCAATAAAAGGAGCGATTTACTCAGAATTATCTGACGTAAGAATTGTTGATATCTCACACTCTGTATCACCTTTTAATATTGCTGAAGCTGCTTATATTATACAAAATGCTTACAGTAGTTTTCCTAAAGGTACCATTCATGTTATTGGAATTGATTCTGAAATCAATCCAGAAAACAAGCATATAGCAGTTGAATTAGACGAACATTATTTTGTTTGTGCTAACAACGGAATTATGAGTATGATTGCCAATGAAATAGCCTACACAAAGTTAGTAGAAATAAACATACATGATAAAATCGAAACTAGTTTTCCTGTTTTAGATGTATTTGTAAAAGTAGCTTGTCATATAGCCAGAGGTGGTACTTTAGATGTTATTGGAAAAACTATAAACAATATTAAGCCTATAAAAAATTTAGTGCCTTATGTTAATGAGGAACAAACACAAATTATAGGTAGTATTATTTATATTGATAATTATGGAAATGTGGTAACCAACATTAAAAAGTCTTTTTTTGAAACTCTTCAAAAAGGACGACCTTATGAGGTATCTGCAAGAAATTATAAATTCAAAAAAATTAATACAAAGTATAGTGACATTGTTAAATTTGACACACCTGAGGACAAACGTAATGACGAAGGTCGTGGTTTAGTTGTTTTTAACAGCTCTAATTATTTAGAAATCGCTATCTATAAAAGCAACAACCAATCTGTTGGAAGTGCCAGTAGTTTAATGGGTTTAGGTTTACGTGACACTGTAACCATTAACTTTGAAAAAGAAACTGTACCTAATAATTTTTAATATAAACTATATGTTTGTAAGAATTGTAAAATTAAGTTTTGCTGAAGAAAACATAGAGACTTTTTTAGCTAACTTTGAAACTATAAAACATAAAATAAGAGGCTTTGAAGGTAACCAATTACTAGAGCTTTATCAAGACAAACACAATAGTAATGTCTTTTTTACGTATAGTTATTGGACCAAAGAAAGCGATTTAGAAAACTACCGCAACTCGGAACTATTTAAAGGGATTTGGGCTAAAACGAAACCTTTATTTAATGCAAAACCTGAAGCTTGGAGTGTAGATAAATTAGCTTCGCTGAAGTGAAAAGTGAAAAGTGAAAAGTGAAAAGTGAAATATATAACGACATCAAACAAAAACAAATAACCCAATAATGCTAGCCATACTTAAAAAAGAAATCAACTCATTTTTTGCATCTCCTATTGGTTATCTTGTCATTGCCATATTTTTACTACTAAATGGACTATTTTTATGGTTGTTTAAAGGCGAGTTTAATATCCTTGATAATGGATTTGCAGACTTATCGTCCTTTTTCTTATTATCACCTTGGATCTTAATATTTTTAATTCCTGCTGTCACTATGCGTAGTTTTAGTGACGAGAAAAAACAAGGTACTTTAGAGCTTTTATTAACCAAACCGATTAGTACCTTACAGCTAGTTTTAGGTAAATATTTTGGTGCTTTAGTACTTATTTTAATAGCCTTATTACCAACATTACTTTACGTATACACAGTATATAAATTAGGTAATCCTACAGGGAATTTAGACTTTGGTAGCACATTAGGCTCTTATTTTGGTTTGTTATTTTTGGTGGCTACATATACTGCAATTGGTCTATTTGCCTCAACAATATCAGACAATCAAATTGTAGCATTTATAATTGCTGTTTTTTTATGCTTGTTTTTTTACATAGGTTTTGAGGGTATTGCAGACGTAACATCAAGTAATATTATCGAAAACTTAGGTATAAATGCACACTATAAAAGTATCAGTCGTGGAGTTTTAGACACTCGTGATATTATTTATTTTTTAAGTATCACTGTACTTTTTATAGCCTTAACTAAACTAAACATTAAAAAGCAATAACATGGTAATTACACCTATATTAATTATATCTTTTATTATTGTTTTTATATTAGCTTGGCTATTTATAAAAACAATTGGTGACAATAAATGGATTAGCCTTCTAATTACTTTAGTAGCTACTCCTCTACTTTATTTTTATTTGTTTTATCCTATTGTCAATATCTTTTCTGACTACTATCATCAAAAGCATTTTAATGCAGAAAATTGGAAAGAGTATCCTGAATTACGTTTTGAAATGATGGATCAAGTTTATAACAATAAACAATTAATTGGTAAAACTAAATCTGAAATAAAAAAAGACTTTGGAGCTGCTGAATGGTATGGTTGGGATGACAGCATCAAAGCCAACAGCAAAGACCAATGGAACTATAATATGGGCTTTAAACCTGGTGCTTTTAATAAGCAACAAGAATGCATTGAGTTTCAGTTTAAAAAAGACACATTAGCAGCATTAAAAATCTATCAACTTGAAAAAACTTTTGAATAAATCTATCAAACATATCGTAATTCTTGTCGTTAGTTTAATTCTGCTTAACGTTGTATCTCAAAAGGTTTACAAACGTTTTGACTTAACTACAGATCAACGTTATACGCTTAATCCTTCCGCTTTAGCGATATTAGACCAAGCAGATTCGCCTATAATAATTGATGTGTTTTTAGAAGGGGAAGACTTTCCGTCAGAATTTAGAAAGCTTCAATTAGAAACCAGACAATTGTTAGAAGAATTTAAAGCTTACAATAGTAATATTAGTTTCAGCTTTATAAATCCAATTGAGGATGAAGCCACTCGCGATCAAAGCATACAACAGCTAAACGCAAGAGGGTTAACACCAATGCAATTAAATGTCAAGGAAAACGGAAAAACTAGCCAAGCAGTTATTTTTCCTTGGGCTTTAGCAAGTTTTAATGATACAACAGTTAAAATTCCTTTAGTTAAAAATACTATTGGAGCCACACAACAACAACTAGTTACAAACTCTGTACAACAACTAGAATATGCTTTTGCAGATGGATTAAGTAAATTGGTTAACCCTAAACGACGCAAAATTGCTGTTTTAAAAGGTAATGGTCAACTAGAAAATAAATACATTGCAGATTATATAAAATCTATTAGAGACTACTATTTTATTGCTCCTTTTACGTTAGATAGCGTCGCTAATCATGCAACAAGCACATTAAAAAAACTAAATGAATACGATTTAGTAATATCTGCTAAACCTACTGAAGCTTTTACCGAAAAAGAAAAATTTGTACTAGACCAATATACTATGAATGGCGGAAAAAGTCTTTGGTTGCTAGAACAAGTCGCAATGGACAAAGATAGTTTGTACAACGATTTAGGAAAAAATGTGGCAATACCAATGGATCTTAATTTGACCGATTTTTTCTTTAAATATGGTGTTAGAATTAATCCGTTAATTGTAAGCTCCATGTACTCTGCTCCAATTACATTAGCATCTGGAGAAGGTAGTAATAGTCAATTTCAAAGTTATCCTTGGACCTATTCTCCTTTAGCAAAAGGAAACAGCAGACATCCAATTGTGCATAATTTAGACTTTTTAAAGTTTGATTTTGCAAACCCAATGGATACTATAAAAAGTAGCACTAAAAAAACTATTTTACTACAAAGTGCACCTTTAAGTAAAATTGAAGGTACACCTAGAGAGATAAGTTTGGATATGGTTAGCAACCAATTAGATCCCAAAACATTTAATAAAGGACCACAAACCTTAGCAGTATTATTAGAAGGTACATTTACGTCGGCTTATAAAAACCGAGTGAAACCAGTAACTTTAGACGCTGTAAAAGACACTAGTAATCCAACCAAAATGATTGTAATATCTGATGGTGATGTTATTAAAAATGATGTTGGTCGTAATGGTGTTGAAGAGCTTGGTTTTGATAAATATACTGGACAGACCTTTGGTAACAAAGAGTTTTTAGTAAATGCTGCAAATTATTTATTAGACGACACAGGACTTATAAACATTAGGTCCAAAGAAATAGCTGTAGCCTTTTTAAATCCTGAAAAAATTGCCATACAAAAAACAAAATGGCAACTTATAAACATCTTGTTACCATTGGTTTTATTAGCTGTTTTTGGTTTTATTTTTAACTACTTACGTAAGAAAAAATACGCAAAATAAGTGTTGATAAGTTTGTTTCATAATTTAAGACATTAACGATATATTTGTAAGACTAATTATTAATAGTATTAATTTCCATATATAAATGAAATTTATTGTATCAAGTACATACTTACTAAAACAACTACAGGTTTTAGGAGGTGTAATAAACAGCTCGAATACACTGCCAATTTTAGATAATTTTTTATTTGAATTAGACGGAACAAAATTAACCGTTTCGGCAAGTGATTTAGAAACGACTATGTCTGCAGTATTAGATGTAGAAAGTGATAACGAAGGTAGCGTAGCTATTCCTGCAAGATTACTTTTAGATACTTTAAAAACTTTTCCAGAGCAACCTCTAACTTTTGTTATTGAAGAAAACAACACTGTTGAAATTAGCTCTAATCATGGTAAGTATGCCTTAGCTTATGCTGACGGAAACGAGTTTCCTAAGGCTGTAAGTTTAGAGGATCCAAGCAGTACAAAAATGCCTGGTCACGTATTAGCAACAGCAATAAATAAAACTATTTTTGCTGCTGGTAATGATGATTTAAGACCAGTAATGAGTGGTGTCTTTTTTCAGTTTTCAACTGAAGGTTTAACCTTTGTTGCTACTGATGCACACAAATTAGTAAAATACACAAGAGAAGATGTTCAAGCTTCTCAAGTAGCCGAGTTTATTATGCCTAAAAAACCTTTAAACTTATTAAAAGGAATTTTAGGAGCTAGTGAAGAAGAAATCACTATTGATTATAATGATTCTAATGCTAAGTTTACTTTTGAAAACACAGTCTTAATCTGTCGTTTAATTGATGGTAAATACCCTAATTACGAAGCTGTAATACCAAAAGAAAATCCAAATAAATTAACCATTGATCGTACACAGTTTTTAAACTCTGTACGTCGTGTTAGTATTTTCTCAAATAAAACAACACATCA
The DNA here is from genome assembly GCF_016785945.1 of Olleya sediminilitoris. Taxonomy (GTDB): domain Bacteria; phylum Bacteroidota; class Bacteroidia; order Flavobacteriales; family Flavobacteriaceae; genus Olleya; species Olleya sediminilitoris. The sequence continues at coordinate 78,597 of NZ_JAEMEF010000002.1, read as the reverse complement.
AATTAGATTAAAAATTGCTGGAGCAGAATTAAACATTTCTGCAGAAGATATTGACTACTCTAACAAAGCAGAAGAACGTTTAACTTGTGATTATCAAGGTGACGACATGCAAATAGGGTTTAACTCAAGATTTTTAACAGAGATGTTAAACAATCTAGGATCTAATGATGTACAACTAGAGTTGAGCATGCCAAACAGAGCTGGTATTTTAACACCAATTGACGATTTAGAAGAAGGTGAACATGTAACAATGTTAGTAATGCCAGTGATGCTTAATAGCTAAAACTTATACACTTTAACCAATAAATTAAGCAATTCATCTTTGAATTGCTTTTTTTTTGACCCTTATCAGAATAAAAGATTACATTTGAAGACTATTTATCTTAAACAATTTACTGATTTTTAAATTTTTAAGACATATTAATTAATCAATACAATGAAGCATTTAATTAAATTAGTAGTTATAACTGTAATTTGCTTAAGTCAATGGTCTTGTAATAATGATGATGATACTACCTCTACTCCATCAGAAACTAATAGTGCATTAGTAGGAGAATGGCTAAGATCTGATAATCTTATTAATCCCAATATAGAATATAAAATAACCTTGTTAGATACAGATGGCAATGGTATAATAACAGATTTACAAATTACCGATCAAGGTACAATATCCAGTGCTAATCAAATTACTTGGTACGTTAGTGATAATATGTTACATATGTCATTAAACGATGATACAGAAATGACAAGTACTGTTCAGTTTATAGATAATGAAAAGATTATTTTGGCTAACATATCAGATCATTATTTTATAAAGCAGTAAGAATAACTTAAGATTATAAACTAAAAAACGCAACCCTTACAAGTTGCGCTTTTTTTTATAATAGTTTTTTATTCTTGATCATCTAAAGACAAAAGTATACCATTATAATTTCCTGAAATCTCTGTACCATCATTTCTAACAAAATTAAACGTTAAGGTTAAATTATCTGTAGAATAGTTAGTTACAGTAATACTACCTTGGGTGACTTCTAAATCTGGATTACTACCACTTTTATAAAATTGAATAAAACCATTTTCGTATTCTGCATCAATAATATCTCCATTTACGATAAACTCTAAACTTGATATTTCAGACAAATCATAAGTTTCATTAGATGTCAAATCTGAATGGTTTATTCTAGCATAAAAGTAATCTACATTATTAAGTGTAGTACCATTATAAGAATCTTCAATTTGTGCTTGTGTATTATTTGTTAAACTTAAAAACACCGAATTATTTAATGTAGGTTCTACAATTGCTGTTTTCATTTCAAACTCAGAATCGCCTACTGTTATTTTATTTGTTACTGTATTGTCTTCAATTGAATTATTATCATCATCTGATGAACAAGCTGTAAAAAAGACAACTAATAGACTTAGATATAAAATTTTAATTGTTTTCATTTTTTTATTTCTTTTAGTTAATAATTTTTAGTTTTTAATAAACTTTTTAATATTTTCTCTGTTATCTGATTTAATATTTATAAAATATAAACCTGCATTTAAACCAGAAACATCTATTAGATTAGAAAATATCTCTGTTTGTTTAATTATTTGTCCACTAACATTATAAATTGTTATTGAATCTATTGCATTATCTGATTTAATAAATAATTTATCGTTTACAGGATTAGGATATAGTCTTACTGAATTTGTACTTAAAGAAATATCGTCAACACTTAATGTAGAAATAAACTCATAAGCACCTAAATCTATCGTGGTGTTAAATATTCTAACGTTACCTGATAAATCAACATCACCAAATAAAGCTACATCGTAGTATGCGTTATCTCCTTGATCAACAATATAATTTGAAGCTGATGTTGGCTTATATTCACTATCTAAATTTAAGTTATCTGTTGCTTGATCTAAAGTGGTTACGTTTGTAGCATTAAATGTCCCATAAGTTCCTGCGTTTGATGATACATTTGCAATAGAATTTCTAATAAACACATCGTATGTAGAATTTAAACCGTCGGAAATATCTCTAGTTGCTGCTGTGCCATTAGTTGTATTCTGCCAAAAAATAACATTATTGATATTTAAATTTACACTACCATTACCTGAAGCTGTAATTGTATTACCATAAGTACTATTATAGTCGTTATTTATAAATGTACTGTTATTAATTACAACATCTAAAGTGCTTCCGTTATTCCAATCTTCTCTGTAGATATCTAAGGCTGTAAGATTGATATCGTTATCTGCTACCAATACATTTGCCCAACGTGTAAAAATATATCCGTTTGTACTATCAGATACTACGAGAACCAATCCCTTATTAACAATGGTGTTGTTTATAAACTTGGTGTTTTCAATAAGTAATCCTTGATTAAATTTTCTAATTTTAAGTAAATAGCCATTTGAATAATTACTTCTAAATATCGAATTTTTAATTTTTAAATTATTTGCATTTAAATTATTTGGTATAAATATCACACCATTCTCTTCTACTCCACCTGATTGTGATGTGTCGTAAATGTTTTCAAAAATAATACCATCAAAGGTCACGTTACTTGTTCTTAACTCAAATAATCGTTCCGCATTATCGGTTTTGTTTGAGGTAAAATCTCCATCAATATCATCACCATTAATATCTCCCGTAAAAATGGTTGCATTTGTGGTATGAATAGCTGTTAAATCTCTATCTGCTAGAGTCATTTCTGTTCCTGCAAAACCACCAATGATATCTACTTCGTTTGTACTAACAGCTATTGGTGTATTTTTGTCTACTAATGTATACGTTCCTTTTGCTACCCAAACAGCATCATTTAAATTTGTAAGTGCTAAAGCGTCTTCTACGTTTGTAAAAGCATCTGTCCATGAGCTACCATCGTTTACGCCTGTTGCATTTGCATCTACATAATAAACTGTTGGTATACAGTTTTCACTATAACTTGTTTGATTATCTTTAGTCCAACCTGCCACGTACAAACCACTGTTTGCTGGTGGCGAAAAGCCTGCATCAACTTGAATACAAGTTAAACTTGGATTACCATAAGCTTTCATCCAATTTATATTGCTGTTATTACCATTAGCTATATTTAATTCGTATAAAACAGTGTTATTATGACATTGTATGTCTGTAATCTGTGTATTGGCACTAATATCTAATATTTCAATTTGATTATCAGCACAATGTAAACGCGTTAAGGCTAAGTTATTACTTACATCTATAGTTGTTAAATTATTTGTGTAACAATCTAGACGTGTTAAATTGGTAAAAGCTGCAATACCTGTTAAATCTGCAATAGATAGACCATTGATAAGAAGCTCTGTTGTAGCTTGTGCTTCAGCCACTGTAATTTCAGTATCATTATTTACATTGATACTACTATCGTTTACTAAAAAACTTTTGAAATTAGCATCAGGAATATTTACTATTTGGTTTAACGCTGCGCAATCGTCGCCATAAATTGCAGAGTTACCTTTAGTCCAACCTTGGCTGTATATTCCTGCATCTGCTGGTGGTGTAAAACCAGCATCTTTTTGAATGCATGATAAACTATTTCCATAGGCTTTCATCCAGTTAATATTGCTATTATTTCCGTTAGCTAAGTTTAATTCATACAAGACTCCATTGTTATGACATTGTATATCTGTAATTAATGTATTTGCACTAATATCTAAGGTTTCAATTTGATTAGCTGCACAGTGTAAACGTGTTAATGCAGTGTTATTACTTACATCTAAAGTGGTTAAATTATTACTATAACAATCTAATCTTGTAATGTTAACAAAAGCTTCAATACCTGTTAAGTCTGAAATAGATAAACCATTTATTAATAATTCGCCCGAAAACGCTTGTGCTTCTGCAACAGAAATTTCAGAATCTGAATTTGTATTAATTGCTGAATCTGCCAACAAATAGTTTTTAAAGTTAGCATCCGGAATATTTACGTTTTGCGCAATAATACTACACCATGTAGTTATCATTAAGTAGGATAATAAGAGTAAAGTTTTTTTCATTGTAGTTAAGATTAATATTAATTTCATCTACAAAATAACAGCAACACTAAAGGTTTTTAATTTGCTTTTTTCTGAATGACTTTAATTTCTTTCTAAATGATTTATTAAAATTATCCCTACGATTATTTCATAAAAAAAGCCTGCTTAATCAAGCAGACTTTAAAAAACTATAACCAAAAAACATTTTAATTATTCGCAATTCATTTTTTGCCCATAAGGCATTTGTCCATGAATAACACCTCCAAATTGAGAGCTACCATAACCACTACCATTATACTGCTGCTTGATTAAAAAACCTTGCAAATAGCAGTCGTTATTTTTATTTTTTTCAGTGAATGCACCTTTTATCCATCGATATAAAATGTGACCTGTGTATTTATTTTTAACAATACTCCAATCGTTAGACTCTATATTAAGTTTTAATAGTTTTGCGCCATCTTTTGCAATAGTTTTAGAAACATTATTTTTAGCAAAACTCACTAATGATGCATTACTATTCATACCACCAGCTTTAGTCATTTTTATAGCATCCATAGTTGATTTTGCAGCAGCATCGTAATTGGTTTTTAACGTCGCTTCAAATTCTTTTACAATTGGTTTTGCTTTTTCTAACCAGTCTAAATGAAATTGTTGTTCGCCTTTACCAATTACATTTAAAATAGTAATATCGTTTTGGTGCATATATGATGGTACGTTAAATGCGTGTCCACCTTGATGAGATGCTGCATAAATAACAAACACGTCGTCTGCAATTAACATACCTCTTACTAAAATTGGCATACCTGTACCAAGCTCTAAAGTTTGTGATCTGTCTGCGCCAACTTTGGTTGTAAACATTCCTGAAACCAGCTCGTAACCAATATAACCTTCTGGAGACATGGCTTCTAACTCTGGTGTTGTTAAAAAACGTAACCAAGCATATTCTGGATCTTGTGCAGGTAATATATCTACATTGTCACCCATATCTGTCATCTGACGTCTTAATTTTACACGATCTACACCAACTGAGCTCATGCCTTTAGTCATCGCAAAAGGATAAGACATATATAAAAAGTCGTCACTTATTGCATTGGCTTTTTGGGGTTTATTAGCTTCTGCTTCTTGTTGCTTTTTTTCAAGATATTTTTGATAGTATAAATCTTGCTTCGCTTGGTCGTTAGGATATTTTTTAGCTAATTCCGCTTTAAATTCTTCATCGGTATATTCTGTTTTTGATGAATTTTTGGAGGAAGATGAAGTGTTTCCAACCATTCCTGAAGCATTTTGCGAGTTTGAAGATGAACTAGTATCTTCCTTTTTATTAATCTTCTTTTCTACAGCTGCTTTAGCTTTCTTTTTAAGCAATTTACCAAATTGTGCGTGCGACGTATTGTAGCACAATGCTAAAACAAATAATAATACTATTTTTTTCATAAGAATTGTGTTTGATAGACCTCAAAATAAAGTACTTAACAACCATTCTTAATTTGTTTTTTTCTGAAAATGATGTTTTTTTTTCTAAATGAATTTTAAAAATTATAAATGAAGAATCACATAAACGTTTCCTTAATCACATCTAAAAATTGATCGCGATTAGATTTTGAAATTGGAATACGTTTTTGATTATTCATCAATAAATAATCACCATCATCTTTAACCAATTCGTCCACATATTTTAAATTTATTAAATATGAGCGATGACATTTAAAAAACATAGTGTTTTGTTCCAACTGCTCCACAAAATGCTTTAGGGGCTTGCAAATGGTTTTTTGTTTACCATCAATAAGTTGAACGTTTGTGTACATACCATCTGCTTTAAAATAAACGATATCACTGTGAGATGCAAACATAATACCCTTAGGTATTTCCAATGCTATTTTATCTAAAGACAACTGCTTTAACGAGTCGCGCAACTTATTAAGTTGATCTGTAAGATTATTAGTTTTAATAGCTTCTTCTGCTTTTGCAACAGCTTCTTTTAACTCATTTGTGTCCACTGGTTTTAACAGGTAATCTATTGCAGAAAGTTTAAAAGCATCAATTGCATATTGGTTATAAGCAGTAACAAAAATGATTTTAAAATCGATTTGATTTGGGAAGTATTCTAAGATATCTAAACCTGACTGATTTGGCATTTCTATATCTAAAAATACTATGTCTGGTTTTGACTCTTTTATTAATTCTACACCAGACGCTAAATCTTGTGCTTCGACAATACTAGTAACACTTTTACAATGTTCGGTTATGAGGTTAGATAGTAAATGTCTGGCGCGTTTTTCGTCGTCTATAATTATAGCTTTCATTGTTATATTAAATTGGCATTGTTATAATCACTCTGGTTCCTGAAGCTTTTTGATTTTCATTATATAAATCTTCAATTTCAATGGTTATATCGCGTTTTAATTTGTTTTTATATAGATGTACACGTTCTTCGTTGGCTTTGGTTGCAAAAGGTTTATGTTGTGGGTTTGGACGTTTTAATTTTTCGGATTTTTGTCTACCTATACCATTATCTTCTACAGTAATTTGTAATTTGTGTTGCTCAATTAAATTAGCTTCAACCTTTAGTTCCCTATTGGTTAATTTGTGCAATAACCCATGTTTTAAAGCATTTTCTATATACGGTTGAATGAACAACGATGGCACTTTTATTTGTTTTGTATTTAACTGTTCATCGATGGTAATGTTATAATCTAACTCGTCCTCAAAACGAACTTTTTCTAATTCTAAATACAATTTTAAAGCATTAAATTCTTCTTCTAAAGTTATTTCGTTTAACTGACTGTAGTCTAAATACATTCTAATTAGACGACTAAATTTTACTAGGTATGAACTAGCTAATTCTTTTTCGTTAGACACAATATAATCTTGAATAGAGTTTAAAGCATTAAAAATAAAATGCGGATTCATTTGCGAACGCAGATTTTCTAAACGTAAATTAGTTATTTTTTTATCGATTAAAATTTTATCAATTTCTGCAATACGTTGTCTTTCTTTTTGTTTCATTCTCCATCTAAAATACAACCAAATCAACCCAAAAACAGTCAATACAACCAAACAATAAAACCAATAGGTTTGCCAAAATGGCTTTGCTATTTTAAAGGTTATTGGAACAGCATAAACAGACTGTTTTGCACTAATATTTTGTGCTTTTAGCTCAAATTTATATGTCCCACTTGATAAACTATTAAAATTTACATAGTGAGTGTTTAAAGGTATATTTTGCCAGCTTGTATCAATCTCTCTTACACGATATTGGTAGTTAACATGTTGATTAGATTGAAATCCGTTAGAATTGAAAGTTAGTCCTATTTTATTATGATTGTGAGGTAATTTATAGTTGCTTTTAACCAATGTATCACGATCATTAATAGACACTGTCTCTATCCTAACCTTAGCTGTTTTAAATGTTTTAAATAAGTTTTGTGACTTTGGAAGCGTGTAAAATGCTTTTGGACGAATTATAATAATTTGATTTTTAAGTACTAAAAAATCATTAACTGCTGTATCTAAACCATCTTGGGTACTTAATAATTTAAGTGCGTTGTTTTTTAATTGGTACTGAAATAAGCCAGAATCGGATGAAAACCATAATACATCATCATCATAATGTATATTGTTTATTTGAAAGTTATTTGGTAAGTTATGATCAAATTTTGTTAAACTATCATTTTTAAATTTAAGCAATCCGTTATGTTGTGTAGATAACCATATACCATCATTACTTTTTGTAATGCAATTAACCAATAAACTTTTAAAATTATATTGTATTTCTTCTGAAGAATAAGATGCTGTATTATACTTATAAAAACCATCTATATAAGATACAAACAGCGTTTTACCAATTACTGTTGAAGCTTTTACACGACTGTCTTTAATAATTATTTTTTCAGTTTTATTAAAAGGATTTTTATAAACAATACCTTGACGATAATTACCATAAAACAAAATACTATCATTAATTTTAGAAAATGTTTTGGCAACCGAAAACCTATTATTAAAATCTGTAATTTTATTGGTTTTTAAATTAACCACAAAAGATTCTGATGCGTTAATACTTACTATTAATTGTTTTTTTTGCTCATCAAAATATAATTTACCTATAATTTTTTTTCCTGGTAATTGCAGTGTTTTATAAAGCTTATTTTCTTTATAAAACAAAAGTTTCCCATTATTGGTTCCTAACACAAATTTATTATTTTGTAAAGCTACAGACGATGTTATTTTAGCCTCTACAAACTCTAAATTTGTACGTCTAACATTTAGATTTGGAGCTACAAACACACCGTTATCTAAAGTTGTAAACCAATAATTATTATTAAAATCTACTTCAACATCAGTGATAGATTCTGTGTTAAAAAGTTGTTCTCTAAAAATAAACGCTTCTTTTTTAAAATCATAAATAAACACTCCTGAACTAGTTAAAAACCAATATGCATCATTAAATTTTAGAAGTCCGTAAATGATTTCATTTCGTATTTCTGATGGTGTTTTAAGTTGTTTTGTTGAATTATTTGTTTTGTTAATAGAATAAATAATATTACCACTTTCACTTTTGTGTGTAAAAAATATGACATTGTTAAAGGCGAAAAGTTTTGGCGATTGTATATTTTTAACACTCGTAATTTCAAATAATTTTGACTTTTCCTTTTTATTGAATTTATAAATACTCTGTCCTTTTGTATCTCCTTCAGAATTTATAGCAAAAGTGTAATTAGTAGTATTACTATTAGAGTTACTAATACACATAGCACCAAAAAACTTAGTTGTTTTTTTTGTTATAATATCAATATCATAAATACCTGTTACAGTAAATAATCTGATATAGTCTTCGTGTATTGTAAAAGGTGCTAATTGACCAATTACTAATTTACTGGCATCGTGAAAAAGTTTCAGGCTATTGTCTTCTACATAAAATATTTGTCCATAAATATTATTACACCACAAAGTTCCATTACTATCAAGTTTTAACTGAAATAAGGAGTTTGCTTTTTGTTTAGGATGACTAAAATGCTTGTAATTTTTTCCGTTATACCTGTACAAACCTTTATCTGCTGCTAACCATATATAGTGTTGTTTATCTTCTATTACATCATAAAACTCAACATCTGGAAGTTTAGAAACATTAGACATAGGCACAAAAACAGGGTTTTGTGCTTGCAAAAAACAAATGTTTACTAAAAATAATATGTAAAAAATAAAACGAGACATAATGACTGATTAACAAAATTAATATTTAATCACATATTCTGTTTTATTTTTTTCTGTAGGTCTCTTTTTTTTTTCTAAACTAAAAACGCAACCCTTACAGGTTGCGTTTTTTTCTTTATCAAATTAATATAACTAACTAATAAAATTAAAAGATAAAGGGTATTCTGGGTTTTGACCGTTGCTTACTTTTATTGCATTTAAGACTGGATAAATGATAGATACTAATCCTAAAACAAACCAGCCTAATAATCCTAATCCAAATAACAGTATTAAAGGTACACAAACAATATATAATACAACTAAGCTTAATTGAAAATTAACAATTGCTTTACCTTGTGTATCCATTTGATATACTCTGTCCTTTTGCGTTATCCATAATATAAATGGTAATATTAAACTACCACAACCTATTAATAAAGTTACTAATTGACTTAAATGGGTTAATACTAATAATTGTCTATCTGTTTTCATTGATGATTGATTTAAATTGATGATTGATTTTGCAAATCTTATTACTGACTTACACATATATGACGCGTTAAACTTCAAAATGTTACAATTTTTAATTATTTAATTTATTCTTAACAACTCTATAACCATCAAATAACATTATTAAATTAATTATGCATGCATAACATAAAACGTATCATGGCTAAACAATTTAACAGACGATCTTTTTTAAAAAATTCATTATTAGCAACTGGAGGAATTATTCTAATTCCTAATTTTATTAGTTGTTCCAACGATGACGATATAAGTGATCAAATTTTAATTCCAGAAAACTTAAACCAATCTAATTTTGACTTTGGTGTAGCTAGTTTTGACCCTACCCAAACTCAAGTTATTATTTGGACCAGATATTCTACTGAAAATGCAAATGCTACTTTAGTGTGGCAAATTTCTACAGATTCTTCTTTTAATACTTTAGTAAGAAGTGGAGAAGTAACAACAGATAGCTCTCGTGATTTTACTATTGCTGTAGAAGTACAAGATTTACAAGCAGACCAAAAATTATATTATCGTTTTATTAATCTAAATGATCAAACTGTTTCACCTATTGGAGAGACTATAACATTACCTACAGGTAGTGTTAATCAAGTAAAACTTGGTGTTACCTCTTGCGCTAATTATGCTGCAGGTTTATTTAATGTTTATAATGCTATGGCTAATTCTGACATAGATATTGTAGTGCATTTAGGCGATTATATATATGAATATGGAGAAAACGAATATGGTACTAATCAATATACCGAAACACTAGGAAGAACACACAATCCAACACACGAAATTATTACTTTAGACGACTACAGAACCCGTTATAAGCAATACAGAAGTGATGAAAACTTAATGTTATTACACCAGAAAAAGCCATTTATTTCGGTTTGGGATGATCATGAAATCACTAACGATACGTATGTAAACGGAGCAGAAAACCACCAAGAAGACGAAGGGTCTTTTGAAGCTAGAAAACAAAGTGCTTTACAAGCTTACAGCGAGTATCTTCCTGCTATGACAAATGATATTAGCATTATTTATAGAAGCTTTCAAATAGGTGATTTAGCTAACTTAATTATGCTTGACACACGTTTAGTAGGTCGTGATAAACAGCTAAGTATTACTGATTATTTTGATCCTTCAGGTAATTTTGATGCAGCAACTTACCAACAAGAATGGTTAGATCCTAGTAGAACTATGTTAGGTACAACACAAAAAAATTGGTTATTAGGAGAAGTGTCTGGTAACACAGCAGAGTGGCAAGTATTAGGTCAACAAGTATTAATGGGTAAAATGATGGTTCCTGCAGAATTGTTAAATGCATTAGGTACAATTATAGCAGAAATAAGCGCAACAGGATCTGCATCAGACGCTTCTATGGCAGCATTCCAACAACAATTAACAGAATTAGTTCAGTTAAAAGTAAGAGTCTTAAATAACGATCCTACATTAACTCCTCAAGAATTAGCTAGAATAAATACAGTTTTACCATACAATTTAGATGCTTGGGATGGCTATCCAACCGAAAGGGAAATTATCTTAGAAGCTTTTGCTGGTAAAAAATTAGTAGTTCTAGCTGGTGATACACACAATGCTTGGTCTAGTCAGATTGTATCCAATAGCGGAAACGTTACCGCAACCGAGTTTGCAACATCATCTGTATCATCACCTGGTTTTGACACCTATTTAGGTTCTGAACCTGCTTTTGTAAGCGCTTTTCAAGATGCAATTACTATATTAATTGATGACTTAAATTATTTTGACTCAGCCCAACGTGGTTACATGCAAGTAACCTTTGCTCCAGGAAGTGCAACTTCTAATTGGATATTTGTAGACACTGTTTTTTCTGACTCTTTTTCAGCACAAACAGGACAAACTATAACAGCATAAAATAACTTAACTTAATAATAAAACCCTAAGTGTTTTTAAAACATTTAGGGTTTTACCTTTTAATGAGGTAATTTATCTTTAACTACACCGTATAAAAAAGTACCTAAAGCTGCCGATAAAAACACAATTATTATAGGTAAATATCCAGCTCCTATTAATACAAAAATTGGTCCTGGACAAGCGCCAACTAAAGCCCAACCTAAACCAAAAATAATTCCACCATACATGTATCTTGAAAACGATTTGTCTTTAGGAGCAATTTTTATTTCATTTCCATCAAAGGATTTTATTTTATAACGTTTTATAATTTGTACAAACAAAATTCCAAAAGCTAAAGCAGTACCAATAATTCCGTACATATGAAACGCTTCAAAACGGAACATCTCATAAATTCTAAACCATGAAGCAGCTTCAGATTTAAACATAATAATTCCGAAGAAAAACCCAATTAATATAAAAAGTATTTGTTTCATCATTAAAAAATTAAAGGGAATAATAAATGTACCATTACTAATCCTCCTATAAAGAACCCAATAACAGCAATTAACGACGGTAATTGTAAATTACTTAATCCAGAAATAGCATGACCAGACGTACAACCTCCTGCGTAACGTGCTCCAAATCCAACTGAAAGTCCACCAATAACTAAAATTACGATAGTTTTTATATCGCTTAAAGCGGAAATTGAAAATAGCTCGACAGGTAAGTATTTATTATCAACCGAAACTTGTATACTTGATAAGGATGCTTTTGTAGCTTCACTAATAGCAGGCATTTCTGCAGCAGATAAATAATGAGATGCCACAAAACCACCAAGCATTGCTCCAAAAACAACCAGTAGGTTCCATTGGTCAGACTTCCAATCAAATCTAAAAAAAGCACTAGCTTTTCCTGCTCCACAAGCAGCACAAAAGGTTCTTAAATTGGAAGACATTCCAAACCTTTTTCCCATTAATAATAAAATTAGCATTGTTAGTGCTATCAAAAAACCAGAGACAAACCAATGCCAAGGTTGAAATAAAAAATCCATAAATTAAATTTGCGCAAAAATACGTGCTACAAATCAATTTATGGACTTTTAGTCTACTAATTTTATAGGAATTAACCTATTATAAAACTAATGCTATTTAACGCTACAACCTGCGCTTTCTTTCCTCACACCTAACTTTACTAATATAGTTTCTAACAAACACCATTTTGTAAAAGCTGATTGTATTAAGTTAACGCCAATAAATACAGTAAACCACATCCATTTTGGGCTTACATAAACAGAAAGCACCACACTTAACAATACCATTACACCAACAATTACTCTAAAATATGTATTCAACATCTTTATTCTTTTTTAAAATTTAATATTCATGTGATTCTGAACGTATTTCAGAACCTAATTATTCACAACTCAACTTTCTTTTTATTACCCAATCTTATCTGCAAACCGCTCGTCATTCTGAATTCATTTCAGAATCTCATTATTAACAACACAGTTTCCCATTATTTATAATTCTTCTTCTCTATCATATAATAAACAAGAGGCACAACCAGTAAAGTCAATACTGTAGACACAATAGTCCCTCCCATTAATGATATTGCCAATCCTTGAAAAATCGGATCAAACAGGATCACAAATGCTCCAATAACAACCGTTCCTGCTGTTAATAAAATTGGTGTTGTACGCACTGCTCCTGCTTCAATACACGCTTGTTTTAGTGGCACACCTTCCGCTGTTCTTAAATTTATAAAGTCAATAAGTAAAACCGAATTCCTAACCATAATTCCTGCTAAAGCAATCATCCCAATAAACGACGTTGCGGTAAAGAATGCTCCCATAATCCAGTGTCCTAAAATAATTCCGATTAACGATAATGGTATTGCCACCATCATAACAATTGGTGCTTTAAAGTTTTGAAACCATCCTACAATTAAGATGTATATTAAGATAATAGCTCCTAAAAAGGCAATACCTAAATCTCTAAAAACTTCCAACGTAATTTGCCATTCACCATCCCATTTTACCGTATAATTATCTTCAAAGTCTGGCTGACCTAAATACATTTCGTTTAACTCGTAGCCTTTTGGCAACGGAATCTGTTTTAACTTTTCTTCCATTCCAAGAATAGCATACGCAGGACTTTCTAATTCTCCAGCCATATCTGCCATAACATAAACGACACGTTTTTGATTTTTACGGTAAATGCTTTTTGCAGCTATGGTTTCGGTAATAGTTACCAAGTCTGCAATAGGCACCATATTACCTTGTTTAGGTTTCACCTTTAATTGCGAAATATCAGTAATTGTAGATTTTTCTTTTTCATCTAAAGTCAATACTAATCCTACTTGGTTTACAGCATCTTCATCATATAAATTAGTGATAGCTCTGTTAGACAATGCCATATTCATGGTGTATGCTATTTGTTGTGGTGCAACACCATACAACATGGCTTTTTCTTTATTAATATCAAATTGATATTCGGTTTGATCCGCTTCCACCATCCAATCAATATCCACCACATCAGTTGTATTTTTTAAAATCTCTTGAACGCTATTAGCAATCCTAATTTGCTCATTATAATCAGGTCCATATACTTCTGCAACAATCGTTGACAATACAGGAGGTCCTGGTGGCACTTCTACCAATTTAATATTGGCATTATACTTTGCAGCAATTTTCTGAATATCTGGACGCATTAATTTAGCAATACCATGACTTTGAATATCACGTTCGCCTTTATCAATTAAATTCACCTGGATATCTGCCATATTAGATCCACCACGTAAATCGTAATGACGTACCAAACCGTTAAACGTAATTGGTGCAGACGTACCCACGTAATTTTGATAATTAACCACTTCTGGTCGTGTTGACAAGTATTGCGACACTTCTTGTGCTACAACTCCTGTACGTTCTAGTGTGGTACCTTCAGGCATATCAATAACCACCTGAAACTCATTCTTGTTATCAAAAGGTAACATTTTAACAGCAACCGATTTGGTAAAAAACAACACTATTGTTAACATTAAACCCATAAAAGTCAATCCTAAAAACAACCAACGTTTGCTCTTACTTTCTAATAAAGGACGTTCAAACTTGTTGTAAACCTTATAAATAAGTGTGTCTTCAACTGGTTTTTCCGGTTTCTCTTCTGCGCCTTTTTTATCTTTTTCTCTTAAAAAAATATAACCTAAATAAGGTGTAATAGTTAAAGCTACAAATAAGGATAATATCATAGCAATGGATGCTCCTATTGGCATTGGTGCCATATATGGCCCCATTAATCCTGATACAAAAGCCATAGGTAAAACTGATGCTATTACAGTAAATGTTGCTAAAATGGTTGGGTTTCCAACTTCATTTATTGCATATAAAGCAGCCTCTTTAAATGGCAAACGTTTCATCTTAAAATGTCGGTGCATATTTTCTGCAATAATAATGGAATCATCCACTACAATTCCTGTTACAAATACTAACGCGAATAAAGTAATTCGGTTTAGCGTGTAATCCATCATGTAGTAACTTAGTAAGGTCAATGCAAACGTAATTGGAACCGATAAAAACACGACCAATCCACCACGCCAACCCATGGCTAACATCACTACAAGTGTAACTGCAAAGATAGACCCAATAAGGTGCCAAAGTAATTCTGACACTTTATGAGACGCTGTTTCACCATAATTTCTTGTAATTTCTACATGTACATCATCCGGAATTAAAGTGCTACGTAAGTGATCTACTTTATCAATAATCACATCTGCAATTTTCATGGCATCTGCACCTTTACGTTTAGCAACCGAAATGGTGACTGCAGGATATTCCGACTTATAATCAGCCGATTTTACACTTCCTTTTCCGTAACCTAAACTCACATAATTTTGTGGTACTTCTGGTCCATCAATGATTTTAGCGACTTGCTTTAAATATATTGGTTGATTTTGTTGCACACCAACCACCAGATTTTCAACATCAGTAACCGAAGCTAAAAAAGCACCTGTATTTACTAAAAACTCAGTATCATTCTTATCAAAACTACCAGCACTTAATTGGCTGTTATTTGCTTTAATCATTTCCGAAACCGACAAGAAATCCAAACCACTTGCAGCCAATTTATCTTTATCTAAAACCACACGTAATTGGCGATCTCTACCACCAATTTTATGCGTAATAGCCACATCGTTTATCTTCTTAATTTCAGCTTCTAACTCTTGAGCCATTTGGTTTAATTGGTAATCGTCATAATTTTCACTCCACAACGTTAACCCTAACATTGGCACATCATCAATCGCACGCGTTTTTACTAACGGAAACGTAACACCTTCAGGCATTTGATCCATATGCTTGTTAATTTCGTTGTATAATTTAACGAAACTACGCTCAATATCTTCGCCAACATAAAACTGTACGATGACCATTCCTTGCTCTTTCATGGACGTAGAATACACATATTCTACACCTTTAATATTCGAAATTAATTGCTCTAAAGGTTTTATTACACGCGACTCCACTTCGGTAGGACTTGCTCCAGGATAACCCACAAAAATGTCTGCCATAGGCACATCAATTTGCGGTTCTTCTTCACGCGGAATTAAAAACGAACTGTACACACCAACTACCATAAATACAATCATTAAAAGCACTGTAAGCTTCGATTGCATAAAGACTTTGGCAATTTTACCTGCGATTCCTTCTTTCATAATTATTACTTTTTTTCATTCCCAAGACAATGGAAATCTTTATATTTTGGGCGTTTTAACAGGCTATCCGTTGCAATCTTTTTACTTGTTCTCGATACAAATTTGCTTAGGCAAATTCACTCGAACTGACGTAAAAAGGATTTCCACTTCTATCCTTAACGCGACTTATTAGTTATTGAATTGAAATTTTAGCGCCATTAAATAATTTTCCTTCAGCAGAAACAATGTATGCTTCGTCTGCATTTAAACCAGATAACACTTCCACTTGATCTCCAAAAGTTCTACCTAAACGTAACCATCGTAATAATGCTGTATTGCTTTGGCTTACTGTATAAACTCCGGATAATTGTCCGTTTGTAACAATAGCTTCAGTAGGTATTAAAACCATTGATGACGTTGCTTTTCTCTCTACAGGAAATTGCACTGTTGTAAACATGCCTGATAAAATATTAGCTTCTGTTTTATCTAAATCAATCTTCACTAAATACTGTCCTCCAGTATTTTTGGCTGATGTACTTACTTCTTTTACTTTTCCTTTTAAAGTTTTGTTAATCGATTTAACCAAAACATCTACTGAAGTTCCTGATTTAATCTCTAAAATTTCAGTTTCAGGTACCATTGCCATCACTTCAAAATTTCCAGGTGTTTCTATACTTATTAATGGCACACCAGGATTTGACATATTACCAGCTTCTACATTTTTACTAGTTACGGTTCCGCTAAAAGGTGCAGTAATATTACTGTAAGCAAACTGTGCGTTAATCTCGTTTTTCATTTGATTGGCACCTTTTACTCTAGCCTTAGCCATTTCGTAATTTGCAGTCATATCATCCATTTCTTTTTGAGAGGCGCTATTGTCTGCAAATAAGTTTTTAAAACGGTTATAATCTTTTTCCGCATTATTTAAAGCTGCATTAGCTTCTGTAATTCCTGCATTAACCTGAGCTCTTTTAGCTTGTAAATCGCTATTATTAATAGAGACTAATAATTGTCCTTTACGCACTTTATCGCCAACGTTAACATGTACTTTATTAACATAACCCATCATTCTAGTACTTAAATCTGCACTATTTGTAGCTTGAATTTTTCCGCTAACCGATAAAAAAGGACTGTTGGTATTTGCTGTAACTTGACTAGTTTTTACACTAATTGCTGGCGAATTATCTACCACTGGTTTTTTGTCTTCGTTACCACAACTGGCTACAAATATCGCTATAGAAAGTGTAAGAATTGTATATATTTTTTTCATGGTTATTATTTTTTATTTAAGACACTTCGACTGCGCTTAGTGTGACATTTTTATAATTAAGAACTCTCGGAAATTAATCTTGATTCTTGGTTCTATATTCTTGTATCTTTTTTATTCTTTAGTTAAAAATTGTAAATATGCTTGTGTGTAATTGTATTCAAAAATGGTTTGGTAATATTCCAATTGCTTTTGTGCATATTGCGTTTCGGCAATTAATAAATCGGATGTTTTTTCTAGACCTTCTTTAAATCTGTTGGTTCTAATACGTAAAGATTCTTCTGACTGTTGCAATGCTAAAGTTTTTAATTTCAACTTATTATCAGCATCTATAAAAGCGCGTTTAGCTTTGTTTAATTCTAATTTACTTTTAGATACATATTGCTTGTATTCTAATTTAGATTTTTCGAATTCTGATTTACTTTTTTGAGCTTTACCAATACGTTTAGACCCTTGAAATATATCCCAACTTAATTGTGCTCCGAATAGATAACCATTAGCGCTTCCTTGAAAAATTTGATCGTCATACAACTCATAACTTCCAAACGCATTTAAACGTGGTAAAAACGCCATTTTATCTGCTTTATTCATCGCTTCATAAGCATTGGTTGCTAATTGCATGGCTTTAATGTCAGAACGATTTTCTGAAACCTTATTATCGTCTAAAGTAAACGTTGCAATGGACAATTCATCACTTGGCATATACACAACATAAGCATCATCATTCATTAAAAAAGACAAATAATTAGAGGCATTTTGCACATTACTTTTAGCTGTTTGTAATTGATTTAGAACTTCAGTAACACGTACTTCAACATTCAGTACATCTGCACGTTGTAAATACCCTTGTTTAAAACTGTCATCAGCTAATTTTTTATTAGCATTTGCAGCTTCTAATGCTTTTTCTAACACGTCTACCGCTTTATAGGCTAATTGTAATTGCATGTAGGCTTTATCCACTTCAAACACCAAATACTCTTGTGTACGTTCTGTCTTTAAAGACATGGCTTCCATTTTTGACTTAGCAGCTTTACGTTGGTAAATACCATCTAAATTAATTAATGGTTGCTGAATTTCGAATTTAGTAGCATAGTTTTCAATCTTCGAAGGATCGTTTAATAATGCAGGATTAAAATCGTTTGAGCTTAAAATCTCCTGATTTAATTTAGAACCAAAAGCCATCAAAGGATTAGTCGTCGCCATTGCAGTGTGACTTGCTGTAATGTTTGGCAAAAACACTGCATTGGTTTGCCTGTAATCTGCTTTGGCTGCATTAAAATCTTCTTCAGAAATTTTTATACTAGTATTATTCTCAGATACCTTTGACAAAACATCAGATTTTGCAATGGGCACCAAGTCTTGTGCTTTTACAGACATGCTGAAAACAAAAAGTAAAGCGACTATATATATGTGTTTTTTCATTTATCAATAATTTACAGTACAAAAATAGTTCAGGAATTTACTTTAGTTAGTAACATAGGTTACTTAAGAAAAGTAATTTGAAATAAGACACCTTCAATAGTTATAAATTTAGAATAAATGAAAAGTATACACACTGATAATTATCATACAAAACACTGACTGTTAAACAATTGCACAAACAACACTAATGATTAATTTTTATTAAGCACCCAAAAAACAACATAAAACCGAAGTCTTGTTATAAATAAATTAGTATCTCTTACTTTTGCATGCTATATGGATTCATTAACACAAATAGTATTAGGAGCAGCTGTAGGCGAAGCTGTTTTAGGTAGAAAAATTGGAAATAAAGCCATGCTTTATGGTGCTATTGCAGGAACCATTCCGGATTTAGATGTTTTAGCCTCTTTTTTTACGGACAGTGTTACAGCACTTTATGTACATCGTGGATTTACGCATTCTATTGTGTTTTCTGTGCTGTTTGCCCCTATTTTAACTTGGATTGTCACGCGTTACGAAACCTATAAAAACTTTAAAAACTGGACTTGGCTATTCTTTTTAGCTTTTGTAACTCATCCTATATTAGATGCACACACTACTTGGGGAACACAACTATTTTGGCCTTTTGATTTACGATTAGCCTTTAAAAACATATTTGTAGTTGACCCATTGTACACAGTCCCTTTTCTGATATTTTTAATTTTGGCGATGCGTCAAAAACGGACCACTGCAAAACGACGTTTTTATAACAATATGGGATTAATAATAAGTACGACGTACTTAGCCATTACGCTACTTATAAAATGGGCAGCTTACACAAAATTTGAATCTGCTTTAAAAGACCAAAACATAGCTTATTTAGATATTGATACTAGACCATCTGCATTAAATACCATACTTTGGAGCGCTAATGTGCAAACTGAAGATGCTTATTTATTGGGGAATTATTCGTTTTTTGACAGCCAACCAATCACTTTTGAAAGCTATCCAAAAAAACACTACTTATTAGGTAGTCTTGTTGAAGATAAAAGTGTAAAGCAAATGATTGCCATTACGGAAGGTTGGTACACAATTACTAAAACAGAAAACACCCTTTATTTTAACGATTTACGTTTTGGATTATTAAGTTTAAAACCAAAATCAGACAGTTTTGTTTTTAAATACAAATTAGATGTTGATCCTTCTGGTAAAGTTTCATTTATTGAAGCTCCAAAAGATTCTAATGACGGTAAAAAGCTGTTATCAGAACTTTGGCAACGTGTGAAAGGGAATTAAAAAAGGAAAAACTGATAACCAAATCAGTTAACTTTTCTAGTACCACCATGTCCTCCTGCTACAACAACCATTATTTTTATACTTAAATAAATGAATTTAAAAAACTGAATGATTGGATTCATCATTTTAAATCTTTGATATTTTGATATTCTTTCTGTCATTTTAGTAATTATTTAATTCTTATAAATTTTCATTTAATCCTACATCTCTTCTTAAATTTTCACAATAAGTGATATATAGCAAAAAAAAAAGTGCACTTTGCTTATTCTGGAATCAACCACCAAAAAGGTTTCATTTTTGCTTTATAGATAAACGCATAGTGCAATACTAGTTTTAACCAATGTCCTGCTAAACCAATTTCTCCAAAAGTTTTTCCTAATTGTCTACCTTGTGTTTTTGGATATTTTTCGTAGTCAGGAACAATAGGAAACGTGGTAATACTAACGCCACTTCCCTTTGTCATTCCGTAACCAGCAGAAGCAATACATGCTGCTCCCATATTACCTAAACTTCCCTTGTGATGTAATGACTCTGATCCACTTTTAATAGAGTCAATAATATTATCTGCGACCAATTTGGCAGTAATACCAGAGGGCATACCTGTACGTGGAGGTGCTGGCGAAATAACTGTTCCGTTTTTGCTAGTTCTTGGCTTAGAAATGGCGTGTGGAGGCGCAAATGCAATTCCTGGAGCAAAAATATTTTTATAACTTGGGTTTTGATACGTTTCTGGCCAATCTTTTACAGACCATTCTTCGTATGGTTTTGTTGTATAATCGGCATCTACAATCATAAACCCTTTAAATAGTTTTTCTGTGATGTCATTTTCATTTTTATCAAAAGCTTTAAAACCATGACCAGAAAATGATGGAATTAACATTGCAAAATCATAAGTTTCAGTCTTATATTCTCCTTCCAAGTTTTCATAATGGGCAATACCATCTTCAATTTTATTAACACCTGCTCCTAATATCCACTTGATGTCTCTATCTTCAAAAATCATTTCGACCATTTCATGAGATTTCATGGTCATGCTTCCGTAGCTTAACAACATACCATCCATCCCAAAATCGCCTAATTGGTATTCGTTAGAAATCCAAGTGACTTCTGCCATATCGCGTACATTGTGCTTACGCAACTCCTGTTCTACATTTAAAATATACTCAAACGCAGCACCTTGACAAGTTGATTTTGCGTGTCCTGTACCAATCAATATTTTAGCTTTTTTACCAGCTTTCATTTGCTGAATAACTTCATTTAAACCTTCCCAAGCATGGTCTGCATGTGTATAAGTACAAACAGAATAGGTTTTATTTTGTCCCGGAATTAAGCCTTCTGTCGCTTCAAAATTTAATTTTGGTCCAGTAGCATTAATTAAATAATCGTAAGTTATTTTTTCTTGTTGACCTTTATTAGCTCCTGCGACATACTCTGATAAAACATATGGTTTATCCTCATTTTTATCGCCTTCAGGAAAAAACGAAATTGCTTTAGCTTGTTTATAACCTATTCCTTTCTTTTTGTATAAAGGAGCTAATGGTAATAAGATTTTTTTTGATTTCATTCTACCAATTCCAACCCAAATATTGGAAGGAATCCATTGGTAATTAGTGTTAGGAGATACCACAACAACTTCGTGATCTTTAGATAGTTTTCTTCTTAAATGAGAAGCTGCTACATGACCAGAAATTCCGGCTCCTAAAATGACGATTTTAGACATAATCTGTGAATTTTAAATAAAGATATTATATACTTAAAACCTGCACAGCTACTTATGTTACATAACTAGTAACTAGTATCGTCCAATTTTACTTTACCATGAAATGTTTTATATAAAAACAAGAAATAACCAGCTAATAATGGTGCTCCAATAGCCACAATAGTTAACATAATACCCAGTGACTTTTGCGAAGACGCTGCATTGTATATAGTTACGCTGTATTTAGGGTCTATAGTCGAAGGTAATAATACTGGATATAATTGAAAAGCAACTAACATTAATAAAAAAGCCATAGTTAAAGATGAAAAAACTAAAGCATTAGCATATTTTTTCTTAGACACTAATCTAGGTACATTGGCTACTGCTAAAAAAGCTAGAATAGGTAATGCAAAAAACACAGGGTTTTCTTTAAATTTATCTGTAACTCCGTGTAAAAAAGTCAAAGTATATAATGATGTTACTGCAAAACTTATAATAAAGAAAATCATTCCTTTTTTTAGCAAAAACGTTAATCTAGCATGCAAACGACCTTCCGTTTTTAGTAATAAAAAAATTGCACCTTGTGTCATAAAAATAGATAATGTTGTAAAACCAACCATAATAGCATAAGGACTTAAAAATGAGAAGAAAATACCACCTTGATAGGTCAAGTTTTCTCCTAATTCAAAACCTTGCAAAACATTACCTAAGACAACACCTAATAAAAAAGCTATTAACGTGTTGGAAACAAAATAAATAATATCCCATGTTTTTCGCCACCAAGTCATATCTTCAGCACTTCTAAATTTTATAGCAGAAGATCTTAACACTAAAAGCATTAAAAACAACATAAAAGGTATATACATTGCCGATAACATAGTAGCATACATAACAGGAAATCCTGCAAATAAGGCGCCTCCACCAATAATTAACCACACTTGATTTGCGTCCCACAATGGACCAATAGCATTAATTGCAATACGACGACTTAAGTCTTTTTTTAAAAATAAGTGCCAAGCACCAGCACCATAATCAAACCCTTCTAAAATAGCATAACCCGAAAATAATAAGCCGACAACTAAATACCAAAGTGTTGGATAATCTATACCTAATATTGTTTCCATAAGTGTTTGTTTAAATAATGTCTAGTGTATTATTAGCTTCATCATATGGTCCGTGTTTTATCTTTTTATTTAAAGAATAGATAAATAACAAAAATAATATAGCATAGACTACTAAAAATAAAATTAAAGAGAATAAAATTTGATTAGAAGACACTTCTTGCGAAAATCCTTCGTTTGTTCTTAAATGTCCATAAACAATCCATGGTTGACGTCCCATCTCTGCAGCAAACCATCCGACTTGATTTGCTATTTGTGGTAGTAACACTGAAAATGCAAAGATTTTTAATAACCATCGTTTTTCAAATAATGTTCCTTTCCACCATAAAAACGAAGCATATAATGTTAATCCAATTAAAAACATACCTATAGAAATCATAATATGATAAAATTGAAACACTGCATTTACTTGACCTGGTCTATCCTCTTCTGGAAAAGCATTTAATCCAGTAATTGGAGCTTCAAAATCTTGATGTACCAAAAAAGACAAACCTCCTGGTATACCAATACCTGTCACTTCTTGCGTTTTATCATTTACCCAACCAAACAAGTATAAATCAGCAGGTGCAGATTTGTCATAATGCCCTTCCATAGCAGCTAATTTTGCTGGCTGATTTACAGCCACACCATCTGCCGAACTATGCCCTGAAAGTAATTGAGTTAATGATATAATAGTTGCCAAACCTAAAGCAATTTTAAATGCTTTTTTTGAAATTTCAACATATCGACCTTTAAGTAAATAGTAAGCATGCACACTTAAAACTAAAAACGCACCTGCTAAAAATGCGCCTTGCCAAACATGAATAATCCTATCTACACTAGATGGATTAAAAACCATTGCCCAAAAGTCTGTCACTTCTGCTCTAGCATTAAATCCTTCGCCAACTATATGATAACCAGCTGGTGTTTGTTGCCAACTATTAGCTACTACAATCCAAACTGCCGAAAACATGGAACCAAGAAAAACACCAATTGTAGATATAAAATGTACTCTAGGAGATACACGATTCCATCCAAAAATTAAAACTCCTAAAAAGGCACTTTCTAATCCAAATGCAAATAAACCTTCGGCTGCTAAAGCGCTTCCAAAAATATCACCAACATATCTTGAATATACTGCCCAATTGGTACCAAACTCAAACTCCATAATAATACCTGTTGCGACACCAATACCAAAAGTTATAGCAAAGATTTTTAACCAAAAGCGAGTTAATACTTCATAATGCTTATTTCCTGTTTTAAGATATAGTCCTTCCATAATAACCATGATCAAACCTATACCAATACTTAATGGAGGATAGATATAATGAAAGGCAATGGTGAAGGCAAATTGAATTCTGGCTAAAATTTCGGTATCCATAGCTTATTTATTTTAATACAAAAATACGACACAACGCTTAATTATTATGTAACTTATATTACAAAAAAGAGCCTTAATAAAAGGCTCTTTTTAAATGTAATTGACTTACTTTTTTAAGATTGAATCCAATACTAAATCTTTATCTAATTTTTTAGTACAGAAAAACCAGTCTTTACAATCTAGATCTTCTGTAGACGTCATACGCTCTTCTGCAACACCACAAGAACCTGCTGGTGATACAATAACATCATCTCCAGGATTCCAATCTGCAGGAGTGGCTACATTAAATTTGTCTGAGGTTTGCATAGCTATTAATGCTCTGTAAAGTTCATCAAAGTTACGTCCTAAGCTTAATGGATAATAAATGATAGCTCTAACAGTTTCATTTGGATCAACAAAAAAGACAGCTCTTACGGCTTGTGTTTTACTTTCTCCTGGTTGAATCATTCCGTATTTTTTAGCAACTTCCATGGAGATATCTTCTATTAAAGGAAATTTAACTTCAATGTCTTTCATCCCATTAAATTCAATTTTATCTTTAATCGTTCTTAACCAAGCAATATGACTGTACAGACCGTCAATAGACAATCCTATTAAACTACAATTTGCTTTTTCAAATTTTTCTTCTAAATGCGCAAATGTCATAAACTCAGAGGTACAAACAGGCGTAAAATCTGCTGGATGACTAAATAGTATAGACCATTTTCCTTTATAATCCGATGGGTAATTAATATCTCCTTGTGTTGTTACTGCTTTAAATTCTGGTGCTTTGTCACCAATTCTTGGCATTGCGAAAACTTCTTGTTGTGTTGTTTCTAATGTATTCATAGTATATATATTTTAATTTATTGATACTGTAAAATTACTTTAGAAGGCTGTGGCTATGTGTAACATTTGTCACTTAAACAATATCTTAAGCTTATATTAAAATAAGATTTAGCTATCAACTAAAATCTGCTGTAATGTAACAAATGTCACCTTTTATGACACACTGTTATTTTATTTTTACACTAATGAAAATGAGTACTTATATATTCACTTTAAGTGTAACCACTCTTATACTATTTAATAGTACAAGAGTCTCCTTAACTTATGCCTATTATAAACTAGATCCTATAGGTTTTATTGAAGCTTTGTGTGTTAATAAAGATAAACCTGAGTTACAATGTAATGGTAAATGTCATTTAAAAAAGGTTTCAAAATCATTAGATAAAGAGCAAAATACACCAGAAAATATAGTCGATTTTAAAGAGCTTCTTTTATTTACGCTAACCACAGAAAAATTAGCATTTAAACACAAAAACGATCTAAAAAAACAAAATACTTCGATTTACCAAAACCTGTATTCGTTTAGCAGTATTAACGATTGTTTCCATCCTCCACAGGTATAATTTATCTTTTAGTATAGGTAGTTGATCTACCCCAAACACAGAAGTTAAATATAATACTACTATAAATGAAGAAAATATATAGCGTGCTTTTATGCATGCTAATTACAGCTATGTCTTTTAGTCAAGATCAAAACGAAACTAAAAAAGACACTACAAATCAAAAAGTACACAAATTAGACGAAGTTATTGTTACTGGAAAATTAAACACAGATCCTGTATTAACAATTGTTTCTAATAATTATGAAAAAGACATTGTACAACCTAAAAATGTTGCTGATTTGTTTAACAACATCAATGGTTTTTCGGTAATAAAAAGAGGTAACTATGCTATAGACCCATCGTTTAGAGCATCTCAATATGAGCAATTAAACATCCAATATGATGGTGGCACCAAAGCAATGCATGCTTGTCCAAATAGAATGGATCCCATTACAACACATATTATTCCTGAAGAAATTTCTAAAATTGAAATTATAAAAGGACCTTACACTGTGCGTTATGGCGCTACATTTGGAGGTATTGTTAATCTAGTAACACAAAAACCAGATTATGAAGATTATGGCATACACGGAAAAGTATCTGGTGGTTATGAAAGCAACGGAAGCTCATTAGTCAATTTAGCACAATTACAATACATTCAAGAAAAATATGATATTGTAGCTAATGCTGGTTACAGAGATTTTGGAAATTATGAAGACGGTAATGGAACAGAAATCCCCTCGTCCTTTAAAAGTACAGATTACGGCATCAAATTAGGGTATAATTTTACTGAAGACCAACGTTTACAAGCACATTGGAGACAATCTTTTGGTCGTGATGTCTTACACGCAGCTTTACCAATGGATACTGACTTTGATAACAGCAGTATTTTATCTTTAGACTATAAATTGGATAACATTGGTAACGTCCTTAAATCTTTTACTGCAAAAGGATATTATAGCTATGTTGATCACTTAATGACAAACAATAACAGACCGTCCTTTATGATGATGGAAGCGTCGTCTGCGGTAGATGCAACAACTATTGGTGGTAAATTAGAATTAAATTGGAAACCGCTTGAAAAACTAAATATATTTTCTGGTTTAGATGCTATGCATGTTGCTAGAGATGGTGGCAGAACTAGAATTATTAAAATTATGAATGGGAATATGCTAGCTACTCCAATAACGTTTAACGATAAGGTTTGGCAAGATTCGTACATTACAGATTTGGGTATTTTTACAGAAGCTAAGTATTCAATTAACCCTAAAACCATTATTACAGCAGGTTTACGTTATGACAATGTAACTTCAGACATACAAGATCCAGAAGCCGATTTTGAAGCTTTATACGACTTAAAAAGACGAACGGAACACAATGTTAGCGGAACCATTTCAATTAAAAAAAGAGTAACCAATAATTTTACACTGGAAACTGCTTATGGACGTGGTGTGCGATCTGCTAATATGATTGAGCGTTTTATTAACCATTTTACTGTTGGTCAAGACCCTTATGAATATGTAGGAAACCCTAATTTAAAAGCTGAAGTAAATAATCAATTTGAAATTGGCTTTAAAGGAAAACAACCATTAAAAAATGGATTTAATAGCTTTAAATACGAAACGTCTTTTTATTATTCCTTTTTTGAAAACTATATTGTTGGTGCTATAGATCCAACATTAACAAGAAAGTTTAATCCTACTTCAGACCCAACTAATGTAAAAGTATTTAAAAATATAAATGAAGCTTATAAAACAGGATTTGAAGCTATGGCTGAAATCGATTTTTTAGACGATTATTACTTCAAAACTGAATTTGCTTATGTCTATGCTAAAAACAAAGATTTAGCAGAGTCATTACCCTTAACGCCTCCTTTTAACACCAAATTAGTTTTAGGATTTCAGAAAGAAAAATTTTGGGGAAATGCACAATATAACATCGTATCTAAACAGGATAATATTTCTAGAAGTTTTGGAGAAACCGAAACGCATGGTTATCAAACTTTAGACATCCGTTTTGGCGTTAAGCCAGTTAAGAATATTACTTTAGGTGTTGCTGTAATTAATGCTTTAGATGAAGCTTATAATAATCATTTAAACTTCTCTTTTACTAATCAAGCAGATTTTGGACGTACACCTATTACAGAACCTGGACGTAACTTTTCAGCATTTTTACAGTATGTTTTTTAATAGAAAAAAATGAAGAAAGTACTCTTTTTAATTCGAAACTATAAAATAAAAAAGAATGAATAAATTAATAATTGTATTTACACTTTTTGTGAGTTTTGGCTATGCACAAAATACAAACGACAGAGAAAAACAAGATGATAATATTGAAATTAAATCTAAAAACTTTGACAATTTATATCGTATCAACGATTCTATTTATCGTTCAGAACAACCAAGTAAAAAAGGTTTTATAGAATTAGATACTTCAGGAATAAAAACCATTGTTAATTTACGAAGATTACGAAATGACATTAAAAAAGCTAAAGGCACTGATTTGCAATTAGAACATATACCATTAGCTACAAAGCAAATTACAGAACAGGATATTTTAGAAGTTATTCAACATATTGACAATGCTGAAAAACCACTTTTAATTCATTGTTGGCATGGCTCTGACCGAACAGGAGTAATGGTTGCTGCATACAGAATAGTTATAGAAAACTGGAGTAAAGAAAAAGCAATTAAGGAATTTAGAAATAAAAAATTTGGTTATCATGAAAACAAGTATCCAAATCTGCTTTATTTACTAGAACATTTAAATGTTGAGGACATCAAAAAGCAGTTAAAAACTACCAATTAAAACTAAAAAGGCTCGATTTAATAATTATCGAGCCTTTTAGTTTAATTAATCTATTTATAAAAAATATTATTCAGCCTTTAATTTACCTTTCTTTAGGCTCTTCTTTATCTCTGTCACTATTTGTCATAGAGCTTACTAATAAACCAATAAGCCCTAAACAAACAAGAGCAAATATAGCAATCATAATTACTCCGTTGTTCCAATTATATAATGCAATGTTTTGAAGTATCATAGTGTAAAAATTGTATCGTTATTTAATACTGTAAAATTACTACTGTACTTTCATAATTAATATGACATATATCAGTTTTGTGACACCTTTTTTAGACCTTTATTTTTTCTGAAAAATAAAGAACAATTCTCGACCAGCTCTTGGTTTTATAGAGTTATGCGCTTCCTTCATAACCTTTATATTAAAATAAGGTTTAAAATAGCCTAAATACTCTGTTTTATCACCTCCAAATGGTGGATGAGTTGTATTTAAAACTGCATCAAATAATAAACCTGCAACTTTACCATTAACATTTAATAATTCTGAAACTTTTTTTGCGTAATCAGCTCTTAAACTGGGATTAATAGCACAAAAAAAGGTTTGCTCTATAATTAGATCAAACGTCTGATTTAAATCAAAAAAATTATTTAAAATTAAATTTGAAGTAGGAAACGATGGCACTCTTTTTTTAAAATTCTCTAAAGCTGTTTTAGATAAATCTACAACATATACATTTTTGAAACCTTTTTCATAAAGGTATTCTGCTTCATAGCTATTGCCTCCTCCAGGAATTAAAATTTTCAAATCCAAATTGGTTAATTGGTCAAAATAAGCTTTTAAAGGAGGTGAAACTTCTCCTAAATCCCAACCAATATCATCGGACTGATATCTATTATCCCAAAAATCTGCACTTAAATCCATTAATAGGTAGCAGTTATAACGTCAATTAATTGTTTTTTTTGAAGCACACCTGATTGTCTCCAAACTTGTTTTCCTTTTTTAAATAGTAATAATGTTGGCACTCCTCTAACTTGATATTTAGATGCTAATTCTTGATTTTTATCTACATCAATTTTAATAATCGAAACTCGGTCTTTTAAATTGTCTTTTACATCCTTTAAAATAGGACTCATAGTTTTACAAGGTCCACACCACTCTGCATAAAAATCTACTAAAACTGGTTGATCTTGATTGATTATTTCTGAAAATTTACTCATTATTTATATCATTTATTTATCAAAACTAATACTCCAAATCCCTCTAACTTGATTTAAATCATAACCTACAGCCTTATCATCAGGATATAAATTAGCAAGGCTCTTTAATATAGGTCTTTTTATATCTTGATTTGGTTTACCATGACATTGCAAGCACATTGCGTTTGTTTTTATTGGATAATAAACCTGTACTTTATCTTCTAAAACATCAACTATTGGTTTTGGTTCTGTATTATTTTTAATATCGTTTTTAAAAGAATTAATATACGTTAATTCTTTTTTATTTGCTAAATTATTTTGATTTCTTGGTTTATCAGACACTCTTTTAATTGATGCATTATGCACTACAGACATACTATCCGTTAATGGATAGGCTTTTTCATTACAAAAAGCTAATGCTTCTAAAGTTCCTTTTTTTTGAATAGTACCCATTAGATTTTTTCCTAATACCGCTTTTGTTGTTAAGGCGTATTTTAAACCTCTTTCTGCGTATGGTAACTCTTCTATACTATTTTCGACTTGTTGTTGATCAATAGTACTTTTTTTTCCTTTTCCATTACTTTTAAAATCACCTTTTTCTTCATTATAATGTTTTTCAAACCATTCTGGCTGATCAATTTCATAGTCAAACATATACTCGGCAATTTTAGCAATAGTTTCTTCTGGAAAGGACTGTTTAGGCATAACACCAAAACGTTTTACTGCACCATACATTTTAGCATCTTGTGCATTTGGATTTTTAATCCATGATTGCATATTTTCTACAAATTGTGTTTTAGTTGTATTTTCGTCAATGTAATGCTTTTTAATAGCAATCATTGGTGGTCCAATCCTATCTGATTGACTAGCAGATAGACTGTGACAGGTATAACAATTAATTTCCATTAATTTTTTTTCTGGATGCTTATTAGCTTCCATTTGCTTGTCAAATACAGAATAAGCTTCATTTTTTGTGTTTTTACAACCAAAAAACACAACTATTAATACTCCAAATGCAATTACTTTTTTCATTTTAACTTTTATTATTTTGAAAGCTTGCCAGTTGCACAGCTAACAAAAGATTTAGCTTTTGATAGTATATTATTTGTATCTTCTATTGAAGGGTAGCCCAAAACTTTTAATTTGTCTTGCACTGCAAAAGCATCTTCCTCTTTAGTATAATTAAATTGAACTTTACTTGCCTCTACATCTACTTTAATATCTGATATATTTTCAATTTCAGATAATTTAGTTTGAATTGTGTTTGCACAACCACCACATTTTAAATTTTGTACTATTATTGATGTTTTCATTTTTTATGTATTTTGATTTTTTTTTTGAAACTAATTATAATTTAAAAAACCTCCTTTTAAGTCGTAAATTTCTTTAAAACCTAAGGTAACTATTTTTTTAGAAGCCTGCTTACTTCTACTACCACTTCTACAGTATACATATATTGCTTTATCTTTATCTAACTTATCGAATTGAGCATTAAATTTACTTGAAAAAAAGTCAATGTTTTTTGCATTTTTAATATGTCCTGAATTGTATTCTTTTGGAGTTCTAACATCTATTAACTGCACATTTTTGTTTGTGATTTGTGCTCTAAACTCTTGAGCGCTTAATACTTTAATATAATTGTTATTTGATGTTTTAGAACCAAAAAGGGCTGTAAATATTGACATGATAATTATGTGTTTCATTTATAATTTATTTACTATAAAATTAATAAATACAGGACGTATTATTAGTAACTTTTGTTACATAAAAAGCGCGTATTACAAGATTGTAATACGCGCTTTTTCTAACTAAAAAAACTAAGTTTTTTATTTTAATGTAGATGGACAAACAAAGTCTGTTCTAGGAATATTTGTTGTTTTAATAGCTCCATAACCACCAGCTACATCTATTAAATTATGTATACCTCTACTTTTTAAAATTGACGCAGCAATTACAGATCGATAACCACCTGCACAATGTACATAAAAAGGTTTATCTTCAGGAAACTGGCTTAAATGACTATTAATATTGTCTAAAGCAGTATGTTTAGCTCCATCAACATGTTCGGCTGTAAACTCTCCATCTTTTCTAACATCAAAAATGACGTCTTTATTCTCTTGGTATCTGTTTGCAAACTCTTCTGCAGAAATAGATGTTAAGGTATCATACTCCATTCCAGAATCTTTCCATGCTTTAAAACTACCTTCTAAATAACCAATAACATTATCAAAACCTACACGAGATAAACGTGTAATAACTTCTTCTTCTCTACCTTCAGGAGCCACTAGTAAAATAGGTTGACTAACGTCTGCAATTAATGCACCAACCCAAGGTGCAAATCCACCATCAATACCTATAAAAATAGATCGTGGTATGTGACCTTTAATAAATTCTGATTGGTGGCGCACATCTAAAACAATGGCTTCTGTTTCGTTTGCTGCAGCTTCAAAAGCTTTTGGAGCTAATGGTGTTTGTGATTTTGTCATGACTTTATCAAAGCTTTCATAACCTTGAATATTCATCATAACGTTTTGAGGAAAGTATGCTGGAGGCTCTGATAAACCATCTAATAACTCAGCAATAAATTCATCTTTACTCATGTTTGCACGTAAAGCATAATTAACCTTTTTCTGATTGCCTAAAGTATCTGTAGTTTCTTTACTCATGTTTTTACCGCAAGCAGAACCTGCGCCATGATTTGGATATACGATTAAATCGTCGCTTAAAGGCATGATTTTATTACGAAGCGAATCGTATAAAAAACCTGCCAACTTTTCTTGGGTTAAATCTGAGGCTATTTTCTGTGCTAAATCAGGACGACCAACATCACCAATAAATAAGGTGTCACCTGTTATGATTCCGTGTTCTTTATTATTTTCATCTATCAAAAGGTACGTCGTACTTTCCATAGTATGACCTGGAGTATGTATTACTTTTATTTTATAATCTCCTATTTCAAATATTTGACCATCTTCTGCTATTATTGCATCATAAGATGGGTTTGCTGTTGGACCAAATACAATTTGAGCTCCAGATTTAGCTTTTAAATCTAAATGACCAGACACAAAATCTGCATGAAAATGTGTTTCAAAAATATATTTGATTTTAGCATTATCTGCTTCAGCTTTGTTAATATATGGCTGTACTTCTCTTAATGGGTCTATTATTGCTGCTTCACCGTTACTTTCTATATAATATGCAGCGTGTGCTAAGCAACCTGTATATATTTGTTCTACCTTCATTGTGATTATATTTTATAGTAATTAAAGTGTTTTGCATCTAAAAAAGCAAACCCTTTTTTACTTTATTTATTCAAATTTACTAATGTTTTTAAGTTTGTACAGCAACTTTTGTTACATTATTTTAAAACTAGCTCTTTTAGAATAATGTAAATAGACATTACTAAAACAAACCAACCAAAACTCTTTTTTAATTTTTTTCCTGATACAAATTTAGAGAAATAGCCTCCTATTAAAATACCAATAATTGTTAATAATGAAAAACTTAATAAAAAATACCAATCAATATCCAAAGTTTGAGCATCTCCTGTAAATCCTATTAATGAGTTTATTGCAACTATTACCAAAGATGTACCTACCGCTTTTTTCATGTCCAAATTAGCCCAAAGCACTAATGCTGGCACGTATAAAAACCCTCCTCCAGCACCAATTAAGCCTGTAATTAAACCTATTATTATACCTTGAATAAAAGTTTTATAATATGGTTGAGATGCTTTATGATTTACAACTTCTTTTTTGGTTTTAATCATTGAAAAAGCTGCTATAAACATAATTAAAGCAAAAAATATCATGATAGCCATAGCTTTTGTTACTATAAAACCACCTATTGTAAAAAGGTTTTCTGGTATAGCAGGTACTAAAAAACGTCTAGATAAATATACTGCTAAAAAGGATGGAAAAGAAAATGCTAAGCCTGTTTTAAAATCTACTAATTTTTTTTGGTGTTTTTGTATAACACCTACCAAAGAAGAGGATCCTACTACAAATAATGAATATGCAGTGGCTATTATTGGGTTAAATCCTAAAAAATATACCAATAATGGTACTGTTAAGATAGAACCACCACCACCAATCAATCCTAGTATACCTCCAATTATAAAGGCTCCTAGATAGGTAACTACTTGCTGTAAATCCATTAATTTTATAATTTATTTAGTCAAAAGTAATTATCCTAATTAGCATATATAGTAACATAAGTTACATAATTATAAATCTATAACTTTGATATTATTTCGATGTAATTCAATTTTACCCTCAAGCTCTAATGTTTTTAAAAGCCTAGAAATAACAACTCTAGAGGTATGTAAATCTCTAGCAATTTCTTGATGTGTAACGTGTATTAACTCGTTATGATTAACCATTGCTTTGTCTTTTAGATATTTAAACAGACGTTTGTCCATTTTCAAAAATGCAATAGTATCAATAGCCTCAAGCAGTTCTGACATACGATTATGATAGCTTTGCAATACAAATTGTCTCCAACTTTTGTACTTACCTAACCACTCCTCCATTTTAGCTACCGGAACCATAATTAATTTGGTGTCTGTTTCTGCAATAGCTCTTATTTCACTTTTAGAATTTCCTAAACAGCAAGATAATGTCATAGCACAGGTATCACCTTGTTCTATAAAGTACAAAATTAACTCGTCACCATCTTTATCTTCTCTTAAAATTTTAATTGCTCCACTAACTAAAAGTGGCATAGACTTGATGTAGTCTCCAATTTCAATTAATTTAAAACCTTCAGATATATCTTTATATGTCCCAACATTATTTATTTCTTGAATCAATTCATCTTCAAACAAATACCCATAGTGTTGCTGTAACTGCTCTAACATATTAATAATTTTAATTGTAAAGTTAACCAATAGTTATAGTAAAACTGCTTGATAAATCAATTTTTAACAGCTTTAGATTGCTGAAAACACATGGAAAGCATATTAAATAACTCTGGATGTTTTTGTTTAAATAATTTGGGTCTTTCAAAAAAATACTCTGAAGCTACAGCAAAAAATTCTGCTTGGCTTGTTCCTCCATATTTTCTGATATCAGATTGATCATTATTAATTGCTTCCATTTCTTTATGCATTAAAGTTAACCAAGGTTGTATGTATGCTTTACCTAAAAAATACTCTGGAATTCCGTCTGTATCTCCATCCATTTTGTCTAAAAGATGCACAAATTCGTGAATTGGAGTATTATGTTTATCTGTTTTATTTAAAAAAGCATGTCTGATGGCTTTTTGGGATAAAATCATTTGTTTATCAAAACGACCATTCCCAACCATACCTAATATTTTTTTATCCTTGTCTTGGTTGGAAAATTGTAAATCTGCATTAAACTTATCTGGGTAAACAATGATACCAGATAGATTATTGTAACTCCACTCCTTAAATCCAAATACTGGTATGATAGCACTTGAGGCTAATAATACTTTATCTATATCTTCAATAGTTGTGTTAACTGCATCTATATTTACCTCGCTCAAAAACAATAACATACGTTGTCTAAAAACTGCTTGATTTTTAGCAGATAGCTTTTTATAAAACAAGACATTGTCTAACAATAATTTATGCCAATGTTTAGGGAATTGTTTGAGAGCTTTAGGCTTCATTAGATAAAATGCGTACGCAACTAGTCCAACAAATACTATAAAAACAAATAAGTAGATCATATTTTAAAATTGTACTGCAAAATATTGCAATTACGACTTAGAAAAAAATATAGTGTGTAAAAAAGCTGATAATAAGTATATTCGCATTAAATAAAAAAACAAATGGTTAAAGCAGTATTATTTGATATGGATGGTGTTATTGTGGACACTGAACCTTTACATAAAAAAGCCTATTTTTTAATGTTTGATCAATTTAATATTGAAGTTTCAAAAGCATTATACGAGTCTACAACAGGACAATCTACTATTAATGTTTGTAAAAAATTATGTGATGTTTTTGGTTTAAAAAACGACCCAAAAGAATTAATGCTTTGTAAACGTGACATTTTTTCGGGATTGTTCCATAGTGATCCCAGTTTAAAATTAATTGATGGTGTTTTAAATATTATTAAGGATTATCACCATAACGGAATTACCTTAGTTTTAGCCTCATCAGCTTCCATGGGAACTATAAACAAAGTCTTTACACGTTTTGAATTAGACCAATATTTTAAAGCTAAAATTAGTGGAGCAGATTTAAAAGCCTCTAAACCTCATCCTGAAATATTTGAAAAAGCTGCTAAATTAGCTGGTTATAGTCAAGACAAATGTATTGTTATTGAAGACTCTACAAACGGAATTAAAGCTGCTAAAGCTGCTGGTAGTTTTTGTATAGGATATAATAGTTTACACTCTAAAAACCAAGATTACAGTCAAGCTGATGTTGTAGTTAACGACCTTAATATTATAGATTCTGACTATTTAAAAAATTTAAAATTGTAAGACTTTAATTAGTCTTCATTTTTAGGTGCCTGACGTCTTTCTTCTCTAGCTGCTTGTCGTGCTTCTCTTTTTTCTTCTTTGGTTAATTGATCTGCACCATCAATAGCATCATCAAAATTAATTGTATCGTCAGTTTCACCTTTAAAAGCTTTAATCCAAGCATTTTTAAAAATACCACCAATAGTTGTCCAAACACCAGTTTCTACATTATTTAAATCTCCTTCAATTGGTATTTGGGTTGCTAATGTATCAGTTTTTTGATTTTTAAGGGCAAACTTAAAAAAGCCTACTAAACCTTCCCAAAGGGTTTCCAAAAACCCATCTTCTTTTCCTATTAATTTACTATCTGTTAATAGTGGTTTCATATAACCTTTTATGTATCCATCTGCAATAGCGACTTCACTAAACAGCTCTACTGTGCCACTTTCAAAATCAATTCCTGCATAATAATTTGTAAAATCATTTAATGCTGTAGCATTAGCTTTTTCAAGTGAAAATGCTAAATCCATATCAGGAATTTCTTTTATAATGTTTACATTTCCGTTTAATTGGACTTGTCCTCCTCCAAAGGATACTCCTGTTGCAGTAATTGGTGACGGTAGTATGCGCTCCTTCTCTATAACATTACGTAAATTATCTGCTGATAACTCTAGTTTACTTATGGATAAATCTACATTAGGCTCTGCAGATAATTGTACAAAAGCAACTTTACCATTATGCACTTGAAAATGATTAATCTTTAATGGCACCAAGTCTGTTAAAGCTTTTGTCCAATCTTCTACTTCTGGTAATCCATCTTTTGGTGTGGATTGCTGGTCTTCAAAAACATAAATAACCTCTGGATTACTCATAATAATTTCAGCAACTACTTTACCATCAAAAATAGACTTCCACTCTACTGAAATATCTGATTTTGGGAAATTTAAAAACGGAACTTGTGTATTGGCATCTACTTTATTTAAGTACAATCCGTTAATAACATAAGCACCTCTTATAAGTGAAATATCTATACTTTTTACCTCTCCATAATAACCTGGTATATCGGCTAAAACTTTGTTTACATAATTTTTCACATACGTTGGTAAGTACAGTCTTACTGCTAATAATATTAATAAAACTAGTAAAGGTAAAAGGTATCTTTTTTTCTTGTATGCTGGTTTTTTAGTTTTCAAATGTTTGGGAGTCTTATTGTTATTTTTTTTGAATAAAATAAATGTAAGAATTATCGTTATAACAGCAATCTAATTAGTTTTAAATTAACATTAATAGACTTTGAAAAGCTATTTCAAATTGAAAAGACAAAATTTAAAGACATGATATTTGTCATATACTACTTTATTAAAACCACCTAATTTTGAAGTATAAATAAAAAATATATGTGCGTCTCGTTAGTCAATAAATATAATGTTTCTGGTCCTAGATATACTAGCTATCCGACAGTTCCGTATTGGGATCCAGAAGCTTTTTCATTAAAACAATGGAAACAAAATTTAAAAAAAGCATTTGACCAAAGCAATAGCACTGAAGGTATTAGTTTATACATACACCTTCCTTTTTGCGAAAGTCTTTGTACGTTTTGTGGTTGTAACAAACGAATAACTAAACGTCACGATGTAGAAATACCATACATAAAAGCAATTATAAAAGAGTGGCAATTATATTGTGATTTATTGGTTGAAAAACCTGTAATAAAAGAGCTTCATCTTGGAGGTGGAACTCCTACTTTTTTTGCTTCAGAAAATTTAAAACTATTAATTAATAGTATAAAACATCATGCTATTCTTGCTGAAAATTATGAGTTTAGTTTTGAAGGTCATCCTAATAATACAACTAAAAATCATTTACAAACTTTATATAATCTAGGTTTTAATCGTGTTAGTTTTGGTGTACAAGATTATAATCCAAAAGTACAAAAAGCAATACATCGTGTTCAACCATTTGAAAATGTAAAACAAGTCACACAATTAGCACGTGAGATTGGTTATACATCCATTAGTCATGATATTATTTTTGGGTTACCTTTTCAAACAGAAGCCCATGTAAAAGAAACTATTACTAAAACTAAAGCACTACTACCAGATCGCATTGCATTTTATAGTTATGCACATGTCCCTTGGATTAAAGGCAATGGTCAGCGTGGTTTTAATGACAACGATTTACCTTCAGCTGAAAGCAAACAAAACCAATACCAATTAGGAAAACAATTATTAACAGAAGCTGGCTATCATGATATTGGTATGGATCATTTTGCTTTACCAACAGACGCACTTTATAAAGCTAGCCAATCCAAAACCATGCATCGCAATTTTATGGGTTACACTGCCTCTAAAACTAAAGTAATGATTGGTCTTGGAGTGTCTTCTATAAGTGATAGTTGGTATGCTTTTGCACAAAATGTAAAAAGTATTGAGTCTTATTACGACCTATTGGAAAACAACTGCATACCTGTATATAGAGGTCATATTTTAAATCAAGAAGACTTAATAATTAGACAACACATTTTAAATTTAATGTGTAATTTTGAAACAAATTGGATTGCTGAAGACTTAAATTTTAAAGACTTACCAGAAATTATTTATAAGTTAAAAGAAATGCAAGACGACGGTTTATTAATTTTTGAATCACAACAAATAATAATTACAGAAAAAGGGAAACCTTTTGTACGTAATATCTGTATGGCTTTTGATGTACTGTTGCAACGTAACAAACCAGAAACACAACTATTTTCAATGACAGTTTAGCTGTTAAAGTAATTATAAAAACTAATCATTGGACTTTAGATTTATTAAATTTAAGATATAATACAAAACCAAAAAAACAACTTAATATGAAAAAAATAATTGTACCAGTAGACTTTTCTGATCACTCAAATTTTGCATTAGAAACTGCTGCAATACTAGCCAAAAAATATAATGCAGAAATTTTAGCTTTACATATGTTAGAAATTTCTGAAACTATATTAACACAAGGTGAGTCTGAAATAGAATCTGAAACATTATTCTTATTAAAATTAGCCGAAAAACGTTTTAATGAATTTTTAGAGCAAGATTTTTTGAAAGACGTTACAGTTGTACCAATTGTTAAACATTTTAAAGTTTTTAGCGAAGTTAACGAGGTTGCTAAAGAGCATAGTGCTGACTTAATTGTTATGGGATCTCATGGTTCAAGCGGTTTAAAAGAAATCTTTGTTGGTTCTAACACAGAAAAAGTTGTTAGAAATGCAGAAGTACCTGTTCTTGTAATAAAAAACAAACCAACAGCTTTAAGTTTTGATAACGTTGTATTTGCATCAGACTTTACAGAAAGTAGTATCAATCCATATTTAAAGGCTAGTCAATTATTTGACACATTAGGTTCAAACATGCACCTAGTATATATTAACACTCCTGGAGAAAACTTTAACAGTACTTCAGAAATGGAACAAATTGTCGTTAACTTTTTACAAAAAGCAGATGGTAATTTAGATAAATTATCAGAAGTAGATTTTATTTCAGATTATAGCGTTGAAAAAGGTGTGCTTAGTTACGCTAACGTTACTGGAGCGGACGCCATAGCTATTGCAACACATGGACGTACAGGATTTAGTCACTTTTTAAGTGGAAGCATCTCTGAGGATATTGCAAATCATGCAGCATTACCTGTTATCACATTTAGAATAGATTAAAAACCTATTACATATAAAACCCTAAGCCTCTTGCAATTAAATTGTAAGAGGCTTTTTTATTAAACCTAATATATATCATGTTTTTTAAGATATTAATCTATTAACTTTAAGTAAACCTTAAAATTGATAGTTATGAAACATATATTAATACCTACAGATTTTTCTAAAAATTCATGGAATGCTATTGTATATATATTACAATACTATAAGACTCAAGTCTGTAAATTTTATTTATTACATACACACCCTTTAAAGCCCTCAACAATTGAAAACATACCTACGTTCACTTTAAAAAGCATCATTGAACAATCAAGTATTCAATTACAAGATTTTAAAGAACAAATTTTAAAAAACTACTCAAACAAACTACACAGTTTTGAAACGTTAAACGAGTTTTTAAGCTTACCAAAAGCCATTAAATCTTGCTTAAAAAAGTATCCTATTCATAAAATTATTATGGGTACAAAACAGACTTGTAAGCATAAACCAAATTTATTTGGAACTACTACCAAATATATAATGGATACAATAACCAACAGTCCAATATTTATAATACCTGATAATTATAATCATCAACCTATAAAAGAAGTGTTATTTCCTACTGATTTAAATAGGTTTTATAGTGAAAATGAAATTAACTTAATCAAACAAATAACCATCGAGCATAGTGCTACTTTAAGAGTTTTAAATATTAAGGGAAACAAATCTTTAAATAAAATTCAGAAGTATAATTTATCTGTCCTAAAACAAGGATTTAATAGTATTGAAACCCATTACCACTCTATTAATAATTACAATAAAAAAGAAACCATAATTAACGAGTGTATTGAAAAACTAAGTATAGATCTACTTATAATGGTAAACTATAAACACAACATTGTTAAACGAATAATACATGAACCTGTTATAAAAAAAATAGGAATTAAGCCTCATATTCCGTTTTTAATAATTCCTGAAATAATAAAAATTAACACTAATCCTAAAACACCTATACATCATGAAAACACAACACACAACAACACAATGGTATAGTGCAGATCGTATGCACGAAATGACAAAAACATGGTTATCTGAATTACATTTTATTAAAGATGAACAACTTTTTTTAGAAGATCTAATATCAGATTACTCTCAAAAAATAAGCAACGATGACATTTATATTAAAGCACAAAATGCAGCAACTGCTTTACAACGTACTAAAAGAGGTAATCACAAATTAATTACAGACTTAACAACCCATGAAAATCAACTAAGTATAATGGTTGATGGTATTGACCAGCTTGATAAAGAACAACAATACAAAACAAATCATGTTGAATTTACTAAAACCATAAGTCAGTTTTTTTACGATTATAAAGCTGTGAAATTTGAAATTTTTAAATTAGTAAAAGACTTAATGA
The DNA here is from genome assembly GCF_016785945.1 of Olleya sediminilitoris. GTDB lineage: Bacteria > Bacteroidota > Bacteroidia > Flavobacteriales > Flavobacteriaceae > Olleya > Olleya sediminilitoris. The sequence goes on along the minus strand of NZ_JAEMEF010000002.1, from coordinate 37,313 downwards.
AAACTGATAAACAAGATCCTAAATTGTAAAAAACATGAGAAAATTAATTATAGTTTTACTTAGCTTAACTTTTTTAAATTGTGCATCTACTAAGTTAAAAGAACATTGGATTAGTCCCGAAGCCAATGACTATAGCTTAAACAAAGTTTTAGTTATAGGGCTTACAAAAGATACTGAAGTCAGAGAAAAATTTGAAAAAAAAATACAAACTCAATTAACTTTAAGAGGCTTAGAGGCTAATACAAGCTTAACTAAATTTGATACTGCTTTTTTAGAAAAAGAACGTACAGAAACTGAGTTAAAAGTCATAGAAAATCAACTTTTAACCCAAGGTTATGATGCTGTCATATTTACTAAAGTAGCTGCTATAAAAAACAAAATACAATACAAGAAAAATTTTCAAATGTTAAATCATAACAAGTTTAAGGATGATTATTTAATGTATCAAGATCAATATTTTAATCCTGATAATTATAAAGAATATCAAGTATACAATGCAGAAACATCAGTGTACTGTTTATGTCCAACAAAAGACAGAACCTTAGTTTGGAAAGGTTATATAGATATTATTGACCCTGAAAATAGCAGTAAAATTATAAATCAATACGCAAAATTATTACTTTCCGTTTTAGAAGAAGACCAAATAATACCGACATTAAATTAAATTATTTAATCGTGTAATATAAAAAGTGGTACTACTGCAATCTTACTGTGTTTAGTAATTGGTGATCCAGAAAACAGGCGTTCTAAAAAGCTTGTTTTTTGGATTATAAACACTTCTAAATCTATAGTATTTGTTTGCACATATGTATCGATTACGTAATGCATTGGCACATTTGATATATTGTAATAATTGTAAAGACTATCTTGTAATAATTGCTTTAAAACTGCTTGATCATCAAAGGTTACATCTGTATTATCTTGATTGATGCGTAATACATGAAAATGTCCATTACCTTCACCTATTACATTTACAATATTTTTTAAACGTTGCGCTGTTAATTGGTCTTTTAAATCTAAAGGTAATAATACATTATTAGGTTTAATAAATTTAAAATCTTTAGGTATTATTAATGTAGGACAAATCACTTTTCTAATAACGTTTAGCGTATGACTACCAAAAACAACCTCATCTGCACCTGTTACACCATTAGTACCCATTACAATTAAATCTATCTTTTTAGTGTCTACTAATTGATTGACTGCATCTGTAAACACATCAAAATCTATATGTGTTGTATATGTATGTTTTTTATTTTTAAATGAATTTTTAAGCCTTACGACTAAATCTTCTAAATCTTCTTTTGGTGATTTTACTATTGAAGCATATAAATTATCATTACCTGTAGTCATTAAATCTGCTGAAGTAAATGCAGAAGCTTTATGCACGTATACCAAATGAAAATTTATGGTTTGGTTGGCAAATAACTGTAATGCGTAGTGCATTGCATTTTTTGAACTATTGGAAAAATCGGTAAGTAATATTATGTTTTTCATTTAAATACAGAATTAAAAATTATTTAGCTTCCTCTAATTTACAATTAAATTATAAGTTTTTAGCTGCCTGGCAAAATTTCCGCGAAAGCGTTATTTTTTTAATGGCAATCTATTGCGCTACTAACCATTTCTACGACAGGCTTTGGCGATATATAAGGTATACCTAACCCTAAACCACGTAAAATAAATAATATTCCAATAACGACTATAAACACAGGAATGGCTTTTTGAATACGTTGTTTAACTTGTGCATTTAAAAATTTACCTAAGTAAATTGCTGTGGTCATTAAAGGTATGGTACCTAGACCAAAAAAAGACATGTACAGACCTCCTTGCCAAGCTGTACCTGTAGCTATGGCTCCAAAAACTGCCATATAAACTAATCCACAGGGTAAAAATCCGTTTAAAAAACCAATGGTTAAAAATGTGTCTGCTGTTTTCTTTTTTAAGGCTTGTCCCATTTGTTTTTTTACAAAACCTACTGCTTTATAAATAGGTTTTACTATAAAGTTTTGACCTATTTTTTTATATGGAAACACAATAACAACAATCATTAACACACCAATTATGATGGACAATTTTTGTTGTAATCCAAATATATACAAGCTTTTACCTATTAGCCCGAAAATTAGACCAATAATAGTATAGGCTAATAAACGACCAATGTGATAAGCTGTTATTTGTGATATTTTTTTAATTGAATTACTTCTGTCAACAGGCAACATAAAGGCTATTGGACCACACATACCAACGCAGTGAAAGCTTCCTAATAATCCAAATATGAATGCTGTTAATAACATTAGTATTGTATTTGATCTTTAAACATGTAGTTATTGTTGTTATAAGACCAATCTATTTTAAGGTTCCAACGACCATCTAACAAACGATTGTCAGGTATGAGCAAAGTGTGGTTAGACAACAAAATTGTGGTATTGAAGTCTAATTGCTTATTAGATGGTCTGTATAGGAACACTTGTCCTTTTATTGTTTTATAATCCAACTCTTTAGGGAAGTGTATTTGCATACCTTCTGGTGTTTTTTCCCAAGTTAATTTAGATGCTAAAGTTTTAGCATTTTTTTCTTTATTAATATCGTTTTGATATTCTAACTCTTGTTTGTAATAATTATCATTTACCAAGTCATGATCTAGACTTTTGTCTGTATTCATGGCTATTACAAAGTACATGATAAAGCTTATAAATAATATAAATGCTATTACGACTGCTGTTCCCCAATTTAATTTCATAATACTGTGTTTTAATTATAGCTTCTTGGTCCTAAAAAGTTAACTGTTGTGGTTTCTATTAATTTCTGTCCACTATAAACTTGTATAGTTAATTTGGTTTTATCTCCTTTTAAATCGTTTTCATTTAACTCTATAAACAACGTTCCTTCTGCTAATCCTTGCTCAGGAACCACAAAACTATGGTCGGCAGACACCAATTTGATAGTACCTTGATAATCTTGCAATTTGAAGCTAACATTTTCAATTTGTTGTGTTGTTTTATTAACCAATTTATAGGTAAACACGTTACTTATAATGTTATTCTCTTTATGCTCGTATAATTGACCAGGCAATCTAAGTACTCTTGCTTCTACATCATTACGTAATTGAAGCATTGCAAATAAAACGCCTGTTAATATGACTAAAACTACGATATATGCTTTAAGACGTGTTGTGAGTTTAAAAGGTTCTTTTTTCTCTATATTGTCCTCGCTAGCATAACGGATTAGCCCTTTAGGCAACCCAACTTTATCCATAATTGTATCACACTCGTCAATACAAGCTGTACAATTAACGCATTCTAACTGTGTTCCATTTCTAATATCTATACCAGTTGGACAGACATTTACACATTGCATACAATCTATACAATCTCCATGTCCTAAAGCTGCTCTGTCTTCGTTTTTACGGAATTTTTTTCGACCGTTTTCTCCTTCTCCTCTTTTATGGTCATAAGCTACTATTATTGATTTGTTATCTAAAAGTACACCTTGTAAACGTCCATAAGGACAAGCTATAATACAGACTTGCTCTCTAAACCATGAAAACACAAAGTAGAATAATCCAGTAAATATTAATAATGGAAATAATGTAGATAAGTGCTTAAAAGGACCTTCTGTTACATAATTTAATAATTTATCACTACCAATTAAATACGCTAAAAACACATTAGCTATTAAAAATGAAATAATTACAAAAATAGTATGTTTTAAAAGGCGTTTTCTTATTTTTTGTGGTGTCCATTTAGAGCGTTTAAGCTTCATTTGTGCACCTCTGTCTCCATCTATCCAATATTCTATACGTCTAAATACCATTTCTAGAAATATAGTTTGAGGACAAATCCATCCACAAAATATACGACCAAAAGCAACTGTAAATAAGGTTATAAAAACAACACCAATAATCATTGAGATGACAAACAAGTGAAAATCTTGAGGCCAAAACGGAAATCCAAAAATATTAAAACGACGCTCTAATACATTGAATAGCAAAAACTGATTACCATTAATTTTAACAAATGGAGCTGCAAATAAAAAGGCTAATAAAACATAACTTACAATTTTCCTGTAGTCATAAAACTTACCACTTGGTTTTTTAGGAAAAATCCAAGCGCGTTTACCGTCTTCATTAATTGTTGCAATCGAGTCTCTAAAACTCTCGTTATCTGGAGCTTCCATTTGTTTTTATTTAATTATTCATTGAAACAGACTCTTCTATTTCTAAATCTTCAGTAGTTTCAATTGTTTCAGTTGGTGTTGTTGTATCCTCTGTATCTTCTGGTTGCCAAATGTCTCCTTCTGGATCTTTAGGACTTGCAGGCGTTGTACCTTGTAAAGACAATACATAACTTGCTACTTGAGCCATTTCGACTGGTTTTAAACCTTCTTTTTTCCAAGAGATCATTCCTTTTCCAGATCGACCTCCTTCAGATATTGTTCTAAACACACTTTTAATGTCTCCTCCTAATATCCAATATTTATCTGTTAGATTTGGTCCAATTCCTCCTCCTCCATCAGCCATGTGACATGCCACACAGTTAGCTCCAAATATTTTCTTACCATTTGATAAATCTGCAGCATCTGTTAGTAAAACAACCGAGTTTACATCAACTAAGTTTTTGGCAGTCTTTTTATAAGCTTCAATTTCAATTTTAGCTTGAGCATACTCATTATCTAATTCTTCATACTGAGTATCTGAGCTTCCTGTAACATGAAAATTGAATAAATAAATTGCAGCAAAAACCATTGAAGCATACCAAGAATATAGCCACCAAGGTGGTAAATTATTATCTAACTCCTTTATTCCGTCATAATTATGATCTAAAATAATTTCGTGTTCTTCCTCAATAGGTGTTTCATCTCCTTTAAGTTTAGCATATAATGCTTTAAGTTTTTTAAACTGTGGTACTTTTGAAGCATTTGCTATGTAACGTGCTTTACCAGCTTCGTCTAAACTTTGAAACAAAACACTTTCAATAGCTCCAACAATACCTTCAATTGCTATTAATACAAATAGTATTAATAATAAAAACAACATTATTATTGGGTACTCTAAAAAAGCAGGTTTATCACCAGAGTCAACAAAATACTCTACCATTCCGAAGATGATAAAAAACACTACAGGAACTCTGATGTATGATGGGAATAAATTTTTCATATTTCGGTTTCGTTTTGGTTATCTAATTCTAATGGAATATTACTTACTTTAGTGATGTAGTCTTTTTTGGCAGTAATAACCCACCAAAAAAGTACTACAAAAAAGCCAAAGAATATAAGTAATGAAAGGATTGGATATATCTCTACACCAGTAATACTTTCTAAATGATTTTTTACAAATTTTAACATGATAGTTTAGTTTTGTACTGTTGTTTCTTCTTCTGTTTGTTCTACTTTAATATCTGTTCCCAGACGTTGCAGGTAAGCTATTACAGCAACAATCTCTCTGTTTCTCATTTCTACAAAATCATCTCCACCTTTTTTCTTACTAGCTTCATAAGACTTTGCAAAATCAGGATCTGTGTATAGGTTTTTCTCTATTTGTGTTCCTTGTGCTAACATTTCTGCTTTAGCATTAGCAATATCTTCTTCTGTATATGGTACACCTAACGACACCATAACTCTCATTTTATCTTCAATTTGAGATTTATCAAGTTCATCTTCAATTAACCATTGATATCTTGGCATAATTGACTTTTTATTCATCGCTTGAGGATCGTACATGTGGTTAAAGTGCCAGTTATCTGAGTACTTTCCTCCTACACGATGTAAATCTGGTCCAGTACGTTTACTTCCCCATAAAAATGGATGATCATAGACAAACTCTCCTGCTTTACTGTACTCGCCATAACGCTCTACCTCACTTCTAAAAGGACGTACCATTTGCGAGTGACACCCAACACAACCTTCACGTATATAAATATCACGACCTTCTAATTCTAAAGGCGAATAAGGTTGAACACTACTAATTGTTGGAATATTAGACTTAACCATTATAGTTGGTACAATTTGCACTACACCACCAATTAAAATAGCTATAGTTGCTCCAATTGTTAATCTAATTGGTTTACGTTCTAACCAGGTGTGCCATCCTTCTCCAGCGACACGTTTTTTAGACACACGTTGTAATGCAGCAGCTTCTGCTAGTTCATCTTCAACAGTGCTTCCTTTTCTTATAGTTTGAATAACGTTAAATACTAAAATTAGCATTCCTGTTAAATACAATGTTCCTCCAATAGCACGCATCCAATACATTGGCATAATCTCGGTTACTGTTTCAAGGAAATTACCGTATTTTATATTTCCATCTGGATTAAATTGCTTCCACATACTAGCTTGTGTAAATCCAGCTACGTACATTGGTAATGCATACATGATAATACCTAAAGTTCCTATCCAAAAGTGAAGGTTAGCCAATGCTAAAGAGTATAATTTAGTTTTAAATAATTTTGGTACTAGATAATAAATCATACCAAAAGTTAAAAACCCATTCCATGCTAATGCACCAACGTGTACGTGTGCAATAATCCAATCTGTAAAGTGTGCAATTGCATTTACATTTTTAAGCGATAACATTGGTCCTTCAAAGGTTGCCATACCATAACCAGTAATAGCTACTACCATAAATTTAAGTACAGGATCAACACGTACTTTATCCCAAGCACCACGAAGTGTTAATAACCCATTTATCATTCCTCCCCAAGATGGCATTAGTAGCATTACTGAAAATGCAACTCCTAAATTCTGAGCCCATTCTGGTAAAGCGGTATATAATAAATGGTGTGGTCCAGCCCATATATATATAAATATTAAAGACCAAAAGTGTACAATAGATAATCTGTAAGAGTAAACAGGTCTGTTTGCTGCTTTAGGCACAAAGTAGTACATTAACCCTAAAAATGGAGTCGTTAAGAAAAACGCAACCGCATTATGACCATACCACCATTGTACTAAGGCATCTTGTACACCTGCGTAAACCGAGTAACTTTTCATTCCTGTAAAACTTACAGGCATCTCTAAACTATTAAAAATATGTAAAACTGCAACCGTTACAAACGTTGCTATGTAAAACCAAATCGCAACATATAAATGACGTTGACGACGTTTTAGCATTGTACCAATTAAATTAGCTCCAAAAGCTACCCAAATTAAAGCAATAGCAATATCAAAAGGCCATTCAAGTTCTGCATATTCTTTTGAAGTAGAATAACCTAAAGGTAATGTAATAGCAGCACCAACAATAATTAACTGCCAACCCCAAAAATTAATATTACTTAATAAATCGCTATACATTCTAGCCTTAAGTAAACGTTGCGTCGAGTAATACACTCCTGCAAAAATAGCATTACCAACAAATGCAAAAATTACTGCATTAGTGTGTAACGGTCTTAAACGACCAAAGCTTAGCCATGAAATCCCATCAGTCATGTTTGGGAATAAAAACATGAACGCTAAAATAAGCCCTACAAGCATACCTACAACTCCCCAGAGCATAGTAGCATAAAGAAACTTTTTAACGATCTTGTTATCGTAATAAAATTGCTGCATTTCCATAATTAATTGTGATTAGTCTTTTTATTGTTTTTTGTTAGTGTGTGTTTGCTTTTAACCAATTCGTCATCAAAAAGCATACGTACAGATGGTGTATACCCATCATCAAATTGTCCATTTTTAACAGCCAGAATAAACGCTGCAAAAAAGCCTATTGCCACTATGACACTGACCGTAAGTAAAATATAAATAACACTCATACCTATTAAGAAGTTATGTTACAAAAGTAAATTAGAAGGGCTTTTTAAAAGATGACATTTATCATGTTTAAGCAGATTTATCAAAAAAAATTAAGATTATTTTAAGATTGTTTTTCGCTTTCGCGGAAATACAGCCATAAGTCGTTTTTTCATACCGAAACTTATGCCCTAACTCTAAACGTTTCTTCTACTAATGGAGACTGTTTTTCTACTTTAAAACCTACTGCAATCGTCGTCCAATCAAATTTGTAGCTAATGTTGTAAACACTACAATACTAATAGAACTTAAAGGCATTAAAATAGCAGCTATAACAGGAGCTAATTGACCAGTAACCGCAAAATATAATCCCACAACATTGTAACAAAAAGACAATACAAAGCTCCATTTTATAATTTTTATAGCACTTTTAGAAGCCTTAATATATTGATCTAACTGATTAAACTTACTTGCATCTAAAATGGCATCACAAGCAGGCGAAAACACATTAACATTTTCGGATATTGCTATACCAACATTACTTTGTGCCAAAGCTCCAGCATCGTTTAAACCGTCTCCAACCATTAACACTTTAGCTCCTTCAGATTGATGGTATTTAATATACTCTAGCTTATCATCTGGTTTTTGATTAAAAAGTAACTTTGTTTTTGCTGGAAGTAGTTTTTTCAAGTTTTCTAATTCGCCTTCATTATCTCCCGAAAGAATCACTAAATCATAATGCTTTTTTAAAGTATTAAACAACTTTGATAAGCCTTTACGATAACTGTTATAAAAAGTAAATTTACCTTTATAACTATCATTAGTACTAATATGTACAGCTGTATTTAGTATAGCTGTTTCGGTTTTAAAACCTACAAATTTAGCAGACCCTATTTTAATGTGGTTAGTATTATGAGTCGCTTCAATACCTTGTCCTAAGTGTTCTTCAAAACTATCTAAAGTAACAATAGCATTTTCCTTTAAAATATCATATAAACTTCTACTTAAAGGATGATTAGATCCTCTTAAAGTATTTTTAAGTAATGTTTCTTCCGTTTGGTTTAATGGTAAACCTTCATATTGAGCATCACTTTTTTTGTTAGAAGTTATAGTTCCTGTTTTATCAAAAATTAATGTATCAACATGTGCTAATTGCTCTAAAACTGATGCATTTTTTAAGTAGAATTTTTTCTTTCCTAAAATTCGTAATAAATTCCCAAAAGTAAAAGGTGCAGATAAAGCAATTGCACAAGGACATGCAATAATTAAAACCGCTGTAAATACATTTAAAGCTTTACTACTATCTAAAAATAACCATACTATTGTAGCAATAAATGCAATACTTAAAACTGCTATTGTAAAACGTTTACTAATAGCATTAGTTAACGTTGTAAATCCATCCTCTTTGTTTTTATTAAATACATCATTACTCCATAATTGCGTTAAATAACTTTGTTCAACAGACTTAATAGCTTCCATTTCAATAACTCCTGAGGTTTGCTTACCACCAGCAAATAACTTATCTCCAGATTGTTTTTTTACAGCTTCAGACTCTCCTGTTACAAAGCTGTAATCTATTTTAGCGTTTCCGTTAATTAAAATACCATCAACAGGTATCAACTCTTGATTTCTTATTAAAAGTCGATCTCCTTTTTGGATATCATATACCTGAACAGGTGTTTCTAAACCATTGGTTATTTTAGTAATTGCAATAGGAAAATAGGACTTGTAGTCACGCTCAAAGGATAAAAAAGAATAGGTTTTTTGCTGAAAAAACTTTCCTAATAATAAAAAGAAAACTAATCCTGTTAGACTATCAAAAAAACCAGAACCAAGGTCTAAAGCTATTTCGGCAGTACTTCTTATAAATAAAACAACTATACCAAGAGCTATAGGAATATCAATGTTTAATATTTTAGTTTTTATTGCTTTGTAAGCTGATACAAAATAATCCTGTGCAGCATAAAACACTACAGGTAATGAAAACGCAAACATTACCCATCTAAAAACATGTTTGTATTGTTCTAACCAAAACTCGTTAACCTCAAAATACTCCGGAAACGACAAAAACATAACATTTCCAAAAGCAAATCCTGCGACACCTAGTTTGTAAATTAAACTACGATTTACGTTTTCTTGACCTGTTTCATAATCGTCTAAACTAATATATGGCTCATAACCAACTGAGCTTAATAGAAGGACCAATTGTTTAAGCGAAAATGCTTCGGTATTGTAAGAAACTCTTACTGTTTTTTTTCCAAAATTAACTTGCGATAAAGTTATGGCTGTATTTAATTTATTGAGGTTTTCTAAAATCCAAATACAAGAACTACAATGTATATGCGGAATATAAAGTGTTACAATCTGAGTTTTATCATCTGAAAACTCGACTAACTTTTCAATAATTTTTTCTTGAGATAAAAAATCGTATTTACCTTCAATTTCTTTTGGAATAGCGCCTGGAGAAGACTGTAGGTCATAATAACACGTTAAATCGCTTTCTGACAAAATCTCATAAACTGTTTTACAACCTTGACAACAAAAGGGTTTATCTTCTAAAATAATAGTGGTTTCTGTACAATTATCTCCACAATGATAACATACTTTATAATCCATAATTTGCTCTTTTTACCTGTAACAAAGGTTACATTTTAAGCGCTTTTATTATATGATATTTGTCATGTTAGATATTACAAACTTTTGGTAAACTTCCAACAAATTAAGGTATGAGTAAATGTGAACAATGTATTGTTAGGCAATTTAATAGTTTAAAGACCTTAACTAAAGAAGAATTAATGCGAGTCTCTGCATGTAAAATAACAAAATTCATAAAAAAAGGAGATGTTATTTTTGATGAAGGTGATATTTTAAATGGTATTTATTGCGTGAGAGAAGGCGTTTGTAAAATGACTAAATTAAGCAAAAATGGTAAGGATCAAGTTGTAAAATTAGTAATTAAAGGAGGTATGATGGGACAACGCACTTTAGTTAGTGGTCAGTCTTCTAATTTAAAAGCTGTGGCAATTAACGATATGCAAGTCTGTTTTATACCTAAACAAGAAATCTTACATGATTTACATACTAATGTTGATTTTAGTATGGACGTATTAAAAAGAATGGCTTTAGATTTAAAGAATGCAGATAATAGTATTGTAGATATGGCACAAAAATCTGTAAAACAACGTTTAGCTGAAACTTTAATATATGTCAATAATAAATTTGGAATAGATAACAATGGGTATTTATCCTTAACACTATCTAGAGATGATTATGCAAGTATTGTTGGTACTGCTACCGAAAGTGCAATTAGAATTTTATCTCAGTTTAAAAAGGAAGGTTTAATAAGTACTAAAGGGAAACTAATAAAAATTGAAAATTTAGAGGCTTTAAAACATATTGAATAACATCTTCAAAGCAAAAAAGGATGTAATATAATATTACATCCTCTTCTATTTATAGTTCTTAGGGTAGGACTATTTTGGGCTAGATACCTTTATATAATCTATTACAAACTCTTCAGGAAAAACAGAATCATCCACTTCTGGACCACCAAAATTTCCGCCAATAGCTAAGTTTAAAATTAGATAAAAAGGTTTATCAAAAGGCCATGTTTGATCATTTTTAATTTCAGGAGAAAACGTATACACTAAAACATCATCTACATAAAATGTAATAGCATCTTTTGTCCATTTAGTTTTATAGTTATGAAAACCTTCTTCTATATTTTCTATTTTAGAAATTTTGGTATTTACAGACTGACCATGACTGTCTGGCGTGTGTAATGTAGTATGAATTTGATTAGGCATTTTACCTACGTATTCTAAAATATCAATCTCACCACAAGCAGGCCAAGTATTGGTGTCAATATCACTACCCAACATCCAAAATGCTGGCCACAAACCTTTACCTAAAGCTAATTTTGCTCTAACCTCTACTGTACCATATTGGAATTGGATTTTATCTTTAGTCGTAATTTTACCAGAATAATATCCAGTAGAATCTTTAGTTGCGGTTATAAAAAGCTTACCATCCTTTACTTGTACATTTTGTTTGGTATAGACTTGTCTTTCGTTATTTCCCCATCCACATAAATTAGGACATCCATCTCCAAGATCATAATTCCAATGGTCCAAATTTAATTGTTCGCCTTCAAATTGCTCTGTAAAGCTAAAAACTTCGGTTGTATCAATCTCTTTTTTAGCCTCTTTACATGACCAAAATAGAAGTACAATTAATAAAAATTTTAAATACTTCATTATAACTTAAATTTAGAGGTTAAATCCGCATAAGAATCACCACCAACAAAGACTTCAAAATCACCTTCTTCTACTAAATATTGTCCTTGATTATCAAAAAAACCAAGCTCTGCTTCAGTTAAGGTTAACTGTACAGTTTTAGTTTCTTTTGGTTTTAATTCTAATAATTCAAAGCCTTTAAGCTCTCTTACAGGTCTAGTAATGCTTGCAAAATTATCTTTAACGTATAATTGAACAACTTCTTTACCTTTAACATCACCAGTATTGGTTACATCAACACTGATAGTTACTTTTTTATCTTTACCATAAGTATTAGATACTTTTAAGTTAGCATAGTCAAAGGTTGTGTAACTTAATCCATAACCAAACGGATATAATGGTGTGTTCGCTACATCTTGGTAATGAGACCAGAACACAATATCTTTTGCTGGTAAGGTTGGACGACCTGTGTTTTTATAATTGTAATAAATTGGTACTTGACCTACATGTCTTGGAAATGTCATTGGCAATTTACCACTAGGATTATAATCACCATACAACACTTGCGCTATAGCATTACCGCTTTGGGTACCTAATTGCCAAGCCTCAACAATTGCAGGAATGTTTTTATCTGCCCAATTAATAGCTAAAGGTCTTCCATTATTTAAAACTAGTACAATGTTTTTATTGACTTTATAAATAGCTTCTAAAAGCTCTTGCTGAACACCTGGTAAACCTAAATCTGTTCGACTTCTACCCTCTCCACTTTGAAAACCATGTTCTCCTAAAACCATTACAACAACATCAGCTTGTTTTGCTGTTTGAATAGCTTTATCAAATCCCGAAGTGTCTTTGGTATTAATTTTTACTTCAAACGCAAACTCATTTTTACCAATAGAAACATCTGCTCCTTTTGCATAAGAAACAGTATTACCTGTATATTTATTTAAACCTTCTAAAACAGACACAGCAGTTTCGTCTTTTGCAGCTATACGCCAGCTACCCAAAGGGCTAGTCTTATCTGCAGCCAAGTCACCAATTAAAGCAATTTTTTGTCCTTCCTTTTTTAGTGGTAAAAGTTTATTTTCATTTTTTAGTAATACTATAGACTTTTTAGCCATATCTAAAACCGCATCATGAATAGTCTGACTCCCTATAACTTCCTTTTCTCTACTTTCATCCAAATATTTATAAGGATTTTCAAAAAGGCCTAACTCAAATTTTACGCGTAAAATACGACGTGCAGCATCATCAATAAGTTTAGGATCTACTTTGCCTTCATTTACTAAATTAGCTAATTCTTCAACATATAAATAAGATTCCATATCCATATCAGAACCAGCATTAACAGCAAGTTCTGCTGCATGCTTACCATCTTTAGCGTAACCATGAGCAATCATTTCTGTTATTGATCCCCAATCTGAAACAACAAAACCATCAAATTCCCATTGTTTTTTTAAAATATCACGTTGTAAATATTTATCTCCAGTTGCAGGAATCCCGTTAAGTTCGTTAAACGAGTTCATAAACGTCCTTACACCAGCGTCTTTAGCAGCTTTAAAAGGCGGGAAAATTATATTGTTTAAAGTTGAAGTACCTACATCTGCAGTATTGTAATCACGACCAGCTTCTGCAAAACCATAAGCCGCAAAATGTTTTGCACAAGCAGCTATTGAATAATGTGTTGACAAATCATCACTTTGAAACCCTTTAACTCTGGCAACTGCAATTTTTGACCCTAGATAAGTATCCTCTCCTGCACCTTCCATTACACGTCCCCAACGTGCGTCTCTTGAAACATCAACCATTGGTGCAAATGTCCAGTTTATTCCAGCTGCAGAGGCTTCTTTAGCTGCTACTTCTGCTGATTTTTTGATAGCTTCTAAATCCCAACTTGCAGACTCTGCTAATGGTATTGGACTTAAGGTTTCATAACCATGAATAACATCAAAGCCAATAATTAAAGGAATACCTAAACGCGTTTCTTCAACTGCTATTTTTTGAACTGCTTTAACATCTTTAACTCCTCTAACATTAAGCATTGATCCTACATAACCTTTACGTAAATGCTCATATTTTTTTGCTTGATCACCATTTTCAGGAACTGGTCCAGTAACGTCCCAAAATCCGTTATACTGATTCATTTGACCTATTTTTTCTTCAAGGGTCATTTTAGACAGTAATTCTGAAACTTTATCTTCAATATCTGAAGCCTGTTGTGATGTATTAGCGTCTTTTATAGCTAAGTCTTTCCCATTGTTTTCTTTACAAGAAAAAATGAGAAGACCTGCTATGACTAAAATAATATATTTATTAAATTTCATAATTATTGATAAAGTCTTATATAATCAATTTCCATTGAATCTTCTGTAAATGCAGGATCAACATCTCCTCCTAGGCTTCCTCCCATTGCTACATTTAAAATGAAGAAGAAATTATCGTTAAAAGGTAATGCGTCTGAGTTAATGACTGTATGAAACACCTCATTATCAACTGCTATTTTTATTACATCTGGTGTCCATTCTACAGTATAATTATGGAATTCTGATGTAGATGTTGGCACTGTAGTAGATCCACCATTTGCATTACCACCTGACATACCTGGATAATGTAAAGTACCTAAAGTTGTGTTTTTATCTTGACCTGTTTGTTCCATAATATCAATCTCTCCAGAATTTGGCCATCCAACAGTTTCAAAATTAGATCCTAACATCCATATTGCAGGCCAAGTCCCTTGTGCTACTGGTAATTTAGCTCTAACCTCTACTCTACCATAGGTGAACTGAAATAAATTTTGAGATTTAATTCTAGTTGAAGTATAAGAACCATTTTCAGCTTTAGCTGTAATTTTTAAATTACCACCTTCTACAATAACATTCTCTGAGCTGTTAGTATAAGTTTGTAATTCATTGTTTCCCCAACCATTATCTCCTGTTCCTAAATCATAGGTCCAATTTGCTGAATTTGGGGCTCCATCTACATCAAATTCATCTGACCAAGCTAAAGTATTATATATAGTTTGAAGTTCGTTTGAAGCACCTTCTTCTTCTGAAGTTATTATAAACCACCAATCAAATTCGCTATTTCCGTCAGTAGTTCTTATAGTTAACTCATTAGGAATGTCACGCGCAAAAATTTCATATCTATGATTACCACCTGTATAATATCCAATAAAACCTAAATTAGATATATTAATGGTTTCAACTCCTCCTGGAGCTGTGATTACCCATGTTTCAGAATAATCTTGGTAAGGATAATTTTCAATGTCTGCTCCATTTGGTGTTTCACTGTGTGGACCTAACTCATTAACTAATGGATCACGTCCAAAAATAGTTCCTGAAGTATCAGTAGCAGGATCATCGTTGGTACTATTAACAATGTGGGTAAATGTACCATCTTCGTTAAAAATAAAACGATCGTCATACATTCCAGTTGCCGATTTTTCTCCTGGAGCTGCTCCATACCATTCTGCTGCTACGGTTCCGCCAACAGGACCTAAACCAAAGTGTCCATTTTTTTCGGATTTAATCCTCCAAGTTTTAGAACCATCACCAACTAAAGCATCTAATAAATCTGCAGGAGGAGAATAAGTTGCTAAAACTTCTACTTCAATCGTACTTGTTGTAGATACACCAGCTGTACCATAAGCGACTACAGCTACAGTGTATGTGTTAACTCCTAAATCTGAAAATGTAAATGAAGTTGAACCTGAAGGTGCATTTAATTGACTTGTTCCAAAATTATACTTATAACTTAAAGCATTGTCTGCTGTTGCATTAAAATGTACCAGTCCACTACCATCTCCATTAGGGTTAGAGGCATCTTGACCAACAATTGTTGCCGTAACAACAAGGTTACTTGGCTCTACTATCTCTCCAAAGGTTTGATCTTCTTCTTGACAAGCAAAAATAACCGTCAACATTAAGACTAGTAGACTAAAATTATATGTTATTCTTTTTTTCATTGTAACTCTATTTTAGTTTGTTAGCATTATATCATCAAAGTAATATGCATCATCATTACCATTAGCTCCAAAATTTGGAAAAATAACAATAGTATCATACGACTCTGAAGCACTAAATCCAACTCCTGTTGTTAAATCGAAAGTAAGCTCTTCCCAACCATTTGTTACAGTTGATACAGCGTCTACTTCGACTACAATAGTTGGATTTCCATTTGCATCTGGAGTTGAAGATGAGTCTTCTAATTTAAATCTAAAAGTTGCACCTGCTGTTGAAGACCAAACTTTCATTTTAACAGTTGTTCCGTTTGAGAAATCCACTGCTCCATCTAAATCCATTGATGCACCTGCCCAAACTTGCGCTCCAGCAGTTTTAATTAATTCTAAAACATTTGCACTAGTATTTATTCCTGAAGCATCTGGATTAGTAATGACAGCAGCTGGAATTGGTCCAAATCCTGCGTCACCAAATCCAGTCCAAGTGTAAGTTAAATTTGAGTTTTCAAAATTAACTGGTATTTGATTATTGTTTGTTGTATTAGTTAACTGGATATCATCAAAGTAAAAGATTTCTCCATTTCCTCCAGTATTAAAGTTTGGAAAAATCACAACCCTGTCATAAGACGCAGTTGTAGTAAATCCTGCCCATGTTGTCAAATCAAAAGCTAAAACCTCCCAAGCATTTGTTACAGTTGAAACTGCATCTACCTCTACAACAACTGTTGGATTACCGTTAGCATCTTGAGTAGAGTTTGAATCTTCCATTTTAAATCTAATGGTAGATCCAGCTACTGGAGACCAAACTTTCATGTACATAGTTGTACCGTTAGTAAAGTCTACTGCTCCGTCTAAATCCATTGATGCACCTGCCCAAACTTGCGCTCCAGCAGTTTTTTCAATTTGTACAACATTTGCACTTGTATTAATACCTGAAGCATCAGGATTTGAAACTACTGAAGCAGGAATTGGTCCAAAACTAGCATCACCAAAACCTGTCCATTCATAAACTAAACTAGAAGATTCAAAATCCACAGGCAAACTTGGTAATGTAGAAACCTCCGGTTCTTTATAGAAATAAATATTATCTAAAAATAAAGTTCCTGAACCTACAAATTTAAACTGATGTAAATCATTTATACTTAAACCTTGGTCTGTAAAATCTGACAACGGAATATCAAAACTATTCCATTGGTTTGATTCTAATAATTTAGTAACCTGTTGCTCACCTGAAGCAACACTTATAGGATAAATTTCTACTTGGGTTGCATCAGGAGTCCATATGTCAATGTGTAACATTTCCATTGCAGACGCGTCTACTTCTTCTCCGTATTGAATACCTTGATAATTTAAATTACCATATTTAATAGCTAAATCACCAGCAACATCAACCTCTTCAAATGTTGTTTGTTGTCCCCAATTTGGATAAAAATCTGTTCCTGCAATGTTTGCATAAGCACCTGAATAAATTGAAATAACATCTTCAGGTTGTCTAGCAGGAGCAGTTGGTGCTGCTACTAAAGGTGCTAAAATTTCTGTGACTTCAAAATCCTCTGTATATGATATGGTTTCAATTGCACCACTACTTGCTGTGACTGTTATGGTGTAAACACCTGCAGCATCGTATACGAAAGAGGTTGTTTCACCAATAGTATTAGTAATAACTGTACCTGCAACATCACCAAAATCTACATCATAAGATATTGCGAAATCTGCAGTAGCTATTACATTAACTTGTCTAGATACTCCTAAATCATTCTCAATTGTTACTAATAGGTTTTCAGGAGCTTGAAAAGACACCACAATTGTTTGAGCTACTGTAGTTGTTTTTCCGTTAATACCAGAAGCAGCAATAACTATTTCATAGGTACCTTCTGCATAGGTATGTTGTGTACTTTCTCCAGGATTTAATTCGCCTGAATCTGTACCAGAACCATCACCATAATTAACTCTGAATTTAGCTACATTTTCTCCTGTAGGTGTAATTGTAACTACTCCTGAATTATCTTGAGTAATTGTTACTACTGCTGCTACATTAGTTGGTGCTGGTAGAGCACTAACATCTGGTAAGTCATCATCTTTTTCACAACCAATAAAGGCTGAAATAATCATGAATAAACTAAGAATGTATTTGAAATTTTTCATATTCTATTGAGTTTTTAATTTATATACTTTTTAATAACCAGGGTTTTGTGCCCAGCGATTACCTGTTAATTCTATTTCGATTTGAGGAATAGGAAATATTTCATTTTTTCCTGTTACAAAACCATCTATTTCTGAAGCAGCACGACCTGTTCTTACTAAATCAAAAAAGTGATGTCCTTCTCCTACTAACTCTACACGACGCTCATGATAAATAGCTTGAGTTAATGTACTTCCTGTTGACGTTATATTATGATCCATATCTCCAAAAGCACGTTGTCTTACTAAGTTAAGATAATTTTGGGCTCTATCGTCTGCAATAGACCCTCTGTTTAAAGCTTCAGCAGCCATTAATAAAACATCTGCATAACGAATAGCTCTATAGTTATTAGGATTAGTCAAGTTTTGATCTCCAATATTTGAATCTCCTTGACGCGCAATATATTTTCTATTATAATATCCTGTGTGCTCATATCCTGTACCATATGTAGCTCCTGTTGATGCTGACCAAGCTTCTATATCTAATATTGCTGTATCAATTCTTGGATCATCACTTTCAAACTGATCTACGACCTCTTGAGTTGGAACGTTAAAACTAAAACCAGAATCAAACTCTGGACCATTATAGTTTCGAATACCATTAAAACCTACAGCGACATTACCTTCACTACATTGTAAACAAGCAAAACCTGCACCTTCTAAATCTGAATATTGCACTTCAAAAACGGACTCTATGTTATTTTCATTATCATTTTCAAAAATGGTTGAATAATCTGCTACTAAATCATAAGGACCTGAAGTAATTAGGTCTTCTAATACTAAAGCTGCATCACCAAATTTTTCTTGATATAAATAGACTTTACCCAATAGTGCTTGTGCTGCACCTTTGGTTATACGTCCTATTTGAGATTGCATATAAGGTAAATTATCTGAAGCATACATTAAATCTAACTCGATTTGAGCGTAAACATTTTCTTTTGGTGTTCTGTCAACTTCAAATTGATCTCCAAATAAGAAACGTTGATCTACAATTAATGGCACATCACCAAACCATTTTACTAATTCAAAATAATAATATGCTCTTAAAAATCTAGCTTGAGCTAATACGTTTTCTTTACCTGGAAAATCAGTTTTATTTTGAAATTCTAAAATGTAATTTGCACGATTAACACCTGCAAACATCCAACCCCAAATAGACCTTAGTTGTTCGTTATTGGGAGTATGAATCATATCATCAATTTGTTGAAAACCTGGCACATCAGTTGCGCTTTCCCCTCCTGCCAAAGTATTATCTGAAGCAATTTCTCCTAACATAACATTTAAATAAGTGGACTGTAATAAGTCATAAGCACCTATTAAGGCATCTTGATAATCTTGTTCTGAATTAAAATAATTTTCTGAACTTTCATTTTGTGATTCGACATCAACAAAATCGTCACTACAAGACACAGTCATCATAACTGTAGCTATAAATAGTATTGTATATTTTATATTTTTCATGTCTTAAAATTTTACGTTTGTTCCAATTAAAAATGTTCTTGGATTTGGATAAAACCCATAATCTATACCTCCTCCAATTGGTGCTCCATTTGAAGTCGTTGGATCAAAACCTCTATATTTAGTCAGTGTAAAAACATTACTAACAGACACATATAATCTGATGTTATCTAACCCTATACTATCCATTTTATTTTTATCAAAGGTATAGCCCAATTGCATGTTTTGAGCTCTTAAAAATGATCCATCTTCTACAAAGTAATCAGAAAAAACACTATTAGAAGTTGCACTATTTGTTACTCTAGGATCACTATTAGTACTTCCTGGACCTGTCCATCTGTCTAATACATATGATGTTAAATTTGTTTTGGAACTATTACGGTCATAATTCCTTACTATATCATTACCTATTGATGCAAAGAAATAAGATTGAAAATCAAAGTTTTTATAATCAAATGTAATATTTAATCCCATAGTTACATCTGGAATTGGATCTCCAATAAATGTTCTATCACTATCGTCTATAACACCATCTTGATTAACATCTACAAAACGTAAATCTCCAGCTTCAGCATTTGCACCCAAAGCTAATTGTGACGGATGTGCATCAACCTCTTCTTGTGATTGAAATACTCCATCAGTCTGTAATCCATAAAATACACCTATTGGTTGCCCTTCTTGCATTCTTGAAGGCGGTAGTTGTCCAATACCGAAACTTCCACCAGTTACATAACCTATACTATTATCTACTTGTAGAACTTCATTTTTAAGAGTTGCAAAATTATAACTAATATTAAATTTAAAATCATCGGATAATTGCTCTTTATAACTAATCTGAAATTCTAATCCGCTGTTTTGAACTGTTCCTGCATTTACAATTGGATTACCTGAACCTGGAGCTGCAACACCTAAAATAGTAGAACTTTCTACTTGAAGTAATAGGTTTTCGGTTTTGCGATTAAAATAATCTGCAGAAATATCAATTTTGTTATTAAATAGTCTAGTTTCAAATCCAATATCAAATGCTTTTTGTTCTTCCCATTTAACTTCTGGGTTTGAAATACGACCTATAGCATTACCCAAAGCTAATTGATCTTCAAAAACATAGACGCCTTCTCCATCTAACAGAGATTCAAATGCAAATGCTGGGATCCTGTCATTACCCAAAATTCCATAAGAGCTTCTAAGTTTTAAAAAGTTGATTGTATTATTTTTTGATAAAAAATCTTCATCTGAAACAACCCAGCCAACAGATCCAGAAGGGAAAACACCAAACTTATTTTCAGGCCCAAATGCAGTAGAACCATCACGTCTTACTACTGCTGAAAACAAATACTTCCCTTTATAATTGTATTGTAATCTACCAAAATAAGATAATAATCTAGAGTCGTAAAAACGGTTACTAATTTGTGAATAAGGGTCCGTAATTGTGGTTGCATCATTAATATCTGCATCACTAAAAGCAGTATTAATTGGCATACCGTCTCCAATTGCTAAATAATAATCTCCTGTTGTTTTAAAAACTGAGGTACCTAAAGTTGCTTTTATATTATGTGTATCATCATTAAGGGACGTTTCATAATTAATAAAAGCATCAAAAGTATAATCTCTAAAAAAAGATATCCCTTCAGTAAATTGAAGATTACTAGTATTGTCAAATACAGAACCATTACCATACTCTACTAGAGGATTAAGTCCTCTTGTTCTAACTTCAGAATAGTTCCATTGATAATTTGTTTCAGCTGAAAAACCATTCAAAAATTTATAATTTAAGCCAAATACACCACTAATCTTATCTACTTTAGTCCTATTATAAGTATTTTCTATTTGTTTTAATGGATTAACAACTTCTATTGGATAACCCTCTGACGAAGTATATTCTCCATTTTCGTCTCTTGGAGTGTCAGTCGGAGCAAAGTTGACAGCATTAAATAAAACCGAACCTAAACCACCTTCTGACAATGCTTTTCTAATTGTACCTGTATAAATTAAGTTAGCTTTAAAGTTTAAATCTTCAATAATTTCTAAACCGTAATTAGCACGAGTCGTATATCTTGTAAAATTAGCTTTACTTCCTCCAATTATTCCGTCTTGAGTTAATAATGACGCTCCAAATGAATAAGTAGATTTTTCAGTACCACCACTAGCTGTTAATGCATTACTAAAAATTGGTGCTGTTTGAAAAATTTCATCTTGCCAATCTGTACCTCTATTTAAACCATAAACATCTGAAAATATTAAGTCGTCACCACTTGCTGTTGCAGCTTCATTTTTAATTAAAGCATATTCTGTCGCGTTTAATAAAGGTATTTTTCTAGTTGTTTGTTGAAAACCAACGTAAGAGTCATAACTAAATGTCATACTTTTATTTTTACGACCAGTTTTAGTAGTAATTAAAATAACACCATTTGCTGCTCTTACACCATAAATACCAGCTGTAGCATCTTTTAAAACAGTATAACTTTCAATATCATTTGGATTAATTACACTTAAGTCTTCAATCACGTTTCCATCAACTAAAATTAAAGGTTTATTATCTCCATTAGTAGAAATACCTCTAATTCTAATATCTGAAGCACTTCCTGGAGCACCAGATTGAGCTGTTATATTAACACCTGCTACTTGACCTTGTAAAGCTTGCTCTATACGTGTAGGTTTTAAAGCTTCAATAGTTTCACTTGAAACAGTAGCTACAGCTCCTGTTACTTCTTTACGTTTTTGAGTACCATAACCAATTACGACAACTTCTTCTAAAGCTTCAATGTCTTCAGTTAATTGTACATTTAATGTGTTACCATTAGTAATTACAACTTCTTTTGTTTTGTATCCTACATAAGAGAATACTAAAGTTGCATTTTTTTGAACATTATTAATACTATAGTTTCCGTCAAAATCTGAGGTCACACCATTGGAGGTGTTTTTTACTATAATGTTAACGGTAGGAATGGGAAAACCATCCTGAAGACCAGTAACATTTCCGGATATTGTATACTCTTGAGCGGAAACAAATAGAGTAAATAATATTAGTAGAAATGAGAAAATAGTTTTTTTCATATGATAAAGTTTTTGTGCTTTTATCAAAATTATTGAGATATAATGATAATTTGACAAAATTAACCGCTACAAAAAACATACATGACAAAAAAAATCACAATAAAACTTGTTAATCTTATATCTATAAAGCGTTAACGTTTATTTAATGACACTATATTAACACTACTAAAACGTTGTAAATCAAGGTTTGTATAGGTTATGTATAGGTAAAATAAGCAAATGTATGGTGTTTAAATACTAAGAATATAGTCTGTTAGATTAACATTATGCTCTAAATTCATTTTTTTACGCAAACGATATCGCTTAACTTCTACACTTCTTGGAGAAATGTTAAGTAGTGGAGCAATCTCTTTAGAAGATAAGTTTAATCTAAGATATGCACACAATCTTAAATCGTTTGGAGTTAGTGTTGCATGTTTAGACTTTACCTTTTTTAGAAAATCTTTATCTGCGTTATTAAAAGCCTCCTCAAATAAATTCCAATCGTCTTTATTATTAATATTTTTATCAATAATTCTAATAACTGATTTTAAATTAGAATCGCTTACCTTCTCATTAAGCTCAGATTTAATAGTATTTAAAAATTCATTCTTTTTAATCAAACTCATTGTAGAAATTGCTAATTCTCGATTTTTATTTTCAATTTCTTGTCTAAGTTTTTCGTTATTTAAAGCCATTAACTGTTGTTTTGTCTCAAAATCTTTAAGTTCTAACTCACGGTTTGCTTTAATTACTAATTTTTGTTTTTGTTTTTTGTAATACTGTTTATAAAGGAAATTGATTAATATAACGATTAACACCCCAAATAACACATACACTACAATCATTAAATTTGATATATACCAAGGCTTTTGGATTGTAAATTTAAAAGAAGCTTGATTTGGCACTACTTGCTCTCCTACTCTGGCTCTAACTTTAAAATTATACTCTCCATAGGATAAGTTTTTATATAAGACATTTGACTGTGTGGTCCAATCGCTCCAAGAATCATATAAACCTTCTAATTTATGAGAATATTCTGCTTCTAAATACTTATCAAACTCAGCTATACTGTAGCCAATATCTAGGTTATTCTCTTTATTATTTAAAATAACGTCTTGGTTTAAGTCTATTAAGTTTTTAGTGTTCCCTAGAGGTGATTTATTAATAGCATTTATAGAAACATGGTAATCTTTTGCTAAAATTTGAGTAACATCAATTAGAATATAACCTTTTGAAGTTCCAAATAAAAAAGTGTCGGGTTTTACACTAAATATACTTTCATAACCAGAAATCCCCTCTCTTAAAGCACTAGGCAAAGGTATAAATGATACTTTAGGAACCTTACTTAATTTACCTGGACTAATATAGTTAATGCCTTTTTGAGTAATAATCCATAATGAATTAGTTGCTTGGTCTGTTATTAATTTACCTGATGAATATCCTTGAACATCATACAAACTAGTTAATAACGAGTCTTTAATAAAATTAGTATCAGTTGCTGATTTTTTATAAATTCCCTGATCCGAAGCATAGTATAAAATCCCATTGTACTCTACTAACGAAGAGAACAAACCTTTTTCTAAATTTTTGACCTTTGAAACTTTTAAAACCTTTTGTAAATCAGCATCAACTTCTAATTTAAAAACACCTTTATACTCATGACTAACAAAAATTTGATTAGTCTTTGGCATTACAAAAAATCTGGATGAGTTATCAAAACCTTCAATTTTATTTCTTAATTGCCAGGCACCTTTTTTATTCTCTAAAACATTTAATCCATTATAATTACCCTGAAGCAATAAATTAGATTTGCCTTTAATTGTTTTTAAGTCCCAAGTTCCATCTATACTTGCAATTCTTTCAGCTTGATCCTTTTTTACTAAAAAAGTACCCGAATTATGGCCACAAAATAATTGGTTATTAATAATTTTTAAAACCCAAACTTGTCCTTTAGTGTTATCAACTGGATAAAATTTAGTTTGATTTTCCTTTTTATAAAATAACCCTTGATTTGTGCCTAGATATAAGATATCATCATAAACAATTGAAGCGTAAACTGAACCTAAAGCTCCTTCATCATCATTAAATATCTTAAAAGGAGAATTGCTATTGATAAAATTAATACCATTATCTAAACCCAACCATAAATTATCATCCAAATCTTGAAATAATGATAATACGGTATTATTACCTAACCCATTGACCTGATTTATATGTTGTTTTATAACTCCATCAGAATTTACTTTAATTAGACCATTACTAATGGTACCCAATAGCAAACTATTATCCTTAGTTTTAATACTGCTATAAATTGAATACTTTAATAATTTTTGATTTAAATTTTGAGACCAAACTGAAATTACATTACCACTAACTTTATAAATTCCATTATTTTGGGTTACAACCATCAAGTTATTATCCAAAAGATATAAACCAGAAATCACTTTTTGATTAAAAAAAGTACTACCACCAACAACAGTGGGCTCACCATTTTCTAACTTTAAAATCCCTTTTGCTCTATCCTGATAATAAATAGTATTATTAACTTTAAACATCTTAATAATACCAGCGTCTGAGGACAATATTTTAAATGTTTTAGTTTTTAAATTATAAACGTAAATCCTGTTTAAGGACTGAAATAGTAACCAATTATCTAGATTGGTGATTTTCCAAAACTGCTCATCTTCTAATAACTTATCTTTTATTTTATCCGAAAGTGAAGTATAACTTAATGCGCCTTTAGGGGTTTTTGACCAAAAACCAAATTGCATATAACTACCTGTATAAATCTTATCTTTAAAAACCTTTACAGATCTTAATATAGTTTTATTAGACGAAGGATACAAGGTCCATTCTGCACCATTAAACTCTAAAAGTCCTTTTGAGTTTGCTACATAAATATGTTTATCATCACTTTGTGAAAGTGCCCAATTTTGATTTTCGGCTTTGTAATGTTTGGGAGAAAAATATTGTATAGGTGGTAAGTTTTGAGATAGCAAATTACCACAAAAAAAACATAAACCTATAAATATCAAGGTTTTAATTACTTTTCTAAAAGATAGAATTTTCAATTTAAGCATATAGCAATATACAACATTGTATGGTTAAATTATAAAGAGAAATCAAACTATACAAGCAATATTGCTACAAACCTAATTGACTAAAAATCAGTAAAATTGAAAATAATATTCTAAAGATATTTTTTCAATATTTTTTTTAACACAATAACATCTTCAGTTTTGCTACGAACTAGTCTGTTTTTATTATTCGTTTCAAATAAAGAATAATCAATTACAGATAAATTGATAGCTTTTTTTGCTAACATGTCTTTTCTCCTCTTATTATACTTTTCTATCTGAACACCTCTAGTCACACCACTTGCTGTTAATGCTTCTAGTTTTACTTGTTGTGCTTCTGTTTTATTTTTATTATCTGCAAATTCTATAACCAAGTTTAAATCTTCATAAAATGCTGCTAAGGGTAGTAAAGTCCTTGTTTTTCCTTTTTTGTGTAAGTCTCCAAATAACCATGAAAAAGTATGTTTACGTGAGGCTTTTTGTTTTAAAATTTCATCACAAAGGTTTATAATATAAAACTCATCTGTGTTTTCTCTTATGGTTTTAGCTTTTTCTTTTTTAGACACAGTACTTATAGCTGTATTCTCAGGAAATTTAGCTCCTTCTTTTACAAAATACCAATAAATTGCTTTATCCGTTCGCTCTACATGTAGTAACGGTATTGTGTCTAAAACATTTTTTTGATCTAAATCACGTAAAACTTTTCGAAGTGGTAATCCTTTTTTTTGATCCTTTGCAAATACTCCTTCCTTAACTAATTCAGGCATAATTTGTTTTGCTGGTATCCAATCGATGTTTGAATTATTATCAAAGTAGGCCTGTACTACTTTATTTATTTGTGCAATTTTATCTTCTGCTTTAAGACTTCTTTCCATATTTATAGTTTACTTTTTATATTTGCATTAACTACAAATAAAACGCTGCAAGATAAGCCAATAATTATTAGCTTATTACTCTAGCACAAAAAAAGCCTGATTACTTCTATTTAAGTAATCAGGCTTTTAAACTTATGATAATTTTAATATCTAATTATTTCTGCTGTAAAACTGAACATCTCTTTGTAGGTCTTTAACACTTTCAAAGCATTCTTCAAGTTTTAATTCATATTCATCAATTTTTTGCTCTGTTTCTCTAACCTTAATTAATCTATTTTGAGCTTTTTGAAGCTTCATAAATGTACTAACTATGTTTTCATAAAGATCATAATTTTGAGTAGAATCTTTTTTAGGAATCGAATTCTGAAGTTCTGATAATCTTTTTCCAATTTCTGCATTATCAAAAGAGACTGTTGCTCCAGGAGCTGTTAAAGAGTCTATTATTACCGAAACTTCTTCCATTTTGTTAGCAAAACTGGCCTGAAATTTAAGTTCTTCTTTAACCAAAGAGGCTTGTTCTTTTAAAACTTCATTTTCTTTATTAGAAATTTGAAAATTAAAATATACAGCACCAACTATTGTACCTACGGTTACTAAAAAAATTAAAAGGAATTTTAAAAAGCTATTTCTTCTTTCTTTACTATTTTTTGGTTTCATTATTTATATGGACATAATTATGGTTGATTAATCTAATAAAAAGCTTCTTCTACTTTTAACTTCTGTATTATCTACAACTTCTTCTTTTACAAATATATTAGAATCTGATTTTTTTCCAATATAATCTAACTCATTTAATTTTTTATACAAGGATAACATTAATCTAGTAAATGCAGAAGTTTTATATAATGATTCGTTAATATTAGTATGAACATAGTCTAGTTCTATCATTTCTATTAAAACGTTTTCAAATGCACCTTGATTTAAATCACACCAATCGGTTAAGTAATTTAAAAGTTCTTCTTTACCTGTTCCTACATAGACGTCTAAGGCACTTTTAATAACTCTAGATAAACTTACTAATTTTGTTAACATGGCTACTGGAGCTTCATATTTATCTTTCAGTCTAAATTCTGGTATTATTGAATTTAGATATTCGCCTGTTTTTTGAGCTAAATGCAAAACCATATGCGCAAGGTCATTAGTTTGCTTTTTTTGATATATTTTTTGAACAATATGCATTGAAAAATGCTCCATTTGATTCAGAAAAGCACCAATCTCAGAATATGTAAATTTTAAATCAGGATGACTTTGAATTGATCGACATGGTGGTATAAAATCTTCTACTAATGTAGGTGTATCTCCTACCATTTCAACCTTACCAATGGTAATATGATATAATCCCATTTCATTGTCAGAGGATTCATTTTTTGGAATGATATCTATTTTATAATCTGATAACACAAAAGGATGGCGTGGTGGATCTTCTTGCGGATCTGCGTCTCCAACAGGAATTTTATTAAACGGATTAACATATAATACTATAAACCATTCTTGATCATTAGTATCAAGATCGTATTGATGTTTAAGTATTTGACCTGACTGCTCTAATAGTGTTTTTGTATGTTCTGTTATATTAATTTCAAAACCACCTAATGTTATAGCTCTACATGTATTTACTTCAACATGAATTGTTGATTGGCCATCCATTGACATTACTAAATCAATAGAGTTTTGAGCCAAACTACTGGACGGTAACAAACCAAAATTTACTGGTGTAACATTATTAGCATTACTATTATGCAAGGCACTCATCATGGCATTTTCCATACCAATAAAATGATTTTTATTAATCTTCATGCCATCAACCCAATTGATTTTATGATGTGTGTGTTCTGCTTTCATTTTATATTATATTATTTGGGTAAAACTATATTAAAAAATGGTTCTTTTATATATTAAAGATACATTTTCAATACAATTGGTCCCTTTTTGCTTATCTAACTCTAGAGATTTAATTTTAATGTTTTTGTTTGCTATTTTTTGACATAAAACAGAAAATGACATTGTACTTTTATTTACTACTACTGTTTTGTTTATATCACCACAGAAATACATCTTAAAATCTAAAGCTGTTTTGGTTCCGTTAGAGACCTGAATTAGCATTCTAGAAAAGTTTTTATCTGTAATATTAGGTGCAGTCATTGGCTTAACATCTTCTGGTTTATCCTCATCATCTCCTGATTTATAACCAATTGGATAATCCTTTACATTCCAATTTTTTATTGGTTTAACACTTGGTAATTCTTGATCCAAAATAGAAACGCCTTTTTCTGGTTCTAATACTTTAATTTTCTTTTTAGAAATATAATCATACTCATTATTTACAACAAGCTTGATAGTATACAAACCTGGCTCTTTATAAACATAACTTGCTATTTTGTTATTATCATCTACATTTGGACTTTCACCAAAACGCCATTCCCATGCGCTAGCGTTTTCAGTTTCATCATTTAACACTAGTTTTTCTCCTGCTCTAATAGATTCTGGTAAGTTAAAAACAGGAAATTTTGTAGAATCAACAATTTTAATAGCTTCATTTATCTGGACTGTTTGTATAGCAGTACATTTACCATTTACTATAAGTTGTACATCATAGCTACCTGGTTTTTCAAAATAATGTGCAGGATTTTTTTGAAACGAAGAGGTATTATCTCCAAAATCCCATTGCCATTTTTCGGCATCAATTGTTTTATCATTAAATATAATGGCTTCTTTTACTGTAAAATTTTGAGCCTCGGTTTCAAAAACTACAATATTACATCCTGATTGATTATTGTAATGATAGCCTAATACTGATGCTGAAATTAAAAATACAAAAATGAATAAATATTTTACCATTTTATCCATGTGATAATGTGTAATATTTTTTTCTGACATGATTATAATTTTTAAGATATTTTGATTTTGTAAGGAAAAACACTTACCGAATGATTTTCCAAAAATAACAATAAATTACTATTTAAAGCCTCCCATTCTTCTACATTTGTATTGTTTTCTGGGTTGGCTAAAAGTTCAATTTCGATACAATTTACTAATCCTTTGTTTAATGCTATATCTTTTATATAACTTTTTTTAATTTTTACATCAACAATTTTATCATTATATATCTCATAACATAACGCCTTAACATCTTCTTTAGTTACAATTCTGTCTCTTGATAATAAAGAGCGTCTGTAAGCGTTTAAACGCTCTTCCATAGTAAGATGGTCCTTACCTCCAAAGGTTGGAGACAACAACTTACTACTTTTTTGTTTTATACCTATTCCTTTATATATTTCTAGTTCGCTACCTGTTTTTATATTATTTGCCTGTGCACCATTTGTTGTCCAGTATTCCACTATTAAAGACTCTTTAGGTTTTATTGGTTTAAGACTTAAGTATGTGGTTTCTGAAACATCATTTGTTATTTCTGACACCTTTTTTTCTAAGCGCGCTATTAGTTGATTTAGCTCCTTAAGGTTAGCTTGTAAAAAATCGTTATTAAACATAGAGAAAGACGCACTTTCATCTTTTAATAACTCTAAAAGATAAACAACATACTCTTTAGCTTTTCTGTAACCTAATTTACCTACATTTTCTGTTCTTGTAATATAAGTTCCTTTTTCTTCGTAAGAATTGTCTTTACTTTGTGGCTTATATTCTTTTCCACTAGTATTGGATATACTATTAACATCTAAAAACAAATCATCTGTTTTAATTGGTACAATACTAATAAACTCTTTTAGTCTGTATGAAAAATTATTAATTTCTCTATTTAAAACAGGAAATGCATTTACAGTCACAAATATATTAGACAATGTAGCGTTAGAAATGACTCTAGGAAATACAATTTTAATCCACTTAACATTATCTGCAATTTTTACTTTGTTTTCAGATATTACATGTTCTAATTCTTCAAATTTTGAGTCGCTAAATGTTGGATTTTGCTTATTAGGCTGAATCTTAACAAAATGTTTATCGTAAAATTTACAAGTCTGTTGTACAATGTTGTTGGTTTTATTAGGTGCATCTTCAAAAATAGCATCTAAATCCAGTGCTGCACTTTTTTGATTAGTTATAAAACCTGATTCTGTATTAATTTTTTTACCATCCACGTACCATTCGGCAAATTTTAAATGGTGATAAAATAATGTTTTGTCATCTAAATCTAATAATTCAAAATAAAAAGAAACATCATTTAAGTCTAAAACTTCTAAATCACTAGACAAACCTATATATAATGTAGAGTTTGGCAAGCTGTTTCTAGATCCAGAGTCATGCAAAACTAGGTCGTCATTTTTACCCTCAATTTGTTTTATGGTTTTGCCTGCTGCTATATAATCTATCTTTGCATCAATCAAAGTAGACTCTGATACTGGCGTAAAGTATAAATTTTTAAAATTTTGGGTTGTCTTTTTTTGTGTAACCTTTTTTTTGTAATAAAATAAGGTTTCAGGCATAACTATTGCTTTAGCATCAATTGGATGACTTACCATAACTGCATGAGCCGGTTTTGGACCATAAATAGTTTCTGGCGTCATTAACTGGATTATTTTTTCTGTAATCCTAGTTTGAGACTCGTTTATTTCTCCACTAATTTTTTCAATTTCACTAGCGCAAGCACTTATTAACAAAGCCACCAATGGGTCAAAGGACATCTCTATCTCATTAGCAGGAACACCCCAAAGTGTTGCTGCCTTTTTAAGCATCCTATTTTTAATCTGTTCTTTGGTATTATTCATTTACTGTTTAATATGATAATGGTCCGATAAAAAAGTGTTCGATATAAGAAAAATCTTCATCAATTTTTTTAATTTTTCCTTTAACGTTAATATCTACTCTTTTTTTAATCCTATTACTTTGTTCGTTTAGATTTAATTCTTCTTGTTTAATTCTTACTGAAACTCTTACATGAGTTAATCTTTTTTCATGAATTTTTAACGAGTCTATTAAAGACTCTTCA
The DNA here is from genome assembly GCF_016785945.1 of Olleya sediminilitoris. GTDB lineage: Bacteria > Bacteroidota > Bacteroidia > Flavobacteriales > Flavobacteriaceae > Olleya > Olleya sediminilitoris. Next base: position 5,826 of record NZ_JAEMEF010000002.1, on the reverse strand, counting down.
ATTAAAGACTTTAATTTGTTGGTGCTTTTTAAATTATCAAAATCTATATTCCAAATAGAGCATCCATAACTATCATCAAAAGTACACTCTCCAAAGTAGGATGTTGCTATTAAATGAATATTATTAGCTATGGAATCTGACAATCCACAGGTTTGATGAATTCTGCTTTTAATAAGCGATTCGGCGTTTATCGGTAATTTATAGTAATTGTTGTTCATTAAATATTGTTACAGTACTAAGATAAGTGTATCATTCAAATAAAAAAGCTGAAATTAAATATAATTTTATTACTTTTAAAATTAAATTCATTTCATACTTATTTTAATGTATTTTGTCGATATATGAAGTCTACGATATTTTTTTTATCTACTTTTATAAATCAAATTTTTCAATAATAAAATAACCAAAAAAATAATACTTAGTTAAATGAAAAAACTACTTTTAACTCCATTTTTAATCTTATTGTGTTTAGTAAGTAATGCTCAAGAAATATTTTTTGAAGGCGTTGTTTTTGACGAGCAATTATCGACTCCTATAGAAGGCGCTATCGTAACGATTAAAGATACCGAATACACTGAAGCTACAGATGCTGAAGGTAAATTTATCTTCACTAACAGGCTACCAGAAGGTCAGTATGCTATAATCATTGAAAAGAAGGAATTTGAACATGAAATCTTTTTAATTGATGTCAAAGGGACTAAAAAAATTGAAGCTAAAGAAGTAAAACTGGAACCTACAAAAAAAGAACTTTACAATCGTAAAGTGGCTGCTAGAGAAGCTAAAAAATTAGAAAAAATCGCAGAAAAAGAAGAAGCCGAACGAATTGCATCAATAGAGAAAGAATTACGTAAAAAAGATAAAGCTTATTCTAAAGAACTTAAAAAATTAGAAAAACTACATCGTAAAGGAAAAACAGGAAAAGATGAACCTGTTGTTGACTATAAAGAGCCAGAACCTGAACCAGCTATAGGAACTGATACTTTTGAGATTACAGAAGTACAAAAAAAATATGCAGAAATTTTGAATGTTGACCCATTAGATCTAACAAATGTGGAATTATACAACCTAATTGAAGAATGGGATAATGTAACTTATAAATATGCTGGAGTTACAAAAAAAGGGATCGACTGCTCCTCTTTTACACAATTAATTGCCTCTAAAATTTACGATGTAAGAATTGAAAGAACTGCCAGAGAACAATATGAATCAGACTTTATAGACGAGTTTAAACAAAAAGAAGCGCTTTTTGAAGGAGACCTAATCTTTTTTACAGGTGTTGGTAAAGATAATGACGCTTTAAACCATGTTGGATTATACCTTTATAATGGTATGTTTGTTCATTCTACAAGTAATTTGGATGCTAACGGAAAAAACGGTGTTCAAATAAGTAACTTAAATGATAAATACTGGAAAACAAAATTTGTTGCAGCAGGACGACTATTACCAGAAAACTAAGTCCTTATTACAATGAATACGTCCCAAATAAAAGATATTTTTAGTGAATTATTATCTGTGTATCAAAACTTAAAAACTGAAGTTTTAATTGCAGAAGTACAAGAGCGTACAGACCTAAAGTCTGAACACATTATTGTCAATAATAAAAGTACTTTTCAAAGACCATACAGACGTGATTTACTAAATATAGATGTATCCAAGCTTGAAGACAACTTATTAAGCATGGATATATCTAGAAGTGGTCTTTATGATTATTTACCAGAAGGTTTTTTTCATACTCAAAAAAACAATCGATCAAACTCGTTTTCATCTAACAGAATTAAAACAAAAAAAGAAGAAGCAGATGCCAGATCTTTCTTCTCTCCTATTGAAAACGAATTTTTTGAACAAAGATTAAATATTGAAAAAAACGAACGCATACTATTAAACAACTTTTACAGTTTAAAAGATGATTACTTAATAGACTTCTGGAACCTTAATCAAGATATGCCAAAAGCATATTTACTAAAACTTGTCAAACTACTACCACATTGCTTTAAAATAGCTGGTAACCTAGAATTAACAAGATTAAGTTTAGAAAAAATACTTAAAACAGACGTCACGTTTCAAAAAAAATACGAAAACAACAGTTTTAAATCTAATCATAAAAATACAGACCTAAAACTAGGTATAAATGCTGTTTTAGATAATATTGATAACCCTATATCATACTTAAATTTAGAAGTTACTATTTGGTTAAAAGATAAAAACGAAATAGATAGTTACATTTCAAACAAGGGAATTTCAAATTTTTTAAAGGTATTTTACAGTTATTTTTTACCTTTAGAGCTGGATGTAACTACAAAATATCAAGTTAAAGGTCCTTCAGTATTTTCATTGGACAACAATAACAGTTCCTCTTTAGGGATTTCAACAACATTATAATAAAGAAAAAAAATGGGTTCTCTTTCAAGTTTATTAAACGGTAACGCTTTTAAAATTAGCATTTTGCTATTTTTAGTAGGCTCTATAATAATGATGCTATTTACCAAAATAAGAAAAACATTTTCAAAACAAAAAAAGCAATCTATACTATATGCCATATTTATATTAATTACTTTTGGTTTAGTGGGATTTATTAGTTCTAGTAAAATTTTAAACGACACAGCTGTAAATAGTTTTATAGGGATGCAAATTGTATTTCTAATTTTAGGTTTATTACACCTATATATATTAAGAAAATTTTTTCCAGCTCTATCTGAAGATAAATCTGATTACTTTTCAGAATTTTTATTTACTATAGCTATTACACTAATTGGGTTATTTGCTTTTTTAAATGTTGTAACAAATTTTAGAGAAGGTATTAACTACACCTTTCTAGCTGCATCAATACCATTTATTTTCCCTTTTATGGTATATAAATTATATGAATTTTCATTACTAATACCTGTTCCTGAATACAAAAACTGGTTTTACCCATTAGAAGTTGATGTAAAAGAACCTACAAAAAAAGAACTTCAAAACCCATTAGTTATAAGTTTTGAATTTAAGAAAAATGAAAACTTACCTGATATAACTAACTTCAGGGTTAAAGCTCCAGAAAATATGGAGTTTGGTAAATTATTTTATTTTTTTATTAATGATTACAATGAAAGACATCCTGAAAGCCAAATAGATTACTTAGATCAAAACACTAAAGAACCAAATGGTTGGATTTTTTACAAAAAACCGACTTGGATATCCTCTTTAAGACATATTAACTTCTCAAAAACAGTATTAAATAACGACATAAAAGAAGATTATGTCATTGTATGTCAACGTACTAATGTTAACTAAAAGTTACCCAACTGCGGTTTAACTAATAAAAAAGCATTTTACCGAAAAAAAGCTATCTTGTTCATTTGCATTAATAGCTTTACAGTATGCCACTAATGGCTTTTAAACTTTTTTATTAATTAAATACTTATTATTATGGCTTTTAAAGCAAAACTTAAAGTAGGAGGACAAGAGTACAACGTATTAAATTCATCTTACGAATTACACCAAGAAACTGATGCAACAGGAAGACCTTCTTCTATTACTAGAGGTGGAAAAATTAAATTAACTGTTGAGTCTACTGCAGACACAAGTCTTTCTGACTGGATGTTTAACAACTTTGAGCGTAAAGACGGATCTATCGTATTCTTAAAAAGAGATAGCGAGTCTACTTCTAAAGAATTAAAGTTTACAGAAGGATACATGGTTAAGTATCTAGAAAACTTTGACTCTACAGGTAAAAATCCAATGTCAGAATCTTTTGTTATATCTGCTAAAGGTATTGGTATAGGTAACGGAGAACACACTAATGACTGGGTATAACAACTCACATTATTAATATTTTATCAATTTAAAGGGAGTTGCGTATGCACTCCCTTTATTTCTTTATTCTCATTTTTTAAACCTATTAATTCATTATGTCATTTTTAGCAAAACTTAATATTGATGATAACGAAATGAATGTATTAGAATGCTCCTTTGGTTTTCACCAAGGCGCTGATACTACAGGTCGACCATCTCAAAAACCTCGTGGAGGACAAATAACTATCTTGATCGAATCTACTAACAAAACAGACTTTTTAGAGTGGATGATCTCTCATAACATGACCAAAAATGGTGATATTATCTTTTACAAAAGAGATAATATGTCCAGCCTTAAAACCATAGCATTTAACGAAGCATATTGCTTAGATTATATGGAAGATTTTGATGCTGTTAGCGCACAACCCTTAAAAACAAGAGTTATAATTTCTGCTAAAGAAATTAGTGTAAAAGGAACAACCTATACAAATAATTGGCCAGCAAAAATGTAATTTCTGCAAGTTCAAATCTAACGCTTTCAACATATAACTATTATATAGTTAAAGACTGTACTATTGTTTTTTTTATAAAAATACGTAATAATACGTATTGTACCTCCAAGTACATTATTGTAGTTTAGCTTATTAATAAAACAGCTTTAATAAAATGAAACTTATTTGATATAAGTTACTAAAAGTTGTCATAACGGGAAATATAACCCCAAAAACAACTATATTAGTTGTCATATAACCAGTTAGCCACAAATTACCAGAAACTATGAAGAACAATGGAAAATCGTTAGAAAAAACTATCCGACTTATCCAAGAGACTTTAAAAGATTCTGAAAACACAAAAATTTTCAATAATTATAAAATCGAAAACGAAAGTGGTCAGAAGCGAGAAATTGACATATTAATCGTTTCCTCAATAAATGACTTTGACATTAAAATTGCGATTGAATGTAAAGATTATAATAAAAAAGTTCCCGTTAAAGAAATTGAAGCATTTGAATCGAAATGTGATAGAATTAAACAAATTAATAAGAAAGTTTTTGTTAGTACAAACGGATATCAGACTGACGCAATAAATACAGCAAAATATTACGGAATTGAATTACATACCGCAAATAAACTCAAAAAAGAAGATATTCAAAGTTGGTTTCCAATAAAACAAATGGGACTTCAAATTGAGTCAAAATTTATCTCACCAACTCTATATTTAGATACTACAAAGGAAATATTAGACACTATTTTAAAAGAGTTTAATGGAATTGTTTACAGAGAGAACATTAATGAACCTATTAAAATAGAAATGCTTTTAATTGAGGCTATTGAAAATAATAAAAGGGTAATAATGAACCTTGCTATTCTTGAATGGATAAAATTGGAAGAAACGAAAAAAGACGAATCTTTCCCTATACAATTCAAACTTGACTTTAATGATTATTATATAAAATCGACAGATATAGAAAAAATCAAGCTTTTTGGATTAACATCAAGTGTATATGTAAAATTCGTGAAAAGAGATGCTACAATTTTAAGCGGAAGAATTGTCAAAGGTTCAAAAGAAAATGATATTACAAAATCAGTAACAATAGACGTTGGAGGTAACATAAAAAGTGACATTATAATAGACAAAAATGAGGAATTAACATTTTTCGCAACAAATGAAAAAGGTGAATCTAAAAAATTGAAAACTTTATTTACTTACAATCCGAAAACAAAAAAATTTAACGATAAATAATCAGTGGCTAACACCGTATAAAATTAATTGCTAGTTCTAGCCTACTTACGAAAGTCCTCTCGGACTTTCTATCTGTGATTTATTTGCTAACTTTAGCGCTTAAAACACGCAACTAATCTTATACAATCACGTTAGGCAATATTAAAACTCTGAACTTTCCTGAAATAGGTTGACTAAAAATTAAGCAATTAATTACAGTCACTTATGAAAACACAAAATGAACACTGGCGAAAAAAAAGCTACCAAAAAGCCACTTTAGAAACCAAACTTTTAGTCGTTGACCAAATCTTAAATAGGCAGATTTCAAACAAC
>NZ_JAEMEF010000019.1 GCF_016785945.1 Olleya sediminilitoris | reverse complement strand
TAATAGTCGTTTGACCATCTTCATCAGTGTAAGTGAAAGTTCCATCATTATTGTCAACAATAGTTGTTAATGCTTCTAAGTTAGCAACGATAGCAGATAAGTCTAATTGAGTTATAATACCATCTTCGTCTGTATAATCTATGTTGGTATTATCCGAATTTAAGGCAATAGAAGTTAAAGTTTCTAGATTTGAAACATCAATAATAGTCGTTTGACCATCTTCGTCGGTATAGGTGAACGTTCCGTTGTTGTTGTCAACAATAGTTGTTAAGGCTTCTAAGTTAGCAACGATAGCTGATAAATTTAATTGGCTTACAACACCATCTTCATCAATATAATCGATGTTAGTGTTGTCGATGTTTAAAGCAACAGAAGTTAGAGATTCCATGTTAGCAACATCAAGGGTTGTTGTTACTCCTTCTTCGTCAGTATAAGTAAAAGTGCCATCGTTATTATCAATGATAGTTGTTATAGATTCTAGATTATCAACAATGTTAGATAAATCTAATTGAGTCACTACACCATCTTCGTCAGTATAATCTATATTAGTGTTGTCAGCATTAAAGGCTATTGTTGTTAGTGTTTCCGCACTATTTGTATCTATTATTGTTGTAGTACCATTTTCAGAGGTATAAGTAAATGTACCATTAGCATTGTCAACTAAAGTTGTTAATGTTTCTAATGCAGAGACATCCAAAGTAATAGGGTTTCCGTTACCATTATTAAATGTATAAGTGTCATCTCCATTATCCGTTAATGCTGATTTAATAATTGTTGTAACCGAACCATCTTCACTTGTATAACTAATCGTACCATCATTATTATCCATTAAAGCAGTTATGGTTTCATTTGCCATAACATCAACACATAAACTTGTCCATGTAGAATTATTGTATTGAAACAAGCAGTTTTCGTCTGTGTTATAAATAATGGCACCATTTAAAGGGGATAAGGCAATCATTTCAGCGTTAGAAATTCTAGTAACTACTAAAACTTTATCAGCACTTTCTAATTCTAGTAAAGAATTTTGATCAATGGTCTGAGGATTGTCTCCTATCTTAACCTGTCCCATTAAATTGGTAGTCAGTAGGATAGTTAATATTAATAATAATTTTTTCATAATAAGGGGAATTTTCTCTAAAATAATATGGATTTAATATAATTTACGTTGTAACAGGTGGTTAGGTTTTGGTTATCGATAAAGTGTTAAAATAATCGATTAAAAGAGAAATAAAATTTCTGTTTTATAGTTGTAGATTGTAAATAATTACTATTTTTGCCCACGGAAATGCGAGAGTAGCTCAGTTGGTAGAGCGTCAGCCTTCCAAGCTGAATGTCGCCAGTTCGAACCTGGTCTCTCGCTCAAAAGCTTCATCATAACGATGAAGCTTTTTTTGTGGGTTAAAGTTAAATTTTGAAAAGTGTAGGAAGTGTAAGTATTGTCAAAAGAGGGATGAATTTAAATTAAAATAGTAAACGGTTAATTTTTAGAGTTTTATTTTAATTCGTTTAAAAAAATACCAGTTTCTACTTCATAAGGTTCTTTTTCATATTCAAAAATTCTAGCATTTAGCGTTCCTTTTAATTGTATTGAAGCGCCTTTAACTTCTAACCAACTACCTTCACGCAAACCAACAACAGGTTGAGTATTAAATTTATGAAACTCCTTTATACGCGTTTCTCTAGTTTCACCCATATGTTTACTATTGGTGTCAGGATCTAAATAATGTGGATTTATATTAAAAGGCACACATCCTAAAGTTTTAAAATTAGGAGGATAAACAATAGGCATGTCATTAGTAGTGCGCATGGTTAGGCCACAAATATTACTTCCTGCACTTGTCCCTAAATACGGTATACCATCATTAATAATACTAGTTAAGGTATTTAATAAATTATGTTTATATAAAGCATTAACCAATACAAAAGTGTTTCCGCCTCCTGTAAAAATCCCTTTAGCATTTTTAATAGCTTCAATTGGATTTTCAAATTGATGTAACCCTTTTACAGTAATTCCTATGGTATTAAAAGCTTCATTTGCTTTTTTTGTATAAGCATCATGAGAGATGCCTCCTGGTCTTGCATAGGGTATAAAAACAATTTCATTTATATTTTTAAAATGAATTTTTAAGTCCTCCATTAAGTAGTCTAAATATGATCCTGAATGAAGGGTAGAGGTACTTGCAATTAGTAATTGCTTCATAAAAATAGTTTTTGTAAATTTAATTAATCGAAGCTTTTAACAAAAGATTATATAGCAATTAGATTAAAATTAAGAGTAAAAGTTTTTATTTTACTTAAAATCAGCCATTATGAAATTAAAATTACTAGCATTCTTTACGTTAATTGTAGGTTTTTCTTACGCTCAAGACTCAACTAGAGTCGAAATTACAGGTAAAATTATTATAGATTCTCCCGATTTAGAAGGGATTACAGTTTATAATTCCTCTTCAAATAGAGGTGCAGTCACTGACCAAAAAGGGGAGTTTAAAATTAAAGTCATGTTAAACGACAGGATTAATGTATCTGCATTACAGTTTAAAGATTTTAACGTCGTTATAGCTCAAGAAGTTATTGAAAATAAGCAAATGAATGTTTATTTAGTAGAGCAAGTAAATAAATTAGACGAGGTTGTGATCTTACCCTATGATTTAACAGGTGTTTTAAATGAAGACGTAGCTAATGTAAAAACGTTTAATCCAGATTTAGACGCTATCTATTTTGGAGTCAATGATATAAGTTTTTATGAGTTTTCTAACGATGAATATAGTAAAGTTGAAAACTTAGCAGCAATGAATCAAAACGAAAGAATTAGATATCAAGCAGATGGAATGGCTATTATTGGTGGATTGGTCAATTTAATTTTTAAAAAGAAAGATAAAAAGAAGTCTTCGGCAGAGATACAAACAATTGAAACTTCAAAGGATTTAAGTGATATGTATAAACACGAATATTATACTGTTAATTTTAAAATTCCTGAAGATCAAGTAGAAGCTTTTATTGCATTTGTTCAAAAAAATAATTTTGATACTGATTTATTAGTAAAAGGTAAAGAAATGCAATTAATAGAGCATTTAAACGGTCAAAGTAAGCAATTTTTAAAGGCTACTATTGAAAAAAACTAAACTAATAATTGGTCTTTTAGTGTTGTTAGTTAATTCAACTTTACTAGCTCAAACAGTAGAGTTGTCTGGTGTTATAACTGGTGAAGATAATGTAGAAAATATTCATATACTTAATAAAACAGCATTAACTAATGCAACGTCTGGTAAACAAGGTGCGTTTAAAATAAAAGCTAAATTAAATGATACCATAGTTTTTACTTCCGTACAATACAAAATGTTGGTTAAAGTGGTAACAAAACAGGATGTACTTTCAAAAACATTAAATGTAACTTTAGAGGTTTTTACCAATCAATTAGATGAGGTCTTTATAACTAAACCCTTGTCAGGGAATTTAAGCGACGATATTTCAAATTCAACAGCAAAACCAAAAATCAACTTTTATGATGTTGGTATACCTGGTTACCAAGGAAAACAAAAAACACATGTTCAAAAACAACTATATGAAGCCGATCATGGAAAATTTGTATATGTCGGTTTAGGAGCAGCAGTTAATTTTTATAAACTTTTAAATACTATAACAGGTCGTACTAAAAAGCTAAAGCAGATGGTGAAACTTGAAAATAATGATGCTTTATTAGTAAGATTGAAAAATGATTTAGCTGAAGATTTTTTTAAAACTAATCCATTGGATAAAAAATACCATGTCGAGTTCTTTTATTTTGTACAAGAAGATCCATTATTTAAAGAGAAGTGTGGTAAGAGTAACCTAGAAGCATTAGCTTTTTTTAAACTGAAATTAAAGCAATACAAACAAAATTTATCAGAAAAAGAATAAAGCAATAATTGGAATGCTTTTTGTTTCTATTCCGTTAAATTTGTAACAAAATAACCCTTCATGAAGCCCGTAAAACACCTTTTAATATTTAGTTTATTTACACTGTTTTCATTTACTGCAGTACATAAATATTATGTTAGTATAACTCAAATAGAGTATGTTAAAGACAAACAATCTGTTCAGATAATAACAAGAATATTTGTAGATGATTTTGAAAAATTGTTACGTAAACGTTACGATAAAACTATTGTTTTAAATGATGGTAAAGATGAAACTTTAATAGATGGTTATATTAAAAAGTACTTACTTCAAAAACTGGAGATAAACATTAATAACACTCCAAAAACCTTAGCTTTTATTGGTAAAGAGTATGATGATGACATCGTGTATTGTTATCTAGAAATCGAAAATGTCAAAGCAATCAATAGTTTTGAGGTTAAAAACACTGTGTTATTTGATGTGTTTCCAGATCAAAAAAATATTGTCAGAAATAATATTAACGGAAAAAACAAGACTTTTGTTTTAATTCCTGAAAAAGATAAAGGTTTGTTAAACTTTTAACAAAGCCTTTAGACAACGTTAATTTTTGTTAAATTCACATTCTTAAAGTAACAATCACTCAAAATGAAAAAATTAAAGTATCTATTTCTTTCGGCACTTTTTGTGTCTGTTAGTGCCTTTGCGCAAGACCAAAAGGAAGACAAAAAAGAACCTCAACAAGGTCACAGCAACAACAATAAGTTTAAGCAGTTGTATGAAGAGTTTTCAACACCTAATATGTACAGAGCAGCTTCAGGTGCTCCAGGTGCTGCCTACTACCAACAACAGGCAGATTACAAAATGGACTTAGTACTTGATGATGTAAATGCAAAATTATCAGGTTTTGAAACCATAACATATACTAACAACTCTCCAGATAACTTAAATTATTTATGGGTACAGTTAGATCAAAATATGCGTGCTAAAGATTCTAAAACACCTTTAATTAGCGATGACTCTGCACAACCAGCAACAACACCAGGACGTTTTGCTAATAGCTATTTGACAGAAGCTTTTGATGGTGGTTTTAATATCCAAGAAGTTAAAGATTCTAAAGGACGTGCTTTACCACATATGATAAACCGTACGATGATGCGTGTTGAAATGCCAACAGCATTAAAGTCAGGTGATTCTTTTTCATTTTCAATTAAATGGTGGTATAATATTAACGATCATGTTAATGGAAGAGGTCGTTCTGGATACGAGTATTTTCCTGAAGACGATAATAGAGCATATGTAATTGCACAGTTTTACCCAAGAATGGCTGTTTATAATGATGTTGAAGGATGGCAAAATTCTCAATTTTGGGGACGTGATGAGTTTGCTTTGCCATTTGGTAATTTTGAAGTAAATATAACAGTACCTGCAGATCATATTTTAGATGGAACAGGGAAATTAACAAATAGAAAAGACGTTTTCTCAAAAGAAATGATGAAACGTTATGAGCAAGCTAAAAAATCTTACGATGAGCCTGTAGTTATTGTAACTCAAGATGAGGCAATTGCAAAATTAAGCACAAAGTCAACAAAAACAAAAACATGGAAGTTATATGCGGAAAATGTACGTGACTTCGGTTTTGCTACTTCAAGACGTTACATATGGGACATGATGAGTGTTAAGATTGGTGGTAAAGATGTTATGGCAGTATCATTGTATGGTAAAGAAGGAAACCCATTATGGGAAGACTGGTCTACTAAAGCTGTAGCAAGTACATTAAAGTCTTACTCTCGTATGACTTTTGATTACCCTTACCACAAAGCAATATCTGTTCATGCTAAAGAGCAAGGAATGGAATATCCAATGATTTGCTGGAATTATGGTCGTCCTGATAAAGACGGAAACTATAGTGATAGAACTAAATTTGGAATGATGTCCGTAATTATTCACGAGGTAGGACATAACTTTTTTCCAATGATTGTAAATAGTGACGAGCGTCAATGGACTTGGATGGATGAAGGTTTAAATACATTTGTACAATATGTAGCAGAGCAAGATTTTGGTAAATGGTATCCAGCAGCATTATCTGAAGGACAAACAGCTTATCCATCACGTCGTGGTCCTGCAGCTAATATTGTAAGATATATGGGTGGAGATCAAGATTACATTGCTCCAATTATGACAAAAGGATTAAATACTTACCAATTTGGTAACAATGCTTATAGTAAACCAGGTACAGCATTAAATATACTTCGTGAAACTGTAATGGGAGAGGAGTTGTTTGATTATGCTTTTAGAGAATATGCACAACGTTGGATGTTTAAACACCCAACACCAGAAGATTTTTTCCGTACAATGGAAGATGCTTCGGCAGTAGATTTAGATTGGTACTGGAGAGGATGGTTTTACACAACAGATTATGTTGACATTGGTGTAAAAGACGTTAAAAAGTATTTTGTTTCAAATGAACCTAATGCTGAAATTAAAAAAGTAGCAGAGCAAAGAGGTATGAAATTAAGTGATTTACCTCCTTTAGTGTATTTTGTTGAAGAAGGTAGTGAAGATTTTAATGCTGATTTAAAAGGAAAATCTGCGTTAGAAAATTCAGCAACTCTAAACGAATACATCATGGATAACTTTACTCCAGCTGAAAGAGCTAATATTAAAGAACCAAAATTCTTTTACAATGTTACTTTTGAAAAGCCAGGAGGATTAGTGATGCCTATTATTGTAGAGTATACTTACGCTGATGGTACTTCTAAAACAGAAACGTATCCAGCACAAATCTGGAGACTTAATGATAAAGAAGTAAGCAAAACGTTAGCAACAGAAAAAGAGATTGTAAGCATTACTGTTGACCCTAAATTAGAAACAGCAGATGTTGATACCTCTAACAATTCTTGGCCAAGAGAAATGAAGGCTAGTGAGTTTGATAACTTTAAAAAGAAAAATAAAAACTAAATATTAGTTTAGTTTTTAATATTTAAAAGTCCTTAAAGCAAAAGTTTTAAGGACTTTTTATTTTGTATATTTAGAACTATATAAAATAATGTTATGTATACATATAAGGCAAAAATAATAGCAGTTTATGATGGAGATACAGTAACTGCTGTAGTAGATTTAGGGTTTTTACATTCTCAAGAAATGAAATTACGTCTTTACGGAATTGATACTCCTGAATTGAGAGGAGAAGAAAAGGAGGAAGGTAAAAAGGTTAGAGACATTGTTAGAAGTATGATATTGGATAAAGAAGTCACAATACGTTCTTACAAGGATAAACAAGGTAAATATGGACGCTATTTAGCTAATATCATATTAGAGGATGGTTTAGAGTTAAACCAATGGTTAGTAGATAATGGTCACGCTAAGCCCTACTTGATATAAAATAAAAAAGCGACTACTTATTTTAAAGTAGTCGCTTTTAATAATTAATCCTTGATATAAATTTATCATCAAATTATTTCTCCATTCCAGGAGGATATTTTTCCATGATTTTAGCAACAAATTCCTTGATGCGTTCTTCTTTTTTATCCATGTTTTTTGATAAGTAACCAGAACCTTGTCCTTGCCACACTAATTCTTTTTTATTAGCATCAATTAAGTCAACAAACAAAAGTCCCTGAGTTGATGTTGTAACATTAGATCCAGAGTTCCAACCCCATCCCCAACGTGGTCCTCCCCAACCCCAAGCTCCTGCTCCCCAAGAGTTGTTGTATATGTCAACACGTTGATTAGATTTAGTAAAAATACTAACTAAAAGATCAGGATTTTCAGATTTTGTATAGCCTTTTGCTAGTAACTCAGCTTCAATAGCACGAAGTATTCTTCGTTTATCTAAATCGCTAATTTCAGCTTTGTCTATTCCTGATTTAAAAAAGGCAAAGGTTTTGTAGTTATTAAAATCTACAGCTTTGTCGTAATCTGCAGCAACTTTAACAGAGCTACAAGATGTTAGCACAATTGCAATTAATGCAATAGGTAATAGTTTAATAATTTTTTTCATGGCGATAATATTTAGGTTTATAATTGTTCTAATAAATCATCATCAACCAGATTAGGTAAGGTTACTTTTAAATTAGGTTCAATATCCATTGCGCGCTTAATAGCAAAAATAGCTTCGTCATTTCTAGCCCAACTACGTCTTGATATTCCGTTATTAACGTCCCAAAACAACATTTGTTTTAATCTTTTTGATGCTTCTATACTACCATCAAGAACCATACCAAATCCACCATTTATAACTTCACCCCAACCAACACCACCACCATTGTGGATGCTTACCCATGTGGCACCTCTAAAACTATCTCCAATAACATTTTGGATAGCCATATCTGCTGTAAAGCGTGATCCATCATAAATATTAGACGTTTCGCGATAAGGACTATCTGTACCAGAAACATCGTGATGATCACGACCTAATATAACGGTATCAATCTCTCCATTTGCTATGGCTTGATTAAAAGCTTCAGCAATTTTCATACGACCTTCTGCATCTGCATATAATATTCTAGCTTGTGATCCAACTACTAATTGATTGTCTTGTGCGCCTTTAATCCATTGGATGTTATCAGACATTTGTTGTTGGATTTCTTCAGGCGAATATTGCTTTATTTCTTCTAAAACTTGACAAGCTATTGCATCTGTTTTGGCTAAATCTTCTGATTTTCCAGAAGCACAAACCCATCTAAATGGTCCAAATCCATAATCAAAACACATTGGCCCCATGATATCTTGTACGTAGCTTGGGTATTTAAAATCTATACCGTTATCTGCCATAATATCTGCACCTGCACGTGAGGCTTCCAATAAAAAAGCATTACCATAGTCAAAAAAGTAAGTCCCTTTTGCTGTATGTTTATTAATTGCTTCAGCATGACGACGCAGTGTTTCTTGCACTTTTTCTTTAAATAAATCAGGTTGATTAGCCATCATAATATTAGCTTCTTCAAAAGTAATATCTACAGGATAGTATCCTCCAGCCCAAGGATTATGTAAAGAGGTCTGATCGCTTCCTAAATCGATATGTAAATTATGTTTATCAAAAGTTTCCCAAACATCAACTATGTTTCCTAGGTAGGCTATTGAAACCGTTTCTTTTTCGGCTTTAGCCTGTATAACACGTTTAACTAATTGATCTAGATCTGTAATCTTCTCGTCAATCCAACCTTGATCTAAACGTACTTGAGTTATTTTTGGGTTAACTTCTGCACAAACAGTAATACAACCTGCAATATTACCAGCTTTAGGTTGTGCTCCAGACATTCCGCCCAACCCAGAAGTTACAAATAAATGCCCTTTTGGTTCTTTGTTAATTTTTCTAAATCCATTTAAAACAGTGATAGTTGTACCATGTACAATACCTTGTGGACCAATGTACATATAACTACCAGCAGTCATTTGTCCATATTGTGTAACACCTAAAGCATTAAATTTTTCCCAATCATCGGGTTTAGAGTAGTTAGGTATCATCATTCCGTTAGTAACGACTACTCTTGGTGCGTTTTTGTGTGACGGAAATAATCCCATTGGATGACCAGAATACATGGTTAAGGTTTGCTCATCGGTCATTTGGGCTAAATACTTCATGGTTAATCTGTATTGTGCCCAATTAGAAAACACTGCTCCATTACCACCATAAGTAATTAGCTCATGTGGATGTTGTGCAACAGCATAATCTAAATTATTTTGTATCATTAACATGATAGCAGCAGCTTGCTGTGACTGAGCTGGATATTCATGTATTGGTCTAGCATACATTTTGTAATCAGGTCTAAAACGATACATATAAATACGGCCATAAGTATCTAATTCGGTTTTAAACTCGGGTAATAATGTCTTGTGATGTTTTTTATCAAAATACCTAAGTGCATTTTTTAAAGCTAATTTCTCTTCAACTTTACTTAAAATTGCTTTTCGTTTTGGTGCATGATTAATACTAGCATCAAAAGGTTTTGGTTGTGGTAATTGGTCAGGAATACCCTCTAATATCTGGTCTTTAAATGTCATAAAAAAGTAGACTTTATTTTTTATTAGTTGTGTTAGTTTTTGTGTTGTATCCATAAGGACAATGTCTACAACCGCTTTCACAGCAATAGCCACGTTTTAAGTGATATTGTTCTGTAAAACAACGATACCCTTCAGGTGTTAAGTAGTAATCGCCTTCTTCAATAGGAATTATCTTCTTCATATCACAAAGATAACGTAAATTGGTGTACATTTTGTGATGTATAAACTATGATCATTGTTTCTAAATACTTAGTGCCAAAAGGGTACGCAGGATTAACTATTTATCCTTTTATTTTTCTTAAAAACAAACATTTAAAAGAAAGTGTTAGTTTGGTTAATCATGAAAAAATTCATCTTAAACAGCAACTCGAATTATTAGTACTTCCTTTTTATATTTGGTATGTTTTAGAGTTTTTGATTAGATATTTAAAGCATAACAATTGGCAAAAGGCATATAAAAATATTAGTTTTGAGCGTGAGGCGTACTGTAACGATTCAAATTTACAGTATATAAAAACTAGACGTTTTTGGCAATTTTTAAAGTATCTTAGCAAGCATGAAATTTAGGCCAGAACTTAGTGTTAATCAAAACATACAACTCCCTTTTAAAACTAAGGTGACTTTGCATTTAAAACGTGAAGATTTAATACATCCCATTATTTCTGGTAATAAATACCGCAAATTAAAATATAATATCGCTTTCGCGGAAGCCCATAATCATGATACGCTACTTACTTTTGGAGGTGCGTTTTCTAATCATATTGCAGCAACAGCCGAAGCAGGTCGCGTCTATGGATTTAAAACCATTGGTATAATTAGAGGAGAAGAGTTACATGATAAAATTCAGGACAATCCAACATTAAAATTTGCACAATCCTGCGGAATGCAATTTAAGTTTATAAGTCGTGAGCAATTTAGATTAAAATCTACACAGTCTTTAATTGAAAAATTAAAACGCGAGTTTGGTGATTTTTATCAAATACCAGAAGGAGGTACTAATGATTTAGCAATTAAAGGATGTCAAGAAATTTTAACTCCCAACGATAAGCAGTATGATTGCATATGCGCTTCGGTTGGGACAGGAGGTACGCTTTCTGGATTAATTAATAGTTCAAGTTTAAGTCAACAAGTTTTAGGTTTTTCTGCCTTAAAAGGCGACTTTTTAAAAGAAGATATTAGTAAATTTGCAACACAAAATAATTGGCAATTGCTAACTGATTATCATTTTGGAGGTTATGCTAAAATAAATGGAGATTTAGTTACGTTTATAAATCAATTTAAAACTGCGCAGCAAATTGCATTAGATCCTGTTTATACTGGTAAAATGCTTTTTGGTATTTTTGAATTAATTCAGAACGGTTTTTTTAAAGACAATGCCAAAATTTTAGCAATTCATACAGGAGGCATACAAGGTATTGAAGGTATGAACAAACGTTTAAAACAAAAGCAACAACAATTAATAATATAGTTAATGAAAAAAATAATAACCATACTTTGTATAACGCTTTTAATTGTTAGTTGTGGTACTTCAAAAAAAGTACAAACAAAAAAAGCAAAACCTAGAACAGTTAAGGTAGATAGAACAAAAAAGAATACGACAAAGGAAAAAGAAGTTATAGTCGCTGAAGAAACTGTAAAAGAAACTCCAGAAGTATATGCTAATAAAACGGAAGAATATATTGCCATATTTAGTGATATTGCTCAAGACGAAATGCGAAAATATGGTATTCCTGCAAGTATCACTTTAGCACAAGGTATTCTAGAGTCTGCTTCAGGTAAAGGAAGATTATCTGTTGAGGCTAATAATCATTTTGGAATTAAATGTCATAATTGGACAGGAGCCAAAATATATCATGACGATGACGCGTCTCAAGAATGTTTCAGAAAATATAAAAATGCAAAATATTCGTTTAGAGACCATTCGTTATTTTTAACAGGACGTAAACGTTACTCTAAATTATTTAATTTAGAAAAAGATGACTATTCTGGTTGGGCAAAAGGTTTAAGAGCAGCAGGTTATGCAACAGATAGAAAATATCCAAGTAAGTTAATAAGTTTAATAGAGCGTTACCAACTATACAGGTTTGATGCAGATGTTTTAGGTAAACAAGCAGCAAACAATGATAAACATACTGTTATAAAAGGTGATACTTTATATTCCATTTCAAGAAAATACAATCTCTCTGTAAACGAGTTAAAGGCGTTAAACAGTTTAGAAAACAACGATTTATTTGTCGGACAGATTTTATTTGTAAAACCAATACCTAAAGATTATTAAAGTTTATGATTTATAAACGTAGTAGTGCTTTGTTTGCAGAAGCAGAGCAAGTAATACCTGGAGGAGTAAACTCTCCTGTAAGAGCTTTTAAAGCAGTAGGCGGAACACCAATATTTGTTAAACAAGCAAAAGGCGCTTATTTGTATGATGAAGATGATAATAAACTAATAGATTACATCGCATCTTGGGGACCAATGATTTTAGGTCATGCACATCAGCCTGTAGTAGATGCAGTAATTGATAAAGCAAAAAAAGGAACTTCCTTTGGTATGCCAACTCAAATTGAAACTCAGATAGCAGAATTAGCTGTGTCAATGGTTCCAAATATTGATAAAATACGTTTTGTTAATTCTGGTACAGAAGCTTGTATGAGTGCTGTTAGATTAGCAAGAGGATATACTAAAAAAGACAAAATAATTAAGTTTGCTGGTTGCTACCATGGACATTCAGATTCTTTTTTAATTCAAGCAGGAAGTGGAGCAGTAACCTTTGGTACTCCAAATAGTCCTGGAGTGACTCAAGGTACAGCAAAAGATACTTTGCTTGCAAAATATAATGATTTAGCAAATGTTGAAGCTTTAATAGAAGCTAATAAAAACGAAATTGCTTGTATTATTATAGAGCCTGTTGCTGGAAACATGGGTTGTATTCCTCCTAAAAAAGGATTTTTAGAAGGGTTAAGGCAATTATGTGATGCTAATAATATTTTATTAGTTTTTGATGAGGTAATGACAGGGTTTAGGTTAGCTAAAGGAGGTGCTCAAGAGTTATTAGGTATTAAAGCAGATATCGTTTGTTTTGGTAAAGTAATTGGAGGAGGATTACCAGTTGGAGCTTTTGCAGCTAAAGCTGAAATCATGAATCATTTAGCGCCTTTAGGTCCAGTGTATCAAGCAGGAACATTAAGCGGAAATCCATTAGCTATGGCTGCTGGTTTAGCAATGTTAACCGAACTAAATACTGGAGATGTTTTTGAAAGTTTAGCTAAAAAAACAGAATACTTACACAAAGGAATTGCTGAGGTTTTAGAAAAACGAAATGTTACACATACTATTAATAGAGTAGGTTCTATGATATCTGTACATTTTTGTGACAATGAAGTTGTAGATTTTGAAACGTCTGCAAAAGGTAACAACGATACGTTTAAGACCTTTTTTCATGGTATGCTAAAACAAGGTGTTTATTTAGCACCAAGTGCATTTGAAAGTTGGTTTTTAAATGATGCATTGTCTTATGATGATTTAGATAAAACCATAGCAGCATGTGATGCTGTGTTTAGTTAATGGAATAAAATTAAAGCATAAAAAAGCCGATTATAAATTTATAATCGGCTTTTTTAGTTATTGAGTAATTAAAGTTTAACCTCTGTTGTCTCTAAAAACTTATTGAATTGTTCTTCGTTAAGTGCTTCTTGCATTTGTGAAGCTAAACGGTCATTAATTTTCTTCTCTAAATCAGCATATTCACTAGTGCCTACTTTGTGCAAGCTATTAAGTGTTTCTGACTTTGCATAAAATTCTTGGTATGCAATGTACATTGATTCTTGAGTTGTTTTATTGGCTTTAACAAGTCTACCCATCTCAACTGTTTTTGTTTGTGCAGCAGTGTTAACTTCTGCACTAAAACTTTGTTGTGCATTAGCAGTATTAGTCGCTAAAAATAAACCAAAAACAAAAAGACAAATTGTAAATATTTTTTTCATTGGTGTTAGAATTAATTAAGTTATGATTTTAAATGTAATACTTTTTGTTTAATTAGCGATCAAAAAAAAGCACTGAATAGATAATCAGTGCTTTTTTGTCTTTGAAATGAAAATTGATGTTAATCTTCCATTTCTAAATCTCTATCTTTTTTATTATGGTGATCTTTTCTTTTTTTATCACCTTTTTTTCTTCCGTGTTTTCTTTTAGTTTGAGACTTTTCCCATTTTTCATATTGTTCAGCGCTTAAAATGCTTTTCATTTCTCTTTTAGTAGCTATCTGATCATCTAATCTTTGGTTAGCTCTTTTAAGTTTTTCCTCTTTAGTAGGTTTTACTTTTTCTTCTTTATCTTTTGCCTCAAGACGTGATTTCATCGCTTCTTTACGCTTTTTAGCGTGTTCTAAATTTAAAGCCATTACTTTTTTCTGTTGGGCATCCGTTAAATCTAAATGAAGTGTCATTTTTTTGGTTTGCAATTCAGCCATTTCTTCTGGTTCTAATTGCATACGTTTTTCCATTTTTTCTTTTCTGTTGTCTTGACGCTGTTCTTTTTTGTCTTGCGCATTAGCTTGAAATGTTATCAAGGCTAAAGCTATAATTGCTAATTTTTTCATTTTTATAAATTTTAAATGTTATACTTCTAAGACCTGATAAAATTAAAATAGTTTAAAAGCAAGTTGGTTTTTAGCTTTTAATTAACATTGGTTTTAGCCATTTCTACAAGTTCTAAAGTGATAGTGTATAGTGGTTTATTTTCCATTTTGCTTTTTAACCAAGCATAAAAACTCATTACAAAAATATCTTCTTGTTGGGCATCAATCCACACAAAAGCATTTTCTACTTTAGTTTTAAAGGTTGCTGTTGTAACAATATTTGGGTCTTTAAAATATAATTGGACAAAGCTTAAATATGTGATTACTCGATTTTGATTAATTTGTTTTAGATAGGAGTAGTATTGGCGTTTAAAGCTACGTAGTCTAGAGTCTACTAATTCAATATTCTCTAATTCTATTTGTATTATAATATCTATTAAGTTTTTTTTAATAACCCAATCTTTACCAGCTTTAGTTTCGTAATAAGTATCTGTATGATAAAAGGTGGCTATAACTTGATTAGCTTTTTTATAGTCGTTATGTTGTATATGTGTCATGATTAAGCACAAGTGTATGTCTAATTGGCTTTCTATATCTTGATGTTTAAGTTTAGTGCTTTTTTCTAGTATAGCAATAGCTTTTGTTTGTTGGTTGGTGTAATTATATGTTAAACCTTTTAAAAGGTTGTGTTTTAATATAAAGGTGTTATAATGTTTTTTTTGATTGCTTTTTAATTGTGTTTCCATTGCATTTAAGTACTGCGAAGCTTCGTTAAATTTTTTGTTCCTAAATAAAGTATTAGCAATCATGTATAATATCTGAATATGATAATAAGTTTGTTTGACTCGATTTTTGTATGATTTTATAGAAGTGTAATGTTTTAATAAAAAGGATTCTATTTTATAATAGTCATTAGTTACAAAAGCGGATAAGCTAACAATACTTATAATTTGATATAGTGCTTTAAATGTAATAGCATTTTCTAGATTTATATTATGTTCTTCTAGCGTATTGTTTAATAATGTATCTAGATCTAAGACAGCACCTTTATAGTTTATGTTGTTAAGTGTTTGTCTAATTTTTGCATAGACGATGTTTAGTTGGTCTTCTAAATAGGCATTATGTTGGTTATTTTTAAAAGCAGTAATATAATGTTCTAGTTTATCTTGTGGTTGTGAGTAGGAGTATTGAATTTTTGTATGATAAATTTCATTCAAAATAGAAAATAAAGCATGTTCTGTTGCTATAGTTTCAGCTTTAGCTAATAATTTATAGGCTGTTTTGTATTGCTTTTTGGTAAGGCAGGCTCTGGCAGTGATGAGTAGTTTTATTAATTGCATTTCTACAGTACTCTCGTCTGCTAGGTGTTTGTTAGCTATAAAATCTATAACAGATTGATATAAACGTTTTCTTAAGGCATGATATGCTCCTTTTTTCTGACAGCCATAAAGTGTATTACAAATGGTAAATGTGTCTAAGTCTTTATCTTGAAGTAACTTGTAAAGCTGTATGTTTTTGGTATCACTTCTTTTGTTCTTTTTTTCTAGAAACGTTATAAACTGTTGTTGTTCTTCATTAGAAAATGTAGAAATTAGGTTATTTAAATCAGTCATTTAATCGTCATTATTTTGTTAAAAGTAACCTTTTAAATAAGGTTTATTTTATTTTTTAACATAAAATATATCGTCAGTTTTATTTTAAATCTGTTTTTATATAACTCTCTGCCTGTTGCATCTTTGTCGTGTAATCAACAAATCAAAACATCATGAAAACATTTTTTAAAGCAACACTTATCGTTTTATTTTTTAGTGTATTACTAGCTAATAGAATGGAGATTCAGAATTATTTAATAAACAGCTATCAATCTTATGTAGCAGACTTAAGTAATCATACAGGAAGTAAAGTGAGTTATTAAGGTGTCTAAAACAATTTAGCATTATACACCTTATCAAATTAGAGACAAAGGGTCTCAAGCTTTATTTTATATAATAATTATCAAAAACAAAATAATATGGATTATCAAACAACAACTTCAATTAATGAAGACCAAAAGTCTAAAAAGCCTAAAACGAAGGCAACAACTTATAATACTAAACCTACGCCAGCATTTGTGGGAGCATCTTGGACAGCTTTATGTCTTGGTATGGTTTCTTATTCTATTGGATTATGGAACGCAGATATACTTCTAAATGAAAAAGGATATTATTTTACCATCTTACTTTTTGGTTTATTCTCTGTAATATCTGTACAGAAATCAGTGAGAGATAAGCTAGAAAATGTACCAGTTACAGAAATTTATTATGGCATAAGCTGGTTTACGTCTGTGGCAGCAATCGCGTTATTAGTTATTGGATTGTGGAATGCAGATTTAGAACTTAGCGAAAAAGGGTTTTATGGTATGTCATTTACTTTAAGTCTTTTTGCTGCTATTGCAGTGCAAAAAAATACGCGTGATATTGCCTTTTTAGTAAATGAGAAAACGGACACTATTTAATGTTTTGTTTTGATGATTGGTTAATGTGATGGTTAACCCAAAGCCTCGTGACTTGTGTTACGAGGTTTTTAATCAAAACTGAATTAATTAAAACCATTAAAAATGAGTACAAAATTTGTAAATACATTACCAGAATTAATACAAAATCAGATCATATCCAAAGACACTGCATTGCGCATTGAACGCTACTTTGAGTCTAAAGAAGCCAACACGTCTAATAAGTTATTTGTAGTATTTGGTGTTTTAGGATCTTTATTAATAGGATCTGGAATAATATTATTATTTGCCCATAATTGGGACTATTTGCCTAAGATGATCAAAACGGTATTGGCTTTTATCCCTTTGGTGATTGGACAATTGTTAGTTGGCTTTTCGATTTTTAAAAAGAAGAGTCAGATATGGAAAGAAGCATCAGGTGTCTTTCTGTTTTTTGGTGTAGGAGCTGCAATTGCTTTAATTGGTCAGATTTATAATGTGCCAGGTAGCTTAAAAGGGTATTTATTAACATGGATTGCACTATGTTTACCTTTAGTTTATTTACTAAAATCAAAAGTGTTGGCAATATTACATCTTGTTTTTGCAACTTATTATGCTTGTTTAGTAGGGTATTTTGAAAGTGCACAGATACCATGGATGTATTTGGTTATGTTAGTTGGTTTACTTCCTTTTTATTACAACGTCATTAAAAACGAAGTAGCTTCTAACGGGTTTTCTTTACTTAATTGGTTATTTCCATTAAGTTTGACCATTACATTTGGTGCTTTTATAGAGGTTTCAAGTAGTATTTTGTATCTAATTTATATATTGTTTTTTGGATTGCTTTATAATATTGGACAATTACCTTATTTAAAAATTCTAAAACTTAGACAAAACGGTTACTTAGCGATGGGGTCTTTTGGTGTAGTTGTTACACTTCTTTTAGCTTCTTTTTATAGGTATTGGTCAGGAGACTTTAATTATGAGTATTACAAGGTCTCAAGTTTTTATGTACCAATACTTTTAATCATACTTACAGTAGTAATTCTAGTTTATAGTTATATAAAAGATAGCTTAAAACCATTTAACTTGTTTAGATATGTATTTGTGTTATACTTAATTATTTTTATTGTAAATAGCTATTATGCAACTGTAGGACTAGTCTTAATAAACTTTTTAATACTTGGTTTAGGTATTGCGACAGTAAAGGTAGGAGTGGATAAATCTCATTTCGGAATCTTAAACTATGGTTTGCTAATTATTACCGCTTTAATAAGTTTTAGGTTTTTTGATACAGACATGAGCTTTGTTATTCGTGGTTTATTATTTATAACTATAGGTGTCGGTTTTTTTAGTACAAATTACTTCATGCTTAAAAAGCAGAAATCAAATCATAATAAATCTTTAAACAATTAAGATGAAAACAATATATCTATTTATACTTTTTGTGGTTTTGGCTTTAATTCAATTAAGTGTGCCAGCTACCATGGTTTTTAATAACCAATCTGTCTTAAATTCAGGAACAGCTTATAAATTTAAAACACGTCCAATTGATCCAACAGATCCTTTTAGAGGGAAGTACATTACTTTGTCTTTTGATATGAATAAAGCTAAAACAACAGATACAATATGGGAAAATAATAGCGATATTTATGTGTATCTAAAAACGGATAGTTTAGGTTATGCTGCTGTAAAAACTGTAAGTCCATTTAAAATAAATACCGATGACGATTTTGTAATAGCTCAAACTTATGGCTATTATCAAAAAAGTAATATTATTAAATTTATGTTGCCTTTTAAAAGATTTTATATGGAAGAAAGTAAAGCATATCCAGCTGAAGTGGCTTACAGAAAAGCTAGCAGACAAGCTTTGGTAAATAATACTTATGCGTTGGTTTATGTTAAAAATGGATATTCTGTACTAGAAGATGTGTTTATTAATGACGTACCAATAGGAACTTATGTCGATTTACAAAAAAGCCCTGATTAATTGATTCGTTTTTTTGCTTGGTGTTTTTGGGTCTGTAAAAACAACCAATCATCGAATTTAAGTAACATTAATAGTTTTGTAATAGGTAACTAGTTGTTGGTGTGTTAATTTTATTAAAGATAATTAAGAATGCAAATCTATGACGTTTTCAAATTTGATGATATTTTTAATTCTAGTACTTGTATTTGTAGTAATTATAAGAAGTATTTACATTGTGTCTAAAATTAAAACATCAAGGCAAATAGGGATAAAACTTTCTAATAAAAATTGGTACTATAAATTCTTATCTAAAAATTTTATAAAGAATTTACCCTCGTAAATAGGCATTATAATAAAAAAAGGAACTACATAACTGTAGTTCCTTTTTTTTGTTTAAACCAATTTGGTTATTTATTTTAGTTAAACAACTTCTACAAATAGTTCATCGTCAGTTTTGTTTACTTTGGCAACGCCTAATTTGGTTAAACCTTTTATGGTTTTATCCCACTTTTTATTACTTAATCCAGATTGCTGTTTTAAAGTATTTAAATCAATTGGATTATTGGCTTTAAGTAATGCAAATACAGCTTTTTCTTCATCAGTCATTGGTAATGCTTTTTTCTCTGGTCTCATTTGTGGGAAAAATAAAACTTCCTGAATAGATTGGTTGTTTGTTAAAAACATGATTAATCTATCCATACCAATTCCCATTCCTGATGTAGGAGGCATTCCGTATTCTAAAGCACGTAAAAAGTCATGATCAATAAACTCTGTAGCTTCGTCATCTCCTTTTTCGGCTAATTTTAATTGGTGTTCAAAACGTTGACGTTGGTCAATTGGATCGTTAAGCTCAGAATAAGCATTTGCTATTTCTTTACCACAAACCATTAGTTCAAAACGCTCAGTTAATTCTGGATTATCTCTGTGCTCTTTACATAAAGGACTCATCTCTTTTGGGTAGTCTGTAATAAAGGTAGGTTGTATGTAGTTACCTTCACATTTTTCACCAAAAATTTCATCAATAAGCTTTCCTTTACCCATGGTTGCATCAACTTCAATTCCCATGTCTTTGGCAGCAGTTCTTATTTCATCTTCAGATTTATCTGTTATATCAAAACCTGTAAAATGTTTAATAGAGTCTGCCATAGTCACTCTTGCGTATGGTGCCTTAAAGTCAATTTTGTGTTCTCCAAAAGTTGCTTCAGATGTTCCGTTTACTGCAATTGCACAATGCTCTAAAAGTTTTTCGCAAAAATCCATCATCCAGTTGTAGTCTTTATAGGCTACATAAATTTCCATTGCTGTAAATTCAGGATTGTGTGTTCTATCCATTCCTTCATTTCGGAAGTTTTTAGAAAACTCATAAACACCATCAAAACCACCAACGATTAATCTTTTTAAATATAACTCATTAGCAATACGCATATATAATGGTATGTCTAAACTGTTATGATGAGTAACAAATGGTCTTGCTGCTGCACCTCCAGGAATAGGTTGTAAAACAGGAGTTTCTACTTCAAAATAACCAGAAGTATTAAAAAAGTCACGCATAGCGTTAAACAATTTAGTACGTTTAATAAACACGTCTTTTACATGTGGATTAACTACTAAATCTGCGTAACGTTGTCTGTAACGTTGTTCTGGATCTGTAAAAGCATCATGCACTTTACCTTCTGCATCAACACGAGGTTGAGGTAATGGTTTTAAGGCTTTACTTAATACTTTAAAGTCTTTTACTAAAACTGTTTTTTCTCCAACTTTAGTTGTAAATAACTCACCTTCAATACCAATAAAATCACCAATATCTAAAAGCTTTTTATATACAGTGTTGTAGTGTGTTTTGTCTTCACCTGTACAGATTTCGTCTCTGTTAAAGTAGACTTGAATACGTCCTTCGCTATCTTGCAACTCGGCAAAACTAGCATTACCTTGTATACGTCTTGACATCAAACGACCAGCAATAACAACCTGTTTGCCCTCTTTAAATTCCTGTTTAATCTGTTTAGAATTTTCTGTTACAGGAAATAAATCTGCTGGATAAGGATTGATACCTAACTCGCGTAACTTGGCAAGTTTTTCTCTACGTACGAGCTCTTGCTCAGATAATTGTGACATAGTTTTATTGTAAATAAATTTAAGGCACAAAGATAATGGTTTGTAACAAAAAATAAGTGTTAACGTCAAATAAGTATATCATCAATCTATTAAAATTTTAATCATGTCTTTTTGGCGCGTTTTATTGTGTGTAATTTGTCCTCCATTATCTGTAATAGGTAAGGGTTGTGGCTCTATTTTAATTGTTTTTATTTTATGGTGTTTAGGATGGATTCCTGGAGTGTTAGCAGCTTTGATAATATTGAATAATCCTGAAAGATAAATTGTATCTTTGCTATATTATTTTTTTAGATGAATAAAGCAATAACATTACAAGATTTAGGTACAAAAGACTTTAAAGAGACTTGGGATTATCAAGAGGAATTATTTAAAGCAATTTTAGATACCAAAATAAAAAATAGGAGAGAAGCTGCAGGTTTAGAAACCGATAACTTTTTTTTATTTGTAGAACATCCTCATGTTTATACTTTAGGTAAAAGTGGTGATTTGTCCAATTTACTTTTAGATGAAGCGCAACTAAAACAAAAGGAAGCTACATTTTATAAAATTAATAGAGGAGGTGATATTACTTATCATGGTCCAGGACAAATTGTTGGTTACCCTATTTTAGATTTAGATAACTTTTTTACAGATATCCATAAATACCTGCGTTTTTTAGAAGAAGTTATAATTTTAACACTTGACGAATACGGTTTAAAAGCAACACGTAGTGAAGGAGAAACTGGTGTATGGTTAGACGTAGGGACACCTTTTGCACGTAAAATTTGTGCAATGGGTGTTAGAGCTAGTCGTTGGGTAACAATGCATGGTTTTGCATTAAACGTAAATGCTAACTTAGGGTATTTTGATAATATAATACCTTGCGGAATTAGAGGAAAAGCGGTTGCATCCTTAAATGTAGAATTAGGTGTTAAAGTAGTTGATGAAGCTGAAGTTAAAGCTAAAATATTAAAACATTTTAGTAATTTGTTTGAAGCTACTTTTGTAAAATAGCAATTAGCAATATTATTGACTAGAATAAAAAAGGATGTTTTTTTAAGTGAATTTTCACCGTAAAAACATCCTTTTACTTTATAATAAATATAAGTGAGACTACTCTAAAGTCATAAACGTTTTTTTACGACGTCCATCACTCATCATGATAAATTTATCTAATTGGTATGTTCCGTAATACGGTAAGTAAAACTCGTTGCCTCTGTTATCTTGAATTTTGTTGTACTTAACGTCTCCATTATTACTATATTCAAAATCATATAAAGATGAAGATTCAAACCATCCTTTAGACACTTTAGTTCTTCCATCATTTTTTTCAGTTAGATTTTTACCAGAGTTTAATATAATATGCAATTGATCGTCTTTTAAAAACGCATTGTATGAAGGAGAGGTAGATCTTTTAAAAACACTTCTTCCCCAAGTAAGGTCACCATCAGGATTAAACTTTAAAATTAAGATGTCGTCATAATGAAAAACAGTCTGCCAATAACCACCTGCTGTACCTGTTTGAACGTAGGTTTGTGTGATATAAAACTCTTCAGCAATTAAAAATGTACCACCTTTACTATCTTTTAATACATAGTCAACATCAAAATTTCTTAATTCTTTTTTCTTCTTGTTTTTGCGTTTTGCAGTTCTGTAACCATATAAGTCTTCATACACTTGTTTTGGTAAAGCCTGTACTTTTTTAGATTTAACGGTTAAATTATCTGTGTCTATTTCAAAATCACATCCACCTTTAATTCTTCCAAC
Source organism: Olleya sediminilitoris (assembly GCF_016785945.1). Classification (GTDB taxonomy): domain Bacteria; phylum Bacteroidota; class Bacteroidia; order Flavobacteriales; family Flavobacteriaceae; genus Olleya; species Olleya sediminilitoris. The sequence goes on along the minus strand of NZ_JAEMEF010000019.1, from coordinate 15,438 downwards.
ATTTAATTCTGAGTAAAATCCAATAAGATGTAATTGGTTTTTGTTTTCTGAAATATTTAAAGACTGAATGTGCTCATCTTCTAAATCAAGTAATAGCTCAGTGTTTTTGTCTTTGGTTATTTTATTTAACGAAAACTGGTAGTTGGCATCTCCATTTATTTTTTTATTACGCTTACCATTTAAAAACAATTTACCAAGAGAGTACACGTTGGCTTGGTCATCTATATATAAATCGTTGTGATTAAAAGTACGTTTAACGTCTTCTTGGTATGCTTTAGTGAAAATTAATTTTTCAGTTTTGGCATCAAAAACACGTATGGTATATGAGTTTTTATTTTTACGGATATTGTCTGTCGCTATAGCAAAGTAGTTTCCGTTTGGAGATAATGCAAAACTAGTGTTGTGTTTTTTTCTTGAACCAAATAAGCTTTGCTTTTTTTCTACTTCAGTACTAAAAATGGTTGTTTTAGTATAAGCTTCTGTTTCTAAATTTAAAGTGTGACAATAAATAATACGTTTGTCTTTTTTAGGCGCATAGACCGTAAATACTTTTAGTTGATTGTCATAAAATAAGTCTCCAACATAGGTTTCCTTTTTACTACTTTCTACAATTTTAGAAAATGTTTTGTTTAAAGAAGTGTCAAATACATCAAATAGAAAATCTCTTTTTCCGTTACGTACAATTCCTGTTTTTCCGGAATTAGAAGTGTTAATGGCTATAACGTCAATAGATTTTACTTTGTCTTTGTACTCTTGGCTTTGGGTAACTTTTAGTGATGTGGTTGAGGTTTGTGATTGCGCTACTGTGGTTAATAATAGCAAACAAGTGATTAATAGTTTTTTCATTTTAAAAATTATAGAGTTTAAGTTAGGTTAATATAGCAACTAAAATACCCTAAATTTTAATGTTTATCTAATAATCACTTGTTGAATTTAAGCTTAATTTTCTGCGTTAAAAAACACTTTGTAGTAATGCATTTTTTTGTCTTCGTCATAACCACGTTCTAGATATTCTGCACTAGCATCTGGTGCATCTATATCTAATTTAATTTGGATATTTGTGTCTAGCTTGATGTCTGTTTTAATTTTCTTTTTTTCTTTATTTAATACTTTTTCAGAAACATCAAATTGGTTTCTAATTAAGACATTTTGCTCGCTTTCAAACTCTTTTTTATAACTTTCAAAAAGCTCTAAATGTTTGTCTTCTTCAAAAATTTCATCTTTAAATCTTTCGACATTAACAATTTCATTTTCTTTAAAAAAGTCAACTGTTTTGGCTAAAAAAGTATTTTGCTCTTGGGCTCCGTAAGTTGTTTTAATAATTTCAGTAGAAAACTCTTTGCATAATTCTAGGTAGTTTTGCGTGTGACTATTATAGTCATCTGCATATTTGATATTTAAAAACTTATCTGTCCAATAGGCTGCGTCATAATTGTTATTATCAACGGTTAAAACAACTTTACCTTCTGCATCACCTGTATTTAAAATTAAACATCCTTTATCTACTTTTTTTGCGTTAATCCCTTTTTGGACTAATACATCATAGCTGTTGTCTTCTAGATAGGTTTGGAAAAAGTTAGTTTTATTTTCTATTTTAAATATACCAACAGCATCAATTACCATTTCGTTATGTTCAATACCTTCAAAATAGGCTACAATAACATCTCCTGTTTTGATTTGTGCAGAGGTGGATTGCTCATATAAATGCTTAACTACATTTTTGGAGACATCCACAAAAGTTTCGTCGTCTGCAAAAATGGATTTGGCGTACGCATTGATTTCGTTTAACTCGATATTAGCATGATGACTAAATCTGTGACTTTGCACTAAACTTGTAAATGGTCTTAATAAAAAAGGAACCATTAGCTCATAACTGGCTTCATCAAAAATGATTTCTTTTTCAGAAAAGGCATTTTTAGTGTCGTTATGTTTATTTCCTACTTTGTGGATAATACACTTTAAAATAGAGGCTTTGTTACGGTTAATCATTATTAAAAATGGTGTTTGTTTTAAAATACAATGTTACTAAATATAGCTATAATAATGCATAAAAAAACCGAAGACTTTGCTTCGGTTTATTTTGTGATTTGATATGAATATTAGTATTTGATACCATAATAATCACAGACTTCGTAATAGTTGGTAATGTCAACTCCGGCTTGACTTAGTTGATTATAAGTTTGCTGTTTATTGTTGTTTGCAAATCTAGCGTCAGATGAAGATTTTATAATTACAACTTTTAAAGATGTTAGGTCTCCTGCAGAAATATTGTAAAATGATCCTGATGCATCATTATAATCTAGATCGACACCTTCTAAATAGTGTATTACGTGTACAGAAAAGTTAAATGCAACACTATCATAAGGACATGGTATTGTAACCCAATAATTAGGACTATCTGTTAAATAGGTAAGTATAACATCATTGTCTAGGACTTCTTGTGTTATTTCTGGTACTGATATAGAGGTGTAGTTACCTGAAAAAGTGGAAGCATCAATAGTAATTGTTTGTACATTAGCATTTCCGTCCACACCATCTGTACCATCAACTCCATCAATTCCGTCTGCACCTGCAGGACCTTCAGCACCATCTTCTGTTGAACATGAAAAGTTAAAAGCAATTATAATTGCTACAAGGATAAATTTTGATTTCAATAATAAATGTTTCATTGTGTTTTTTTTAAATGATTAATAGTTTTTGTTTTCCTATTAATAGATCTAAAACAGAAAGGTTAACATAAGTGATAAAAAAAACCGAAAAAAAATTTTCGGTTTTTAAAAACTAAAGCGACTAATTCTAGCTTTCTTCCTCGCCAACAGGCTCGTTAGAGGTTTTTATGCTATTCCATTCTGGATTAGTAGAATTTAAGTAAGCATAAACGGGTTTTTCGTTTCTAACCATATCTACATATATTGGCATGTCTTTAAATGGTAAAAAAATGGCTCCTACTTTGTTAGCAGGAATATAGGTTGGATCAGGTACAGGACTTGAGTCATGTAAGAAGTATATAATAAATCTGTGATCTTTACCATAACAAGTAATGTAGCCTTGAATTTTAATTTTTTTACCATTCCATGTTGCAGAACTTTGGTAACCTAATGCCATTTTGTAAGTGTTAACTGTAAATTGTTTTGTTGCCATAATTAATTGTTTTTTTAGATTAATAACACTTATTAATGGTTTGACAATGTAAAGGTTAACATGTAAAATAAAAAAAGCCGAAACATTTGTTTCGGCTTTTTAAAACTAACTTAAATAATGAAAAATCTATCAATCAGTCTAAGGGATATTTATTGATTAAAAATAGGCTGACAACCCAATACCCAAAAATATGGATGATAAGCTTTCTTTGTATTCTGAAGGTGCATCTTCTGGATTTATATCTTCCCATGAATAATTTATAGAAGGTTCTATAGCGACATGATCTCCTAAGAAAAAAGAATAACCAACACCAACTCTAAATCCAAAGGAAGACGCTTTGGTTTCTAAAGTTCCTAATTCGCTAAAATCACTTTCAGTAGATGTTTTTTGAGATCCAAAGCCAACAACAGCTTCGGCAAAAAGACCATTATCTAAATAATATCTAGCAAAAGGAAGTACTGCAAACCCATTGGTAGTGGTTTCGATATCTCCAAAAAATTCGTCTTCTTGTTTTTCTTTATTAGTAGTAATGGAAAGCTCTAAACCTATAGCAAGGTTGTCTGCTATAAAATAACCTGCTTTTGGTGTAATATTAGTTGTAAAAGCTGTGGCTTTGTTATCGTTAATTTTTCGGGTAGTATTGTAAACTAATATGCTTCCGTTAGTTAAAAATGTGCCTTTTTCTTTAGCTTGAAAACTGTCTTGAGCTTGACAGTTTAAGCTTAAAATAATTAATGGTAAAATACTTAGTGTTTTAAAAATGTTCATTTTGTTATTGGTTTATAATTAATAGTTTACATTAGTTTTTTATAGTCAGATGACGTTATAGTTTTAGTGGTTTTATCTAGAGCAATACAGGTCATTTTAATGGATTTAGGTTTGCGTTTAGTGGTGTCCACCATATCCATTTCTAGAGTTAGTCCATCTATCATTTTCATCCAAGATTGATTATTGCTTTTTTTTCCTTTTATATTATACATGGATTTTACAAAGGTTATTCCTGCGTTTTGAGTAACCCAAACCGTACCTTGCACGTCTTGTCCTTTTACTTTAAAAGCTTCACAGTTATAACCTAATATGGTTTTTGTGTTTCCGGTAGCAATTATGCTAATATCGGATTGCTCAATAGCGTCGTTGTTAGTGTCTTCAAAATTTAAACGCATTGACATAAGTGTTTTGTCATCTTTATTATCCATAAACATGTACATGGATTTTTTGTCAATATCCATAACACTTATCATGTTATTTTTACCTTTTTTATCAGGAATACTAGTCCCGAAATAATTTCCAGTATTGGTTAAATAGTAGACTAAGTTTGTTGTGCGTTTTCCATCCTCTATTTGCATAACATATTTATGAGAAAAGGTGTATGTGCTTGAAGGTGTTTGGGCAGATTTGCTAGTTCCAAAAGGTGAATTATTTTTGTTATTAGCAGTTTTAGAATCACTACTATTATTAAATGTAGAATCGAAAGCTTTTTCAGTTTCACGTTCTGTTTTTTGTTCAACTTTCTTTTCTAAAGTTTTTTCTGCAGCTTTCTCAGCTTTTTTAGCTAGTTTTTTCCAGATTTGTGCATTGCTTTGTGTTGTAAAACAGCATATTAATATTATTAGTAATGGTTTTAAAAGTTTCATTGTTTTATTTTTAATGGATTAATTATTCGTCTTTTTTAGCTTCCTTTATTTGTTTTCCAATAGCTTGACCTAATGAGTCTTTTTGTTTTTGAGTTAAATCTTTAGCTAATAAGTAATATTGATTTTTAAGCTCTATTTTTTGTTTTTCTGGTAAGTCAGATTTTTCTAATAACTCTATATATCCTAAAGTTTTTCCAGTAGAGTTGCCATCAAGGTTTTCGCCAAAAATGCTGGTCAATGTTTCGGTACCTTTATCCAAGAAGTTATTAGAATTAATAGTAGTCGAATCTTTGGTTTTAGTTGGATTGTTTTGTGCTTGACTATTAATAGTAAATGTTAATAGTGCAATAATTGATAATTGAAGCGTTTTCATTTTTTTAAGTTTATAAATACGCTTATTAATATTTTGATTTTAAAAAGGTTAACATTAGATGCTTTTTATTTTAAAAAAAAGTTAATTTTACTTTTACATGTTAACCTTTTCTCCAAACCAATTATTAAATGGCAAATAACCAAGAAGAAATATCGCTTCAAAGTTTAAAGCAAGGCTCAGATCAAGCGCTTCAACAGGTGTATGAAGACAATAGAGATAAGTTTATAAATTTTGCTAGACGTTATAATTTGGAAACCGATGACATTATAGATATCTACCAAGATGCTTATATCGTGTTTTATAACAATGTAATGAGCGGTAAAATTGAAAGTTTTACAAGCAGTATTTCTACCTATTTATTTAGTATTGGTAAATACTTAATCTTTGATAAGATGAAAAAAAACAACAAAAAAGTAAGTTCTAATTTTGGTTTATCCTTGGTTAAGGATTCTGATGATTTAGTAAGTACTTTAGATGTTGAAAATGAAGATTTAACCCAAGAACAAAAGCTACTAAAACAGCATTTTAAAGATTTAGGTAAGCAATGTCAAGAATTGCTAAACTTATTTTATTACAGAGGATTTACCATTAAAGACATTTTAAACCATAGTAACTACAATAGCGAAAATGTTATAAAAAGTGCTAAGTCTAGATGTCTTAAAACCCTAAAAGAACGTATTAATAGCAATCCCAAATAACATGGATAAAGAACAACTTTTATATCTATATTTTTCTAATACTTTGACTCCAGAGCAAGAACAGATGTTTAGTAATTTATTAAAAACGGACTCTGAATTTAAAGCTCAATTTAATTTTGAAAATAATATTAAGCAAGTCATAAAAGCAGAACAAAGTGAGATTTTAAAATCTAAATTACAAGGTTTTGAAAATAACAGAAGTGCTGTACAACATAGTAACAAATCCTGGTTTAATTGGCGTATTGCAGCATCTATTGTCTTTTTTATAGCAGCTGGTTGGTTTGGTTACGATGCTTTTTTTGGAGTAAATTATAATGATTTATATACTACCAATTATAAAAATTATCCAAATACAGTTTATACTATCACAAGAGGAGAAGATACAAGCAGTCTTGAACGAGATGCTTTTGTCGCTTATGAAACCGAAGACTATACTTTAGCAATTCAAAAATTTAATGAAGTACAACACCAGCAACCTTATTTTAATTTTTATAAAGCACAATCGTATTTAGGTTTGGATGAATTAGAAAAAGCTAAAGATTTGTTTCTACATGAAACAACTATCAACGAGAGTCAATTTAAAGCGGAAGCTAATTGGTATTTAGCATTAATTAATTTGAAACAGCAAAATAAAACCGAAGCTACTAAATATTTAGAAACTTTAATTGCAAATTATAATTATAAAAAGAAGGAAGCTAAAACGTTACTTGATAGTCTAGATTAATTTTTATACTTTTTTAATAGTATACCTAATGTGACTAATAGCAATATTCCTGCTAAAACCCATAACCAATAGTGTGTAGAGGTTAAAGGCTCAGTATTTCCGGATATTATAAATGCAGACCAATAATATGGATGTGATAATGCATTGTCTTTATTTTGTTTCATAAAATTAAGCTTAGCTTGTTGTAAGGCTAAGTCTTTAGATTGTCCTTTAGAAAGGTTTTTATAAAAATCTGACATTAATGTTGCAGAAGAAGCATCGTTAATTTTCCATAGTGTGCTAGATATACTTTGTGCACCACTAAAGTAAAACCCTCTGGCTAAACTTAATAACCCTTCGCCACGTTTAAGGTTTCCTATTCCGCTTTCACAAGCAGAAAGTGTAACTAGATTGGCATTAAGGTTTAGGTTGTATAAGTCTGCTGTATAGAGTAAATCAGACGCTTCGTTTCCAAAAGCTAAATAAGAATATTCTGGATTTGTATCATTAAAAATAGCATGTGTCGCTAAATGTATAATACCATAATCTGAAGCATTGGTTTTAAAACTTTCTAGACTAGCGTCTTTATTTATTAAAAGGTTTCCTTTGTAATACTGGTTTATGTTTTGTATTTCGACTTTACTATGTGGTAAAGGTTGTAAACTTTTACTTCTAACACTATTATAAATATCACCTTCAAACTCTGGTGCAAAAGCTAACAAATTGTTTTTTCTACTCTTTTTATTTTCTAATTCTTTTAAAAGTGTTGCCGAGTTTATGTAGCTTACAGCATAATTTTCAACTAAGTAATGGTTGTCTTTTACTAAGCTTTCAAACGGAATATAGTTTAGTAATCCATCTGTTAGTATTATAAGATTAGGTTGGTTAACTTTATCTAAAAAAGGAGCAAGTAAAATAGTGTAAAGTTTAGCAGCATTGTTTTTTAATGATAAAATGTCGGTTTTAGGGTTGCTAATTTGTTTTTGAAAAAGTTTCAATTGTTGTTCTAAGGCTTGGTTTAATTCTATTTTTTCAAAGTAAGTATTGTCTTGATCTAGGATTACTCCATAAATAGCATCATTTCCGTAAAAAAATGATAACATAGCTGTACTAGGTTTTAATTCTTTTTGAACCGTTTTAATAGTAGTAACTTCTGCATTGTATTTTAAGTTATAATAGTCTTTGTATTTGTTTTCTAAAGTGTCCAAAAATGTGCGATAATTTGATTTAACCTCAAATAATTGGTCTTTAAAGACGTCGTTTTGTTTTTGGTTTAATTGTTTTTCTAAGTTAGTAATGGTGTTTTTATAAATGTCTTCTTTAATTATTATCTCATTTGGGATAGCGCCAAATTTTTCTGCTTTAACACTCAATAATGCTTCAAGTAGAAGTGTGCTTTTGCTTTTCTCTAAAAAGAAAAAGGCATCATTTACAGCATTCTTTTTATTGGATTTATAATTGTTGTAAGTGGCTTGTAGACCGTTTTCAAAAACAGAATAGGCATTTTCTATTAGTAATAGTTTGTCTGTTTTATTTTTAAAATGAGGCTTTAATGTATCTAATAATCGTGTCGCTTGATATGTGTTTTTAATTACTGAATCAGATTGATTTTGACGCATTGCTATTAATGCTTTTTGTTGTAATAATTTAAATAAGGTAATTTGATTTATGGAAGAATTTACAACGTCTTTACCCGAAACATGAGTTATTGCAGCAGCATTTTGCTTTAAAGCTTGATTGTATTGGTTATTGCTTATCAAAAAATTAGAGTATGATTGTAGTGTTTCAGCAATTTCAACTTGTTTTAAACCGTTCCATTTTCTGTTTAATAGTTCTAATGCTTTATCATAATCTTCCTGAATAGACTCGGTATTATTTAAAGCTTCATTAAGTTTTGCTCTAGATTTATAATATAAAAAGCCATAAGGTATATTGGTGTCTGCTAGTGGTTTGATTTGCTCTAAATAATACGAAGCACTATCGTATTGTTTTAGTGCTAGGTAGTTGTCAACGGTATTATAAACTTCATTAATTAGTTGATTAGTATTAGATTTATTATGCTTAAGCGTATAGTTTAAGGCTTTAGTTGTAAAATAAGTCGCTTTTTTATAGTCTTTTAATTTTTTATAAATATCGCCTTTTTGCCTATTAACACCATTAATCAAGTACTCTTTGTGGTCTGTGTTTTTTGAATTAATAAATCGGATACTTTTATCTAAATACTGTATTGCTAATTCATATTCTTTATTGTTACTATACATTTTAGCCATTACTTTGTAAGACACATCTATAAGACCTCTATGCGAATCTGTTAATAAAGAATCAGGAGTTTTTTTAGCATACTTAAAAATTTTATCAAGATTTATTTTTGCTTTTTTATAATTGTAAGTTTTTATATTGAATACAGCTTTATCATGAAAATATGAGTTTTTAACTTCATGAAAGTCATTAAAAACTTCAATCTCTTTTTCTGCTACAGGAAATAAACTATCTAATTTTTTAAGATTATTTTCTAGTTCGTCCATGTTATTAAAAATCAATGTCGATTTATTACTAACTATGTAGGTGTATATAAGTTGTTCTACATTATTTTGATTAACAGAAAGATCTAATAGTTTTTGTTTATATAGTTGGGTTGAATCTTGATTAGTATACATGAATTTGTATAGACTATTAAAATAAGATTCAGCTGTATTAGTCTGAATTTGACTATAAGCCGAAATAAATATAAATTGACAAATAATTAAATTTAAAAAAGTTATTTTTTTTTTGAATACTATCATTTCATTAAAACATTAAGCCTAACTATCATATAGTTAGGCTTAAATTTAAAGTTTTTATTTTAAAGATATATTTATTCAATAAAAATAGGTACAGAATAAGTGATTGGTTGTTCTCCTTCCGTGTTTATTTTAGTAATACTTAAAGTAGCTGGACCAGAATATGCGTTTTGCTCTACTGAAAAAGAATAGGCTTTAGCAGGAATATCAAAACCATTAATATTAAGACTTTCTCCTAAAGTGTTAGCATTGTAAATTAGTTCTTCATTTTCAGAAATTATAGTTGCTTCAATAGCAAAAACAGTATTATCAGCAATTAAAAATTTTTGTTCGTTCCATATATCCCAACAAAGACAAGGAGCTGGAGGGATTGGTAATGGAGGTAAACCAAAACCAATACTGGTTGTAGTAGTTTCAATAATTAAATTTATGGTTTCAATTCTAGTTTGGTCTGCATCTGGATCATTAGAAGTGCCATTTTCTATAGATTCAATTAATTGATCTCTTTCAATATTTAAAGCATATACGTAAGCGTCGTTTTCATAAAAATAATTGGTTTCTGTAAGTGTAATACTATTGGTTGGTTCTGTATTATCATCGTTTTCTTCGCATGAGCTTGTAATAAAAAGCAAACATATAGCGATTAAAAAAGTTTGTTTTAGTGTCATAAGTAATTAATTTATATGTATTTAGTTTAAAATTATAGATAATGCATAACCTACACAACTAATTATTAATAAATTACAGTTGGTTGATTTACTGCATTTTTATTATTAATGTTTAAAAATTAAGAAGGTTAACTTTTAAACTAATTTATTTTATAAACTAAAACAGAATTACTTTCGCCTTTAGTTACAAACTCCAGATTATTATCTGTGTCAATATTATCAAGATCTATTGCAGAGGTACCATATACAGGAAAATGATCTTGTAACACACCATTACTATCAAAAAGTAGTACTTTTTGCGTTTGCGTATCTGTAGTCGATACATATATTTTGTTGTTAACATAAAATAATTTAGCAGGCGTATAGTTACCAAAATCAAGCTCTAGATTATGGTGTTTAATATTAAGCTTGTTATTGTATTGGCTAATTAAAGTTTTAGTAGTAGATGCTAAAGTATGTTTGTCTGTGATGTTTAAACTACCAACAGATACATTCCCTTTTTCAGTAATTGTAGCTATTTTTCCATCCGTTGTTGATGTAATAAAATTAGAGTTATACTCAAACACAGGTTGGTCTGACCAATTTAAATCAATCTTAACTTTCACTCTTGTTTTACCACGTCTGTTTAGTATGTGTAGCTTATCATTGGTTTTAAAAACTAAATAATCCTTACGTCCAATTCTAATATGTTTTGGAGGTGTGTTTATAGTTTTTTCTGTTTTATTAAATTTAAAACCAGGTACAGGTTTGGCTTTAGCATCATACAATAATACGTTGTTATCTTGTATAACAAAAAGGCGATATTTTTTCTTGTTATCGTAATCAAACACAGCTAAAGGCTGTGTAATATTATCATCAAATTTTTTAGGAAAAGGACTGACGTCATTACCATTTCTATCAATTACATACACACGGTTTTGAGTTGCAAATACATATTGTAAACGTCCATTTTTATAGATGTCTATTTGGTCTATTTGCCCTAAAATAGGCCCATGTAATTGCTTTTTCCAGATAATTTTACCATCATTAGATATTAGATAAAGTGTGTTACTAACATCTTGAACCATAATATCCATCTGTTTACTACGGTAATTTTTTACAAACTGAGGTTGGTTTAAAACATCATGGTCTAATTTAATATTAAACATTTCGGTGATTGAATTGTTTGAAATAGAAGTTTTACTTTGATTTATAATAGCATTAAAATGAGCAAAATCTGTATCATATATAAATTGTAATGCTGAAGATTTGTAGTTTTTAAAGTCGAATTTTTGTTTTGATTGACTATTGTTTTGCACCAATTGTTCTAGTCCAAACGGATTGATAACTTGTAATACCGAAGCTTGGCTGCTTAATCCTTTTTTGATGTCATTATAATAATCACGATCATTTAAGGTTGTTTGGTTTTGATAATTAACAATAATATTTTCTAAGGTTTCTGTATTGGAAGCAAAAATTAAAAACTGGTCTATAATACAATAGTTGCTAGCATTGTCTAATGTAACAAATGGCTTTAATAGCTGATTAAACAATTTAGGCTTGGTAAATTTAAATATAGAGACACCTCTAAAAGTTTCGATAAGATCCTTCTGACTTAACAAAGCTTCATTGGTTTCAATTATATCAAGACTATTTAATACTACAGCATTTGACGAGTTAGTGTAGATTTCACCAAATTCAATAATATTATTAAATAAAGGTTGGTCTATTGCTACGGAATCACTTGGATAGATAGTATTTAAATTAGACTTAAAAGTAGTAAACTGATCAAAAGTTATACTCAAAAAACCATTACTATTAGAGGGTGTAATTTGTGCTAATTGGTTGTCTTGTGGTAATGTGTTTTTAAACACATTAATCAAGCTAGAGCTGTCATTGGATTTTGTAAATCCATTTAAAACTAATTTGTTTTGATTGACTTCTGTATCAAAAGTCAAATATTTACTAAATGATTTAAATGGTAAATCAGGATTGTAAAATGGACTTTGTAAAACAGTGTTATTTGTATAAACCGAAAATGATGCGTCTTTATCCTGTGTAGCTATTATTTTTTTTAAGCCTTCGGTTTTTTCTTTGTGGTTAAATAGGTACTCTAAATGTTGTTTATTATTAGACCCAACAAGTATATTGTTTTGTAATGCTACATATAGTGTGTGTTGTTTAGTCGTGATTTTTTGAGCATTAATGTTTTTTAATTTAACTGCAGTTTTGGTTAGCTCAAGACTATCTAGACTAAATGTTGAGTCGTTAACTTTAGTAGTAAAACTGTAATCTAAACTATCTTCTTTGTTTTTAAATAAACTAATATAAAGTCGTTGGTTAAAATTAAATCTACTTAAGACTTCCAGCGTATTAGTTATGTCAGTGTAGGGTTTTGTTTTGGATAATTGTTCAATAAAATGGTTGTTAGCAGTATTACTTTTAAAATTATCTGTATTGTTTATGGTTAATACAACATCTGCTTTACTATAAATAAAATCTTCAACAGTATTTTTTGAAGTTTTAGAGTTGCAAGAAAATAATAAAATGATAAATAAACTGTAACACAGATGTTTCATAGATAGTGCAAGATTTAGGCAAATATAATAAGTTACAGTTTTAATGTCAATTGTTCTGGTAATAGTCTAAAAGTTTTTCGGTGGTATTTTGTAATGCCATATTTTTTAATGGCTTCTCGGTGTTGTTTAGTTGGATACCCTTTGTTTTGTTTCCAGTTATACATCGGAAACTCTTCATGAATTTTATTCATGTATTCGTCTCTGTAAGTTTTTGCTAAAACCGAAGCAGCAGCAATGCTTAGATACTTACCGTCACCTTTAATAATAGTTTCAAAATCAATATTATTATAGGGTTTAAATTTATTACCATCAACAATAATAAATTCTGGTGTCGTATCCATAGCATCTATAGATTTATGCATTGCTAAAATAGAGGCGTTTAATATGTTAATACTATCTATTTCAGTTTCATGTATGTGGCAAAAGCCAAAGGATAAAGCTTCTTTCTCGATAATAGGTCTTAATAAGTCTCGTTTTTTTTCGCTAATTTGCTTAGAATCGTTTAGTACTGTATTTTTAAAATTAGGTTTTAAAATAACAGCAGCTGCAGTAACAGGACCAGCAAGACAACCACGACCAGCTTCATCAGTTCCGCATTCTAAATTATACTCGGAATGTTTTAATTTCAACATTAAATAAAAAGGAATGTTTTGCGTTATAGTATTTCAATTTTGTGCCTTTCTTAACTAAAAGCATAAAACCATAAAGATATTTGCTATTTTTGGCAAACATAAATGATTCAGCTTTAAAATTAAAGGTCTAAAATAGTCACCATTTAATGAAAAAAATAATTTTCTTCTTTCTTTTATTTGCTTTTACAAGTATAACATATGCACAAAAGCCAACATTAAAACAACTTAATAAACCTAATACTACTAATCAAAAGGATGGTTCAGTCGCTACAGATAGTACAAAGTCTGCTAATATCAAATCAGGAAAAGACAAAAAAGCTGTCATTACAGATTATCTAATAATATCTGCCGCAAGAGACACAACTTATTTAGATACTACATTAAGTATAAAAAAAGAATATAAATATAATTACCTAAGACGTGATAATTTTGGTTTAATGCCTTTTGCTAATGTTGGACAAACTTATAATAGATTAACCTATAATTTTGACAACACTAATTTGCTTCCTGGATATGGTGCAAAAGCAAAACACTTTAATTATTTAAAGGTAAATGATGTTAATTACTATCATGTACCAACACCATTAACTGAGTTGTATTATAAGACAGCCTTCACACAAGGTCAACAATTAGATGCGTTTTTTACAACAAATACCTCAAGGCAATTTAACCTATCTATAGGCTATAAAGGTATGAGGTCTCTTGGGTTTTATCAAAACTCATTAACTAGTACAGGTAATTTAAGATTAACAGCAAGTTATAAAACTAAAAATAAGCGTTACGTGTTAAACACACATTTTACGTCTCAGGATATTTTTAATGAAGAAAATGGAGGTTTAAAAGACGATAACCTTGAGTTTTTCGAGTCTGATGATCCTGACTTTACAGACAGAGGTGTTTTAGAAGTGAATTTTGAAAATGCAGAAAACAAATTATTAGGTAAGCGTTTTTATCTAAACCAGAGTTATGATATAATAAGACCTAAAGACTCTGTAAGTTCAAACCGTCTTCAATTAGCACACGTCATGACTCTAGAAGATAAAATATATACATTTGATCAAACTAGTATAGACGAAGATTATTTTGGCGAAGCTTTTAAATCTACAAGCTTGTCTGATAGAACCGAGTTGGAGCAGTTTTCAAATCAGCTACAATTAAATTATAGTAATGCCATATTAGGTAAACTACAATTTAATGCAACTCACAATAATTATAATTATGGTTATAATCAAGTAGTAGTATTAAATCAAGCAACAATACCCAATCGTTTAAAAGGAGATGTGTTATCCGTAGGTGCAAAATATAACAAACACTATAAAGGGTTTAATATAATAGGAGATGCAGGATTAAACATATCAGGAGATTTTGATGGTAATTATATAAAAGGTTCTGCATCCTATCAATTAAATAAAGACATCCTAGCCAATGCATCTATTAATGTAAATTCGGTTGCGCCAAATTTTAATACATTATTATATCAAAGTGATTACAAAAACTATAATTGGACCAATCAATTTAGTAATGTAAAAACGCAACAACTTGTATTTAATGTAAAATCTAATAAATATGTCAGTCTAACATTAGACCTAAGTACAATACAAGATTATGTTTATTTTGCAAAAGACGAAAATGGATCAGTCAACCCCTTTCAAAACACAGATCAGATAACCTACCTAAAAGCTAAATTAGAAAAAGAAGTTAAATACAAAAACTTTGCATTAGACAATACCATATTATATCAAAACGTTCAAGACGATTCAAATACATTAAATGTACCACAAATAGTAACTAGAAATACGCTTTATTACTCAAATCATGTATTCAAAAAAGCCATGTATTTGCAAACAGGAGTAATCTTTAATTACTTCTCATCATATAATATGGATGGTTACGATCCATTGTTATCCGAGTTTTACACCCAAAATGATCAAGAGTTAGGAGGATTCTCTAGATTAGACTTCTTTGTAAACGCAAAAATCCGTCAAACAAGAATTTTTCTAAAAGCCGAACATTTCAATGCGCTTTTCACCGATCCTAATTATTATTCGGCACCCAACCAACCATTTCGAGACTTCAAGATTAGGTTTGGATTAGTTTGGAACTTCTTTTTATAGTTTAATAATAGCGTTCCCCAAGGGTCGGGCTATCACTACTCGCTTTTTTTATTAAAGTAGATGGCAACATTAAAGGTCTATTTCCATATTAAAAGTATAATTTTATATAATAAAGACCGGAATACAAAAAAGAGCTC
>NZ_JAEMEF010000018.1 GCF_016785945.1 Olleya sediminilitoris | reverse complement strand
AGAGAGGGGATTTTCAATGTTGACGAGATCTGTAGTCTCTGCGTATATATTAACCTTATTCCTCTCTTTTGTGCTTTCTTATTTATATGTCTTAAATTTAATGTTTTTATTAAAATGCTAACTTAAGCCGTATAAAATTTATTGCTGGCTTTTTGCTTACTTTCGAAAGTCCTCGCGGACTTTCTTTGTCAGTAATTATTTACTAACTTTACTGCAAAACCAACGCAACAAACCTTATACAACAACGTTGTACCCAATTTGAGAAATGAACGAACTAACATTTGAAATAAATTCTAACGAAGAAATTTGGGAACTTTTTGACAAGGACTTTAATATAATATTCATTCATAAGTTTCTACCAAATGAGGTAATTAAATGGTGGAAAACGGATTTAAAAACTCAAAATGGAACTGAATTCAAAAATCTATCTGTTCGTCAAATGGAAATGGATGTCCAAACTGACTTAAACGGACTGAAAAAAATACTGGAACTGAATACAAATCAATTGCGGATTTATCAATTTGAAAAACCTGTTTCGGACACTTTAGAAATTGAAAGATTGCCTGAAAAGAATCGTGATCTGATTTTGAAACAAAACGGATTAAAACATTTCTTTTTTGTGGACTTTGAGTTCGTTACAATTGGAAGTTTTGAATCTGAATTTATAAACGGAATAGAACATAACCCAAAATTTGAGAATCGAATTGCGGAAAGAAAACGAATATTAACCAAACAAAAAACTGGGTAAAACAATGTATAACCGCAATTACGGCGGATTCGACTACGTCCGAATCCACTCGGAATTGCTAACGTCAGTGCTTAACCGAAAATCATTAACTTTAATCCCGTAACTGACGGTTATACGAGACCGTTGTGTGTCATTTACAAAAAAAACTGAATACAAAAAATGGAAAATAAAACATACAAGAAAATATCTAATTGGTACCGAAAATTCCAAATTAGTAAATCACCTCAAATGAATTTAGTTTGGGGATTCTTTTTGTATACGCTCATTGGATTTATTTTACTGTCTATTCCTTTATTTCACAAAACCGACATATACTTTTTAGATAATTTGTTTATTTCGACATCTGCTATTTCAACTACTGGACTTGTAACTATAAGCGTTTTCGATTCCTATAATTTTTTCGGTCAGTTTGTTATTATGGCATTAATACAAATTGGCGGAATTGGATACATGACGCTAACGACATACTATTTAATATTTACCACAAAAAAAATAACCCATTGGCATAGTAAATTAATAGGTGCGGAATTTACTTTACCCAATACAATTCAGATAAAAGATTTCATCAAAAGCGTTATTGTTTTTACCCTAATAATGGAAACTATTGGTGCTATACTTTTCTACTTTGCCTTTACAAATTCTGGAATGGGAAGTTTAAAAGTAATTTGGTTTTCAATTTTCCATAGTATTTCATCATTTTGTACAGCCGGATTTGGATTGTTTAATGATGGTTTTGAAAGCTATCAAGACAATACTTTTATTAATACAATTATTTCTGTATTAGCAATTTCTGGTTCTTTGGGTTTTATTGTAATTACAGATTTGTGGTATCGAATTAGAGGTAAATCAAAAGAAATTTCGTTTACAACTAAAATCATTGTTTATGGCTTTTTGTTTTTGCTTTTTTTAGGTACTTTACTCATTTACACAACAGAGTCATCATCTATTCTTGGCTCAAATAGTTCACTAATGACCTCTTTCTTTCAAGCAATGTCAGCTATGACAACTGTTGGATTTAACACGATACCTATCGGTGAATTATCTTTGCCAATATTGTTGCTTGTAACCTTTCTTATGTATATCGGTGCTTCGCCTTCGGGAACAGCAGGAGGAATGAAAATAACGACATTAACGGCAATGCTATCGATATTGAAAAGCCGATTGTTTGGTCAGAAAAAAATCACATTTTTAAACCGACTTATTCCATTTGAGAGAATATATGTTGCGACATCTACTTTTATGCTTTATACGAGTTTAATTTTCTTGTTTTCATTTTTACTTTCTTACTTTGAAAACTTTTCTTTTGAAAGCATATTATTTGAAGTAGCATCCGCTTTAGGAACTGTTGGATTAAGCACCGGAATTACTGGAGATTTATCTAACATTGGGAAAACATTGATAATTATTTTAATGTTTATTGGTCGAGTTGGAGTTCTAACTTTTGGATTTGCTTTGTTGCAACAAAAAGATAACGATTCTAAAAAAATCAGAGCTGATGATTTGGCTGTATGAAAAAATTAATATAAAGAAAAATACAAAAAAACGCCACACAACAATGGCTATAAGTAATTGCTTGTTCTCGCCTTCTTTGGAAATTCCGCAGGAATTTCCAACTTGGTGTGTACTTGCAAAGTTAAATGCTAACCCACGCAACTACTCATAGCCGAGACCGTTGTGCTTAATTAGACAAAACTGTATTTAGACGAAGAACATATAATCAATCTAAAACGGATTTACGAATCTGAAAATGAATCGTTGCATAAAACTGACTTTGTTGACGAAGAAGGGAAATCACATCCAAATTATGAACGAGTTATATCAGAACTTGTAGCAATGGATTATATCGAAACGGAAAATGATGAAAATGTATTTTTCTTGACAACTTCTGGTTATAATTGCGTTGAGGAATTGAATGGAAAAAAGGAAAGAATAATACCTGAGAGAAGAGCAATCCAGTCTGAAAACCTGACTGAAATGATTCATAAGTTTGGAACTAAAAAAATTAAAAAGTACATCTTTATATGGTTAATATCATTTGGAATTTTTGTAGCAGTTTACAAGTACTTTTTTCCAAGTTCTTTTCAAAATAAAAAACCCGAAAGTGAAGTAATATTGACGGATGAAATGGTTGACGACATAAAGGAACAAACTCAACAAAAAATAGACTCGATTAAAAATAAATAACTAAGCACAACAAAGTACTATAGTTAAAAACAAGTAAAAACGCATTAATTTTTCAATAAAACACTTCTATAATTATTATCATAAGTTAGTCCTGATTTTGCTATTGCAAAAGCCTATTTTAATAGTGTATTACAAACAGCTATTAATGCTATTTTTTTGCTCTTCCCTTTGGCTACTAATCGATCATAAATTGCTTTGCAAGCATAGTTATATTTACAGGCATTAAAACTGCACATAAATAATAAATTTCGGAGCTTTTAATTCCCTATTTACTAATTTTAGGACGTCCTTTCACACTACTCCCACTTTGACGGATTACTGATGTTAACCCAGCGTAACTACATAATGTGTTGTCCAAAAATAGTTAGACTAAAATTAAACAATTAATTACGGTCACTTTTTAAAACACAAAATAATCACTAGCTAAAAAATACGTAGTTATACGTATTGTACTTGCAAACGCATTAATGTAATTTAGCTTTTAATTATAAAAAATACAACTATAATAAAATGACACTTATTTGATAGGTACTAACAAAAATTGTCATAACGGGAAATACAACCCCAAAAACAACTATATTAGTTGTTATATAACTAGTTAGCCACAAGCTGAAACCAACTTTATGAAATACCAATTGTCATTACTTCTTACTATTTTAGTTTCGAGTTTTATTTACTCGCAGACTGAATATGTTGAGAAATATGATAATGGACAAGCCAAAATTCAAGGATTTTTAATCGATAGTGTTTTAATTGGAAAATACACGGAATATTATAAAAATGGACAGATTAAAACAACTGGAGAATTCAAGAATTGTGAATATGAAACTAATCACACAAAAATCTATGTTGCAGGTTGTGGAGTTGGAAATAATTCAACAATCAGAAAAGGGAAAAAACACGGAGAATGGAAAGATTATTACGAAAATGGAATTCTCGAATCTAAATACAACTATTTCTGCGGTTTAAGACAAGGAAATTTTTTCAATTACCAAAAAGACGGAAAATTATATTGGATTGACTTTTATACTGCCGACAAAGAAATGGGAACTCAAGAATTCTATGAAAACGGACTTTTGGAAAAAATCTCAACTTACTCTTATGAATATTCTGAACACGATGGACACGATTTAAAAAGAACTGTCGAAACGGAATATTATGAAGACGGTTCATTAAAAATTCAAAGAGTAATCCAAGAGTTAAAAGATGACATAGAAAAAGAGAGTTTCAAAGAATATTATCCGAACGGATTTTTAAAAACGGAATCTGAAATTATTGACCTCGATAAAAACGGAATTTATCGTGAATTTTACGAAAATGGAAATACAAAATACGAGGGAATTTTTAAAGACGACAAACCAATTGACAAACAATATTTCTATAATTCCAAAGGAGAAATAACAAAAATTGAGACTTGGAAAGATGGAAAATTAATAGAAACGGAAATAAAAAAAGCCAGTGGCTAACACCGTATATAATTTATTGCTAGTTCTAGCCTACTTACGAAAATCCTCTCGGATTTTCTATTCGGTTTGTATTTGCTAAATTAGGTGCTTAAAACACGCAACAAACCATATACAACAACGTTACCTGTAATTTATGAGAAACTTTCTGCTAATCATTTTGACTATTGCATTTACGAGTTGTAAATCGCATAAAACACAAACTTCTGAGGAAATAAATGTGCTGTTTATTGGAAATAGTCTAACCTATTTTTATGATATGCCACAAACCCTTCAAATGATGCTAAACGAAACTCACCCGAATATCAAAATTGACCAAAGCACCTTGCCTGGACAATCATTATCTGGTCATTTATCTGACATAATCACTTCTCGCACAGAAAACGGAATTCGTACAAGAAAAAAAGAAGAAGGAGAAACCTCTGAAACTGAAATAAAAATAGCCGAAAAAAAATGGGATGTTATTATTCTGCAAACTGGAACTGTGAGCGTCTTGATTCCTGAAAATCGTGATTTAAAAGTAAATAAAGCGATTTCGGATATTAAAAAGTTAGTTTCTAATCCAAAATGTAAATTTATACTTTTCAATACTTGGCCTTCTAAAAATGAATATCCCGAACAATACTGCTATCCATCAAGAATGATTGATAAATCGATAGAAAAAGATAGATGCTGTTCGCCAACTCTCGAGAATTTAGAACAAGAAACTAAACTAATAAATGAATCGTACGATTTAGTTGCACAGAAAAACAGCTTGTTGAAATCTGACAACGGAAATAAATTCTACGAAGTTTTGACAAAACATCCAGAAATTGAACTTTATGAAGATGATAGCCATCCAAATAAATATGGAGCTTTTTTAAACGCTTGTATTTTTTACCAAATGCTGACTTATAAAAAAGCATCTGAATTAAAATACAACGGAGAAATCGGACCAAAAACTGCGGAATTATTAAAACAAGTTGCGGAATAAAAAACTACAGGTAACAAAGTACTGTAGTTAAAAACAAGTAAAAACGCATTAATTTTTCAATAAAGCACTTCTATAATTATTATCATAACTTAATCCTGATATTACTATTGCAAAAGCTTGTTTTAATAGTGTATTACAAACAGCTATTAATGCTATTTTTTTGCGCTTCCTTTAGCTATTAATCAATCATAAATTGCTTTGCAAGCATAGTTATATTTACAGGCATTAAAACTGCACATAAATAATAAATTTCTAAGCTTTTAATTCCCTATTTTACTAATTCGCGGACGTCCTTTTACACTACTCCCACTTTGACGGATTACTGGTGTTAACCCAGCGTAACTACATAATGTGTTGTCCAAAAATAGGTAGACTAAAATTAAACAATTAATTACGGTCACTTATTAAAACACAAAATAATCACTAGCTAAAAATACGTAGTTATACGTATTGTACTTGCAAACGCATTATTGTAATTTAGCTTTTAATTATAAAAAATACAACTATAATAAAATGACACTTATTTGATAGGTACTAACAAAAATTGTCATAACGGGAAATACAACCCCAATAACAACTATATTAGTTGTTATATAAACAGTTGCCAGCTATTTGTAAACGAAACTCAACATAGGAAAAACAGAAAAAATGAAAAATATATTTTTATTATTAATAACAATTTTAATGTTTGCCTGTGAGAACAAAAAAGACGGTGAAAACGATAAAAAAGTTAAGATTCAAATAAGTAAGCCAGCACAAGAAATAAGATATGTTACTGCAAAATCAGGATTAATTTATAGAGATAAACCTAAAGGAAAAAAACTAGGTAAATTCGAATTCAATCATCAAATAACAATTACAGAACACACAAACATTTTTCAAGAAATAAAAAACGGAAATAAAAACATAAAAGGTGAATGGGTTGGTACAAATATAGAAAATACAAAGGTTTATCTTTTTAATGGTTTTCTTTCAGAGACTAAACCTAAAATTACACCTGAATTAATAAAATATTTTATGGACAATGAAATATTATGGTTATCAAAAGAGTTTAAAACAATTTTAGAAGAAAATAAACTTATAAAAGATGCTTATGGAAATAGTGAATTTTACTCTGATATAGTATATTCAGAATTTGATAAAAAACCAGTACTTATTTGTAATCAAAATTTTATGGAGCCTAGCATTCTTGAGATAGATTTTTCTTTAAATTCAAATACTAATAATAAAATAAAAATTATAAGTATAAATCAAAATACTCTTACCTTAAAGAAGGAAGATAAAGAATATACTTTTTTTAAAAGTAACACTAAAATAATTTCTGAAGATGGTTATTGGAATGGAGGAGGTGGCACAGCATCTGAGGAATACACTTCTGAATGGTTAGAAAAAAATTTTATAGGAAACTTTATTTTTAAAAATGAGAACGAATCTAAAAAATATAATTCAGAAAACATTAGCTATTATTTTGACTCTTTCAGTGGAGATGTTATAGAGATTAATAATAGAATTTATTCCATTGATAAACTGATTCAAAAAACATACTTTTTATCAGAAATAAAACCTGATGAGTTTGATGAAATAGAGATGAAAAAGACTGGTAAAACAGCAACATTGACTAAAGAATAAAAAACAGCAGGCAACAATGTATAAAAAACATAGGGCAATTAAGGCTTTCCGAAAAGTCTGTGTTTATTTATAAAGTCGCCAAATATAAAATTTGGCATTTTCAACAAAAAAGATAAAAGCAAAATATTATATTTGGCTTAGTACCAAACCGAAACGTATCGCTTATCACCTGCCCTACGTTTCTTATACTGAACGTTAGGCAACATTTGACAAAAAATGACGAAAAAAAGAGAGTTTCATACAAACATTGCAGGAAAAGTTAGAAATACAAAATTGCCGAAAAGAAAAGCCTTATGGCCTTTATTTGAAGCAATAAGTAATTCTATACACGCAATTGAAGAAAAAGGTAATCTTGATTCTGGACAGATTATTATTGATATAATACGAAATGGTAAAAAAGAAACGTATGAGAATCTAAAAGTTGTAGACATATATCCTGTAAATAGTTTTTTAATACACGATAATGGCTCTGGTTTTAATGACAATAATTTAAACTCTTTTTTAACAGCAGAATCTGATTATAAAATTGAAAAAGGAGCTAAAGGAATTGGAAGATTTGTTGCTTTAAAAGCATTTAATCACGTTAATTACAATAGTTCTTTTCAATCAAATGGAAGTTATTTAACACGCAGTTTCACGTTTAAGCAAATCGGTAATGGTATTTTTGACTTTAAAGAAGAATCTAACTCAGAAAGTAAATCTTGGACTAAGGTTGAATTAAATCATTATAGAGAAGAATATCAGAAATTTTGTCCAAAACCTTTAGAAGATATTGCAGAAAAAATAGTAGAACATTTTCTTATTTATTTTTTACAAAATAAATGTCCATATATAACTTTAAGAGAACAAAATGGACAAAAAGTATTATTACAAGATTATTATAAAAATACTTTTAAAGGTTCTATTAAAGAGTCAGAATTAACAATAAATGATAATACATTTCATTTATATCTTTTAAGAGTATTTAATACAAGAATGAGTCATCAAATTCATTATTGTGCAAATAACAGAGAAGTAAAATTCGAATTGTTAAATAAATATATATCAGATTTAGGAAGAAGAATAAATGATGAAGATGGTAATCATTTTGTTTATCACGCCTATTTGACAAGTACAGTTTTTGATGAAGCTGTAGATAGTGAAAGAATCGATTTTAATATTTTAGAACAAAACGAGGATGAAGAGGAAGATGATTCTAGTGAAATAACAATCAAAAACATTAGAAATAATGCGGTAGAAGAAATAGAAAAACTTCTTGAACCATATTTATCAAGTGTGAGAGAAGAAAAGTTTGAAAATTATCAATCTCATATTTATAGTTCTTCACCTCAATATAAAACAATATTAAAATATCATCCTGAAACTATAAAGAAATTACCACCAAATTTAAAAGGTAATAAACTTGATATTGAACTTTTTAAAGCGCAAAATGAACTCGAATCAGAAATAAAAGAATTAGGAGAAGAAGTTCTAAATGCAAATGAGGATATACAAAATACAGAAGAGTATCAGGAAAAATATGCTGAGTATATAGAAAAGTTTAATGACATTGGAAAGGCAAATCTAGCGAAACATATAGTTCATAGAAAAGCTGTTATTGAACTATTAGATAAATTCTTAGGAATAGAAGATAATAAATTTCAAACAGAGGAAACTATACATAATATCTTCTTCCCTATTCGTTCGGAATCTGACGAAATTAGCTACGACAAACAGAATTTATGGTTAATAGACGAAAGATTATCTTACCATAATTATCTTTCCTCTGATAAATCTTTTAAAAGTATAAAAGTATCGGATAGCGAAGATTTACAAAGACCAGATTTATTAATATTTAATGATAGTTTTGCTTTCGTGAATGACGAAGCACCACATCATTCATTTACTATAATTGAGTTCAAAAGACCAGAAAGACAAGGTTACACAACTGAATCTTATAAAAAAAATCCAGTTGACCAAGTTTTACAATATATAAGAACAATAAGAGATAATAAAGGCGTTGACAGAAAAGGGAAAAAAATTGATTTTATTAATGCAAACACACCATTTTACGCTTATATAGTTTTAGATTTCAATGAAAATTTAAAACAAGTTTTAGACGATAAAGATTTTAAAAAGACACCTGATTCAATGGGTTATTTTAAATTTCACGATAAATACAATGCATATATTGAAGTAATATCATATCAAAAATTATTGAAAGATGCCAAAATGAGAAACCGAATTCTATTCGAGAAACTAGGATTACCTACGAATTAAAAAAACGTTGCCTAACAAAGTACTGTTGTTAAAAACAAGTAAAAACTCATTAATTTTTCAATAAAACACTTCTATAATTATTATCATAAGTTAGTCCTGATTTTGCTATTGCAAAAACTTGTTTTAGTAGTGTATTACACACCGCTATTAATGCTAATTTTTTGCTCTTCCCTTTGGCTACTAATCGATCATAAATTGCTTTGCAAGCATAGTTATATTTACAGGCATTAAAACTGCACATAAATAATAAATTGCGGAGCTTTTGATTCCCTATTTTACTAATTCTAGGACGTCCTTTTACACTACTCCCACTTTGACGGATCACTGGTGTTAACCCAGCGTAACTACATAATGTGTTGTCCAAAAATAGGTAGACTAAAATTAAACAATTAATTACGGTCACTTTTTAAAACACAAAATAATCACTAGCTAAAAAATACGTAGTTATACGTATTGTACTTGCAAACGCATTATTGTAATTTAGCTTTTAATTATAAAAAATACAACTATAATAAAATGACACTTATTTGATAGGTACTAACAAAAATGGTCATAACGGGAAATACAACCCCAAAAACAACTATATTAGTTGTTATATAACTAGTTGTGCGTCATTTAAGAAAAACATTGTGAGTTTGAATAAAATTCTTTTTTTACCGATTTTATTTCTGTTGATTAGTTGTAATCAAAAGCAGAAACAAATTGACCCGTGGAATAACAGAATTGCGGAATATCAAGCAGAAACGGAAAAGAATAAATCTGACATAATTTTGGATACTTTAGTTTTCAATCAAAATATGAACGGAAAAGAATTGACTGAAAAGTATGCTTTTGGTTTATCTGAATTACAGTTTTACAAACAATTTGTTTCTGAAAACAAAATTTTGGAAAAACAAATATTGACCGAATTACACTCAAAAACTGAAATTACTTATTTGGGAAAATTAAGGGATTTGAATAATCAGAATTCTTATCACGTAATCAAGAATTTTAAAACTATCGGAATTGGAAAAATGGAATCGCCTCGTGGAATAAGTAACATAGCTTTTTTAAGTGATAATTTGGAAAAGGCAATTATTTATCGAATGAGTTTACCGAATGAATTACCTGAAAAGATTGAGAATAATATTCTATATTTTAAATTGGAATCTGAAAAAGTAGGAATATCAATTTTGGGAGGTTTACCACAAATGTTATGTCTTCCGAAAATTGGATGTAATTGATAAAAAAACGAACGCACAACACCGTATAAAAATAATTGCGGTTAAGTGCTTAATCAAAGGTCTTTGCGTGTTTGTAACGTCTGATTTTCCTTCGGAAAATCCTCGCATACAAACCCGCAACTATTCTTATACATAAACGTTGTACGCAATTAGCGAGATAAAAAAATAATGGAATCATACATTTCAAAATATCAATTTAAAGCAACTGGAGATAATCTATTGAAACATATTGTCCCAAGTGAATTTCATGTTAGGATTGATATTGACAATTTAGTCTTACGCATTTACCGAGACAAAAATTTATTAGAATATGATGAGATTCTGAGTAAATACTCAGTTAATGAATCATCTGTGGCTATAAGCTTTATTAAACTCATAATACTATCAGACTATTCCTTAAAAGCTTTTAAAGCTAGAAGAAGAATAAACACACAATTTGCATGGCGATTAATTTTTGAAGGCTTAACATTTTTCAAAAAGGACAATCCAAAAGCTGGAATCGGCTCACAAGGTTTTTTATCGATTGAATTGTATAGGTATGAGTCTGAGAATAATCGTAAAATTTTGAGACTTCATATTTGGGATGAATCTTTTGAAAATAAATTTAAAGAAAATGAATATGGAAAATACAAAGTTCATTCCCATCTCTTTAATGCTCAAAGCCATGTATTAGTTGGTAGCATCTCTAACAACAGGTATGAAGTTTTGGCAACAGATGATACTTCAGAAAAAAGCCTGTATAGAATAGATTGGAAGTCTGAAAAAGATGACAAAGGATTAACTAAAAGAAGGTCTGAGTTAAATGTTGACATAGAAAATGTTACGATTAAAAAAACTTCTAGTGAAACAGTAACGATAGGACAAGAATATTCTGTTTCAATAAATGAATATCATAGTTCAAATTCTAACACACCCCTAACCGCAACTTTGTTCTTATTCAATTCGGATGAAGGGCTAAATGATTTGTCAAAAGTTGTGGGTCCAAAGAACGACTCAGATACGGGCTTTAAGTATGAACAAATTAATATTTTCCCAAGCCTTTATAACATTGACAGAGAAATTAAGAAATACTATAACAAGCAGAAACTACTTGGCTTAGATTGGATGAGAAAGATTCACACTCTTGAACATGCACATAGAATCGAATCGAGACACCTTAATACATTTTCTGAGGTTCTTTCTTGGTTAATTGTTGGTATACCAGCAATAATAGCTGGTTTAACTTTCTACTTGAAACAGATGCCTAATGACAAAGAAGATATAATCGTATGGGTTGCTATTATGGCTGGAATTAGTACTTTACTAGGTACGGTTAATAAAGTTATCAAACCCAGTAATCTAAGTGAAAAACATAGGCTAAACTCGGAGAAATTTGAACACCTCAGGCACAAACTGGAAAAGTGCATAATATTCAATAATGATGATAGGTTGGAGTTGGTTCTAGATGACATTCAGAAAGACTGGAAAGAACTAACTCTCTATAATGTCAAAGAGTACAATTTCAAACGGGCATCAAAAATGATAAAAAGCATGAAAGTTTATCCTGAGAACCTAGCTTTCTTGAAAGAATAAAAAATAAAAGCGTACAACAACATGTATAGTGCATACCCTTCGGGAAACGCACCATACACAAAACGTTGTAACCAATTTGAGAAAAACTGCATCTATATGAAATTTATTGGTCAATCAATTTTTATATTATTAATTATTTCAATTTTAGGATGTGAAAAAAGTAAACCTAATAATGGCAAATTAGAAAATGCTACAAAATTAAAAAATCTCGAATACGCTGTTTATAACCAAACTTTATCCTTTTTAGGAGAAGACATTTTGTATAATCACAAAGATTATTCATTTCTTGAGAAATTTGAGATTGAAAGATTTAATGAACGATTTGAAGTTAAGGATAAAACCAAACTTTTTGAGAGAATAAAAAGTGAAGGAATTGACACATCAAAAGTTTACTTATCCAAAATCGACTTCCTGATATTACCAGATAGTTTAGACGAAAAAAGCGGTTTACCTAAAAAAGAGTTCAAGATTGACAAAATAAACCATCCTGTTGGAATAATTCTAATCAAGGAAAATGATAAAATTAGAGAACTTGATTTTTTCATTAAATCATTACGATTATCTCGAATAGTATTTAATAAGACAAAAACTAAAGCCGAATTTGAAATTGAAATAGTAAGAGGTTTAATGAACGGAAAAGGAATGAACGTTAAATGTGAACTCAGAAATGGGGCTTGGGTAATAGTCAAAACAAAAACAACTTGGGTGTCATAAAACTGTTTACAACAAAGTACTGTAGTTAAAAACAAGTAAAAACTCATTAATTTTTCAATAAAACACTTATATAATTATTATCATAAGTTAGTCTTGATTTTGCTATTGCAAAAGCCTGTTTTAATAGTGTATTACAAACCGCTATTAATACTAATGTTTTCCGCTACCCTTTGGCTACTAATCAATAGTATATTGCTTTGCAAGCATAGTTATATTTACAGGCATTAAAACTGCACATAAATAATAAATTTCAAAGCTTTTAATTCCCTATTTTACTAATTAGGGCAAGTCCTCTAAAAACATTTAAAAACCCTAAGACCAACACTGTCTTTAGCATTTAAAGCATACAAAGCACCATCAACCATTTGGTAAAACCGCACACCAAGCACTAAAAGCCTAGTTCCAATCACAGTAGGCAAAGTATCAGGCGTTAAAGTCAAAGTAGATCCAGCATAACTGCCATCCATAACTACAGGAGCTGCCATATGCAAAGCATAATCTAAACGCTCAAAATCAAAATCCAAAACACCATAAGTCAGTGCAATATGTGTGGCACCATCTGCAAAACCAACCTGATCAATATTAAAATCAGTAAAAGTCAAAGCATAATCACTATCAGACACACCATACTCAAAAGGCAATACCTGTGCCACCTCGCACGCTGGTGTATAATTAAACTGTTCCAATAATTGCAAACCTTTCGCCTGCCCTACACCATTAACTACCGTACGCATACCACGTGCATTAGTAGTATCTAAGGTCTTTAAACGCGTAAATAAGCTCATCAAACGACTATGAAAATGCGGAAACGTGTACCCCTTATAAAACGGAGCCAAAGCTAATCTAAACGCTTTATTAACTGCAGAACAATGCCCAAACTCATTAGCATTTTCACGCACACGCTGCATACTGGCCTTACTTTTTATAGCCTTTTTAGTAAACCCACCACCTGCTTTTCTGGCAATAGGTTTCCCATGTAAATAATAAAAATTAACACCATTTATCGTCCCTACTAAGGGTATAATTCCTGTCTGTTTTGCCATATCCTTAAATTTTATATTAAACACCTATAATACAGTAATATACAAAATATTTCAATAAGGGTTATAGCGTGGTTATAGCATGCTTATAAAGTAGTTATAACATGGTTATAGCATGATTAAAGTGTATTAATAATAACCAAGCTTAATGCATAACTTAGCAATTCAAGCAGTAAACGTTCAGGTGTGTATATATAATTAGCATGGTTCTGGTTGACACATAAAATATTTTCTGATGTTATAAACAATTACTATGTCCTAAATTAATCTTATAAATACAACACTACAACCTAAATAAACCCACAAAAAAGAAATATAAAAACATCACAATAGTATCAGATGTAAAAACTAAAACTGTAGGTCAATTGTGATGTTTATAAGCTAACACACTAATCACCTTAGCAATTACTTCTAAAACCAATTAATAATATAGAAAAGACCAACAAATACTAGAGCATCGTTTTAAATCTAAAATGAATTTAAGGCAACATGAATTGGTTAACCAATTTTTCATTATATTACTTAAGTTATTATAACCACCATTAATTATTTTTTAAATAATTAATTAGACACAACAAACTAAACTAAACTGAACTAAATGAAAATGATTAAAAAACAACACAACTTAGTATTGGGTTTAATCCTATTAAGTATTGGACTACTAAACAGTTGTAAAGACCAAGTAAAAACCAATACCAATAAAGTTAATACAGTTATAAAAGATACTATTAAAGTCAAATATGCCAATTCTGTAATTCCGTTTTTTGATAACTGGAAGTTAATTTTAGGTGATGGATCTAATGCTGGAATTGCTAATAATTTTGAAAACAAAGACTTTTTCTATACTACAAATGATGGTAAAACAGATTGGGTTGTGTTTAAAACACCTAATGGTGGAGATACACACGGAACCTCTAATAACACCAGAACCGAATTAGCACAAATAAAAAAATGGTATCCAAAGACAGCAAACGATAAATTGACTGCCACACTAAAAGTAATGAATGTGTCTGCTACTGGAGATGCTCGTGTGGCTGCAACCCATTCGGTAGTTGTTGGACAAATTCATAGTGCTGATGCTTTTGAAAACGAACCGTTAAAAATTTTTTACAAAAAGTATCCTGGACACGATAAAGGTTCTGTTTTTTGGCATTACGAAATTAATACTGCTGGAGACGATAATTCAAAACGTTGGGATTATTCTTCTGCGGTTTGGGGTAACGACTTCTCGGTTGTTGGTAGCGATGCCAATACCTATCCAGAACAACCAAAAGAGGGGATTGCGTTAGGCGAAGAATTTACTTATACAATTGAAGTGAAAAATGGTATTATGAATTTAACGTTTACAAGTCCAGGACATGAAACCAAAACATTTACTAAAAACATAATACAATCTGAATATACAACTGTAGCAGATATCCCTGAACAAACTAAACAACTATTTTTTCCAAAAGGTCAAGATGGCGTAGAGCGTCCAGAAGCATACACAGGCGAAGGCTGCTTTTTTAAGCTTGGTGCTTATAACCAAACCAACGGAAAATCTCCTGATGTAAATAAAAACTGGTGCTCTGGTGCACAAACTCATAATGGAGATATTGCTAAACAATATGCAGATGGTAATTATGCTGAAGTTTGGTTTAAAACAGCTAGCATAAGCGTTAGTGATGCTGCAGTATCAAATGAAGGCTATTTTACTAAAAACGATTAGTAACTATCTAACCCATAGTATAAACCACTTTGTAGTAACAAAGTGGTTTTTTTATTGTCTAACAGTTTTACTTTAATAAGGCTACTATAGCATCAAATTTCTTTTCTATAGCATAATCTAAAGCGGTTTTACCATTGTTGTCTTTAATAGTGGTATCTGCTTTGTGTTGCAATAATAACTTTACAATGTCAATTTTATCATATTGGGTAGCAAAAGTTAAAGCTGTCGTTCCGTTATTATTCACTGCATTTAAGTCAGCTCCATTTTTAATTAAATAGTCTGCAAATGCAATATTACCTTTAAAACTAACACCAATCAGTGCAGTATTTCCTGAAGCATCTTTATCATTGATTGGGGCATGATGTTCAACCAAAACCTTTGTTGCTGCTTCATTATCAAAATAAGTAGCCAAAATTAATGGTGTAAATCCACGTTGGTCTTTGGCTTCTGCTAACCTTGGGTGTTCCGCTAAAATGGCTTTTAAACCTGCTGTATCTCTATTTTTTATACTTTCAAAAAGGGCTTCTGTATTCATTGTGTTTCTATTTTAATGTATTTAAAAATTGACTATGTCGCTACTTTTAATCTAATTCTAAACCTAAAGACCTAGCTTTCAACTTAAAAAAGCGACTTTTAAATTAGTCGTAGTCAATAAAAAAGGAATGGACTTTATGTAAATCCATTCCTTTAAATAATATGTCAACGTATTTTATTTCACGTCAAAACGATCTAAATTCATCACTTTAGTCCAAGCAGCAACAAAGTCTTTAACAAAACGATCTTGACCATCGTTTGCACCATAAACTTCAGCTATTGCTCTAAGTTCTGTATTAGAACCAAAAATTAAATCTGCTCTTGTACCTTTAAATTTAACTTCACCTGTATTTCTGTTACTTCCTTCAAAATATCTATCGTCTTCAGAAGTTGCTTTCCATGTGTAAGTGAAATCTAAAATGTTTTTAAAGAAATCGTTACTTAATGTACCTACTTGGTCAGTAAAAACACCATAATCAGACCCGTCATAATTAGCACCTAATACACGTAAACCTCCAACTAAAACAGTTAATTCTGGTACAGAAAGTGTTAATAAGTTTGCTCTGTCTACTAATAAATCTTCAGCAGCAATTTTTAAGTCACCTTTAATATAGTTTCTAAACCCATCTGCTAAAGGCTCTAAATATCCAAACTGCTCTATATCTGTTTGTTCTTGTGTAGCATCTCCTCTACCTTGTAAAAAGGCTACCTCTTGATTATATCCTGCTGCTTTTAATGCTTTTTCTACACCTACGTTTCCTGCAAGTACAATTAAATCTGCTAAAGAAACGGTACCTTCAAATTCACCTCTAATACCTTCAAGTACAGCTAGTACTTTATTTAATTCTGTTGGATTATTAACTTCCCAACTACGTTGCGGCTCTAAAGCAATACGCGCTCCATTGGCACCACCACGATTATCAGACCCTCTAAAGGTTGATGCTGAAGCCCAAGCAGTTGTTACTAATTGTGATACGGTTAAACCTGAATCAATAATCATCACTTTTAAGTTTGCAATATCAGCAGCGCTTAATGTATAGTCTACTGCTGGAATTGGATCTTGCCATAATAGGGTCTCTTTTGGCACTTCTGGACCTAAGTAACGTGATGTAGGACCTAAATCACGATGCGTTAATTTATACCAAGCACGTGCAAAGGCATCTTCAAAGGCTTTATGATCTGCATGAAAACGTTTAGAAATTTCTAAATATTTTGGATCTACTTTTAGTGCAATATCAGCAGTCGTCATCATTAAATCTTGTCTTTTACTAGCGTCACCAGCCATAGGGGCTTGTCTAGCTTTAGATGCTGCAGTTGGTTTCCATTGGTGTGCTCCTGCTGGACTTTTGGTAAGCTCCCAATCGTAGTTTAATAATACATCAAAATAATCGGCATCCCAACGTGTAGGGTTTGGTGTCCATGCACCTTCTATACCACTTGTAATTGTATCGTCTAAAACTCCTGTTCCAAAGCTATTTTTCCAACCTGTACTCATCTCTTCAATTGGTGCACCATGTGGTTCTTTTCCAACATACTCATTTGGATCTGCTGCTCCATGCGCTTTACCAAAGGTATGCCCACCTGCAACTAAAGCAACCGTTTCTTCATCATTCATAGCCATTCTTCCAAACGTTTCGCGAACATTATGTGCAGAACCCATTGGATCTGGATTACCATTTGGACCTTCAGGATTAACATATATCCAACCCATCATTACTGCTGCTAAAGGATCTTCTAAATCTCCATCTTCATATCTATCATCATTGGCTCCCCATTCTGTTTCGCTTCCCCAATATATATCTTGTTCAGGTTCCCAAACATCTGCTCTCCCTCCTGCAAATCCAAATGTTGGAAAGCCCATAGACTCTAAAGCACAGTTACCTGCCAGTATCATTAAATCTGCCCAAGAGATTTTGTTACCATATTTTTGTTTGATTGGCCATAACAATAATCTAGCTTTATCTAAATTACCATTATCAGGCCAACTGTTTATAGGTGCAAAACGCTGGTTTCCTGCACCTGCGCCTCCACGTCCATCTCCTACTCTGTAAGTTCCTGCACTGTGCCAAGCCATGCGTATCATTAATCCTCCATAATGTCCATAATCTGCAGGCCACCAATCTTGAGAGTCTGTCATAAATGCAGTTAAGTCTGCTTTTAAAGCCTCATAATCTAGGCTTTTAAAAGCCTCTGCATAATCAAAATCGTCTCCCATTGGATTAGATTTAGAAGCATTTTGGCGTAAAATATTTAGCTTTAACTCGTTAGGCCACCAGTCGCGGTTTTTAACTCCACCACCAGAAGTGTGTTTAACGGTTCCGCTTAAAAAAGGGCAATTTGCAGCACTTTCATTAATGTCAAAGTTTTCACCATTTTGTTGATGACTTGAATGAGGATTATTTTCCATAACAGTAATTTTTAGTTTTTAATTCGAGATAAAATTAGTTATATACCTCATAAATTTACCATTAAAAAAATTGATTGTTACTATTTTAATATAGCTTTTAACTATGGTTCATGTTGAAATAATAAGTATTAACTATTTAATAAAATTTTGCTAAGAGGTATTAATTACATTCTTTATTAACTATTTTTACTTTTAGAAACAAAACTTAATAAAAATGGCAAAAATAACATTAGGAGGCGATCCAGTAGAAACTACAGGGAAACTCCCACAAGTTGGACAACAAGCTCCAGACTTTACATTAACTGTAAGTGATTTATCTGTAAAAAAACTATCAGACTATAAAGGGCAAAAAGTAGTACTAAACATTTTTCCTAGTGTAGATACTGGTACTTGCGCAACATCGGTAAGAGCTTTTAATAAAGAAGCAGCTAACATGGATAATACACAAGTATTATGCATCTCTAGAGATTTACCATTTGCACAAGCTAGATTTTGTGGTGCAGAAGGTATTGAAAACGTTACCATGTTATCTGATTTTAAAACAGGACAATTTGGTAAAGACTACGGATTAGAATTTGCATCAGGTGCTTTTGAAGGGTTACACTCTAGATGTGTAGTTGTTTTAGATGAAAATGGAACAGTTACCTATAATGAGCAGGTACAAGAAGTAGCGGACGAGCCAAATTATAAAGCTGCATTAGAGACCCTATAATATATGGACACCAAAGAACCTTTCGTTGTCAACAGAATAAAAAGCGTTGGGTATGCCTTTAAAGGTATGCTCATGCTTTTAAAAACAGAAGCCAGTATAAAAATACAATTTTGTATAGCTGTAATAGTTACTATTGCTGGCTTATATTGTAACATCTCTGCAACCGAATGGATCATGCAATGCTTTGCTATTGGATTAGTAATGAGTATTGAAGGTGTTAATACTGCTATTGAAGCCATAGCAGATTTTATACATCCTGAACATCATGAAAAAATTGGCTTTATTAAAGACATTGCAGCAGGCGCTGTATTTATCGCCTCAATAGCTTCAACAATCATTGGATTGATTATTTATATACCTAAGCTATTTTAAACAATTATCCATTAGGATAAATGTTAACTATTTGTATTTTTACACAAATTAAAACCTGATAATGGCGAAAGCAAAAAAAACAGTTAAACCTAAAAAGAAAAAAAGCATAAAAAAACCTGATTTGACGCTTAGTAGTCAGCAAAAATTAGTTCTTGGTAGCTTTTTAATAATATTAGGTATCTTGTTTTTTATTGCCTTTTTATCTTATTTATTTACAGGACATGTTGACCAAAGCGCTTTAAGCGAATTTGGATCAAGAGAAGTAGTTACTAAAAACTGGCTAAGTAAACTTGGGGCTTGGATTAGCGACCTATTTATACAACGTGGATTTGGGGTAGCTTCATTTATAATCTCTGGACTAACCTTTTTATCTGGTATATATGTTTTAACAGACTTAAATAAAGCTAAACTGCGTAAACATTGGTTTTGGGGCATCTTAGTTATTATCTGGCTATCTATATTTTTCGGCTTTTTTACACATATTAATGATAGCCTAAGTGGTGTTATTGGTTTTGAAATTAATAGCTTCTTCCAAGATTACATAGGTAAAATAGGTACAATTCTATTATTAACCTTTGCCTTTATTAGTTATTTAGCAATCCGATTTAAATTTACTCCACAGCGTATTGCCTCAATGTTTAAAAAAGCATCAAAAGATATTCAAAAAGATTTTAATGATGACTTTGTACCTGTTGACAATTCGTATTCAGATGAAGCTGAAGCCATGAAATCAGCTTTTGAAGTAGACAAAAAAGTAGAGCCTACAATTTCAAATCATTCAAAAATAGAAGGTACAACTCAACTTGAAGTTAATCCAACAATTCCTAAAAAGCAACCGACAACAACTATCAAAACGGAAACCATTTCGCCTAAAATAGAAATAGAAGAACCTAAGGTTGAAATAGAAGTTGAAACGGTTAAAGAGGAATTATCTGAAACCGATAATTTAGCTAATAAATTAGTTGAAGATTTTGGTCAATTTGATCCTACTCTAGAATTGGGTAATTACCAATTCCCTCCTTTAGACTTACTTAAAAAGTATGATAACGAAGGGGTTACCATAAACCAAGAAGAACTAGAAAATAATAAAAACCGAATTGTAGAAACATTAAACAACTACAAAATTGGTATTGCAAGCATAAAAGCGACAATTGGTCCAACGGTAACGTTATATGAAATTGTACCAGAAGCTGGTATCAGAATTTCAAAAATTAAAAACCTTGAAGATGATATTGCATTATCATTATCGGCTTTAGGGATACGTATTATTGCTCCAATTCCAGGAAAAGGAACCATTGGTATTGAGGTACCAAATAAAAACTCGACAATCGTATCAATGCGATCTGTTATAGCCTCACAAAAGTTTCAGAAAACCGAAATGCATTTACCAATAGCTATTGGTAAAACTATTAGTAATGAAACCCTAGTGGTCGATTTGGCAAAAATGCCTCACCTTTTAATGGCTGGAGCAACAGGTCAAGGTAAATCTGTTGGTTTAAATGCTGTGCTAACCTCATTATTATATAAGAAGCATCCTGCTGAAGTAAAGTTTGTTTTAGTAGATCCTAAAAAGGTTGAATTAACTTTATTTAATAAAATTGAAAGACATTATTTAGCTAAGCTTCCTGATGAAGGTGAAGCCATTATAACCGATAATACCAAAGTAATACACACCTTAAATTCATTGTGTATTGAAATGGATAACAGGTATGAAATGCTTAAAAATGCTTTATGTAGAAATATTGTAGAATACAATAACAAGTTTAAAGCACGAAAACTAAATCCAAACGATGGTCATGCTTTCTTACCATATATAGTACTGGTTGTAGATGAGTTTGCTGACTTAATTATGACTGCTGGTAAAGAAGTAGAAACTCCAGTTGCAAGACTAGCACAACTGGCTCGTGCTATTGGTATACATTTAATTATTGCAACACAACGTCCATCTGTAAACGTAATTACAGGTATTATAAAAGCTAACTTCCCAGCAAGAATAGCGTTTAGAGTATCAAGTAAAATTGACTCTAGAACCATTTTAGATGCAGGTGGAGCCGATCAATTAATTGGTCGTGGTGATATGTTGTACACTCAAGGTAATGATATGATACGTATACAATGTGCGTTTGTGGATACACCTGAAGTAGAAAAAATAGTCGATTTTATTGGTGGTCAAAAAGCATATCCTGACGCCTATTTATTACCAGAGTATGTTGGTGAAGAAAGTGGCACAAGTCTTGATGTAGATATAACTGACAGAGATGTCTTGTTTAAAGATGCTGCCGAAATTATTGTTACAGCTCAACAAGGATCTGCGTCTTTATTACAACGTAAATTAAAACTAGGGTACAATCGTGCTGGTCGTCTAATTGACCAATTAGAAGCAGCAGGTATTGTTGGTGGTTTTGAAGGTAGTAAAGCCAGACAGGTGTTAGTGGTAGATTTAGTGGCTCTTGATCAATTATTAGAAAACGAAAAGAAATAAATTACACTTAAAATGAAAAAAGTATTAGTATTATTTTTATTAGCAACAACAACTATTTTTGCTCAAGATAATAAAGCAAAACAATTGTTAAATGAAGTTTCAGCTAAAGCGAAAAGTTACCAAAATATTTCAATAGACTTTAAATATGTTTTAGAGAATCTTGAAGAAAATATTAAGCAAGAAACTAAAGGTGACGTAGTCATGCAAGGCGAAAAATACAGATTAAACATCTTAGGTATTACACGTATTTATGATGGTCAAAACATTTATAGCATTAGTACAGAAGATGAAGAAGTTACTATATCTAAAGGAAGTGATGAAGATGAAAGCACCATTACACCTAGTCAAATGTTATCGTTTTACAAAGATGGTTTTACTTATAACATGGACATAGTACAAGATGTAAGTGGTCGTAAAATACAATATGTAAAATTAACACCAATTGATTCTAATTCTGAAATCAAATATGTTTTATTAGGTGTTGATAACAAAACAAAGCATATTTACAGATTAATTGAAGTTGGAAAAAATAGCACTAAAACGACTTTAACAGTAAACGCTTTTAAAACAAACGAGACTTTATCAAAATCGTTATTTACCTTTGACAACAGTAAATACAAGGATTATTTCATCAATAAACTAGATTAATCTTAAGTGAAAATATTAGATAGGTACATATTAACTTCATATCTAAAAACTTTTATCAGCGTGTTTGTAATACTCATGCTGATTTTTGTTTTACAA
Source organism: Olleya sediminilitoris (assembly GCF_016785945.1). Taxonomy (GTDB): domain Bacteria; phylum Bacteroidota; class Bacteroidia; order Flavobacteriales; family Flavobacteriaceae; genus Olleya; species Olleya sediminilitoris. The sequence goes on along the minus strand of NZ_JAEMEF010000018.1, from coordinate 45,224 downwards.
GCTATATGGTTATATATTAAAGAATTAGCAGGTAAAGATTTAGATCTTGTCACTGTATTAAAATTTTTAATGTACATTACTCCTACATTAATACCTTTAATTTTACCCCTTACAATTTTATTATCTTCAATAATGGTTTTTGGTAATTTTGCCGAAAATTATGAGTTTGCAGCCATGAAATCTACAGGTATATCACTGCAACGTGCTATGTCAGGTTTAGGTATATTTATAGTTGGATTATCTATATTAACGTTCTTTTTTAGTAACAACGTTATACCTTGGGCAGAATATAACAGCTTTAACTTAAGACGCAACATTGCAAAAGTTAAACCTGCAATGATAATTGCAGAAGGTCAGTTTAATGATATTAGTGACCAATTAAATATTAAAGTTGAAGAGAAATATGGTGAAAACGGTAAATTTCTAAAAGGCATAACCATACATCAAAAAAGCGGAAAAAGTTTTTCTGGTAACCACATCACCATAATTGCTAAAACAGGAGAATTGGCTAGTTCTGAAGATTCTAATATCTTAAAACTAATACTATACGATGGGTATTACTATGATGATACACCTCCTAAAAAAATAGCTGAACGTAATAAAAAACCATTTGTAAAAAGTGAATTTAAAAAGCATGTCTTAAATTATGATCTATCTAATCTAAATAATGTGGATTTAAATGAAAAAAATGTAGACGATAATTATAAAATGCTTAATGTAGCTGAACTTAATTTTTCAATAGATTCCTTAAAAACTAAAAGACAAACTACAGTTAAAGATTTTTCTAAAGCTTTATACACCAGAACAAATTTATCTACAATAAACTTAACGATAAATGCTAAAAAAGACAGTATTTTCAAAGGTAATATTTTAGATATATTTAAAACCAAACGTAAAATTCAAGTATTGGATTATGCTATTAATAGTATTTCTAGTACACAACAAATTATAAAATCAAAACAAAGTAATTTAAAAGGTGAAAATTCTAGAATTTACAAACACGGAATCCAATTACATAAAAAGTTTGCTTTAGGAGTCGCTTGTATTATCTTATTTTTTGTTGGAGCTCCTCTTGGTGCATTAATCCGTAAAGGTGGACTGGGTTTACCAATGGTAATTGCTATTGTTTTATTTTTAACCTATCACTTTATTGGTTTATTTGCAGAAAATAGTGCTAAAAACGGAAACTTAAATCCTGTATTGGCTGCTTGGTTTTCAACATTAATCATGTTACCCTTAAGTATATTTTTAACTACTAGAGCAACACAAGACAGAGGGATTTTTGAATTTGACCACATTACAGAACCTATTAAAAATTGGTATAATAAAAAGTTTAATCGTGGCTCAAAGCTTGACCGTTTAGATCATAATTTTACAATTGTACATTTTGAAGATAAAGAGGTTTTAAATTATAAATCTTTATCAAAAATTAATATCATTAGCCTTAGCATCGCCATGATATTATTCATTTTATATTTTGTTTTTAAAAATAACAAATTACCTCAATTAGCACTTGCAGGTATACAAATTGCTGGAGTATCAGCTGTTATATTCATATTCAATTACATAAAATCAACAATTACTTATAATACCTTAGTTGTTAAAACAGTACATAAAGAAGAAACTTTGATTCAAAAAGGTTTAGGATTATTTATTTATCCTTTAACACATTTTTTAAGAGTTAGTAAATTATCTGTTGGAACAAATTTTAATGGATTAACTGCTATGGATACTGTATTTGAATCAGGATCCGAACCAATTATACTTACAGACAAAGATTTAAAAGATTACAATATAATAGCAACCTTAAGCTTCATTAGTTTCTGTATTGCTTTAATTTTATTTGTTTTATACTTTGTATTTAAAAATAATAAATTACCTCAATTAGCACTTGCAGGCATACAAATTAGCGGAATCTCATTTCTAGTTTTTCTTTTTAATTATATAAAATCTTCTATAGAATTTTCAAAAAATTTAAAGGCTATTAAAGTAAAAAGAGAAAACTTTTTAATGCTAATTTTAGGCGTTATAATGTATCCTATCATTCATTTTAAAAGACGTCAAAAACTATAGGCTTAATTGCACTAAGTAATAAATATGCAATATCTTTGCAGGACAACACATTTGTTATGAATACTACACAAAAAAAAGAAAAAACAGCTTTTAAATTAAATACAATTGAAGAAGCTATACAAGATATAAAAGCAGGAAAAGTCATTATCGTCGTTGATGATGAAGATAGAGAAAATGAAGGTGATTTTGTTGCTGCAGCAGAATTAGTTTCTCCTGAGATGATAAACTTTATGGCAACGCATGGTCGTGGTCTAATTTGTACACCTTTAACGGAACAACGTTGTGAAGAGTTAGATCTACACATGATGGTTACCAACAATACAGATCATATGGAAACTGCCTTTACTGTATCTATAGACTTAAAAGGAAATGGTGTTACTACAGGTATATCTGCTGCAGATCGCTCTAAAACAGTACAGGCACTAGTAAATCCTGAAACAAAACCGTTTGATTTAGCACGACCAGGACATATTTTTCCATTAGTTGCTAAAGAAGGTGGCGTTTTAAGACGTACAGGTCATACTGAAGCAGCAATTGATTTTGCAAGATTAGCTGGACTACAGCCTGCTGGTGTGATTGTTGAAATCATGAACGAAGATGGAACGATGGCTAGATTACCTCAGTTAATTGAGGTTGCTAAAAAGTTTGATTTAAAACTAGTTTCAATTGAAGATTTGATTGCTTATCGTATGGATCATGATTCTTTAATCGATAAAAAAGAAGACTTTGAGATTCAAACAAGATTTGGTGCTTTTAGATTAAGAGCATACCAACAAACTACAAATAATCAAGTTCATATTGCTTTAACTAAAGGAGATTGGACTAGCAATGATACAGTTTTAACTCGTGTTAACTCGACTTTAGTTAATAATGACATATTAGGAACGTTAACCAATAATGCCGATGAGAAGCTAGACGACATGTTCAGAGTAATTAATGATGAAGGCAAAGGTGCTATTCTATTTATTAATCAACAAGCTGAATCGATGAACTTGCTACAACGTTTATCGGTTTTAAAATCAGAACAAAAACCAGATACTATTGCTAAAGCTCCTGCAATTGCAATGGATAGTAAAGATTTTGGTATTGGAGCACAAATACTTCATGATTTAAATATTCATAAAATTAAGCTTATCTCAAACTCACAACAAACTAAACGTGTTGGAATGATAGGTTATGGTTTAGAAATAATTGAATACGTTAATTACTAATTAACTTTTAATTTAAAATAAAAAAAGCTCCAATTATTAATTGAAGCTTTTTTTATATAATTATAATAGTTTTATAATGATGCTTTTATAGCTTCGACCATTAATTCTGCACGTTTTTTTGTTTCGGCTTCAGTCCAAGATAGTTTAATTAAACATGACAAGTTTCTACCTATATAATGATCAGATTTTTCAAAAGACTTATTTTTTAAGTAAGACATACCATCTTTAACCTCTTTACTAACAGGATATAATGTTTTCAAGTCTTTTAAATGATCCCATTTTCTAACATAATGCCAATTGTTATCATAATAATGAAAACATGCATCAACTCCACTATTTTTAAATGAAGCTGAAACTTTACGAGCAATATCTAAATCCGGTAAGAAAAAGCTTAAAAACGCATAACTCTCCTCTCCTCCTTCAGGTACTGTTCTAAAAGTAACTTCAGGAATTGCAGATAAAGCTTCCCTTAAAATTGTGTAATTCTTTTTCTGTATAGCAACAAAATCTTTTAAACGTCTAACCTGAGCTAAACCTACAGCTGAATGTAACTCTGATAATCTAAAATTATAACCTAAGACTGGATGTGATTCTGCACCTCTATCATTACCAATATGGTCGTGACCATGATCTGTAAAATAATCTGCATGTTTAGCATATTCTGGATTATTGGTAATAACAGCTCCTCCTTCTCCAGAAGTAATTGTTTTAACAAAATCAAAACTAAAGCAACCTAAATCACCATAAGTTCCTAAATATTGTCCTTTATAAGTACCTCCAATTGCTTGGCAAGCATCTTCAACTAATTTTAAATTATACTGATTGGCTATTGTTTTTAAAGCCTCTAAATTAGCCATACTACCACACATATGAACTGGCATAATAGCCTTAGTTTTATCTGTAATGGCTTGTTTTACAGCTTCAGGATCTAAGGTTAAAGTATCATCAATATCAACTAAAACTGGAATAGCACCAAGCATCATTATAGCCTCAAAACTAGCAACAAAAGTAAAACAAGGCATAATAACCTCATCACCTGCTCCAACTCCTGCTAATGCCAAAGCTACAGAGACTGCTGCTGTACCATTGGTTACTAATTGTGCGTGATTAACCTCTAAAGTTTTTTGTAATTCTTGCTCTAATGATTGTGCTTTATAGTGACCATTTCGCATAGTATCAAAACCATAACGCATTAAAACACCACTATCTAAAACGTCTTGTACTTCTTTTCTTTCTAAATCTCCAAAGCTTTCAAATCCTGGCATCTCTAATATTTTAATTAAGCATCAAAACTAAACGAAATAGAGCAATAAAAAAAACGTCTAAATTTTATTTTAGACGTTTTGTTATAATATATATTGAATTTTAATAATTCTCTAAAATGGCATCAATAAATGCATAATGCCTGTCGGTTTCTCTTAAAAAAGTATAACCAGATAATTCACCTATTATTTGTAATTGATCATTTAAAGCAACTAAATTAGGATAACCTCCAGAGGTATTATATTTATTAACAACTTTTTGATTTTTTTTCTTTTGTTCTTCAGTAATAATGTCGATGCGTCTAGGCATATCAATCATTAAAAGCACAAACTGATCTGCTTTAGCTTCAAATTTTTCTGTATGAAAAAAATCTTTTTTCAACATTTTACATGGTGCACACCAATCGCTACCTGTAAAATATATTAGAATTGGTTTTTGAGAAGCCACAGATTCCTTTTTAGCTTCAGATAAATCTGTTAACCAATTAAGGTTAGATATGTAGTCTTCTTCGTCTTGTGCATTAATTGAAAAAGTTACACATATTAGAAATAGAAAAAGTATTTTCTTCATTTTATTAAAATTTAAAGCGAAACAAATGTATTACTTTTTATGAAATAACAACAATCTTGCCAATTTATTGTTTATTTGAATATTACACTATTATTTAAAGGCTTTCTAACTTTTTTTAGCTCCGACATAAAATCATTTTCAGATCTGTAACCTATAGGCATAACTAAAACAGATTTTAAGTTTTGTCTATTTAGATCTAAAAGTCTATCATAATCCTGTGGTACAAAACCTTCCATTGGACAAGAATCGATGCTTAACATAGCACAAACAGTTAACAGATTACCCATTGCTAAATACAACTGGTTTTTTGCCCATGCTTCTTTTTCTAGTTGAGTTTTATTTTTAAAATCTTCAATTAAAAACGTTTTAAACGGATTTAAAATGTCCTCAGGAGTGTTTCTTATGCTTTTTACTCTTTCAAAATAATTTGAAATAAAGGTTTCGTCTAAAATGGTTTCAATACAAAACACTAATACATGCGAAGCCTCTCCTACTTGTTTTTGATTAAATGAAAAAGGAATTAACTCTTTCTGAAGTTTTTTATCTTTAATAATTAACAGTTTGATTGGCTGTAATCCATAAGAAGTTGCTGTTAAATTAAATGCTTCTGAAAGTGTCTTAATATCTTTATCAGAAACCAACTTTTTATCATCAAAGCTTTTAGTAGCATATCTCCAATTTAAACGATCTATAATGTCCATATTTTTTTTATCAAAAATAAAATATAACATTGTAACTACAGTCACAATTATTTTTTAAATGCTACAGATTGATTATTAGGTAAATAAAATAAAATTTGTGTTTTTTTTGAAAAAAAGTTGATTTTTATTTGAATAAAACTAAAATCCTATCTATATTTGCACTCGCATTTAGGGAATACCTAATGAGGCACTCAGGAGAAATGGCAGAGTGGTCGAATGCGGCAGTCTTGAAAACTGTTGAGGGTCACACCTCCGGGGGTTCGAATCCCTCTTTCTCCGCAAAAAAAAATCACAACTTCCGTTGTGATTTTTTTGTTTAAAATAGTTTTAATTTATTCTTTCCAAAAGCCTTCTATCTCTTCTAATGATTTACCTTTTGTTTCTGGTATAAATTTATAGGTAACAAATACTATTATTAATATAAAAGCTATAAATATAAAGTATGGTAAAGATCCATTCCATGGTGCTGTATTATTGGTCTCACTTTCCATAACCATAGGAAAAGATTGAGATACAACATAATTTGCAGCCCATTGCGCTGCTACAGCTACAGACATGGCTACACTACGAATTTTATTTGGAAACATCTCTGATAATAAAACCCAAACAACAGGACCCATTGACAATGCAAACGAGCCAATAAAAATTAAAACACCTATTAATGAGACTAAACCTACACTTTGTTGCTGTAAACTAACCCCTAAAAGTAAAAACCCTATAATCATACCTACAGAACCAATATATAATAATGGTTTTCTACCAAATTTATCTACTGTAAACATAGCAACAAAAGTAAATACTAAGTTTACAAAGGCTAATAATATTTGCTGTGCTAATACATCTTCCTTTCCAAACCCTAAAGCTTTTTCAAAAATATCTGCTCCATAATACATCACAGCATTAATACCTGTAAACTGTTGCAACATAGATAAAACTGTTCCTATTATTATAATTACTAATATTGCTTTTGATGCATAATTAACTTTTACATTAGTATTGTTTTGAGTTAAGGATTGCTTAATTTGTAACAACTCTTTTGATGCTAAATCTTCATCATTAATTTTCTCTAAAACCATTAAAGCTTCATCTTCTTTACCTTTTAAAGCTAACCAGCGTGGACTTTTAGGTACAAAAAATAGTAATAATAAAAATAATCCGCTTGGTATTAATTCTGACCAAAACATACGACGCCATCCAAATTCTATATTTTCTGCTTGAGTTAAATTATGACCTATATAATATGTTGCCAAAAACACAACAAAAAAACCAATAACAATGGCTAATTGATAGTAAGTTACCATACGACCTCTAATATTTGAAGGTGCAATCTCTGCTATATACATTGGAGCATTCATTGATGCTACTCCTATACCTAAACCTCCTATTATTCTAAAAAAGACTAACATGCTTACTGATTGAGGAAATAACTCTGGCAAACCAGAACCATAAGCTGACAATGTAAATAGGATTGCTGATATAATTAAGGACCATTTTCTACCTATTTTAATACTTAATGGTGCTGCAACAATGGCTCCAACAAAACAACCTAACAAAGCACTTCCAACAACCCATCCTTTTAAAGCTGAAGTCAAATCAAAATGCTCTGTTAAGTAAAATTGTGCTCCATTAATAACACCTGTATCGTATCCAAATAATAAACCTCCTAATGCAGATACTGCTGCAATTAAAAGTAAAAAAACTCCTTTTTTCATTTAATAAATTTTTTAGTTAATACATCAATATACTACTTATAATAATTGAGAATTATCAAAATCAAGACTTGTATGGTTTTTGTATAGGTGAATTTAATAATTTTTCAAGCTATACTTGATAAATCAGTAATTATACCATTCTTAAATATAGGTTTGTATAGCTGTTTGACACAATTAAATCTGCATTTTTTAAGCATTATAATGCATATAATAAACAAATGATTAAATCCGCTTATAAGATATATTGAACATGATTTTTATCATGTTTTAAATACTTGTTTTGATCTATTTTAGTCTAAGTAAATAATATGAACACTTTTTATTAAAACGCTAAATAAGCAATTTATGAAACTATCTATTTTAATCCCAACTGACTTTTCTAACAATGCAAAAAGTGCTATTAATTATGCAATAAAATTATATCAAGAGCAAGAGTGCACATTTTATTTACTGCACGCTTGGTCTGTTAAAACAAATAACAGAACGTACATTACATCAAACTTTGTTGACACATCAAAAGAAGAGGCTAAAATTAAATTAAAAGACTTTAAAAATAATATCGAGAGCTTAAACGCAAATAAAAAACATACATTTAAAACTATTTTTAGCACAAACAAACTTATTGATGCTATAAATTGCAATTTAAAAGACTTTAGTATTGACCAGCTATTTATGGGTACTAAAGGTGTAACAAAAGCTAAAGAACAATGGTTTGGTAGTAATACCGTTAATACTATTAAAAAAATAAATCAGTGCCCTATTATTGTTGTACCTGATGAATATAATTTTAAACCTCTCAAACAAATTGCTTTTGCAACAGATTATAATAGGCATTTTGGAGACGAATTAATAACCATTAAAGCATTTGTAAAATTATACGACTCTAAATTACAAGTAGTACATGTTTGTAAAAAAAATACATTAACAGATAATCAGAATCATAATTTAACAATGCTTCAAGCTAACCTAAGTGATATACCACACAATTTTAATTGGATGACAGATGAGCTTAAAAAAACTGAAGAAATCACCAATTTTATTAAACTACAAGATATTGATGCTCTAATTTTAATTAATTACAATCATGGTTTTATTGAGAATTTAATAAACGAACCTGTTATTAAAAATGTAGTCTCTTATCCTGACGTCCCTTTATTAATATTACCTTACAAAGACTAAAATTAAAAAAAGAGCTAAACACTAGCTCTTTTTTTGTGTAATAAAGTTTTAAGAAGTCATTCGTTTTTTACCAGTAATACCTTCTACTTTAATAATAAATACAGCAGGAATATTGTCTTTATATATTTTACTTGAAAAATCACTAATAAAATTAGCTTTAACTTGTTCTTTATCCAAAATAATATCTTTAATTCCTAATGAAAATTTATGCAAATACGCTTTAGCATCACTTCCAAAGTGTTGTTCAAATTTACCATGTACTAAAATAGACTTCCAATTAGTAACATTATCAATATCCGAAACAAGTAATGATACTCTTGGATACTTTCGCATAGCATTCATTTTATGACCATCTCCAGAATAACAAATAATTGCATTTATTTCTTTATCAAAAAAGTAAGTAATAGGTACAACATAAGGTTCATTATTATAAATATAGCCTAATTGTCCAATGTAATTATTTTCTAAAATGTAGTCAATTTCTTTTTGTTCTAAATTTATAAACATTGCATATTGGTTTAAGGGTTAATTTCTTTTTCAAATTCTATTTCTAATTTAGCTAACAACATTAATTCTGCTTTATTTGTTTTAGAAAAACTAGACGCAATATTAATAGCTACAGCAATTATAGCTTCCTTCAATGTTTTTGTAAACAATCTTTCGTTAGCTTGTTTGTATTTTATAAAACTATTATAACACTCTTCAGATTCATATTCTTTATTTTTTGAAAACCATATAAAAGCGTCAATAATATCTTCATTGCTTTCAGAAAACACCCAATTATCGCTTACTTTTTGTTTTAACGTTTCAGTTTCTATCTCTGACAAAGTGCCATCAACTGTAGCTATAGCATAAAACAATTTGCCTAAATTTTGACTTAATTTATTGTTATTAACTGTTTTGTTTTCCATGACTATTAATTTTCCACTTAAAATTACCTTTTAATACTCACATATTTTATGATATAAATCAGCAATAGCAATATTGGTCTTTCTTTTTTTTGTAATTTTATTTTTTAAATACTCTTTATAATAAATGTTCCAAAACAGTCAAGATGTTTTTCAATTGTTATCCGAAGCCATTTCAGAGGGTATTTTAATAGTTGACGAGACACAAACTATAATTGCTGTAAACACAGCTACTGAACAAATGTTTGGTTTTTCTAAAGATGAACTTAACAAACAACCATTATTAACCTTAATACCTTCTAATTTTCATAAAGGACATGGCCACCATTTTAATACGTTTTATAAACATAGCGAAAAACGTACTATGGGTAAAGGTAGAGAGCTTTATGGGACACGTAAAGATGGTAGTAATTTTCCTGTAGAAGTTGGTTTAAACCCTTTTAATGTAGGAGAAAAAAAATATGTCATGGCTTTAGTCATAGATATAACAGAACGTAAAAATTATACGGATAGACTTGAGAAAACCGTTGATGAACGCACCAAACAATTAAGAGAAGCTTTAGAAGCTGAAAAGGAATTAAACGATCTTAAAACTAAGTTTTTATCATTAGTCTCTCATGAGTTTAAAACACCTTTAACAGGTATCTTAACGTCTACAATGTTGTTAAGTAAATATAAACTTGAAGCGCAACAAGACAAACGTGATAAACATATTGAAACCATAACTAGTAAGGTCCATTATTTAAATAATATTTTAAATGATTTTTTATCTATCGAAAAATTAGAATCAGGAAAAATTAATTATAAATTTATTCAATTTAATTTAAGCAAAGTTGTAAACGAAGTCATTTACAATGCTAATATGTTACTTAAAGAAGGCCAAAAAATTTTATATCCTGAAAACATTGATGACATTACCTTAATCCAAGATGAAAAAACGGTCGAGCTTGCCTTGTCTAATTTGGTACACAATGCTATAAAATATTCGCCTGAACAAACTACAATTGAAATTATTGTTAATCAGGATACAAAAAATACTACTTTTAAAGTTATTGACAACGGAATTGGAATTCCTGAAAAGGATCAAAAAAATATTTTTAATCGTTACTTTAGAGCAGAAAACGCTTTACTAGATCAAGGTACTGGAATTGGGCTAAACATTACAAAAACACATCTTGAAAATCTTGGCGGAAACATTACTTTTTCTAGTATTGAAGGTCAAGGAAGCACATTTATAATGACTATTCCAAACACAGTAAAATAAATGAAAACCATACTATTAATTGAAGATGATGCAATTTTAAGAGAAAACACTAAAGAACTTTTAGAACTTTCTAATTACAACGTTAATACAGCATCAAACGGAAAGATTGGTTTAGAAACTGCTTTAAAAACATTACCAGATATTATTGTTTGTGATATAATGATGCCTGAATTAGATGGCTACGGAGTTTTACAAGGGTTATCTAAAAATGATGAAACTAAATATATACCATTTATATTTTTATCTGCCAAAACAGAGCGTCAAGACGTTAGAAAAGGTATGGATCTTGGTGCTGATGATTACATTACCAAACCATTTACAGAGGACGAAATTATTAGTGCTATTGAAAGCCGAATGGCTAAAGCTGCCATTTTAAAAGACTCAAGACAAGTAAATGAGACTTTAAAAAAAGACGATAACCAATTAAGAACATTAAATGATTTAAAAAACTTTTTTGATGACAATGGAGAAGTTTTTAGCATCAAAAAAAATGACACAATCTATCAAGAAGGTCATAACTCTAACTACATTTATTTAATCACTCAAGGTGTTGTAAAATGCCATAAGTTAGATGAAAATGGTAAAGAGCTTACTACTGCATTACACAAGGAAGATGATTTGTTTGGTTACACCTCGTTCACACAAAATATAGCTTATCAAGAATCTGCAATTGCTATGACAGATGTGACATTAGTTGGTCTTTCAAAAAACACATTAAAAGACGTTTTAAATAGTAATCATAAAGTCACCTTAGAGTTAATACAACTGTTAACAGACGACATATCTGGTGTAAAAAACCAATTATTAGAAATGGCATATAGCTCTGTACACAAAAAAACAGCGTCGACTATTTTAAAATTTGCGGAAAAACTAAATAGAAAACCAGAAGATCCAATTAAAATTTCTAGAAACGATTTAGCTAGTGTTGCCGGAATTGCTACAGAAACTTTAATAAGAACCATGTCATCTTTTAAAAAACAAGGTTTGATTGAAATTGAAGGTCGTAATGTTAAAATTTTAGATATCGAAAAGTTAAAAAACATGCATTAAGTTAGTAATTCAACTAACAATTGATAAACATGATTTTTATCATTTTTTAAAATTAGCTTTCATTATAAATTTGTTCGAATAAGAACAAATACAATGAAAACTATTCTATTACCTACAGATTTTTCTGATAATTCTTGGAATGCCATTCAATATGCCTTAAACTTTTACAAGCATATTAATTGTACATTTTACTTATTACATGTTAATAGATTAAGTGATACCATAACCAATGACAATGTGTATTTAAGCACAATTGACGTTATTGATGAAATGTATATTAAACCTTCAAAAAAACAACTAAACAAATTATTAAAAAAGATAGCAACATCTTTTCCTGAAAATACAAAACATACTTTTTACACTATTTCAGACCATAATTTTTTTATTGATTCTGTTAGAAAACATGTCGAAGAAAAAAAAATAGACCTAATTGTTATGGGAACCAAAGGTGCATCAGGATTACAAAAATATATTTTAGGTACAAATACAGGTGATATTATAACAAAAGTACATTGTAACACATTAGTAATCCCAGAACAGGCAAAATATACAACGGTTAATGAGGTTGCTTTCCCTACAGACTTTTTACAGTTTTATGGCAGTCATACTTTACAACCAATATCAGATATATTAGAACAACAAAAAGCAACTGTCAGAGTATTACATATTACAAAAAAACAAAAAGACTTAAACGAAGATCAGAAGCAAAACAAAGACTTTTTAGAAGACTATTTTAGTCAATTTATTTCAAGTTTTCATTTTTTAACAAATACTAAAGTAGAAGCTGCTGTACAATGTTTTGTAGAAAGCAGAAATATTGATATGATTGCTATGGTAGCCAAAAACCTTAATTACTTTCAGCAAATATTGTTTCATAATAAGGTTGAAGATATTAGCTATCAAACTACAGTTCCATTTTTAGTGTTACATGAATAATGTTATTTAATTATTAAAACAATTTCAAGACAATCCAATGTGGTTAGTACAAGCAAGACAATAATCCAAACTATTGATTGTGTATCTTTGTAAAAAAGATAGCTACACTAATGCATTTTGATTTAAAAAACACGTTTACACATTCACTTCCTGCAGATCCAATTACAGATAATAGTAGACGTCAAGTCCCTAAAGCCTGCTATAGTTTTGTAACACCAAAACCGACTGCTAACCCTAAATTAGTTCACGTTTCTCCAGAGATGTTGGACACCTTAGGTTTGTCAGAAAACGATGCTAAAACAAAGGCATTTTTAAATATTTTTACTGGTAATACAGTTTTAGAAAACACAAAACCTTATGCCATGTGTTATGGTGGACATCAATTTGGACATTGGGCTGGACAATTAGGAGATGGACGTGCTATTAATTTATTTGAAGTTGAACACAATAATTTAAACTGGAAATTACAATTAAAAGGAGCTGGAGAAACACCATATTCTAGAACAGCAGATGGATTAGCAGTTTTAAGAAGTTCTGTTAGAGAATATTTATGTAGTGAAGCAATGTACCATTTAGGTGTACCAACAACACGTGCTTTAAGCTTAGCTTTATCTGGAGACCAAGTATTACGAGATGTGATGTATAATGGCAATCCTGCTTACGAAAAAGGCGCTATCGTCACCAGAGTGTCACCTAGTTTTTTACGCTTTGGTAGTTATGAGATACATGCCTCTCGTAACGATATATCGACCCTTAAAACACTTGTAGATTATACTATAAACACTCATTTTTCTCATCTTGTTACTGCAAATACAAAAGCAGAAATAAACAAACAAACCTATATTCAGTTTTTTAACGACGTTGCTACACGTAGTTTAGACATGGTTATCCATTGGCAACGTGTTGGATTTGTACATGGTGTAATGAATACTGATAATTTATCCATTTTAGGACTAACCATAGATTATGGACCTTATGGTTGGTTAGAAGGTTATGAGCCTGGTTGGACACCAAATACAACTGACAAACAAAATAAGCGTTATCAATTTGGTACACAACCAGACATTGTACTTTGGAATTTGTACCAATTAGCAAACGCATTGTATCTACTAATTGAAGAAGCAGAAGGTCTAGAAGCTGTTTTAGCTAATTATGCAGAACAAAAAGACATCAAATACTTACAAATGATGCGTAGTAAAATTGGATTGTCATCCGAAGAACAACTGGATGCCAACTTAATTCAAGAATTAGAAGATTGTTTACAGTTAACAGAAACAGATATGACTATCTTTTTCCGTAACCTATCAGATTTCAATAGCACTACTCCTACTAATGGATTACAAATTATTCGTGAGTCTTTTTACGACATAAAATCTGTAACCGAAGCTGTAAAAAACAGATGGAACTTGTGGTTTGATAGTTATGCAGACCGTTTACAACGCGAGTCAATTTCCGCGAAAGCGAAAAAAGAAAACATGAACAAAGTAAACCCCAAATATGTGTTACGTAATTATATGGCACAATTAGCAATAGATGATGCTAACAAAGGAGATTACAAATTAATTGACGAGCTATACAATCTTTTAAAACAACCTTATGCAGAGCAACCAAAACATCAAAAATGGTTTGCAAAACGACCAGAATGGGCTAGACATAAGGTAGGCTGTTCTATGTTATCTTGCAGCTCTTAAAATTAGGTTAAAAAGAAGGCTAACTGGTTTTCAATAAAAATAACTACTTAGTATTTTGTATCTTTACATAAAAAGAAAAAGGATGTCAGACACTAAAAAACCTGATAATATTGTCTTTAATCAAGAGACACAAAAATACGATGCATCACTAAAACCGTATGCAACAAATGTTGGTGCTCCAGCTATAAAAGTTACAGAAAACGTCACCTGGAAAAACAAAAACGTACACAAAGCCAATCAACAAATTAAAGCTAAGTATTTAGAGCTAAAAGCAGAATACGAAAAAATGATGGATGAGCTAGAATACAACAATTTAGTATATAACGCTAAATTTAGTTTTCAACCTATAATTGGTGATACTTATCATTTATACAGAGACAAAAATGGACAACCCTTTTTATCTATTATCTCTCCAGACCAATGCAACTTTGATTTTGTAGGTAGTTTTTATTTAAACTCAGAGCATATCTGGAAAAGAAAAAATCAAGACGACAACACACAACAATTACAATAACAAAAAAAATCCCAAGTAAACAACTTGGGATTTTTTTTATAATATATATTAAAACAGTAATTGTCAATTGACTGACTAATACTGTTAATAATATTTAGTTTCCTTTTTTGTAATCTTCTAAAAACTTAGCTAAACCACTATCTGTTAAAGGGTGTCTTAACAAACCTTCAATAGAGCTTAAAGGACCAGTCATAACATCTGCACCTAATTTAGCACAATCAATAACGTGCATTGTGTGACGTACAGAAGCAGCTAAAATTTCAGTTTCAAAAGCATAGTTATCAAAAATATGTCTGATTTCTGCAATTAAGTTTAAACCATCTGTAGAGATATCGTCCAAACGTCCAATAAAAGGTGATACATAAGTTGCACCAGCTTTAGCTGCTAATAATGCTTGACCAGGAGAAAACACTAACGTTACATTAGTTTTAATACCTTTATCACTAAAGTATTTACAAGCCTTAACACCATCTTTAATCATTGGTAATTTAACCACAATTTGATCGTGTAATTCAGCAAGCGCTTCACCTTCTTTAACCATCCCTTCAAAGTCAGTTGAGATAACCTCTGCACTAACATCACCATCTACAATATTGCAAATATCAACATAATGCTTCATAATATTATCGTGACCTGTAATACCTTCTTTAGCCATTAAAGATGGATTAGTCGTCACACCATCTAAAATACCCATATCCTGAGCGTCTTTAATCTGGTCTAAATTGGCAGTATCAATAAAAAATTTCATTTAAAAAATATTTAAGTTGTGTATATTTAATTATTTGGGCGTTACCACAAGGGTCAGGCTGTCCGTTATATCTTTTTTTGCCATTTGTGGCAGCAAAAAAAGGATGCCACTTCCATCCTTAACGCAACGCAAAGTTACAATTTAACTTTAGCATCTAAAATAATCATATCAAATGATATTAACATTTTAATTAAAGTCAAACGTTTTTACGAAAAAAAATAATTTCAATTGATTGTATTAATATAAGAACTTGGAATCTTTAATTTATTACTTGGAGTTTCCTATAACTTATAATGGTTTAAAAGCAACTTTTCGTACATTTTATCTGATAATAAAAACTTTAATACTATCGAAAATTTTTGCATTGGTGCACCAACCTTATAATGTATTTTCGGTTTTTTAGTATTAATAACCTGATGTACTTTTTTAGCCACAGCAATTGGTGAGCTACTATTATCTACATGATCATCAATATCCTTTAAAACATTTGGATATTTAGTGTATGGAGAATCTTTTAAAACAGGAGCATGATAACGTCCAGCTGCAATATTGGTAGCAAAATCGCCTGGAGCAATATTGGTAAATTGTACACCAAAATCCTTAGTTTCCATACGTAATGCTTCCGTTACAATCTCCAAAGCACCTTTACTAGCACTATAAATACCACGATATGGTAATCCCATATAACCAGCAATAGATGTAATATTAATTACTAGACCTGATTGTTGTTTACGCATCTGTGGTAATACTGCTTTAATAACATTTATTGGTCCAAAAAAGTTAGTATTAAAGTTATGTTGGATTTGCTCTTGCGGTATTTCTTCAATTGCACCATTAATACCTACACCAGCATTATTAACCAACACATCCAGTTTACCTTCTGCTTTAATCACTGTACTAACAGCTGTTGCAATAGTTACCGTGTCATTAACATCCAAAACAACCAACTTAAACATACTATTAGTATAGTTTGAAGGATTACGACTGGTACCATAAACGGTAAACCCTTTATCGGTTAAAAACTCTCCAATAGATTTTCCAATTCCTGAAGAACCTCCTGTAATTAATACAACTTTAGACATGTAAATAATTTTAAAAGTTAAAAGTAAAAAAGTTGAAAGCACATAACGACTTTAACCAAAAAAGATTTGCTAGAATTAACTAACAAATCTTTTTTTTATGTTTGTAAATCTCTTTTTAATAAAAGGATTTAGAATAATCAAAAAAGGCAAGCTACCTACATCACACCGC
This sequence comes from Olleya sediminilitoris, assembly GCF_016785945.1. Taxonomy (GTDB): domain Bacteria; phylum Bacteroidota; class Bacteroidia; order Flavobacteriales; family Flavobacteriaceae; genus Olleya; species Olleya sediminilitoris. The sequence continues at coordinate 28,153 of NZ_JAEMEF010000018.1, read as the reverse complement.
TACGACCATTTACCTTTGCTTCGTTCCCGACCTGGAGGATTCAACAGGAGCTGGTTGTGTAGGACTTGCCGAGTGCAAAGATACACACATTTTATTTTTTCGCAATCATTTTTTATAATGAATTTTAATAAATAACTTGCTAACAAATAAGTTTACAAAATGAAAGCATTTAAATACCTTACAATCATATTTTTAGCCACTACTCTTTTTTCTTGTGGTGAAGACGTTGAAGCTCAAAAAAAGAGCTTTTCAGTAACAACTAACGCTAAAAATGGTACAATTAGCATTGATAAAACGCTAGAATTGTCTCTAAAAAATCCTAAAAACATCCAAGTTTCTTCTGTCACGTATCAGTTAAACGGAAAAACAATTGAAGCTAAACAACAACTTTCTGACTTTAAATTAGGCGAACATAATTTAAAAGCTACCATAAATTTTAATGGCGAAACTGCAGAAATTAACCAAACCATTGCATTATTAAGTGATGTGGCTCCTAAATTTTTGAAAGTAGAAATTTTAAATACTTTCCCACATGACAACACCTCTTTTACACAAGGTTTAGAGTTTAATAATGGTGTATTATATGAAAGTACTGGACAACGTGGCGAATCTAAAATCAGGAAAATAGATTACAAAACTGGTGACGTTATTACTGAAACAGCTATACCTGACGCTTTTTTTGGAGAAGGAATTACAGTTTTAAACAATACCGTTTACCATTTAACTTGGCAAGGTCGTAAAGGGTTTACTTACGATGCTAACACTTTAGAGAAAAAAAGCAGCTTTAATTATGGACAAAGTCAAGAAGGTTGGGGATTTGCTAACAACGGAACTAAACTTTATAAAAGTGATGGTACTAGTTTAATATGGTTATTAAATCCAGAAACTTTAGTTGAAGAAGACCATATACAAGTTTGTACTACAAAAGGAAAAATTGGTAGATTAAACGAAATTGAATTTGCTAACAACAAATTATACGCTAATATTTGGGAGAAAAACGGAATTGCAATTATAAACCCTAAAAATGGTGCTGTAGAAGCGGTTATTGACTGTACAATACTAACCAAACAAATTCCTGATTTTTCTATTAACGAAAACTGTTTAAATGGTATTGCTTACAATCCTGAAACTGAAACTTTCTTTTTAACAGGTAAGCGTTGGGATAAATTATTTGAGGTTAAAATTTTAGAAAATTAACCTAATATATTAAAAGTTAAAAGTTTACAAATTGGCTGTTAAAGTCTCTTAATTAAATTTTTCATATAAAATGATAAATCTAAATTTGAGGCTAATCAACCAACCAAACATTGAAAACTTTTACAATAATATTTATCTTATTGACAGGCTATTTTGTGTCTGCTCAAACAGTAAACGGAATTGTTTACGACTCTATTGCTACCATAGAAAACATTAAAATCACCAATCTTGTTTCAAAAAAAATGACTGCTTCAGATGCCAACGGGACATTTTCAATAGCAGGAAAAATAGGTGATACTTTAAAATTTAGTTCGATATTTTATAAGGAACAAACATTAGTTTTGAAAGCTTTTCATTTCCACGAAAGTGTCGTTATTGAGCTAAAAAAAATCTACAATAATTTAGACGAAGTCAAACTTATAACACCATATAAGGAGCAATTAGCAGATGTTAAAACAGTAGAATCTAAATTAAAAAATCAAATTTTAGAGGATATAAAAAATAATCCTCACCTCTATTCTGATCAACCTGTAGCTGGTGGAATAGACGTCATTCAGGTTTTTGGATTAATTGCTAAACTGTTTGAAAATAAAGATAAATATGTTCCGCCTCCATTTATTGAAATGACCTATGAAGATTTAGAAACGCTTTTTGAACAATCAAAACTATTTAATAGCAGTTTTTTAGTTAATGATTTAGCAATTGAAAAAGACTACATCCCAATGTTTTTAGAATTTGTTATTAAAAATGAACTTAACAGTAATCTTCTAGAAAAGGAAAAAGAGTTTGAACTACTAGAAATTTTTGTACAAAAAGGTCAAGTATTTAATAAAATTGTAGCAGACTTTAAAAAAGAACAACTTAATAAGAATTAAAGGCTTTTGATACTAAATCATTAATTCAAAAGTTATATTTTAGTCAACCAAAGTTACAATTACATTTATATGAAGCGTACGCTATATTTTATCTGCTGTTTAGGATTTATATTATTTTGCAGTTCTTGTCGTAAGGATTTTGAGTTTCAGGCTAGTTCTGGAAACCTAGGTTTTTCTAAAGACACAGTATATTTAGATACTATTTTTGCAAATATTGGCTCAAGTACCTATAACTTAAAAGTGTACAATAATAGTAACGAAGATATCTCTATACCTAATGTACAACTACAAAATGGCGAAACCTCTGGTTACCGATTAAATCTTGATGGTCAAGCCGGAAAAAGCTTTAATAATGTAGAGTTATTAGCTAAAGATAGCTTGTTTATTTTTATCGAAACAACTTTTAATACGACCACTACTCCACTTACTGACGACCAATTTTTATATACCGACAAAATAATTTTTGATGCTGGAGCTAACCTTCAAGATGTAGATTTAGTGACTTTAATTAAAGATGCTAATTTTATTTATCCTGATAAAAACAACACAACTGGTGTTGTTGAAACCCTAACACTTACAATAGATGGTCAACCTGTAGAAACAGAAATACAAGGACGAGAACTATTACCAGAAGAACTAACATTTACAAACCAAAAACCTTACGTAATTTATGGTTATGCTGCAGTACCATCAGGCGAAACATTAACTATTGATGCAGGAGCACGTGTCCATTTTCATGCTAATTCTGGATTGTTAGTCTCAGAAGGTGCTACTTTAAATGTCAATGGAGATTTAAGTACTGACCAAGACCTTTTAGAAAACGAAGTGATTTTTGAAGGTGATAGACTAGAACCATTATTTAGTGATGTGCCTGGACAATGGGGAACTATTTGGCTATTTGATGGCAGTTTAAACAACACTATAAATCATGCAACTATTAAAAATGCTACAGTTGGAGTGTTATCAGATGGTAATGCTGATGCTGTAACAGATAAATTAACCATTACCAATTCTCAAATCTATAATATCAGTACGTTTGGTATTTTAGGTCGTAATACCTCTATCAAAGCAGATAATTTAGTTCTTAATAATGCTGGACAAGCTAGTTTTGGTGCCACTTTTGGTGGAAAATATAATGTGACCCACTCTACTATAGCAAATTATTGGAACAGTAGTTTTAGACAATTTCCAGCCTTATTAATTAATAATTTTGTTATTGATGAAGACAATACTGCTTTTGTTTCTGATTTAACTGAAGCTAATTTTAGCAATTGTATAATTTACGGAAATGATAATCCTGAGTTGTTAATAGATGAAATTGAAGATGCTTCAATTGTATTTAACTTTAAGTTTACTAATTGTTTGTTACAATTTCAGGATAGCAGTAACTTTTTTACAAGTGAAAACTATGATTTTGAAGATACTACACATTACGAAAACATGATTTTTAATGATGATCCTGATTTTAGAGATGCTTTTGAAAACGATTTAATGATTGGTGAAGATTCTGCTGCAAATGGTCAAGGTAATACTACTTTTGCTACACAAGTCCCTAATGATATTTTAGGTGTTGATAGAACTGCAAGTCCAGATTTAGGCGCTTATCAGCACACTGATTTTTAAGACTAAAAACCTCTTTAACTCTATAAGAATAAGAGAGTACTAAATGTGACTTGAATATTCTTCATTAATTCAATTTAAAATCACTTAAATTAAATAAACACATATCGTCAGTTCGAGTGCGTCGACGTAGGATACGTGTATCGAGAACTTTTTTTGTATCACTACATTAAAGTAAAAACCACAAAACAAAAAAGCCAGCTTTTCAGCTGGCTTTTTTTCCGCGAAAGCGAAATATATAATTTTAAATTAGGCTACAAATAAAGGTAAATCACTCATCATTGCATTTACTTTAATAGCAATTTCGTCTAATTTATCTTCATTGTCATGATTTTTAATCACTTCATCAATTAAATCAACAATAACCTCCATTTGGTCTTCTTTTAAACCTCTAGTTGTAATTGCAGCAGTACCTATTCTAATTCCTGACGTTACAAATGGCGATTTATCGTCAAAAGGCACCATGTTTTTGTTTACTGTAATATCTGCTTTTACCAATGCTTTTTCTGCATCTTTACCAGTAATATCTTTGTTACGTAAATCAATAAGCATCATATGGTTATCTGTACCACCAGAAATAATTTTGTAATCGCGCTTTACAAATGCTTCAGCCATAGCTGCTGCATTTTTCTTAACTTGTAGCATATAATGCATAAATGGCTCAGTTAACGCTTCTCCAAAAGCAATTGCTTTTGCTGCAATGATGTGCTCTAAAGGTCCACCTTGATTACCAGGAAATACTCCAGAATCTAATAAAGAAGACATCATACGTAGGTTTCCGTTTTTAAGTTTGATTCCAAATGGGTTTTCAAAATCTTTACCCATTAATATCATTCCTCCTCTTGGTCCACGTAATGTTTTATGTGTTGTTGTTGTTACAATATGACAATGAGGTAATGGATCGTTTAAAATACCTTTTGCTATTAACCCTGCAGGATGCGATATATCTGCTAATAAAATAGCTCCAACACTATCTGCTATGGTTCTGAAACGTTTAAAATCTATATCTCTAGAATAAGCAGAGGCACCAGCAATTATTAATTGTGGCTTTTCTTTAGTTGCAATTTCTTGTATTTTATCATAATTTAAAATTCCTGTCTCTTCCTCTACTCCATAAAATACTGGATTATATAATTTACCAGAAAAATTTACTGGAGAACCATGTGTTAAATGGCCACCATGTGATAAGTCAAACCCTAATATTTTATCACCTGGTTTTAAACAGGCATGATACACTGCTGTATTGGCCTGACTACCAGAGTGAGGTTGTACGTTTGCATATGCTGCACCAAACAAAGTTTTTGCTCGGTCAATAGCTATTTGCTCAACCTCGTCAACCACTTCACAACCACCATAGTAACGCTTTCCTGGATACCCTTCGGCATACTTGTTTGTTAGTACAGATCCTGCAGCTTCCATGACTTGGTCACTGACAAAGTTTTCTGATGCAATTAGTTCTATACCATCTAATTGGCGTTCTTTTTCAGCTTGAATTAATTCAAAAATTTGTTCGTCGCGTTGCATAATTGTATTGTTTTTAATTTCCGCTTTAAGCGAAAATAGTTTTATCGTTAAATATTTATCAAAAATAAGAAATAACCCTTTTAAATAATTGAAAAAACATATATTTACTTATAATTTATAAACAACAAATCAACAATTATATATATGCCATTATCAGCCAATAATCCAGATAGAAAATCGTGGTTACACGTCGATAAAAATTCAGATTTCCCTATTCAGAATATTCCTTTTGGTGTTTTCTTAACTAGAGATGACATTATTACCATAGGAACAAGAATTGGTGATACTGCAATTGATTTAGGCGCTTTACACCAATTAGGCTATTTTGAAGGAATCCCATTAACAGATGATATTTTTTTACAAGATACCTTAAACGATTTTATCGCAGATGGTCGTAAAACTTGGCGTTTAGTTAGAAACAGAATTGCCGAAATATTTGATGCCGATAATACATCTTTAAAAGATAATGTAAAAAACAAAGAAGTTGTATTATTTAGACTAGATGAAATTGAAATGCAATTACCTGTTCAAATTGGTGATTACACAGATTTTTACTCTAGTATTGAGCATGCTACCAATGTCGGTACGATGTTTAGAGATCCTGATAATGCATTATTACCAAACTGGTTACATATACCTGTTGGATATCATGGTAGAAGTAGCTCTATTATACCTTCCGGAATACCAGTACACAGACCACAAGGTCAAACCTTACCTGCTGGAGCAACAGAACCAGTTTTTGGTCCAAGTAAGTTAGTAGACTTTGAGTTAGAAATGGCTTTTATTACTACTGATGCTAATGATTTAGGAGAACCAATACCTGTAAATGAAGCTGAAGAATATATTTTTGGTCTAGTTTTATTTAATGACTGGTCAGCACGTGATATACAAAAATGGGAATATATACCATTAGGACCATTTTTAGCAAAAAACTTTGCGTCTTCAATTTCTCCTTGGATTGTAACCTTAGATGCGTTACAACCATTTAAAGCAGACAACCCAAAGCCTTTAAAAAAGCAATTACCATACCTACAACAGTCTGCTAAAAAGAATTATGATATTAATTTAGAAGTTGCTATACAACCAGAAAAAGCTAAAGAAACGGTTGTTACACGATCTAATTTTAAACATATGTATTGGAGTATGTCTCAACAATTAGCACACCATACTATTAATGGTTGTCCTGTTAATTCTGGAGACATGATGGGAAGTGGTACCATATCTGGACCAACTCCTGATAGTTATGGATCTATGTTAGAATTATCTTGGAGAGGTGAAAAACCTGTAAAAATGCAAGATGGAACTGAACGTAAATTTATAAACGATAACGATACTGTTATTATGAGAGGTTACTGTGAAAAAGATGGTACTAGAATTGGTTTTGGAGAAGTTAAAACAAAGTTATTACCTGTTTTTGAACCTAAAAAAACAAAATAACAACACATTATATTTCAAATACTTAACCCTTAAATTTAATTATTTAAGGGTTTCTTTTTTTGGTTTGGCACGCAATTTGGATTTCTATTAACATAGAAACCAATTAAATCCAAAAAAGATGAAAAATTTTACACTTATTACAGTACTTCTTCTAGTGCTAACATCTTGCGTTGGAAGAAAACAAATTGAAAAACAATTACATTCTGGTAATTATGATCTAGCAATAAGCAATGCTTTAAAAAAACTAGAAAACAACAAAGACAAAAAACGTAAACAAAGTTATGTAATGATGCTTCAAGATGCGTTTTATAAAGTTGTTGAACAGGATCACACCAACTTAAACCATTTAACTAAAGATGGTAATCCAGAGTTATATGAAACCATATATAATACTTATTTAGATTTAAATAGTCGTCAAAATGCTATTAAGCGTGTTTTACCATTACAGATTGGTGGACAAAATTTAGAACTTGATTTTAATGATTATAGTAATGAAATTATTAATTATAGAACTAAAGTATCAGAATACAAATACACACAAGCGAAACAGTTAATGACAACAAATGATAAGTTTTACAATCGTGATGCTTATGAGTTGTTACAGTCTATTGAAGCTATTAATCCTAACTACAAAAATGTTAGAGAATTAATGAATGAGGCACATTTTAAAGGAACTGATTTTGTTTTAGTTACTATACAAAATCAAACACGTCAAATTTTACCACAACGTTTAGAGGCTGATTTATTAAATTTTGATACTTATGGGCTTGATCAATTTTGGACAACTTATCACGCTAACGCTGATTACAATTTAGAGTATGATTATGCTATGGATTTGCAATTACAACGTATAAACATATCTCCAGAGCATGTTACTGAAAGACAATTATTGCGTCAAAAAAACATAGTTGATGGTTGGGAATATGTTTTAGACGCTAACGGAAACGTAGCAAAAGACAGTTTAGGTAACGATATTAAGCAAGATAAAATTGTTAATATAAAAGCTAGATTTTTTGAAATAAACCAATTAAAATCTACACAAGTTATTGCTAAAGTTGTGTATACTGATTTAAAACAAAATCAAATATTAGACAATTTTAATATTGATAGTCAATTTGTTTTTGAAAACACTTTTGGAACCGTTAAAGGTGATCAAAGAGCTTTAAATAACGATGACTTACAATTATTAAAAAACAAACAAGTGCTTTTTCCAAGTAATGAACAAATGGTTTATGATACTGGTGAAGATCTAAAATATAAACTTAAAGATATCATATCAAGATACCGTTTTAGAAGTTAAAACATATATTTTTGAAACAAAAAACTCTCAAATTACTTTGAGAGTTTTTTTATTATTTTTTAATAATTTTTTTTGTCGATACATTTCCTAATTCATCTTTGAGTTCTAAGAAATAAATACCCGAAGTTAAATCCTGAAAATTAATTTCAAAATTTTCACTTATCAATTTTCCATAAGCATCAAATAACTTTTTATTTTTTATTGTATTACTTGAATTAATCTTAAGGTCATTAGTAAATGGATTTGGATATACTTTGAAATAAATACTTTTAAAACTTGACAAAGATAATACGTTACACTCTGCTTCGTTTTCAACAAATGTAGAAGCGTTATCTATTTGCCAATCTTGATAATCATTCACTAGATTGTTTGCATCTGATGCATTATCAACATAAATACAAGTCAATGCTGGGTTAAGTTCCGCTCTAAAATTAGAATAAGTATTTGATGGATCAGTAGTGGTTCCTGCTAAAAGACCATTAGCTCCATTTCTTACATCTAAACTTGTTAAATCATTTTCATAACACCATAGCCTTTCTAGCAAATTGTTTGCAGATACATCTAAGGATGTCAATTGGTTTAAAGCACAAAAAAAAGAAGTAAGTGATAGATTTTGACTAATATCAATACTGCTTAGTTGATTTTCACTACAGTTAACAAGTGTTAGATTTGGATGATTACTAATATCTAAACTAGTTAAACTATTTGTAAAACAGAACAAACTTTCTAAACTTAAATTATTAGACAAATTTAATGTTGTTAAATTATTTTGTCCAACATTTAAACTTGTTAAAGCAACAAAATCCTCAATTCCAGTTAGATCAGAAATATTTTCATTTCTAACATTTAAAAAAGTCAAAGACTCGATATCAGAGGTTAAAACAACTCCATTAATAGTTCCATCACTATCAATACCATCGTTGATTAAAGCTTGTTCGAAATTAGAATCTGGAATGTTAGTCGTTTGGCTATAAATTTGAATATTAGAAAATAAGCAAAGAATAAAAAAAGTAATTTTAGTCATCTTTTTTTTGATAAAAATATATTAAAAACATTAATACAAAAAATTACCTGATATTTTTATGCAAAAAAATCCTTCAACCCACTTAAAATACTTTGCACAGCGTAAGATGCCAGTATCAATCCCATAATTTTACTTATTACAGTAATACCGTACTCTCCTATCTTATCTTGAACTTTATTAGCTGCTAACAATAAAAGACCAGTTAAACCAACTACTAAGAAGACTAGTAATGTGGTTAACAACTGTTGTTGAACTGTATATATATGATTATCAGTTAGCAATACCACTGCCATTATAGCTCCTGGTGAAGCTATGGAAGGGATTGCCACAGGAAAAATAGTTACATGTTTATAGTCTTTAATCCCGTGTTTTTCAGTTTCGGGTTTACCTTCTCCAAAAATCATAGTTAAAGCAAATAAAAATAATATTACACCTCCAGAAATTTGAAACGCATCTAACGTAACATTCATTCCTTCTAGAATTAATTGACCAATAACTATAAAAAACAACAAGACTAAAAAAGCTACAAAACTAGCTCTTATAGCAACTCGCTTTTTATATTTTTTATCAAAATTTTTAGTTGCTTCTAAATACACAGGTATAGAACCTAAAGGATCTATCACTGCAAATAAAAACAGGAAAGAGGTTAAAATTTCTTTCATAAATTATAAACACTATTTTTTTAAAGTTACACCTTGAGTAGTAAAAGATAAACCTTGCTGTCCGTAGGTTGTAATCATAACACCTTCAAAATAAGGTGGATTTACATGTTTTGGTATGGACCAATCAAATAAAAAGTTAGCTCCAGTACCACCTTCACTATCTGTTTCATTTATAACGATCTCTATAGTTTGCATTGGCTTTACAAAAATTGGCTTTACAAAATAAGATTTAATCAACTGACCTTTAGTATCATAAAAATCAGCCTTGTTTATAAAAATAGTATCAGAGGTATTAATGTTTCTTATACTTACAGTTGCTGTTAAATCATGCTTTTTATGCTCTGTAACACTATAAATTTGCGAATATACAGACAGATAACTTGAACCTGTTAATAACGAATCTGACAACTTTGCATTCCACTGCATATTTTTCCAGTTGTTGGAAGGCACGCTATCATTGTTTTTTTCAGTTTCACAACTAAAAAAAGAGAATAGTATTAAAATAAAAAACAATATTGGCTTCATTATGATTAATCAAATTGGTTAAGATTTATTTCATTTATTTGACCATGACTTGCATGTGCAACAGCAATACCATTTTTTACAACAATTAATTGTGGTGATTGGTGCATGACTTGAAATTTATAACCCGTCTCATTAGACACCTCTCTATAGTTTAATAAATCTAAATAGTATAAATCTATATTTAAATCTAAGTCATACATTGCAATAAACTGGTTCATAACCATACTACTTATACCGCATCTTGTAGAATGCTTAAATATAACTTGAGTTTTAGTTTTTGATTTTTGAACAATAGAATCTAATGCTTCAACAGAGGTTAAAGGTATCCATGGTAAAACCTTTTTTTCTTTTGGTTGAGTGTCGCTTCCAAATAATTTATTAAAAATCCCCATTTGTATTTCTTTTTTTAGTTTAAATTATACCAAATTTTTAACGAAGATACTACAGGAAAACGTATAAACTATATCCTAATTTCCTTATTTAAACCTTCTAATATATTTTGAAGTTCTCCTCGTTTAATTGGCTTAATTATGTAGTCGGAAATTTCGGAAATACTTGCAGCTTTTTTTACATCTTTAGCATCAACTGAGGATGACACCATATATATAGTTATTTTTTTACCAACTCTGGGATTGATTTTAACAAACTCATCCATAAACTGAAATCCATCCATGATTGGCATATTAATATCTAATAAAATAACGTCTGGTAATGCTTTAACATTTTCAATGTTTTTAGTTATAAAATCAAATGCCTCATCACCATCAGAAAATGCCATAATGTTTTTATCAAAACCTATAGACTTTAAAATTTTAACTACAGTAAATTTGTAGATTTCGTCATCATCAACAATACAAATATTTAAATCGCTTTTCATTTTTATTTATTAAAATTAATGATGAAGGTTGATCCTTCATTAACAACACTTTCAGCAGTAATCTTACCACCTAATGCTTCAACATGTAATTTGGTCATAAATAGACCGACTCCTTTTGCTTCAGGATGTCTATGAAAAACTTTATGTAGACCAAATAATTTATGTCTGTGTCTGTTAAGGTCTATGCCTAATCCATTATCTTGGATGTGTAATACTGCCTTTCCATCAACTTTAGTTGTCCATACATGAATTTCGGGTGTTCGGGTTTGAGACCTGTACTTCAATGCATTTTCAACTAAATTAAGAAAAATACTTTCAAAATAAATCTTATTGTAAGAAATTTTATTTATTTCTGAAAAATCAAAGGTAATATTAGCTTTAGTCTTAATAATTTGAGCAGCTAGTAACTCTTTTGTTTTATATAATGTCTCATCAAAAAACACATTTGACTGGCTTACTCTATCATTTTTAACTTTAAGAGCTTGTACTAATGTATTTAAGGTAAGTGTTAAGTGACTGGTTACCTTTTTAAAATTATATATTACTTCCTCCTTTTCTAATTGATCTACAGACAAATCATACATGTCCAACAAAGAGTTTAAGTTACTTACAGGAGCTCTTAAATTATGAGACGTTATTTGGGCAAAGTCAGCTAATTGCATATTTTGTGCTATTAATTTATCAGCTAAATGCTCTAAATTTTTATTAGCACTTATTATTTTTTGCTTGTCTTCTTTTTGTTTAGTAACATCTCTAATTGCTGCAGATACAAGCAACCCATCTTCTGTCTCAACTGGACTTAAACTAACTTGAACTGTAAATTCTTCCCCTTTTTTATTTACACCTATTAATTCTTTATTTTCACCCATCCCTATCGACTTAGGATCCTCAAAGTAATTATCCTTATAGATTTTAAAATTTCCGACAATACGTTTTGGTATTAAAATTTCAATCTTCTTATCTAATAATTCAGTATAGGTATAACCAAACATTTTTTCAGCTTGCTTATTTATTAAATGTATTCTTTTATTAGCATTTAAAATTATCATGGCGTCTGGAGCAGACTCAAGTAATCCTTTAAATTTAATTTCAGCCATACGCTGTTTAGTAATGTCTTGGCAAGTACCTATAATTTCACATATTTCATCATTACTATCTTTAATTACTTTTCCTAATACACTAACTGTTTTAACTGATCCATCTGAAACCACTATACGATGTACAAGCTCTCCATCAAAACACTTGTTAGTCATTGTTTGCTTCATATGATTTATTAACAGATCAACATCATCAGGATGAGTCATTTCTAATAAAGTATTTTTATCTATTTTAACATCTTTATCTATACCTGAAACATCATACATACTAGAAGACCATGTTATTTTATCTGATTTAGTATCTAAAATCCAATGACCTATATTATTAATTTTTTCAGCAAAATTTAAAAGTTCATTTTGTTTAAGCAGTTTACTTTCAGCTTGCTTCAAGTAAGTAATGTCTTGAACCACTCCAAATACTCTTACACATTCTCCGTCTACAAATTCTGCTTTACCAATATCTCTCACCCATATATGTTCTCTGTCAGATGTTATAACTTCCAACTCTAAATCAAATGGTTTCCCTGTATTTTTTATAGTCTGTATGGCTTTAATTATTTTTTTACGACTAGCTCCATCTTTATACAAAAACAAGCTTCTATTGCCATACAACTGTTTATCACTTTTAATTTTAAGAAACTTTTTAGCCATAGGGCTAAATGTTAATTTATCAGATTTCACATCCAACTCCCAAGTACCAATTTTAGCAACTTCACTCGTGCTTTTTAAGATTTGTTCAACTTTTTCTTTCGCTAAACGTTCTTCTTTTTGCTTTGTAATATCACCTGTATACATTAGTAAACCTCCAACTTTACCGTCAGATAAATACCAAGGTCTTACATCCCAAAATATCCATTGTACTGTTCCATCTGCTCTTACAAAAGGAGCCTCTTCACAAACATCAATATATCCATTTAAACATTTTTGATGATTTGCTTTCCAGTCGTCTCCTATTTCTGGAAAAATGTCGTAATGAGATTTCCCTATTATTTCTACATTTTCTTTATTATACGTTTTTTTCCATTTTTCAGAAACAGCTATATATTTCATGTCCTTATCTAACATCGCTAAAGATGGGGCTGCTTGAGAAATAAATATTTGATTGTAATATTCTTTTTGTTCCAGATCAAATCTTAATTGATCTAATTCTTCTAAATTTTTATCAACTAAAGACTGTGTCTTTTTTAATCGAGTATTACTAATTTCTAAATCCTTATTTTTTGCTAATAACAATCGTATATTAGGAAACCATAAAAAGAAAAAACCAGTAATCATTATTATTACACATAGACCGCTAATTTTATAAAAATTATACTCAATTTGCTTCAAGTTAGATTCTGCTCGTTTTTGATATTCGTTAACAATTGCATCCATAGCAAATAAATAAGCCAACTCAGTAGCTCTAAACTTAGCCATGTTACTACGATTATAAACCGTAGCATTTATCAAATCTTTACTCTCTTTAATTAATAATTTTAAATTACTATCAACAATACTAAACAATGAGTCAAGTTTAGCTGAATGATCTGTTTTTATATATTCATTAAATAAAAACAAATGAGAAGTCTTTAGCTCTTCAGATAATTGGTATATAGAATCGCTTATAACATGTCTTGGCAATAGGTTCTTGTCATTATGGGCAATAAAAGTTAATTTTGATAATCGCTGGCTTAACATCCTTTGTTTACCAGATTTATTTATTAAGTAGGCATCATTATGCTGCACTAAAACGTGTTTTTTTAAAATATAAAAAAAGGAGAGAAATACTATTAAAAAAATAGTAGTAAAGATTATAAATCTTTGGTTGGTTTTTCGTTTGAGGTTATTCATTATTAAGCTAACATGATATTTAATTTATAGTTGATTAAACTGCAACCATTACAATTTAAACTAAGGGGTAACTATTGATCAATACATAACAAATTAATCAAGTATCATTTTAGGAGAATTACAACATATTTCAAGTTTTATAAAATTAATTACTAGAACTACAATATACGTAACATTAACAATATTAAATATAAGCTTAATTTTATTAAAACCCTAAACAAAACGACAAAAAGTCACTTAAAACCAGTGCAATACAGACATTTTGTCTTACAAAAACACTTGGTAAGGTAATTGAAATAGAGATGATGTAAAACAATTAAATAATATGGTTTTCGCTAAAGCGGAAATAAAAAAACATAAATATATGAACCCAAATAATTATACAATCAAATCGCAAGAAGCCATACAACGTGCGCAACAGATTGCACAAAGTTATGGTCATCAACAAATAGAAAATGAACACTTTTTTAAAGCCATTTTTGAAGTTGATGAAAACGTACTACCATTCATCTTGAAAAAATTGAATGTTAATATTAATGTACTAGAATTAGCCTTAGACAAACAATTAGAAAGTTTTGCTAAAGTTACAGGTGCAGATTTAGTGCTATCCAGAGAGGCTAGCAAAACCTTAAACGAAGCTTCAATCATAGCAAAAGCCATGAATGATGATTACGTCTCTGTAGAGCACTTTATACTAGCTATTTTTAAATCAAATAGTAAAATAGCGCAAATGCTAAAAGACCAAAGTGTTACAGAAAAAGGTTTAAAAGCTGCTATTGAAGAGCTAAGAAAAGGAGATCGTGTGACTTCACAAAGTCAAGAAGACACTTACAATTCACTTAACAAATACGCAAAAAACCTCAACCAATTAGCAAGGGACGGAAAACTTGATCCTGTTATTGGACGTGATGAAGAAATTAGAAGAATCCTTCAAATACTTTCTAGACGAACCAAAAATAATCCTATTCTAGTTGGTGAACCTGGAACTGGTAAAACTGCAATTGCTGAAGGTTTAGCACACAGAATTGTTGATGGTGATGTCCCTGAAAATTTAGTTGACAAACAAATTTTTGCTTTAGACATGGGAGCACTTATTGCTGGAGCTAAATTTAAAGGCGA
The DNA here is from genome assembly GCF_016785945.1 of Olleya sediminilitoris. GTDB lineage: Bacteria > Bacteroidota > Bacteroidia > Flavobacteriales > Flavobacteriaceae > Olleya > Olleya sediminilitoris. The sequence continues at coordinate 13,066 of NZ_JAEMEF010000018.1, read as the reverse complement.
GTTTGAAGAGCGTCTTAAAGCTGTTATTAAAGAAGTTACAGAAAGTGAAGGTGACATAGTCTTATTTATTGACGAAATCCATACACTTGTTGGTGCTGGAGGTGGTCAAGGTGCAATGGATGCAGCTAATATTTTAAAACCTGCTTTAGCACGTGGAGAGCTTCGTGCAATTGGAGCTACAACTTTAGATGAGTACCAAAAATATTTTGAAAAAGACAAGGCTTTAGAGCGTCGTTTCCAAAAAGTAATGGTCGACGAGCCTGATACAGAAAGTGCAATTTCAATACTAAGAGGTATTAAAGAAAAATACGAAGCTCACCACAAAGTACGTATTAAAGATGATGCTATTATTGGTGCTGTAGAGCTGTCTCAACGCTATATAACCAATCGTTTTTTACCAGACAAAGCAATTGATTTAATGGATGAAGCTGCTTCTAAAATGCGCATGGAAATTAATTCTAAACCAGAAGAATTAGACGTCTTGGATAGAAAAATCATGCAATTAGAAATTGAAATTGAAGCCATAAAGCGAGAAAAAGATGAAGTTAAACTTAAATCTTTAAGAAACGATTTAGCAAACCTTAAAGAAGAAAGAAACGAAATTAATGCCAAGTGGAAAAGCGAAAAAGAAGTTGTTGACAACATCCAAAATACAAAACAGGATATTGAAAACTTTAAGCTTGAAGCTGAAAAAGCAGAACGCGATGGTGACTATGGTAAAGTAGCCGAGTTACGTTATGGTAAAATTAAAGAAGCACAAGAGCAACTAGAACTTTTACAAAAAGATTTGCAAGACAATCAGTCTGAAAACTCTTTAATAAAAGAAGAAGTAACCTATGAAGATATAGCCGAAATTGTTGCACGCTGGACAGGTATACCTGTTACCAAAATGCTACAAAGTGATCGTGAAAAATTACTTAAACTTGAAGACGAATTACATAAACGTGTTGTTGGTCAAAACGAAGCTATTACTGCTGTTAGTGATGCTGTTAGACGCAGTCGTGCTGGATTACAAAATCCAGACAAACCAATCGGTACCTTTTTATTTTTAGGAACTACTGGTGTTGGTAAAACCGAATTAGCAAAAGCTTTAGCAGAATACCTTTTTGATGACGAAGGCGCAATGACTAGAATTGATATGAGTGAGTATCAAGAACGTCATGCGGTAAGCAGATTAGTTGGTGCACCTCCAGGATATGTTGGTTATGATGAAGGTGGACAATTAACCGAAGCTGTTAGACGTAAACCATATTCTGTGGTACTTTTAGACGAAATTGAAAAAGCACATCCTGATACTTTTAATATTCTGTTACAAGTATTAGATGAAGGCCATTTGACAGACAACAAAGGACGTATTGCAGATTTTAAAAACACAATAATTATTATGACTTCAAACATGGGAAGCCAAATAATACAAGAGCGTTTTGATGCTGTTAAAGATGTGGACACAGCAATTGAAGGCGCTAAGGTTGATGTTTTAGCTTTATTAAAGCAAACGGTTAGACCTGAGTTTTTAAACAGAATAGATGATATTATAATGTTTACACCACTGACTCAAGATAATATTACTGAGATTGTTGGATTACAATTAAAAGGAATCACTAAAATGATTGCCAAACAAGGTATTACATTTGATGCCACTCCACAAGCAATAACCTATCTTGCTAATAAAGGTTTTAATCCAGAATATGGAGCAAGGCCTGTAAAACGAGTGATTCAAAAAGAGGTACTAAACCAATTAAGTAAAGAAATTTTATCTGGTCAAGTTAGTACAGAAAGTATCATTTTGTTAGATGAGTTTGATGGACAACTAGTCTTTCGTAATCAAGGAGATTTAGTAACAGAAGACATACAGTCATAAAGTTCTGTTAATGCAAAATAAACCAAATATCAACACGTTTTGATAATGGTTGGTTAGTTGAAAAGCAACACAATACTTTTAAATAAGTGGCGTGTTGCTTTTTTGTTTTATATTGTAAGAATCTAATAAAAAAACATTTTGACTTGTACACTTTAAAGTTTAAAAACCAATTTTTGATTCTATTTTTACTTATAACCAATCTTGCGTATTGTCAAGTAAATTTTAAAAACAATTTAAAATCAGAATCAGATTTTAACAGTCTTAAAACAGCTCCTGTTACAAAAAAATACGGTCGTGTAGATGCTTTAAAGGTCGTTTATGATATTAAATCAAAACAGTTATATTTTATAAATAGTAAAGTGTATAAATATCACTATAAATTTTGTAGTGGCTACCTCAACATTGCTCAATCTTTACAACAATTTAACAACACTAATTACAAAGCAGAACATAAAAACAAACGCTTTTTATTAGGAAACATTAATCACTATCTAGCCAATGACTCTTATAGTTTAGAATTGTCTCCTATAGATGATATGCAAATAAATGATATTAAAACGTTTTACAATGCTGTTAAAAAAGCAACTTATTTTAAAAACTTTAATTTCTTTTTAAATACCGCAAGATTAGAAAACTTAAAATCAGCGATTCAAATCCCTACATTATCAGCTTCAGATTTATATGGAGACCAAACGTATCAAGCTGTAAGTACTCAAAAAAGTTATGGCATTTTAAAATTTGTTAATGTAGATCAATTAACTAAACAGAACATATCAAAACAGGATATAATAGTTATTAACCAACCTATATTAGAACTACCTATAACAGCAGGTGTTATTACAACTATATTACAAACACCGTTAAGTCACATTTCTGTTTTAGGAAAAAACAGACAAATACCTATTGCTGCTTACACTAAAGCCATGCAATCTAAAGTTTTAAAACAATATAAAAACAAGTATGTTTCTTTTGAGGTCACCTTAGACACCTTTTACATCAAGCCAATTAGTAAAGCGCAGTTTATTAGAAAAACTAAAAAAGAAAAAAAGAAAACACTATTTCTAACAAAAAACACAACCACAAAAACACTAATTAATATTGACAATTTAAACCAAAAATCAATAAATACTGTTGGAGGAAAAGCTGCTAACTTTGGAGTCTTATATGATTTAGCTAAAAAAGAAGAGTTTAAAATCCCTGAATCTGCTTTTGCTATTCCTTTTTATTTTTACGAAGCACACTTAAAAACCTCAGGAGCCGACACTTTGGTCAAACAAATGGTTTATGATTATAAAATTAATCAAGACAAAACTGTATTAGCAAAACAATTAAAAGCTATACAAAAAAGAATTAAAAACACACCAATAGCAACTAAATTAATTAAAGATATAGAAGCAAAAGCAAAAAGCTTGGGCAACTATACTAGACTACGCTTTAGAAGCTCTACAAATGCAGAAGATATTGTCGGTTTTTCTGGTGCTGGATTATACGACTCTAAAACAGGAATTATTGGACACCAAAAGAAAACCATAGAAAAAGCTATAAAAAAAGTATGGTCTAGCTTATGGTACCAACGAGCTTTTTTAGAACGTGATTATTTTAATATCGATCAAAACAGTATTGCAATGGGTATTTTGGTACATCGCTCTTTCCCTAACGAGAAAGCTAATGGTGTAGCCATTACAAAAAACTTATACCGAAAAAATTATTTAGGTAACGTCATAAATGTACAAGTTGGAGAAGCTAGTGTTGTACAACCTGAAGCTGGTGTAACTTGTGACCAGATTATTTGCTATTCTGGATCGTCATCCAAATTATATAACCAAAAACGTATTGTAGAAATCATTTCTCACTCAAACCTAAATAACGGAAATTTAGTGATGTCAGAAACCGAAATCATCAACCTTTCTGAACAACTAGAAAAAATCAAAAAACACTATTATTACAACGTATACAAATCCAAACAAAAATATTTAGAGTTTGGACTGGATATCGAGTTTAAATTAGATGGAGAAAATAGAGACCTTTACATAAAGCAAGTCCGTTATTTTAATGACTAAAGTTGTAATGCCTTTTTACTTATCTCTAACTGCTCTTTAAATAAGCTTTCAGTAACCTCTGTATTCCAAAACGGAATCATTTGTTTCATTATAGCTTGTCCTTTGTCAGAATTAAGTATTTCTGGAAATGCTTGTTCTAAAACTTGCAACATTACAGAAGTTGCAGTTGAGGCTCCTGGTGAGGCGCCTAACAAACAAGTGATACTTCCGTCTTTACTACTTACAACTTCTGTCCCAAATTGTAAAACACCTCCTTCGTATTCGTCTTTTTTAATAATTTGCACGCGTTGTCCTGCAACTAGCAACTCCCAATCATCACTTTTAGCATCCTTAACAAATTTTCTTAAAGCGTCCATACGGTCTTCATGAGATGACGTTACCTGCTCAATTAAATATTTTGTTAATGGTAAATTATGCCAAAAAGCACCTAATAATGGCGAAATATTATCAAATTTAACCGATTTTAATAAATCAAAATTAGACCCTTCCTTTAAAAACTTAGGACTAAATCCTGCGAATGGTCCAAATAATAATTCGCGCTTACCATTAATATAACGTGTGTCTAAGTGTGGTGTTGACATTGGTGGATCACCTAGACCTGCTTTACTATAGACTTTTGCATTATGTTGGTTAATAATGGCTTCATTTTTACAAACTAACCATTCTCCACTAATAGGAAAACCGCCATAACCTTCCTTCTCTTCAATTTCTACCTTTTGTAACAATAACAAGCTTCCGCCTCCTGCTCCAATAAATACATGTTTAGACTCTAAGTTAAATTTTTCTTTAGTTTCTAAATTTTCAACCTCAACAGTCCAGTCAATATCAGGACTTGGATCTATATCTTTAACTTCCATGTTACAATGTACAGGTGTATTATATTTAGTTTCTAAAATATTAAATAACGTTTTAGTCAAATTACCATAGTTAACCTCTGTACCTCTATCTATTCTTGAAGCAGCCATCACCTCATCGTCTTCCCTATTTTGCATGATTAAAGGAAACCATTCTTTCATTTTACTTTTGTCTTTAGTAAACTGAATGGTATCAAACATAAAATGATGTTTCATGGTATTATAACGTTGTTCCAGATACCTAGCATTTTCTTGTCCTAACACCCAACTATGATGTGGTACAGCTGCAATAAAATTATTTGGATTAGTTAATAAACCTTGATCTGCCAAATAGCTCCAAAACTGTTTTGACTCTTCAAACTGTTGACATATTTTAATTGCTTTTTCAATAATAACTTGACCCTCTTTTTCAGGACAATAATTTAATTCGCATAAAGCAGAATGTCCTGTTCCTGCATTATTCCAAGCAGCAGAGCTTTCTTGAGCAACCTGGTTTAAACGCTCGACAATTAACACTTTTAAATCTGGCTTTAAAATTTTAGTCATTAATGCTAATGTAGCACTCATTATTCCGCCTCCAACACATATTAAATCATAGTCTTGTGTATTGTCTAGTGTATATTTGCTCATTTATTTCTGTTTTTTGTTTAAATATAAATAAGTCATTTGATAAATTAATTTTTAATGAAAGAAAAAACTAAAAACTGACTATTATCATTGTAAAAAAAGTTTATAAAGTGATTTTACAGCATGAGTTAATCTTATCATTAAAACCCGTAACTTTATATACTAATTTTTATACTGAATGAATATCCTAAACAAATACATAGATCATACTATATTAAAGGCTACTGCTACAAAATTTGATATCATTAAATTATGCGAAGAGGCTGTGAAACACGATTTTTTTTCTGTATGTGTTAATAGTTGTCATGTCTCTTTGGCTAAAGCCGAAATTAAAAACAGTAATACAAAAGTCTGTAGTGTCATTGGATTTCCGTTAGGTGCTATGAGTACTAAAGCTAAAGTTGAAGAAACTAAACAGGCTATTAAAGATGGTGCAGACGAAATTGACATGGTTATAAACATAGGCCTACTTAAAAGCGAAGCATTTGACGAGGTTTATAACGACATTAAAGCTGTAAAAGACCAATTACCTAATCAAGTCTTAAAGGTTATTTTAGAAACCTGTTATTTAACAGATCAAGAAGTTACAAAAGCTAGTCAATTAGCTATAAAAGCTGGTGCAGACTTTATTAAAACTTCTACTGGATTTGGTACAGCAGGTGCAACTGTACATCATGTAAAACTAATGAAGGACGCGATAAAAAACTCTAATACAAAAATTAAAGCGTCTGGTGGTATTAGAGATACTAAAACCGCTTTACAGTACATTAATCTTGGTGTAGAACGTATAGGTACATCTAACGGAATAGCTATAGTGACAGGCAAATCTTCCGGAGAAAAAAGTTATTAAGTACGACACTAATCATTTCATTTTTAAACAAAAAACTATGAGCATACATATTGGAGCCCAAAAAGGCGATGTTGCAGAAACTATATTATTACCAGGTGATCCTTTACGTGCCAAATGGATTGCCCAAACTTTTTTTGACAATCCTGTTTGTTTTAATCAAGTTAGAGGCATGTTAGGTTATTCAGGGACATATCAAGGTAAACCAATCTCTGTGATGGGAACAGGAATGGGTGTACCTAGTATTTCTATCTATGCACATGAGCTAATTACTCAATTTGGAGTCAAAAACTTAATTCGCGTTGGTAGTGCTGGATCATACCAAAAGCATATTAAAATTAGAGACGTGGTTTTAGCTATGGCTGCTTCTTCAAATTCTGGTGTTAACGAACTTAGGTTTGGTGGTGCTGACTATGCTCCTACTGCAAGCTTTGAATTATTCCAAAAAGCTGTAGAGACTGCCAAAGCTAAAAATATTGCTATAAAAGCTGGAAATGTTTTTACTTCTGACGAGTTTTATGCAGACGATTTTGAATCTTACAAAAAGTGGAGTAAATTTGGTGTACTTTGTGTAGAGATGGAAACTGCAGGTTTATATACTGTTGCTGCAAAACACAATGTTAATGCATTAACCATTTGTACAATATCAGACTCGTTAGTGACTGGAGAAAAAACCACTAGTAAAGAACGAGAAACTACTTTTAAAGACATGATAAATATTGCTTTAGAGTTAGCCTAAAACCCAAAACACCCATGAAAAAACTATTAATACTAACGTTAATTTGCTTAAGTTTTTCTTGTAAAAAACAAACCAAAAAGACGACAACGTATTACCTGATAAGGCATGCCGAAAAAGAGCGTACTGATAGTTTAAACAAAAACCCTGATTTAAATCTTAAAGGTCAACAACGTGCTATTAAATGGAGTAATACGTTTAACGCTATTAATTTTGATGCGATTTATACCACAAACTACAAGCGTACTATTCAAACCGCACAGCCAACTGCTAATAAGCAAAATATTAAACTAAAGTTTTATGATGCTAATCAACTTTATAGTCAAGAATTTAAAAAGAATACAACCGGAAAAACGGTATTAGTCGTTGGTCATAGCAATACCACACCAAGCTTTGTAAATGCCATCATCAAACAAGATAAATACAAAGCCATTAATGACACTGTTAATAGTAATTTATTTAAAGTAACCATTATTAATGGCAAAATAAATGACACACTTATTGATAATAAATAGTAATGTTAAATTTACAACCTGTTACATTAGCTAAGCATGCTAATTTATATGCTTTAATGCTTCGTATTTATCCTCCTGCTTACCAACAGCTTTGGGTAAATCAGGATTGCAATTGGTATATTAATAGTCAATACAATAAAGATAATTTAAAAGAAGAGTTACAACTAGCGCATTCTAATTACTATTTTATTCAATTTAATAACTTAACTATTGGTATTTTAAGATTAGTACATCAACCTAATAAAAAAACGACTAAGCTACACAGGTTATATTTAGACCAAGACTATCAAGGACAAGGTTTAGGTAAAAAGGTTATGACTTTAGCTATAACTATAGCCAAACAAAAACTATCTAAAACCATTTGGCTAGAAGCTATGGACACCCAAACACAAGCGTTACAGTTTTATAAAAAAATGGGGTTTATAATTACAGAAGCCTATGCATTAGATTTTGATTTAATACACCCTAATTTAAGAGGCATGTATAAAATGACTAAACAATTATAATTACTTTAACTTCTAATTTATTAGCTTTGCAAGGATGCAAAAAAAGATAAACATACTTAATAAGAAGGCTAAATTTCAATATGAAATTTTAGACAAATATACTGCTGGAATAGTTTTAACAGGAACCGAAATTAAATCTATTAGAAACAGTCAAGCCTCTATTGCCGAATCTTTTTGCGAGTTTAATGAGCAAGGCGAATTGTTTGTTATTAACATGAATATTCAAGAGTATGCCTATGGTAACTACTATAACCATAGACCAAAAGCCGAACGTAAATTACTACTTAACAAACGCGAACTTAAAAAATTACTTAAAGAGGTTAACACCTCTGGTTTAACCATTATTCCTTTACGTTTATTTTTAAACGACAAAGGTTTAGCTAAACTAGATATTGCTTTAGCTAAAGGTAAAAAGTTATACGATAAGCGCGAGACAATCAAGGATAGAGATAACAAACGTGACTTAGCTAGAATTAAAAAGTCATTTAATTAGTGACACAACACTTCATTTTTACAAATAATTAGACGGTTATATTTCATTTCAAAATAAATAAAACCTATTGATTGTTAATTATTTAAAATTATAAATTTTATAATTTCTATAACAATATTCAATTTTTATAAGTTTTATGTTTGGTGCTAGGCAACCATTTTATATAAATGTGCGTCTATATAAATAAACAACCAACTTATAATGAAACACGCTTTAATCGCTTTATTTACATTAGCTAGTCATTTTGCTTTCGGGCAAATAACAGGTACAGTAACCTCTAACAATAACAATCCTTTAGCGGTTGTAAACATTTTTATAGAAAACACCTACACAGGTACTACTACAAATAATGATGGTAACTATGTGTTAGACATTACCAAAACTGGCGATTACACTATTACGTTTCAGTACTTAGGCTACAAAACTTTAAAGCAAAAGGTAACCATCACAAAGTTTCCGTTTGTACTAGATGTTACATTAAAAGAAGAAGACATAAACTTAGATGAGGTTGTTATAAATTCGGATGAAAATCCTGCTAATAACATCATTAGACAAACTATTGCTAAACGTAAAGAGAACTTAAAAAAACTTAAATCGTTTAAAGCTCAGTTTTACTCTAGAGGGTTACTTAAAATGGTAGATGTACCAGAATCTGTTTTTGGTCAAGAAGTTGGAGACTTAGATGGTGCTTTAGATAGTACCAGAACTGGTATAGTGTATTTGTCTGAAACGATTAGCAAACTAGAATACCAAGCACCTAAACCTATTAAAGAAACCATTGTAGCGTCTAAAGTAAGTGGTGATAGTAATGGTTTTAGTTTTAATACTGCGACTGATGTCGAATTTAATTTTTACCAAAATACCTTTGAATTGGGAAGTGAGATTGTCTCTCCTATTTCAGATTTTGCATTTAACTATTATAAATATAAATTGGTTGGTACTTTTTATGATGACTTAGGCAACCTAATTAATAAAATTGAATTACTACCTAAACGAAAAAACGACAAAGCTTTTGGAGGATTTATTTACATTATTGAGGACCAATGGAGTTTGTTTGGTACAGAGGTAACGTTAACAGGTCAACAAGCACAAATACCTGCAGTAGACCTATTTAAAATTAAACAATCGTTTACGTATTATAACACCGAAAAATTGTGGGTAAAAACAACACAGTTATTTGATTTTCAGTTCGGGATTTTCGGGTTTAATGGTGATGGTCGTTTTACTGCTGCTTACAGTGATTATGAGTTTAATCCAAATTTTGATAGCAAGACCTTTTCAAGAGAAATCTTAAGTTTTGAGGATAATGCAAACAAAAAGGATTCGTTATTTTGGGAGACTAAACGTCCTGTTCCTTTAACATCTATAGAGGCTAATGACTATGTACGTCGTGATAGTATCCAATTGGTAAGAGAATCTAAACCCTATTTAGACTCGGTTGATCAAGTAAACAACAAATTTAAAATTGGTGATATTTTAGGTGGTTACAGCTATAGTAATAGCTACAAAAAGACTTATTTCAATATCTCCTCTCCTATTAGCAAATTAGCGTTTAATACCGTTCAAGGTTGGAACGGAACTCTTACTGCTAACTACACTAAACGTTTTGAGGACAATCAAAAATATTTTAATACATCGTCATCCATCAATTATGGCCACTCTGATGACAGACTAAGGGCTACTGGACAAATTAACTATAGGTTTAACCGTAAAAACCGAGCGTTTATATCCTTATCAGGAGGTAGTAAAGTAGAACAATTTAACCCTAATTTATCAAGTTTAGCATTGTTAAACACCTCTTACTCTTTATATACCGAAAAAAACTACCTTAAAATTTACGACCGTAGTTTTGCGCAATTAAATTATAATCAAGAGTTATTAAACGGTTTATATTTATATTCTGACCTAAGTTACAATAACCGTAAACCTTTAAATAATACCACAGACCAAGCTTGGTACCCAAAAAGTGACAGAGATTATACTAGTAATAATCCGCTTGATCCCACAACTGCAGGAATCAATGCTTTTGATCCGCATAACATCATGAAGTTAAACGTCAACACACGTATTAATTTTGGACAAAACTACATGAGTTACCCATTTGGTAAATACAACATCCCTAACAGTAAAATACCAACCCTATATTTAGGTTACGAGAAAGGCTTTGGCAGCAATAACGCCAACTACAATTTTGACCAATATAAAGCCATGTTGTATCAAAACATCAACTTAGGTAATAAAGGAGATTTAACCTATTTAGCCAAAGGAGGTGTGTTTAATAACGCAGACAACATTGCGTTTATAGACTATCATCATTTTAGTGGTAACCAAACCAATGTTGTTATGGATGGTAACTATATTAATAATTTTAAAATATTACCTTACTATGCATTAAGTACTAATAAGGCTTACGCCGAAATACATGCCGAACACAATTTTAAAGGCTATATACTTAATAAAATTCCGTTAATAAATAAACTTAACTTTAATCTTGTCGCTGGATTTAACGCTGCAGCAACAAAAAAAAATAAACCATACACCGAATATTCGCTGGGATTAAGTAATTTAGGTTGGGGAAAAATGCGCTTTTTACGCGTAGATTATGTACGTGCTTACCAAGGTAGCGGATTAGTAAACGATACGTTTTTATTTGGCTTTAGCTTTTAATACTTAAAAAATTATTTAGTAAATAAATAGATAACGTTACCTATACCAACAATACCTGTTAAACAACCTAAAATAAAATCCATTTTAGTTGCTATATATTTCAGCTTATGCTCAATATTTTTAGCTACAATAGCATAAATCGTGTATAATGTAAAAGAACCTATGGTAGAGCCAATCGAAAAATAAAAAGCATTAAACATATTGTATTCAAAATACTTAAAGCCTATTAACAACGATATAAAAGTAAAGTAAAACGGTATAGCCATCATGTTTAATAAAGACATTAAAATACCATAAAAATAAGATTTAGATTTAGGGATTTCTTTTTCCTTAACCTCCTTTTTAGGAGCAAAATAAATCCTAAAAAAATTAATAGATAACAAAAAAAGTATACCAGTACCTATTTTTTGTATTAAGGTAATATACTCAGAGTTTTTCATTAAAATATTAGCAAGATAAGCACCTAAATTGGCTTGAAAAAATAACACCGTAGCATAACCAGCTATTAAATAAAATGTAGATTTTTTACCATTTTTTAAACTATACTTTACTACAGTTAAATTTAAAAAACTAGGCGTAATACTCCCTAAAGCAGCTATACAAAAACCCAAAATTAAGCAGATAAAAAAATTCATGTTTTTATTTTATAAAACAAAGAAACAAAATGCCTGTCTTATTTAGCCAACTCTTAACAGTTTTTAATAATAAAGGTACATTTCAAAACACAAAATAAAAACTATCTAAAAAATACGTAGTTATACGTATTGTACTTGCAAGTGCAATATTGTAATTTAGCTTTTAATTATACAACTATAATAAAATAAAACTTATTAGATATAAGTTACTAAAAGTTGTCATAACGGGAAATATAACCCCAAAAACAACTATATTAGTTGTCATATAACCAGTTGTAGCCAATTAGAGAAACGAGATATTTATGAACATAAAAAATAATATTCTGAAATTTATAAGTATTTTATGTTTGTTATTTCCTTTTCAATCTTGTAAAAAATTATCGGACGAAAATATCAACGTAATTTCCATTCCAAACGACAGCATAAAAGGTCAGGCTTTTATTGGAGAAAGCAGTAGTACTGTTAAATATTCACCTAAAGGAAATTTTATTAAAGTTATTAAACCTGATTCTGGAATTTGGACAAATTTGAGAATTGAGAAATCAAATCAAAAAATTGATTCCAAATTATTTTTTCACGACGACGATATAAATGTTAGTATTATTTATGACAGTTTAAGTCTTGGTGAATATAATTTGAAATTCATATCCGACTTAAAAGATACTATTTCAGAAAAACTGAATTTTAAAAAAAATATTGAATTAAGATTTCCGAATAAACTTCAAGAGTATTATAAAGAAAAAGATATTAAGCACTTAAATATTGACAAACTGACTAAAAATGACACTTTACAAGTTATTTATAAAAATTTCGGATGCTTTGGAGGTTCAGAAAACTTAATCGAATTTATTCGTAACGAAAACAATGAAATCACTTTAAGAAAAAAAATCAACGGAGTAAGGTATGAAGACGAACCTGAAGGCGAATGGATTTACTCAAAAAAGAAAAATGTAAAGGAAAATCTAAAGAGATTTGTAAATAACATTAAAAAGATAGATAAAAACGATGAAAACTACTGTTCATCTCAAATTGAATATATATTTAGAATAAAAGGAAAGAACAAAATTTATTGGGTGAAAGACAAATCCTGTGAATTTAGCAACGAAATTTCAGAAATAATAAACACAAGATAACTGGCTACAACAAAGTACTGTGGTAAAAAACAAGTAAAAACTCATTAATTTTTCAATAAAACACTTCTATAATTATTATCATAAGTTAATCCTGATTTTGCTATTGCAAAAGCTTGTTTTAATAGCTTATTA
>NZ_JAEMEF010000017.1 GCF_016785945.1 Olleya sediminilitoris | reverse complement strand
CGCCGCATTCCAAGTTAAATCCGTAGTAATGTCTACGTCAGTTGCGTTGTCTAGTGGACTAGTCAAAGTTGTACAGTTAGGAGGCGTAGGTAAGGTTTCAGTCGTAAATGATTCCTCAGTACATCCTATTGCATTACCCACCGCGTTGTATGGTGTAATGTTAACATATATGGTTGTTGTTTCAGGTAAATCTGATACCAAGTTGTAAGTTGTTACATCTCCAAGATCTTGGTTATCTATAATATCCGTTCCACCAGAAGTTGTCCCTACCGAGATACTATATCCAGTTGCGTCAGTCGCCGCATTCCAAGTTAAATCCGTAGTAATGTCTACGTCAGTTGCGTTGTCTAGTGGACTAGTCAAAGTTGTACAGTTAGGAGGCGTAGGTAAGGTTTCAGTCGTAAATGATTCCTCAGTACATCCTGTAGCGGTAGCTATCGCGTTATATGGTGCAATTGTTACGAATATTGTAGTTGTTTCAGGTAAATCAGAAACTAGGTTATAAGTAGTTACATTACCAACATCTTGGTTATCTAAAATATCAGTACCACCAGTTGTAGTCCCTACAGAGATTATATATCCAGTAGCCTCTGTTATAGCAGTCCAACTTAAATCCGTCGTAATGTCCACGTCAGTTGCATTGTTTAATGGTATAGTTAGACTGGTACAATTTGGAGGATCTGTTGAAGCAGCATCTCCGGTTCTAATACTTTCTTCAGAACAACCTATAGCATCACCTACAGCGTTATAAGGTATTATGTTTACAAAAATTAAACGATTAGTATCTAGGTTATTAGGAAGATCGTAAGTTGTTACATTTCCAACATCAATACTATTAAGAATTTCAATACCACCACTAGTTGTCCCTAATGACAGTAAGTACCCTGTAGCATTAGGGATAGCATTCCAAGAAAAATCTGTATCTATTAAGACATCTGTAGCACCATCTAAGGGTAGTGTTAAGCTAGTACACTCTGGAGCAACAGGAATAGTTTCTGTGGTGAAACTCTCTTCGGCACATGTTATGGCATCTCCAATAGTGTTATATGGTGTTATTTGCACATAAATTATAGTGTTTTCAGGAAGGTCTGTAGTTAATTGATAGGCTGTTACATTGGCAACATCGATATCATTTAGTATATCATTACCACCAGAAGTTGTTCCTACTGTGATTCTATACCCATCGGCATTAGCAATTGGTTCCCATTCTATATCAGTATCTACAGTTATATCCGAACTGTCATGTAATGGTAATGTTAATGTTGTACAATCTGGCACAGTTGGTGCGCTATTATTGGTAATAATAAAACTTTCGGTTGTACAAGCCAATGCCTGTCCTTCATCATTAAAAGGTGTAATTGTAACTTCTACAATTTCACTTCCTGAAAAATCTGATAAAAATTGATAAGATGTTTCAGTAACTGTTTCGTTATCCACTAATAGGATATTACCAGGCTGTACTACGACAGTTAATAAATAGGCGTTAGTATAAGGTGTTGGTTCCCAATTGATGTTTGTGTTAACAGGTACATCGATGTCTCCATTTAAAGGTGAAATTAATTGAGTACAAGTTGGTATAGGACAGTCTAAAAGATCTCCTGTAATAGTCCATCCATAAGTATCAATTATATATTGTCTTTGTGCTTGAGCATCACAATACAATAGATTTTGAGCACCAAGATTTATATTAGAATTTAAGGCAAGCTCAGACCAAGCGATTAATGTTGCATCATAATTTTCTCTAGATAATGCAGTATAATCAAGCATGTATTGCATGTTGGTCACGTTACTAACATCCCAAGCCGATAACGGTTGGTTAAAAGCTGTGGCATTACTGAACATGTATTTCATATCTGTGGTTCCAATATTCCAATCGTCTAAATTCTGATCGAAAGCTGTTGCATTTCTAAACATAGAGATCATATTAGACACATTAAGAACTTTCCAACTATTAAGCGATTGATTAAAAGCTATGGCGTCGTAAAACATTTCTTCCATAGTGATCACACCTCTTACATTCCAGCTGTCGATAGTTCCATTAAAAATGCTAGCCCCTCTAAACATTTCTTCCATAGTTGTTACAGAAGCCACATTCCATGAGTTCATGGTTTGATTGTAACTTGTTGCATTTTTAAACATGGCTTGCATTGTGTTAACAAAGGACACATTCCAAATGTCTATATTTTGATTAAAATTAGAGGCACCATAAAACATTTCTGCCATGGTTAATACTTCACCAGTGTTCCAATTGTTTAGTGTTTGATTAAAAAGTATGGCATTTTTAAACATACTTTCCATATTAGTAACAGAAGCAACAGTCCAATCATTAATGGGTGAGTCAAAAGCAGTTGCGTTTTCAAACATAGAAGGCATTAAAGTAACAGAGCTAACGGTCCAATCGTTTAAGTCTTGGTTAAATAGCGAAGCATTTTTAAACATAGAAGACATGTTAGCAACAGCACTAACATCCCAAAGATTTAATGGTTGGTTAAAGACTTCGGCGTATTCAAACATAGAGGTCATATCTACTACAGAATTGACATCCCATCCATTTAGTGGTTTGTTAAAAGCTTTAGCGTTTTTAAATGTTGACGCCATATTTATAACATTGGTTACGTTCCAGGCACTAATGTCTTGATTAAACACCTCTGCGCTTTCAAACATAGACTGCATGTTGGTTACAGCAATTGGAATCCAGTTATCTAAAGGCGTATTGAAGTTAGTCGCACTTTCAAACATAGAACTCATGTCGTTAACAGAAGTGACATTCCAACTATTAATATTTTGATTGAAAGCTGTTGCATTTTCAAACATTGAAGACATGTTAGTGACATTACTAACAATCCAATTGTCTATTGGTTGATTAAAGTTGCTTGCACTGTTAAACATTTCTTGCATGGTGATAACAGCGGTCACATCCCAATCAAGTAGAGGTTGGTTGAATAGACTTGCTCTATTAAACATCTGTTTCATACTGGTCACTGCGCTTACATCCCAGCTGTTTATGTTTTGGTTAAATGCACTAGTATAAGAAAACATACTGTTCATACTAGTAACATTGCTTGTTACCCAATTGTCTAATGGTTGGTCAAAAATGCTAGTCCCATAAAACATATAATTCATATTGTTGACGTTGGATACATCCCAATCATTTAAAGGTTGATTAAAAGCAGTAGCACTTTGAAACATACTAGACATGTCTTCAATATTACTAACATCCCAATCGTTTATATTACCATTAAAAAGATTGGTAGAACCAAACATACGATATGTGGTTGTTACCTGTGACAAATCAGGTAAGTCTGTAGCGTTGTATTCCATATTTCTACAATAATAGAACGCGTTTTTCATTGATTGCCATTGTTGGGTTCCCCATTGATCTATAGACAGTAATTTTTGATTGTCTCGCGCAAAATTAGAATAGTAATGAGCTGGATAGTCTCCAATAATACTGATGGTATAAATACCTGGGACAAGGTAAGTATGGGTAATACCTCCAGTTACATTATTATTGAATTGATTATCTCCCCAGTCTATAGAGTAATTATAAGTTAGGTAATCTGGATATCCAGAGTTAGCATCTATTCTAATTTGATTATCATCACTAGTATAGCTTTGTGATAGACTGGTGTCTATAGTAATTTTAAAGGCTGTAGGGTCATTAACCCAACTAGATATAACACTAAAACTTTCTTCTGTACATCCTATAGCATCTCCATCTGTTGCATTGTAAGGCACTACGGATACGAAAACAGTGTCGCCAGGTGTTAAATCTGATGTCAAGTCTAAACCAGTTACATTACCGACATCTAGGTCTGTTACTACAGTAGTAACGACACCACTATTTTCTATTCGATAACTAATTTTATAACCTGTAGCTCCAGGAACCATTTCCCAAATTATATCTGTATTTGATGGGACGTTAGTATCACCATTAAGAGGAGAAACCAAAGACGTACAAATTACAAATGAACAATTAATAATATCGTCATTTATTGTCCAATTAGAGTTATCAATTAGGTTTTGTCGTTGGTTCAAACTATCGCAATAGTTTAATCCTTCTGCACCAAGTGTTACGTAATTTCTTACCGTTTGCGCCTCCCAACCAATTAATGTGTTATCGTAATTAGTTTGAGATAAACCAGAATCATCTAACATGTCGGCCATGTTTGTTACGTTACTTATGTTCCAGGATGCTAAGCTTTGGTCAAATGCAATTGCATTTCTAAACATGCTAGACATATTGGATACGGAGGACGTGTCCCAGTTATTTAATGTTTGGTTAAAAGTTGAAGGGTTAGTCGTAGAGGAGTAAAACATATATGACATATTGGTTACTTCTGAAGTCACCCAACCATTTAAAGGTTGATTAAAAACACGTGCTGAACTAAACATAGCACTCATGTTTTTAACCTTACTAACATCCCATATTTCAAGAGGTTGGTTAAACGTAGTATTTGATGCAAACATAGCACTCATGTCTGTTACTTTACTAACATCCCAACTTGCAATAGCTTGATTAAACGCATTTGCAGAACGAAACATATTATTCATATTAGTAACATTACTAACATCCCAACCTGTAATATCCTGATTAAATAGATAAGCAGTTTCAAACATTGATTGCATATCAACAACATTACTAACATCCCAGGTTGTAATATCCTCATTAAATTGAGTTGCACCATCAAACATCGACTTCATATCTGTAACTGCACTAACAATCCAACTATTTAAAGGTTGATTAAAATATCTGTTATCCCTGAACATGAAACTCATGTTGGTTACATTGCTAACGTCCCAATCGTTAATTGGCTGGTTAAATCTAGTACTTCCAAAGTATCCATCAAACATATGAGACATATTGGTAACACTGCTAACTATCCAACTGTTTAGTGGTTGATCAAAGACTGTATTTTTATAAAACATATACGACATGTCTTGTACATTACTTACGTTCCAAATTTCTATAGGTTGATTAAAATCTGCGTCTCTAAACATATAAGACATGTCAGTTACATTATTAACTAACCAACTACTTAATGGAAGGTTAAAAGTGGTGTTATAAAACATGAAAGACATATCTGTTACATTACTAACTTCCCAACCATTTATACTTTGATTAAATGCAGAAGCAGAATAAAACATTTTAGACATTGTCGTTACTTGTGCTGTATTCCAATTGTCTAGAGGCTCATTGAAGCTTGATGTGTTGTAGAATGTTTCTGACATATCTGTAACATTACCTGTATTCCATAAGTCTAAAGGTCTATTAAAAATAGAAGCGCCATAAAAGATACCTGAAAGATCTGTAATGGTACTTACATCCCAATGATTTATAATACCGTTGAAAGCTTCGGCATTTTTAAACATGTTTTTAAGCGTTGTTACCTGTGATAAATCAGGAGCATCTATGGCATCAAAATTTAAATTTTCACAACCATAAAAAGCATTTTCCATGGTTTTCCATTGGATATTACCCCAGTTTAAAATTTCTATAATTTTTAATTTATCACCTTGATTATTAAAATATATAGAAGGGAATGTACCACTTATAGTTATTGTATACGTGTTTGGAGTTACATAAGTATGAGTGATATCTCCGGTAACTCCAGTGTCTGTTTGTCCATCTCCCCAATCTATATTATAATTATAAGTATACGCTGGATTTGTTGGTATTTTAATTTCGTTAATTGCAGAAGTCCCTGTGTCAGTATTAGACGTATTCCAAAGCGATGAGAATTCGGTTTGTGACAAAGACGTAAGACTTAAAAATAAAAAAAGTAAAGTAATCGTGTGTTTCATGAAATTAAATTTTAAAAAATCGGCAAAATTAATTTTAAATTTTGAGAGTAATAATTTACTTAGTGTTTGGGTTTGTTGACTTAAAATAGTTCGTTTTTTGAACGTAATTAGTATTTGATTAGAGGTAAGCGTTTACAACTAAAGGTTTTTGATTTTGTGTTATATTCAGCTATGTTTTTGCTTATTTAATAGAAGTTGACTCATTGATTTTATAAATATTTCTTACTATACCGAAAGCTATTTTATGTTGTTCTCTGAAAACCTAATTATTTCCAATAGTTAAAGTCCATGATTTTAAGTCAGTAAAGCATGCGGTGTTAACTCCGTTTTTTGTGATAATGATAGCTCTTTTAATGTCATATTTATAGTATTACATTTGTTTCAAAATGCAAAGGTCTTATTCTTTATAAAACTTTTACACCCTGAATTCAGTGAAAAATGTAATGGTTCAGATTTCAGTGGTTTTTCGCTTATTTTTTTTAAAATACTAGTTTTGTTTAGAAAAGAAAAGTTCATCAAAATTGTGCTTTGTCTTGGTACAGTTTTTTATAAAGTTCTTATTTGATCTGTGTCAGTTTCTCTTTTGTTAATACTGGACTAAAAAGCTCTTACATGTTTTCTGTTTTGCTGATTGAAAGTAGTCAGTATACCATGAAATTTATGAAACTAAAACATTAAATAAGCTGTGGTTTATATCTTATTGAATGATTTTACTTTTTTTATCTAAAAACACGATGAAGAGAAGATTTTTGTTAAAAAAAGACGTTAATTTTATCAAATAATAAATTATCAACCATTAAATTATTAAATCATGAAATTAATTAATGTCTTTAAAGGAGTCATAACGTTAGTTGTGCTCTTTTCATTTAGTCGCATACATGCACAGCGCATTTATGTTTCAAAAACTGGAGATGATGCCAATCCAGGCACAGTAAATCAACCTTTTAAAACAATAGCAAAAGCATCTGCAGTAGCTAATCCTGGTAATACTATTGTTATTGGAGAAGGGACTTATGAGGAAACTATCAAACCTTCAAAATCAGGAACACCAGGAAACCCTATTGTTTATACCTCTAAACAAGGAGAAAAAGTTATTATTTCAGCAATGCAAGCCTTAAGCGGGTGGACATCTGATGGAGGCAGTATATGGAAAACTACTGTAAATTGGGATTTAGAGCAACGTAATTTTGTAACCCGAGGCGCTACCGTTTTGGATTTAGCCAGATGGCCCAATAATACCGATGGCGATCGTTTTACATTAAACTCATTACGTAATGAGGGCGGAAGTCAAGATGAGGTGTCTATAAATGCTTTTTTAACAGATGGAGATATTCCAAATTGGCCATGGTCAAATGGAGGGTCTATTATGTTTTACGGAGATCGTTCAGGATCAGGATGGACAACATGGAGAGCGTGGATAAAAAACCAATCTTCTGGAAGAGTAACTTTTGATGCGGTCAAAAATCAAAATTGGATAATTACTGCACATCCACCTGGAGATAAAGGTGATTATTATTTAGAAGGCATTAAAGAAGCCTTAGATTATCAAAACGAATGGTACTTTGACGCTAACACAAACACACTTTTTGTGCAACTACCTGGAGGTTTAAAACCTAATGATGGAGAAGTGCAAATGGCAAAAAGACGCTTGACCGCTGACTTAGAAAATCGTAATTATATACATATTGAAAACCTTGCCCTATTTGGAGGTACAGTAAGTATTAAAGGAAACGGAAATAATTTAAAAGGCGTAAAGGTGTTATATGGAAGTATGACACGAGGTATTAGTCCAAATTTTAATTCAGGTATCAATGCAGTTGATATTAAATATGGATCTAATAACACCATTATTGAAAATTCTGAAGTAGGTTTTGGAGACGGAACAGGTGTTTGGGATTCTGGAGATGCTACAATCATTAGGAATAATTACATTCATGATTTTGACTTTTTAGGATCTTATGATGCTCCTGTCATGGCTAGAGGTAAAAACACGAAGGTTTTACGTAATAATATCTCTCGTGGTGGTAGAGATGGTATTCAGATAACAAGCAAAAATTCTGAAGTTGCTTGGAATGATATCTCTTATAGTAACCTTATTGCTGATGATTGTGGTTTACTTTATACCATTAACAAAGGTTTAAATATGGATATTCATCACAACTGGTTTCATGACGCGGAAAGTAGAGGCGAATTGAAGAAAGCAGCAGGTATTTATTTAGATAATGATGCTGAAAATGTTCGAGTATACCGTAATGTAGTTTGGAATGTCGAGTGGACAAATATTCAAATTAATTGGAATGGAAAGGATATTGATATATTTAATAATACGTTAGTCAAAGCTGATGGCGGTACTATGGGAGCTTGGCATAAAGCAGGTACGGCGTTTACTAATGTTAAAGTATGGAATAATATTACGGATACATATAGAACCGACCAAGGTGGAAATCAGGAAACAGAAGGGACTTGGGAGCCACAGTCTGATAAACAAAACAACCTTGTAGATCAAACCTCATTTATAAACTTTAATGCGAACAATTATAGGTTAAATAATGGAACATTAGCAGTAGATGCAGGTAGAGTTATTAGTGGTTATACTAATGGTTTTATTGGCGCAGCTCCTGATGTTGGAGCTTATGAAGTAGGAGATAACTGGGTACCTGGACCAAATTGGAATATAATCCAAGGCCCTACAGGTATTTGTTATGATTTACCAGGAGAAAGTTGTAATACAGGAGTTGAGGATAGTGTTAGACCAGATGCTAATATAGCTGATGGAGTATACTATATTCAAAATCCAACTAATGATTTTAAAATTAATAGTCCTAATGGACGTGTT
Source organism: Olleya sediminilitoris (assembly GCF_016785945.1). Classification (GTDB taxonomy): domain Bacteria; phylum Bacteroidota; class Bacteroidia; order Flavobacteriales; family Flavobacteriaceae; genus Olleya; species Olleya sediminilitoris. The sequence continues at coordinate 67,632 of NZ_JAEMEF010000017.1, read as the reverse complement.
GTGAATACAGAGGAAACTACCGATATTAGTGCACAATGGCAAATCACCAAAGAAGGTACTTATTACACGATTAAAAATCTTAGAAATAATGAGTTTTTAGAAGTGCCTTATGCTGCTTGTAATAAAAATGAAAAGGCAGAGAATGCTAATCTTAATTTAGGAACGTATAATTCGACTAGTGGTAATCATCAAAAATGGGGGATTACTAAAGTTGGTGAAGATTATTTTTTAGAACCTTTACATTGCGAAAAGGTCGTAGATAGAAACAATGGTAATGCTATGCATTTATGGCCATACGTAGCAGGAAATACAAATCAAAATTGGAAAATTATTAGAGTTGAGGATAATGTTAGACCAGATGCTAATTTAGCTGATGGGGTATACTATGTTCAAAACCCAACTAATGATTTTAAAATTAATAGTCCTAATGGACGTGTTGTAAATACAGCGTTAACTACCGATGTTAGTGCTCAATGGCAAATTACCAAAGAAGGTACTTATTACACGGTTAAAAACCTTAGAAATAATGAATTTTTAGAGGTGCCTTATGCTGCTTGTAATAAAAATGAAAAGGTAGAGAATGCTAATCTTAATTTAGGAACGTATAATTCGACTAGTGGTAATCATCAAAAATGGGGGATTACTAAAGTTGGTGAAGATTATTTTTTAGAGCCTTTACACTGCGAAAAGGTCGTAGATAGAAACAATGGTAATGGTATGCATTTATGGCCATACGTAGTAGGAAATACAAATCAAAATTGGAAAATTATTAGAGTTGAGGACGTTTGTTCTGCTAGTACTGCTATTTCTAATTTTGAGACTACAGATGCAACTAATACGTCCATTACATTTGCATTTGATACACTTGAAGGCGTAAATACATACGAAGTTAGAGCTTGGCCTAAAGGTCAGTTTACAGGAAATATTAATACTCCAACAGCAGCAGCATTCAAAGGTGGATCTTCCTCTCCAATAACTATTGATGGATTAACAGCAGAGACTGAATATACAGTTGTTATACGTGCTATTTGTAGTACAGGAGGCGCATCAGAAATGACACAGATTGATACTTTTACATCTGGACCATGTACTGTAAATGGAGCAATAACTTCAGTTAGAAAAGTGGGTGAAACAAATCAATCTATTTCAATAGGATTTAATGAGTTTACAGGTAGTAATAGATATGAGTTAAGAGCTTGGCCTAAAGGACAGTTTACAGGAAACATTAATAATCCGATTGCAACGTCCTACGCAAGTGGGACTTCATCACCAATAACAATCAATGGTTTAGCATCAGGTACTGAATATACGCTAGTTTTACGTGCTATTTGTTCTCAAGGTGTTACTTCAAAATTAATTGTAATAGATAGTGCTACATCTAGTTCTGTTTCCAGAATTGATACCACTATTGAAGACCAAGAAGATACGATTGTTTTATATCCAACCCCATTAAAAGAAGGGGTGTTAACCATTTATTTAGGACACTATAAAACATCAAAAGTAAGTATTATTGATTTGCAAGGTAATATTGTATATCACACCGAAACCAATGAACAATATCTTAAAATAGATCGCACATTATTTGGACACTCTGGGTTCTATTTTGTTAGAGTTGAACAACAAGGTGTTTTTACAACTAAAAAAATTCTAGTAAACTAAAATATAGAGACTAGTAGTTAAATTCATGCCTTTAGAGTTGACAAAAAAGTGTGCCAAACACTTTTTAAAAGGCTAGAAATTTCTTGAATTTTCTGAGCGGTTTAAAACCGATGCAAATTGAAATTTATAAAGGCATGAATTTATAATGTTATAGACGGTTATTTATTGAATAAACCTTAAGTGGGGCAGCTTTTTTATACAACATCCTTGATGAGGTTAGCTACGTGATTTAACAACTAACTTAATAAATACAAACCGGAAACAAAATACGCGCGTATTATTGTAAGTAGGGTAGGACTAGCTATAAATTATATGCAGAGTTGTAGTTGCTTTATCTATAATTTTGTTAATGTTTGAGTAAATTGGTCTAAGTTTCCATCTTCATCATAATCGATTGATAGTTTATATCTCAATATTGATTCATTTAATTCTAAAATTTCGGCAGAATATGAATCTCCATTTTGTGTGAAATTCAGAATATTATCATCAATCATCCAAGTTCCGTTTGAACTACTAACTTGTTCGCAACCATTTCCGGTTAGGTTTTCAAATTCAGTTTGTTCATAAATTCCATTAGAACTATAAATTTGATACTCATTATTTTGTTGACATTCATCATCAAAATCGATATTATTTCCATTTAAAGTTTGTGATGTAAAACCCCATTCTCCAATAATTAATTCAGAATAATTTTGAGAATTTGAGTTTGAATCATCATCATCACTATTACAACTATATGTAAAAATTGATATTATTATAATACATAATAATTTACTTGTTTTCATATATTTAATTTTGGTTCATGTTTAAATTGGTTACTTTATGATAATATAAATTTACCTACATGTTTAAGCGTTAAAGTTAACAATTAAATCACAGATAAAATATACCACATGAATTTTAGTAAATAAGCTAAAACTTGTATTAAATTTTATATGTTGTTGTATGACGCTTTTGTATGTTTAAAAGTGATTATTTGAGTAGCACCTTTTTTGTTATTGTTATATTAGTTTCTAATTTTATTTTGAAGAAGTACAGCTGCGTTTCTAAATTTGTTTTTATATGGTTTATTCCCTTTTTTACAGGTAAATCATTATAAACTATTTGCCCTTTTGTGTTTAAGATGTATAACGTTCCATTTTTTGGACTGTCTAACATTAAAATGTTAGATGAAGTATTTTTATAAATCTTTATTAAATTATTACTTATTAAATATTCTTCATTAGATAGTACTAAATTATTTTCTTGAATTGATAAATCTGCTGACCATATAATGTCTTCTAACCCATTGTTATTAAGATCTCCTGATGCTATAACACTAATGATGGTTTCAGCATCCTGAATAAGAATTGGAGTGCTAAAATTACCAGAACCATCATTTGTATACAAGTACAGATTGAAATCTTTAATTATAATAAAGTCTAAATCGTTGTCATTATCAAAATCCTTTAAAGTACCTGATCTAATATTTATTGCAGAAGGATCTATAATTTGCAGATTAGAAAAATTACCATTACCATCATTTTTCATCCATCTAATACCAGTTGAATTGTCATTTTCGCTAAATAAATCTACATCACCATCATTATCAATATCTACTAACCTAACAAAAAGATTAAATGTATTAGGTATTTGATTGCTTCTAACAGCATCGTAACTTAAGGTTCCATTATTGTTTTTATAAACCGAAATATTGCTTCCTCCAGTAATAACGTCTTCAAATCCATCAGCATCAATATCACTTATGGTTATATCAAAAAAATCCTCTATTGGTCCTGTAATGGTTTGAGATGTAAAATTAGCCATCCCATCATTATAGTATACTTTTAAAATAGTACCACCAATGGCTACAATATCTAAATTGTTATCATTATCTATATCGACCACATCTATATCACTTTCGAAAAACGCAAATGAATCAATGATTTGTGACGAAAAAGACATTGCATTATTCATATATAGTGTTACAGAATTTGTTTCATCTCCAATGCTTACAATATCAAGCCAATTATTATTATCAAAATCTCCTATAGCTATATTAGTTACCTGACTACTTCCTGTAGCTATAGTAACTTCTGGGCTAAAGTTTAGATTGCCTTGGTTTAAGTAATAAGAAATAAGACTATTGGTAGAAAATTTTTTTGTAATTATTATGTCTTTTAAATTGTCATTATTAATATCTGCTGTTATAATATTTGTAATTATTCCTGTATTTGCTTCAATCAGAACAGGATTTGAAAATTGAGAATATACAGTTGAGGAAGTTACTAAAGAAATTAATATTAATAGATATGTTGATATTGTAGGTGTATTCATCATTTTACAATTTTTAGCTATTAGTATATGTTAAGTTTTTATCACTGTATGTCTTTTTATATCAGTATTTTACAAATATAAATTAATTTGAATGTTAAAGACTATTAAATATTTTTAGTAGTTGTTAAAATTAGCTTTTGTAGTAATGTATGATATTTCTTACTTTAGTACTTTAGCCAAAAATTAGTGTGTTTAAATGAAAAAGTGTCATTTATTAAAGTTAAAACATGTCAAATGTTCATAAAATTTATAATAAACATGTCTATTGTAGTGTTTAAAGCATAAAAAAATGTCATTTATATTGAAATGGTATTTTTTTTGTATTTATTACATTGAAATATTTAAGATTTCAATTTGAAATAATGTTTAATTTAAAATTTTGTACTTATGAGCAATTTAGTTAATGTTCCTAAAAACGGAAGTTTAGCAAACACTAATTCAAACGCAAACTTCCCAACTTTGTCCAACTGGTTTGATGATCTATTTAATAGAGATTTACCATCAGTTTTCACTTCAAATTTTAACACCGGAATGACCTTACCTAAGGTTAATATTAAAGAAACAGCAGATGCTTTTATGGTAGAAATGGCAGTTCCTGGTCTTAAAAAATCAGATTTTCATATTGACTTAGATAATCAAGTATTGTCTATTTTTACTGAAACAAAGGCAGAAAATGAAGACAAAAATGCCAATTATACTCGTAGAGAGTTTGGTTATTCCTCTTTTAAAAGGACCTTTAATTTACCAGAAAGTGTTAATGATGAAAAGATTAATGCTAAATATACTGATGGAATTTTAAGTCTACTATTACCTAAAAAAGAAGAGGCAAAACAAAAGCCTCCACGCACCATTAAAATTTCATAACGTTTTATAGCTGTTAAAGATAAGTCTGTTTATGACTTGTCTTTAACAGTATTATTAATTTAAAACCTAATGTAATGAAAAAATATATTTTATTATTGTCCTTAGTTTTTTTTAGTGTTAGTTGTAACGGTCAAGACATTAAAGACACAAATGAAGATGTAAACCATACTAAAAACAATAGTACTTCAGTACCCGAAGGTACCTGGAAAGTGGATAAAGTTTTTGATGAAAATGGTAATTTAGTAAAATATGATAGCATCTATTCTTGGTCCTCTAATATGAAAACAGATAGCTTGGCATTTAAAGATAAAGATAGTATCATGCAATCTTTTAAATCAAGATTTTTTTCAAACTTTTCGCAGTTTGAAAATGAAGGTTTTGAAAATGTTTTTGCTGAAGATTCGCTTTTTAGCAATCATTTTTTTAACGACCAATTTTTTGTAAGTCCGTTTGGAAAAGATTTTATGGATATTGATAAAATACGCTTACAAATGATTGAAAGACAAAAGAAATTTTTAGAAAAATATCAATCAGAACTTTTTAAACCAGAAGACGAAGACTAATTAGTTTTCGTCTTTTTTTTAACTATGTAATTTCATATTAGATGTGGTTTTTACGAGCTGTTAATGTATTATTGTAAATTAAATGGTTTTAGCCATTAAACCCTGTTTTCAGGGATGGTAATCCACTTTGTATTAGTTACATTTGTGCATGATTTTTAAGTTTAAAAACATATTTGTTTTTCTGTTTTTGTGTAATGCATGTTTAAGTATTTCGCAAAACTCAGTAGCTAATTCAAAAAATGAAGATGAAAAAGTAGCTCAATTATTAGACCATTTCAATAATGGTTTATACAAAAAAGCCTACCAACAGGCACATGCTTTATTACCAACTTTTAAATTTGGTAAATCTAGGACCAATACTTATTTGTTACTGGCCTATTATCATAACAGATATGTCGCAACAGATTCGTCTATATACTATACCCACAAAGCTCTTGAAAACAAACACAATGTAAGCGACTCTTTAGGTATAAGATTAACTATTTTATCTTATCAATTACTTGCATTAAACAATAAAAATAAGGGGTTATATGAAGAAAGTAAAAACTGGCATATTAAAGGAGCTGAGTTAAGTGAAAAGCATAACGAAAAAAATTTATATTACACTCACTTACACGATTTAGCTAGTGCTTATGTTACACTTGGTGAAACAAAAGAAGCTTTAGAGTTGTTTGAAAAATGTATAAAATTTTCAGACGATAACGAAATTATTTTAGGTAGCTATATCAATTTAGGCGCAATTTACTCTTCGCTTTTAGAATATGACAAATCCAACAGTTACTTACAAAAAGCAAAAGCAATTTGTGAAAAAGATGGTTTTAGAAGGAAAGCTTCAGTAAATATACTAATTAACTTAGGAAGTAATTATCTAACTAGAGATAAAGATAAAGCCTTATCTTTTTTTTATGAAGCAAAAGATATAAGTTTTAAAAATAAGTTTTATAATTTAGAGTTAAATGCTTTAGGTGAAATTGGAAATATTTTATTTAATCAGAATAAGGATGATGAAGCACTTTTGATTTTTACTGAAACATTAGTTAAAGCTATGCAATTAGGTAATCTAAATATTGAGATGAATAGCTATTTAATGTTAGAAAAATTATCTTCTAGAAAAAAAGATTATAGAAATGCTTACAACTACGGTAAAAAATATTACCAAATAAAAGACAGTATAGACAACTCTATAACAGAAAAAGAAATTAACCGATTAGAAGTTAAGTTTAAAACCTTAGAAAAAGAAAAAACTATAAAATCTTTACAAATTGAAAATTTAAATAAAAGCTTAAATATTAAGAAAAAAGAAGCTGATATTGAAAGATTCAAACTTCAAAAAACGATTATAGCAAAGCAAAATGAAAATCAAGTATTGCAATTGCAAAATGGTGTTAAAAAGCGTAAAAATGAAATTTCGTTACTTAAAGAAAAAGAAGCAGTTAAAGCAATAGAGTTAGACAGAGAAAGAACCATTAAATATATAGTCTTAATTGCATTTTTTATATTATTAGTGCCAATTGTAGGGCTTTTAGTTATTTATTATCAAAAATTACAAGCTCAAAGTTTAGTTAATTTAAAAGAAAAACAAATTAACGAGCAGCAAGTCATTTCGTTAAAAAAAGATCAAGAATTAAAACTTATAAAAGCCTCTGTTAGAGGTCAAGATTTAGAACGAAAAAAAATAGCTCAGGTTATGCATGATAGCGTAGGAGGTAATCTGGCAGCAATAAAATTACAGTTTAGTCAGTTATCTAACCATCCTGAAAAATTAAAATTAATTTATAGGCAATTAGACGATACTTATGAGCAGGTAAGAAATTTGTCTCATAATTTATTACCAAAAAAAATAAGAGAAAATGACTTTGTGTTTTTAATTAAAGAGTATGTTAAAACAGTTGAAGAAGCAAGCCAAATAGCCATAAATATTTCTATTTTTGACGAAGTGAAAATTAATAAATTAAACAAGATTTTACAAAACGAATTGTTTTCTATTTTTCAAGAACTAACCACAAATACAATCAAATACGCCAAAGCAAAAACAATAGATATACAGCTAGATTATTTAGAAGACGTCTTGTTTTTAGTATACGAAGATGATGGAGTAGGGTTTGATACTTCTAAAACAACTTTAGGTATTGGTTTAACAAATATAAAAAACAGAGTAGAGAATTATAAGGGTGTTTTACATATAGATTCTAAACCCAATAGAGGTACTAATATTAATATAGAAATTCCGTTAAAAGCATAAAAAAATGAAGCATAATCTTATTATTGCAGATGACCATAAAATGTTTTTAGATGGTTTATTAAGTATTTTAAATACAGAAAGTAATTACAGTATTTTATACACCGCAAAACATGGTGGTGAAGTTAAAAAATATATTAACATAAATACCGAAGAAAAAATTGATCTTGTTATTACAGATGTTACTATGCCAGAAGTAGATGGTATTACCTTAAATAAATGGATAAAAAGCACCAATAAAAATATTAAAACTTTGGTGGTAAGTATGCATAATACTCCAGAAATAATTGACGATCTTATTGATAGTGATGTTGATGGATATCTTCAAAAAAACGCTAAAAAAGAAGAGTTTTTAAAAGCTATTGAAACTATTTTAAGTGGAGAAAAATATTTTTCTAAAGCTATTAAAGATATTTACCTTCAAAGTAAATTTGAAAAAAATAAAGATAAAGACATTAAGCTAACTAAACGTGAAGTAGAAGTTATTTCGCTTATTGCAGAAGAGTTTACTACGCAAGAAATTGCCGATAAGTTGTTTTTAAGTAAGCATACTATTGAGAGTTATCGTAAAAACCTTATCACGAAACTTAATGTTAGAAACCTTGCAGGATTGACTAAATATGCAATAAAAAAAGGCTACGTTAGTTAAAAAAACATACCATCTAATTATTAAAAAGACTCTAATTTTAGAGTCTTTTTTTTGTTTTAATATTTCATAGTGAATCATATTAGCTCCAATCCAAATTTAATTGTAAATAGTATTTAGCATTATTTTGTGTTTTGTATTAAAAAATAGTTTGCATTGCATTTTTAAGTGTTTAAAATCAGTTAATTACATTATTAGTCACTGTTTTCAGGGTATTCAATTTCACTAAATATGGTGATATTTAACGGTGTCTATTGGTATACATTTGCCTCAGGATATTTGAAATAGAAACAAACAAACTGTTTCAATTATAAACAAAAACTAATTTTAACCATTTAAACAAAACATTATGACTTTTGGAATTACATTAATTTTATTAAGTATTATCGCAGTGCCTTCATTACTATTATCAAAAAAACCTAATGCTAAAGAACTTTTAGACAAAATTGAACCTTACCAAGGTTGGATTGGATTAGCATTTTGTTTTTATGGTGTTTGGGGAATCATTTTTTCAATATTAAATTTAGGATGGATTACAACTTTCCCAATATGGTGGGCAACTTTATTAGTAGGTAGTATTGTAGAAGCTATTTTAGGGTTTATGTTAGGGTTTACTCTTATTAATAAACTTGTTTTATCTAAAAATGAAGCTGCAAAAGAAAAAGCTATAGCTTTAAGAGAAAAATTAGCTCCAAAACAAGGTAAACTTGGTGTAGTAGGATTATTTGTTGGTGCTTGGATGATTGTAGCATCAATATTATTCTTCTAGAAAAGAAATATAATCAACAATTAAATAAACAAAAATGAAAATTAAATTAGTAGCATTATCAGTATTAGCTTTTTGTGCAATGTTTAGTGCAGAAGCTCAGAAATTGAAAAAATTTGGAAGTTCAACAGAAAAGAAAATTGGACCAAAAACAATTAAAGTACCTTATACAGATGTAATATCTTATGCAGGATACGCTTCTCCGGGAAACGAAGATGAAGTAAAAGATGGTAAAAAAATGTATTACATATATGTTTGGGTACCAATTGTTGCTCCAGAATTAGGTGTAAGAATGGTTTCTCCAGTAGGAAAAAACAAAGTAAAAAATGTTATTAAGTCTGATGAATATACAGAAAACGCATCGTCTGAAGATTTTTTTGATACTTATATTACTTTAGAGCGTTCTACAATTTTTAAGAAAGAAGATGTTACAGAAGAGTCTGTAAAAAGTGCAACTTGGACAACATTAACAAGTAATGATGACAGTAGCGAAATGCCTAAGCAACCAAGTGGAAGTAGTTATAATTCACTTTTAAGATATAAAAGCGAAACAGGAAGCCCTACAAAAGCTTTAACTGCTGGTTTATACAGAGTAGGTTTTACAACTTACAAAACAGGTGAAGTAAAAGGAACATTTTTAGCAGAAGTTGCTGCTCCAGTAAAATTACCAGGTGTTGTAATGGCTAAAACTATTGAAGACCTAAAAAAAGCACTTTAATATAATTTGGTTATTTATATTAAACAGACACACCTCTTTATTCACTTAAAGAGGTGTTGTTTTATAAGATAATTGTATTTATTTTTTAGATGTTAAGGCTATGACAAGCCAACTAATACCTAAAACTAAAAACACTAATCCAAAAGGATCTTCAAATCCGCGAATAGCTGCTCTTATAAATCCCAATATGGACATGATTATTGGACCTTTCCAACTGCCAAAAAAACCTTTTTTTTCTACAGTAGTATTTTCAATTATTCTTTCTTGTTCTTTCTCATCAACAATAAACTCTTTACAAAAAGTATTAAAGCTTGGTTTAGAATAATCAATATTACATAATAGACCTATTTTGGGGTCAAATGTCTTGTTTATACAAATTTTACATAGACTCAACCTTTCTGAATTTGTAGTATATTTTTTTCTCTCTAATGATTCAATATCAAAACTATTTTCCTTTAAATTACCATTGTTAGTGTAGTTTCCAAATAATTGTTTTCTAATTTTAAATGCATTAAAAGATAAGTAGATTAAAGCTACGTTTAATGATAATGTAAGTATTACAAAAAATTGTGTTAATAATCTAGGTGCTTGTGCTATATAGTACAATGTTATTAAAGTAGACAGTATTTTTATTACTATAACAACATATAATGCATATTCAAAAATATGTAGTTTTTTGTCTTTAGTTTTAGCTTTTATTGAGTTGTCTAATGTTTTTATAAAGCCAAAAAAGACTATGATTTCTATAACATTGAAAAGGTTTCTTAAGTAGCCATAAAAAAAATAATTATTAAAAATATTTTTTATAAATAGAACGGTTAAGGAAATTAAAATAACAATTGATAAATTGTATGTATTTTTCCAATTCATATTTGTATTAGTTTTTAGTTTGTTTATCGATCAAAGTTACAATTTCAATTTCTTGTAGATGATAATTATAATTCTTTTTATACTTATTAAAAAAGATGGTGTCCTTTTAATAGTAGATAATAAATCAAGTTTTTTATTTTTTTTTGCATTTTGTTTTTCTTGATAAACACTTATTTAATTTATTGATATTTAATGTTTTAGGTGTTTATACCTGTTTTTGAAAAGCATTATTTATACTCTAATGATTTCTTAGTTTTCATCAGATATTTGTGTTGTAATTAATAATGAAATAATCGATTGAGTAGCTACAATTCGTTTTAATTATTATGGCGCAATCTGAAAAGCCAATTTTAAATAGAGTAAGAAAACTAAATAATTAATCGATGTCAATACAACCAAATCAATGTACGGTATTTGTCCAAGTATGGGCAGATGTAAATAGTATGAAACAGGGTTCAACCTCTGGATGCTATGCTGTTTGCAATAAAAGTCAAGATTCTACAGGTGAAGGAACAGCAAATTTAAAAACTAACGTTATTAGTGGTAGTAATGTGTGTTGGACTGTTGTGCCTATAGATCCACAATTTAATGGTGATTTTACTATTACTGCTGTTGGAGCAAAATCAGGTTGGGCAACACCTCCAGCTCCAGTTCCAGGTTTATCCAATACGTTTACTGGTAAACTTGAAACAGGTACTGTTGGAGGAACTGTAGACTCTAACATCCAGTTTAGCTACAATGGTGGGTCTGAATCTATAACCGTAACGCTTCCAGTGGTAATCACTCCAGTTGAAGCATAATAAAACTAAATATTATGAGAAATAATAGTACAAATTTTGTTGCAGGAACAGTAATTCCTGCAAGAGTCATAAACGTTGCTGTAGATACCGTGTTTTTATATAGTCAAACATCAGGTCAATATGCAGGAAAAGGAATTTATATGATGGATAATAATGCAGTTGGAGGGAGTTCCGGTCAAGGTGGATTAGAATTAAATTCAAATGTAACTGCAGGTTTTGGTATTGGTTTTAATACTTTTCCTATAGATCTTGCAGGTAGTCAAGGTGACAATGTTGAAATCGTAGGTTTTGAAGTATCATCAGGTGTCAATATTTTTGGAAATTTTGGATACCCTCAAAAGCAAGATGCAATATCTTCTTATCAATGGATTGGAACTGCTATGGTACAGGGTAAATGTACCTATCAATTAAAAATTGGTGTATCCGTTGGAGGAGCTCCAATGAAATATTTCTGGTGGGATCCGTTTTTTAACTGTACTTCATAAGTATTTTATGTATTAAATTATATGTTGTATTCAGGATTTTACTTGATATTCTGAATACAGCATATTTTTGTTTTGTCTTATTAGTTTTAATCAATACTAATTGTACACATAGTTTTTTGTGAAAACTTAGTTTTTAGAATATAGTTTATCCAAAATGTATGTATGTTATAATTAGATTTCAATCTATATTATGATCAATACTTGTTTTACTATTAGATTCTAAACTTTAAATAGTTGTTTGTACGTATAAATACTTGTTGCTTAAAATCAGGTATTTACACTCTTTTTAAGTTTTAAAAAATATTAGACATTTGTAATGTAATCACAAAAAAATATTTGAATAAGTAGCTACTATCAATTTTTGTTTACTAAGGAGGATTCCGAAAAACCTAAAATAAATAGAGTAGGATTATAGTTAAAAAAAATAATATTATGGCAACTTATTCGTTTAATGATGAAGCAATAGCAAATGCAGTAGATGCAGCAAAAAAAACATATGAAGGTAGTGTCTTAGATGCTAAAAACTCTAGTTTTGATACAAGTCGTGGTGGTTGTATGTTGGTTAGTGCAGAGTGTATTAAAATAACAACAGAAGGACATAGTGTTTGTATCAATTTACCTTTAGGTTTTGGTAAACATTGTTTTACCCTTCCGGTCAGTATACCAAGCGGTTCTGTCGGACAGGCTTGTATTAGTATTTGTACAACTTGGGGAATCCCAACTGGAGTTAAAATTTCTATCGTAATCGCAGGTATTACAGTTATAAGTCAATCATTTGGTAAATGTTAAGATTAATAAAATAGGTAAGGAATACATTTTATTTCTTACCTATTTTTTAATGGATAGATTTTTTTGTTGCATATTATAAATATAAACCAAATAGAAAGGATTGTGAGATTACATTATGGCTTGTTATGAATTTTGAATCATAAGTTTAGTGGTTTGATTTTTATATTTAGAAGATGTAAAAAAACATATAAAAAAAAAAGCAGAATACCTAAATAATAGATATTCCGCTTTTATTGTTATTAATTTTTAATAGTCTTTTAAGTACTATTTTTTTACAAATAAAGAACGTTTTTTAGATGTTGTGCCTGTAATTTTTATAACATAAGTTCCTGATGAAATTTCAGAAATATTTAATTTTAGCAACGTACTATCATCATTGTGACTAATTAATAATTTTCCTTGTAAATCATAAACTTCAACAGATACTAGTCTTTCATTTTTAGAACTAACAAAAATAGTTTCGTTTGAAGCAGGATTAGGAAAAAGCTTAAAATTAGTACCAGAATCATTATTAATTTTAATTGTTTGACTACGTTGGTTGCTACTTATAACATTACAAGTAGGAGTAGAAGAGTCGTTACTAAAATATAATGTAAAATTATTAGATTTTGATACCATAACAAAGTTACCATTATCTGATGTTACCCAGTAATCTCCATCAAAATTAGGAATTAAGCTATTACTAATAGACATTTCGGGATTTTCATTTTTAAACTGAAAGGTAATTTTTGGTTTTAAATTTATATAATAATCAGGAACACCATTATTTGTGTTTATTGAAAATTGATAGAGTCCATTGTATTGCGAATTCCAATTAATAGTAAATGTTTTCAAATTACTTAAAGAGGGTCCACCAGATCCTAACACAAAAACATTAGAAAACTTTTTATTGTCAAAATCTTCTAAACCATTTTGAGAAGGTGTATTAAAATTACAAGTTTCAGATGGGTTTTGTACTGCTATTACAGTTAATACAAATTCCGTTTCTGCAGACAGCCCTTCATTATCAGTTGCAATAGCTTTAAAGGCATAAGTACCTTCTGTAAGACCATTAAGTTCATCTGTGTTTGGAGATTCAGAATGGCCCCATTTATATGAAGTAGAATTTATTTGTCTAACTAAATTGTTATCTATAAATAGTTTTACATTATCAATAGTTCCATCTGCATCAGTAGCATTAACTTCAACTTGTAAATTATAACCTTCAACTAAAGTAATATTGTTAATAGGAGATAGGAAGCTTATTGTAGGTGCTTGATTGGTTTCATCAATAGGATTACATGGTTCTATATTCCAATCTGGGCAAAATTGATTTACTAGATTTTCTGTACCATCACTTATTGGAAAATCAACAGAATTAGGGTTTCTAATATTATCCCAAACGTGAGTTTGTTCAGGAGAACCTTGTTTTTTGCGAGCAGTTGAAATTTCTGAAGCTCTACTGCCAAGGTTATATGTGTTTTCAAATATTGCATTTCTAAAACCTGTATTAAATCCTGTACCTCTATCTAAAAAGTCTACTCCAGTATTTATAACTTCAGAACCATCAACGTTAAACGTGTTTCTGTATACAAAACCATAGGCTCCTTTTAAATCAATAAAAGCATCTGAGCTATTTACTCCTGAAATTCCTTCTGCAGAAAACACGCAATTTCTTATAATAGTGTTCATTGTACCTTCCTTAACATCTACGCCTTCTGCTGTTACATTAGGTCCAACTGTACAGTTTTCAATAGTATTATCATTACAAGCTCTTTCATAAGTGTCATGTTGTCCTTTATCTGAGCCTACATATAAACCTTCGCCAAAACCAGGTTTAGTTCTACCTGTATTATATATAGTACAACCATCTATACTATTATTGCTAGATCCATCACGCAAGTGAATAGCTTCTTCTCCAATATCATGTACAACAAGGTTTTTTAATTTACTACCGTTAGAATTGTCAAGAACAATACCTTTAGACCCTGTTTTAAACTCTATATCTTCAATGTTCCAATAATCACCTTCAATACTTAAAAGATAGCCATTATTATAATCTAATCCTGAAAAAACAGGAGGGTTTGTAGCGCTTTCTCCTCTTAATATAATAGGATTTGTACTGCTTCCATTAGCATTACCGTAAAGGTATGCACTACGGTTAAAGGCACCTTGTATCTTGTTTTGAAAATTGTAGTTTCCAGAGGCAATTATAATTTCATCTCCTGCTTGTGCTGTTTGCATTGCAACTCTAATACATTCTATAGTATTACATTGTGTTGTTGTTGGTTCTGAAGCGGTCTCTGTATCCCAGTTTTGGATGATATTTTTTACAATATCACCAGATGTTGTAAGTTGATTGTTAATTAAACCAGGTACACCTTGTCCTGCTTGAACTACAGACCCTGTTTCAGGAAACGCTTTGTCACTCAAAGACCAATTAGCGTGACTTATACCTCTTTCTTTTAAAAAGGCCATCCATGTATTAGTACTTTCTTGGTCAGGTTCACCTTGTCCGGTATTTAAAATTGTACCCCATTCTGTAACAAATAAAGCAACATTATTATCTAATGCAGTCTGTGCTACATTTCTTAAGTTATCATGAGGGTTAAATGCTGCATAAAAATGTAATGTATATGCTACATTATTATCAGATATTGGGTCTGCTGATGCTACATCAACTTGCTGAGAATAATTGCTAGTACCTACAATTATTAAATTATCTGGATCTTTAGAACGTATACCAGCAATTACTTGCTCTGCATAATTTTTAATAACAGGCCAACTTTGGTATATAGGCTCGTTATAAATTTCATACATTACATTTGGAGTATCTCCGTAAAGATCTGCCATTCTGGTAAAAAAGTCTATAGCCTCATCTGTGTATAATTCTGCTTCGTGAGTGTGCCAGTCTATTATAACATATATGCCATTAGCGATAGCTGCGTCAATAACTTTTCTAATTTTAGTTTCTTGCTCCTGTGGACTATCAATATAGCCATTTCCGCCATCCCAATTTTCTTTTACACCCATTGCTATTCTAATAAGTGAGCTATTCCAGTTTTCTGCTAAAAAATCAACAGTTTCTGCATTATAAAAATCGGAGGTGTCTCCAGCATTACTCCAAAAGAGGCTATTGCCAGCTAAGCTTGTAATTTCTCCATACTGATTAAGAATACGATTTCCGTTAACTTGTAATCGACCATGTTTTTCTACAGGAGATTGAGCTACTGAACTTAGAGAGAATAGCATTAAAAACAAAGGTAGATACATTAGTCTTTTAAACATTTGTAGGTTTTTTTTCATGATTTGGTTATTTAATTTGAGGATAATATTTAATGGTTGTACGTTAAAACTGTTAATTGGGTTTTTTCAATTTTTTACGTTTATGAATTTAATTCTTATATTATTTGATGTGTTTAATCTAATATTATAAAAACGTTATTAAATATTTTAGGGTTTGATTTGTCTTTTTTAGGTAGAGAAATATGATACATATTCTTCACGTTAAAAAAATAAAGTGGTTCAAAAAAACATGAAAGAAAAAGTGTTTTTTTAACAACATAAGCTTAAGTTATCTTCATTTTACTGCTTTGTTTAGATAAAAAATATCAAATAAAACTAAATACATTGAAGGGAATATATTTATACTTTTTCTTTAAGAATTTATTCATTAAGTCTAAGCTACTTCACGCATAGACTTTTTGATAGTATAAAAAATGTAATAATAAATTTTGGTAAAATAACATTTACAACAATTTATATTTAGTAATTATATGTTTTAAAATATTAAAACAAAAAAGAGGTTACCAAAAGCTAACCTCTTTTATTTTAAATAAAAAAATAACGGTCAAACTAAGGTGTATTTACAAATTCTCTAGTTACATTATCCCATTTTATTTCCGCCTCTCCACCTTTAACACGGTATGCACCAAAACGGTATTTAGCTTGTAGAGCTTTGCTTGGTTCTGGTACATCCCAATTGTAAGTGCTAGTTCCAATAGTTATGTTGACATAATGATTTAAAAACTCATTAGGAGCAACTCCTTTCAATTCGAAACCTGTTTTTAAGGTGATTTTGGTGCGTACATTTGCCGGTATATTTTTTAAAAATATTAGTTGTCTACCACTTAGCCCTATGCCACCGCGTGTTGTAATTTCTTCTCTATATATATCAAAGGAAGATTGGGTATTGCCAGTAAATCTTGGTACAGCTCTTAATAAACAGATAGCTGGATCTTTGCTACCTCCACCTCCAGAATGTTTACCTTTGGCTTGAATAATGTAAGTTCCAGACTGATTCTTTACAGAAGTTGTACTAATATTTTGGCCAGCTACATGTCCTGCTCTATTTATTGTGATATAACCACTAAATGATACGTAATTTCCATTTTTAACATTTGAAACCACTGGTGAGGCACGTTCTATTCTTGGTTGAAGATCATCCATATGGTTAGAATTAGCTTTAATTTTATAAACACCTTTGATGATACCATTCTCTGTTAATTGCGTGTAATTATAAGTACAAGTTCTATCATCAATTTTTGTGTTAATAGAACTATTTACATCACCAGTAAATGTATATTCTCGCGTTGTGTTTGTTCCTGCTGTCGTACACACAGAATTTGAGGTTGCTACTTTAGTATTTAACATAGAACTATCTACAAGTTCTTTATCATCTACTATTGAGTTTAGTTCCGCTTCTATTTCCAAAGTGTCAGTACAAGATAATACTGCACCAGAAAGTGCGATGATGCTAAGAGTGATTACTCTTATTGATTTAAATTGGTTGTTCATAATTTTTGTATTTGGGTTATGGTTTAATATACAAATTTCTAAAATTATAATTGTTTGTTTTTTTTAATTGACTACTGCCATTAAAACGTTAGAAAGTCATGAAGCTTGAAGTGTTTTTTTATTTATGATGATTTTTTTAATGATCTACAAACGGATGTGAATTGTTTAATTACATTGGACTAATACTAATGATCCGTCAAAGTAGGAGTAGGGGAAAATGACGTTCACGAATTAGTGAAATAGGAAATCAAAAACTTAGAAAGTTGTTATTTATAAACAGTTTTAATACCTGTAAATACAAGAAGTATTACAAAGCAATACAAGGACGATGAATAGCTAAAGTAAATAGCAAAAAAAATAGCATTAATAACTGTTTGTAATACATTATTAAAACAGGCTTTTGCTATTAAAAAAATCAGGACTAATTTATAATAATAATTTCAGGAGTTCTTTAGTAAAAAAACACTTTTTTTTTACTAAAGAACTTTATTATGTATTGGTTTTTTACCTGTTTAATTTCGTTTTTACTATTTTTTCCATTTCACTTTACTTAAATTCAAACCAACTTTATCTAAATTCAGAATGGTCTATTTTATGCTTAAAATTCTGAAATGGTTTTTTGTTTACTAATACATTTTCCAATTCTGACTTTAGATTTTGGTCAGATAATTGTTCAATAAAAAGTCTATAATTTTAAATGACTCAAAGCTTTCTAAAGTCTCAATTTTTATAAAATCCGTTTTATATTTTTCGACTTTTTCTAAACTGTCACTAAAAGCTTCTTTAAAGTCGTCTTTGTCTATAAACTGTGACAAACTTGGAATGGGAATTATTTCGAGAGTTTTAGAGTTTTAATATTAGTCAAATCCACAATCTAATTCCTGTGCTATTTCTATAACTATATTTTGTATTGTTGTTTCCATTTTTAATCAATGTAAGTTATTTTTTTCAAACCATTTAGTTGAGATTTTTTTTTCTTTTGGGTCAACAACTGTGATTTTAGTTTTCTTAAATTTCTGAATTTTAGGATTATAAAATTTGAAATGTTTAGTGTCTTTAAAAATTAATGTTTGCCAATGTTCTGAATGTATAGGTTTGTTTTCGAAACCTTATTGATACTTACTATAATCCAAATTGCGTTTAAATGATTTTTTATTTTTTTTTCGTGCAATTCAATTTTCCTTATAAAAATAGGTTTATTTCCAACATTAGTCAAAGTCAATACGCATTTAAAAGTATTTTTTTCTTTACTTTTATAACATTGAATTAGTAATTTCTTTTTCTCACTCTTGATTTTGTTAAATATATTCCATCCTAAACTTACAAGTGAAATAGTTAGGGCTATTATTTAAATTAAAAGTTTGTAATTCATTTATTTTGTCTTTCTATGATTCCGTTTACACTTTTTGTTATTGTATTATTTATGATTCTTACGGAAGTATTTTAGTTAAAAAAATTATTTTTTGTATCACAGTATTTTATTTTAAGCAGTTTTATTCATATTCATATTCATATTCATACAATATTCTTCTTCCAATATTTTCCGAATTTTTCATTAATATTAATTTTTCAGATATAAAAACTTGTTCAATTTCTAAAGTGTCTTTGGAATCTATTATTTCAGTTTGATTTTTTGAGACTTGAACATTAAATATTTCTAAATTTTCGTATTCTTTAAATTTCTTATCCGAATTCAGTTCGTTCAATGAATATGCTAATGGACCTTCGGATAAATATTTCAAGAATTCTTTTAGGTTTCCATTGTCGTCTATCAGATATTTCTTTTCTATGTCAAATTCATAAATTCCAATTAAGAATGAGCAATCATTTTTTTTCATTTCTAAAAACGGAACACTTTTTTTAGAACAGTTCATATTATTCGGACTAATTTTTTCGTCTAAAACTCTAAATTTCGTGATGATTTTAATGGACTTTGGTAATTCGTTTTTATGTTCTTTACAACTTTGGTTTAGAAACAAAATTAGTATTAATGATAGGATTTTATTCATTGGTTTTCGGTTTTTCTCAAATTGCTTACAACTGTTTATATAACAAACAATATAGTTGTTTGTTTTGTTTATTTTTGATGTAAGTTATTTTTTTATATCGATAAATTAAAATACTTAATTACTTTAAATTCAAGTGATTTATATTACTTGTTTTTTTACAGTAAAAAGGGAGTTACAATCTTTTTGTTTATAATTCTATTTATGTTTTACTTTGTTTCCATATGAAGTATTTATTTTTTGTTACTATTATCTGGGCTTTTTCGTTTAGTTTAATTGGTGTATATCTTTCGGGACATGTGGATGCATGGTTTTCTGTATTGGTACGTATAGGTATTGCTACAATGCTATTTTTACCTTTTTTAAAACTGAAAGGCATCAAAACAGAAACAATTATCAAGCTAATTGGTATTGGGTCTGTTCAATTAGGTTTAATGTATTGTTTTTACTTTCAGTCGTTTAATTTTCTTACTGTTCCAGAAGTGTTATTGTTTAGTGTATTAACACCAATTTACATTACTTTATTAAATGACATTTTAATTAAACGGTTTAATAAAGTACATCTTTTTACTGCATTATTAGCTGTTTTAGGAGCTGCTTATATACAATACTCAAGTATTAGTGAACATGTTTTTTTAGGCTTTTTAATTACTCAAGGCGCTAATCTTTGTTTTGCTATTGGTCAAGTAACATACAAGTATTTACTAAAATCTACACCAGAATTACAAACCAAACCAAAGCATACCATTTTTGGCTTGTTTTTTATTGGTGCATTTTTAGTAGCTTTTATTGCGTTTTTTATTTTTGGTTCAGCCCAAAAGTTACCAACTACAGCTTTGCAATGGGCAATTTTAATATATCTAGGCGCTGTTGCGTCTGGTTTGGGGTATTATTTTTGGAATAAAGGTGTTGTTAAAGTAAACACAGGGTCTTTAGCAATTATGAATAATGCATTAATTCCGTTGGGTTTAATTGTCAACCTTGTTTTATGGAACAAAGAGGCCAATGTTGTTAAAATTATAATTGGAGGAAGTCTTATTTTTGCTTCTCTTGTATTAAATGAGTATTTAACAAAAGCCACAAAGTAGTAATTTTTTCTTTTTAATTTAACTTCTTTAAGTCTGTCAAATTAGTTGTTCTTGTACTTGTGTAATACGTCTAAAGGGATGTGACAATAACTATAATCTTCTGGATGCAAGGTTAATCTATCTTGGTGTTCTGTATCACTTGGAATAAAATTAGTTAATGGAAGCACCTCAATAGCAATTGTTTTTTGTGTTTTATTTTCCTTATTTAGATTATCTTCAATTGTTTTAATGTGTGTTTTTGCTTTCAATAAATGTCTTGTATTATTACTGTAGATACCTGTTCTATATTTTTGACCTATATCGTTTCCTTGTTTATTAATACTATAAGGATCAATGATTTCTAATAAATAATTTATTAAATCTTCAACTGAAACGATATTACTGTCAAAAGTAGTTTTTACGCATTCTGCAAAACCATCATAATCTGTTTTAGTAGATTTAGTTGTGCCATTTGCTCTACCTGCTTGAGTATTAATAATTCCAGGAATGTGTTTTAAAAACTCTTGAACTCCCCAAAGACAACCACCTGCAAGATATATGATTTGTTTTGATAACATATAAATAATTATTTTACGCTTTTAAAAATCTTTTCAAAAACATCATAAACTGCTTGATGCAAAGCATTTCCATGGTTTTTATCTTCAAAAAAATTATAGTATAATTTTGTGTTTTCCTTTTTGCTAAGAGATATTTTTTCAAATAACTGTTTTGCTATACGTTCCATAATCAGTTTCGCTAAGTTTTTCAGGTAAGCTTTGTCCTAAACAAAAATTACTTAATTCTAATACTATTAGTAAGGGTTTAAGTTGTCTCATATCTTTTGGTATAAAAGATTAAGTTATGGTTTTTTCTGATAATTGTAAATAATTGTTTTTTCCAAAGGTTAAATAGTATAATGGATATAAAAATACTATTGCAGCAAAAACTGCAAATATCATATTTTTAGTAAACAAAAGTAATCCAGCTAGCAACATGAAAGCAGCTTTAAACAAGGTTTCATGTTTAAAACTGTTAAGTGTTACAATAGTTGTTTTTTGATCTGTTACATTTACTGTTAATGGTTGACTACTGCACCAAGCTGCTTTTGCATATATTTGATGTTGACCATTGCTAACATTAAATGTTTTACTTTGTTTATTTATTGTACCTGAGGCTACATTGTCAATAAATATTTTAGCTCCTGTTGTGCTGTTTATTTTTATCGTGCCCATCTATGTAATAGTAAATAGTTATTTTGATTTATGCTT
This sequence comes from Olleya sediminilitoris, assembly GCF_016785945.1. Lineage (GTDB taxonomy): Bacteria > Bacteroidota > Bacteroidia > Flavobacteriales > Flavobacteriaceae > Olleya > Olleya sediminilitoris. The sequence goes on along the minus strand of NZ_JAEMEF010000017.1, from coordinate 45,800 downwards.
AAATATTCACTTAATAGTGATTAAGTGATTAAAAGTAGAGTAATAAATTTAGTATATAAAATGATACCTATCAAAAAAACTACCTAAATCAGGTAGTTTTTTTGATAATGATATTTAATTTATGATTTGTTTTTATCTGTGATTTTTTTACGGCTTTCGGCTATTTCTAAATTAAATTTCCATTTTTTATTATAGTCAACTTCCATTCTTTTTTTAGCATACTCAATAGCTTTTTCGTAATCACCTATAGCATAATATGCACCAGATAAGTTAGATAATAAAGTCCAGTAGATTTTTTTTTCTTTTTTATCTTCTTTGTTTTTAATTTTAGCAATTTCGGTATTAAATTTTTCAATACTTTCATTAACTAATTTGTGTAATTCTTGATTATAGCTATCAGAGTAATCTACCTTGTTTAAAGCTACTAATTTGTCAACTTGAGTATTATTATCAATACCATATTTTTCTTCTTTTTTAATTCGAAAAAGATTTACTCTTTTAGACTCGTAATAACTAGAAAATAAAGCTTTTAAAGATTTTGATATATCTTGGATTATATATCCTGCTTCTGATACATTCTTTGAGGTTCTATAATCTCGAGCATTATTTTGATATTGGTTTTTAATTAATGTTGTTGCTAAAGTTTTATTAGGTATACCACTATTTTTATAAACACCTATACTTTCAGATTTAGTTTTTCTAGAATACTTTTTTGTAAAAATGATACTATCGTTTAGGTCTTTTACTGTTACCTCGACTTCAGATTTTATTTCAATTATACCAGTGTAAGTGTTTTTAGCATCTTTACCGTAAGCTTTTTTTTCGGTAGAACTTACAATGTGCTTTAGGCCTAGATTATTAAATTTAATAATAAAGTCAGGATTATCAGATTTTGTATAACCTGGTAATTCAAAATATGATTTAATTAAACTTTCTAATTTAGGATTATTAAATGATGTTAGCTTTTGTTTACCATTATCATTTAGTTTTATGTTTTCATTGTTTTCTTCAATTTCAATACTAAAGTTTTTATAATCTACAGGTAAATTAATTTCAGGATAGTGAAGCTCTTGTATATACCATCCTTCATTTTTTGCATTCTGTGCTAAACAGAAATTAACAGTAAATATTGCTAGAGCTAATAAAATTTTTTTCATTATAATATTTGATTTGGTTGATTTTTAAATGTTTAATACATTTTAAATAAATTATACTACGTATTATTAATTTTGTCCGAAAATACTGTAATATTTTGATTTAATCAAAGGTATAATTAATCAATAAATTTTAGCTTAATACTTTACAAATACTGTTTGACTTTTATAGCTAGGTAACCCATATAAAAATTTTATTATTTGATTTTTAGGATGTACTCCAGAATGATAAAATTATTGAACTATATTCTTTAGACGTTAGTAATTTTCTTTTTTTAGAATAATTTTAGTAACATTTTCACTCTCTCTATCAATTAGTTTTTCGTTTTGGTCATAAAGGATAAATGCCTCATCATTGGCATAAGCCAGCATGCCTTTACCTGTATAATACATTTCTAGAAAACGATCAAATGTTTTATCTGATAATAGTTGACTTGTTTTAGCCGACAGTAGTTTATAACTTCTATTATCAGTAGCTAACTCTGCTGCTATTACAGAAGGATATAAAAACTCTAAACTATCATATGGTAATTTTGTAACTGTAGCTTTATCTTGATTTATAAAATAGTATTCTCTATCCTTAACTTTGTCTGTGTCAGTAAAAAAATAAGTGTCTGAATGGCTATCTGTTTTAGGCGAATATAAAAAGTAAATAGGAGATGGGATTGAGTAGGTTATTTGTCCATTTTTGTCTATAAACTGTGTTTGATCCTCTAGCTCATGAATATAAATGTTTTTTACAGGAGATATATTTTTTAATGTCGTAACAAAAGTAATTGTATCCCTTGTGTTTTCTAGATAAAGTGTTAAAGCGTCAATATTACCTTCTACGGTAGTTTTTACTTTTTTAGTTTTAGCATACTCTGCATTTAAGCGTTTAATTGCTAGGTATTTTAATATCAAATAGGCTTCTTTTTTTGAGTCTACATTTTTTATGTGTTTTTCAATGTTTTTACTGTTAGATAGTCTTTCATTATAGTCTTCTTCTGGTGTTTCAATCGAGCAATTACTAATACTATATTTATTGTCTAGTACATCACCATTGTTATTAAAATATTTTACTTTTAAAATGGATCCTTTGTGATAAGGGTAGTAGTCATTTGGTGTTTCATACTCCAAATAGTTTTTTTCCATTTTAAGAAGTTTAAAACCTTCTTTTTGTACACCAATTTCGTTTTTATTAAATTGAATTGAATCTATTTTTGAAACATACTTAATTTTAAATTCTAATGTTAAGCTGTCAACATGCTTCATTGCTTTAACAGGTATTGAGTTTAACGGAAACGAATAAGGCTCAATTGGTGTTGGTACACTATCCTTTGTACCATCATGGTAATAGGTAGCTAAGATTTTTAAATCTTTTTCAGAGTCAAAATTTAAATAATAAAAAGGCTGAATGCTTTGCTGGTTTCCAAACTTAAAAACAGTAGCACCATTATTTCTAACTACCGTTTTTAAAGAAGCTCTATTATTTTTGAAAATTTGATTGAAAAACACACCATTTTGGACCGTATCTCTGTATTTTAAGTGGTTATCGTTTACAAGTTCTAAATAGGTGTTTTTATCTTCAAGATATTCTTCCTCTTCTTTTGTATAGGTTTTAGTTATTTCTTTAAAATCTTCGTTTTCTTGTTCTCTGTAAAATCTAAGCTGTTCAATAATAGTGTTTTTATCATCTAAGAAATAATTTAAATTTTTAATACTATTTTTTTTTACGACTTCTAAATTAGTAGTGTCAAGATACTTTTTAATGCTAGTATCTATTTTTTCTATCTCATATAAGTCAACACAACGTTTTTCTTCTGCATCAACCATAGACTGAGTAATAACTTCTAACACTTCAGATTCATTACTCTGCGATGTGCATGAGGATACAATAAGCAGCATCACAAAAATTAATTTAGGTTTTATCATTTAATTTTTTTAAAGTTATTAAGTGTTAAGTATAATTAAATAGCATTATTAATTTCAATCCAATAACCATCAGGATCCTGAAAGTAAATTTGTTGGACACCATCATCACGTATATAGTCTTTTTTTGGTGTGTTTTTCCAGTCTGAAAACGGAATACCAAGCGCTTGCAGATGTTTTAAAATAGTATCAAAATCTGTTGTAGCTAAAGCAAAATGAACCGCTTTGTTAGTGAAGACTTCTAATTCTGGTCTTGGTATTAAATGTATCTGCTTGGTATCTGTTAATACTAACCATCTGGTTTTAGAGGTTGATGCTGTGTTTTTAACTTCACTAAGTTGTAATACTTTTTTATAAAACATTACAGATTTATCAACGTCTTTAACAGATATAGCAATGTGATTTAAAGATAAGTTAAACATGATTTTTTTAGATAAATTATTAGTCTAATAAAAACGTTTTTAAGTCGTCATACGTACTAATTTTAGTCGCTACTTTTGTTTTATCCATTACAGCTTCAATTTGAACAGGTAATGGTTGTTTTTGTTTGATAACTTCTTCTACAACATCTAAAAATTTTGTTGGATGTGCAGTTTCTAAAAATACGCAATGCGTATTTTGATGCTCTTTTAAATACGCTTTACAACCTAAATAACCAACAGCACCATGAGGATCTGCAACGTAGTTATATTGATCATGAATTTCTTTTAATGCGTCTTTAGTTTGGTTGTCAGTAAAACTATAAGACGATAAATTATTTTTTAGTGTACTAAAATTGTTTTTATATATTTCTTGTATTCTAATAAAATTACTAGGATTACCAACATCCATAGCATTACTAATAGTTTGTACAGATGGTTTTGGAGTATATTCCTCGGTTTTAAGATAATTAGTTACCACATTATTTTGATTATTTGATGCAATAAAGTGTTTAATTGGCAAACCTAATTGTTGTGCCATCATACCAGCACACACGTTTCCAAAGTTTCCGCTTGGCACAGAAAATACAATCTCTTTTTTTGTTTTATATAATTGTTTGTAAGCAAACATAAAATAGAGTAGTTGTGGTAACCAACGCGCAACGTTAATAGAGTTGGCAGAGGTTAACTGCATTTTACTAGTCAAATCTGTGTCTAAAAAAGCACGTTTGACCATATCTTGACAATCGTCAAAAACACCATCTACTTCTAAAGCTTTTATGTTTTGACCTAATGTAGTTAATTGTTTTTCTTGTATATCACTAACTTTTCCTGAAGGATATAATATTACAACATTTACACCTTTTACACCTAAAAACCCATTAGCAACAGCTCCTCCTGTATCACCAGAAGTGGCTACTAAAACAGTAACTTCGTTAGTGTTGTCTTGGTTAAAATAGCCTAAACATCTAGCCATAAATCGTGCTCCAACGTCTTTAAAAGCCATAGTAGGACCATGAAATAATTCTAAGGTAGAAATATTATCGTTGAGTTGTATAACAGGAAAATCAAAAGATAAAGTTTCTGCAATAATAGTTTTTAAAACGTCTTTTGGAATATCTGGAGAAACGAATTGCTGTATTGCCTCAAAAGCTATATCATTATAACTTAAATCATTAATATTTTCAAAAAATGAAGCAGGTAATGGCGTAATATTTTCAGGGAAATATAAACCTTTATCTGGAGCCAATCCTTTTATTACAGCATCCCTAAACGTTGTGTTAGGTGCTTTTTTGTTAAGACTATAATATTTCATTTTTTGTGATGTTTTGTTAGTTTGTATTTATTAAATTAATAGTTAGGTTTTAACTAATAATTTTCATCCCTTGAGTATTAATTTTGGACACATAAGTATTAAATGCAATAGTTGTATTGGTAAAAACTTGTGTCATTGCTTTTGCAACAGTTTCAGCAGTAGTTTTACTTTTTGATAGTGCAAATATCGAAGGTCCAGAACCCGAAATTCCAGCACCTAAAGCACCTGCTTTTAAGACTTCGGTTTTAACCAAATCAAAATGAGGGATTAATTGGCTTCTATAAGGCTCAACAACCACATCATTTAAAGACAGGCTAATTAAATTATAATCATTGGTGTGTAATGCGTGTACCAAGCTTCCAACATTTGACCATTGTGTAATGGCATTTTGTAACGGAATGTCTTGTGGTAAAATAGCACGAGCTTCAGAGGTTTTAACTTCAATTTGTGGATGTATTATTGTAACGTACAAATCCTTAGGTGTTGGCAATTGCAATACTTGTAAAGGCGATGTGCTTTTTACCAAAGTAAAACCACCAAAAAGTGCAGGAGCAATGTTGTCTGCATGTTCACAACCACTAGCTACTGCTTCACCTTTCATTGCAAAACCTGTTAATTGTGTAGCGTTGTAAGGGTTGCCTAATAAATGGTTTATAGCAAAAACACTTCCTGCAGCACTTGCAGAACTACTTCCAATTCCGCTTCCTGGTTTTATGTTTTTGTAAATTTCAATTTCAAAACCACAATCAGGTTTAGCATCATTATATAAGGCTAAAGCCGAAACACTTGCTACATTTTTACCGGTTTCAAAAGGAAGATCTGCACCAACTATTTTGGTGATTTTTATTCCTTTTTCATTAGTCTTTCTTATTACCATTTCATCACCAATGGTATCTAGGCAAAAACCTAGCACATCAAATCCACACGAAACATTGGCTACCGTTGCTGGTGAGAATATTTTAATTTCGTTCATTTAAAACTATATTTTGTCATTTTCGCTAAAGCGACAATTATTTTAAAATATATAAAAGAGTTTATTTATTTGCTATTCTAATTATGTCAGCAAATAGTCCTGAGGCAGTTACATCTGCTCCAGCTCCAGCACCTTTAACAATTAAAGGCTGTTCTGGATAACGTTGTGTATAAAACATTACAATATTATCTTTTCCTTCTAAATTATAAAATGGATGTCCTTCTGGTATTTGTTGTAAGCCTACTTTGGCTTTACCATTTTTATATTCGGCTACATATTTTAATTGGCAATTATTAGCTTTTGCGTCTGCGTATAGTTTTTGAAAATGTGGTTCTTCTTCAATTAATGTGTCGTAAAAATTATCAACTGAAGTACTTTCTAAATTAGATTTAGTTAAAAATGAGTCGTTAACAATATCTTCAATTTCCATAGGTATTCCGTTTTCTCTAGCTAAAATTAAAATTTTTCTAGCCACATCAATTCCGCTTAAATCAATTCGAGGATCAGGTTCTGTATAGCCTTCAAATTGAGCTTGTTTTACAGTATCATGAAAATTCTTTTTATCACTAAAATTATTAAACACAAAATTTAAACTTCCTGATAAAACTGCTTGAATACTTATAACTTTGTCTCCAGAAGCGACAAGATTATTAAGAGTGTTGATAATTGGTAGACCTGCACCAACATTAGTTTCGTATAAAAATGAGGCGTTATATTTTAATGATAAATCTTGTAAATTTTTGTAATTGGCATATTTGTCTGAACATGCAATTTTGTTGCATGCTACAACAGCAACACTTTGTTTTAAATAATTTTCATAGACAGCAGCAACATCTTTGTCTGCAGTGACGTCAACAAAAATGCTGTTTCTTAAATTTAGCTCGATAACTTTTTGATAAAAGCCTTCAATACTAGATTTATCAGCATGATGAAATTGAGAAGCCCAATTATTTAAATCAATACCTTTAGGATTGAATATCATTTTTCGGGAATTAGCCATTCCAACAATTTTGACGTCTAATTTTAGGTTTTTCTTTAAAAAGTTGTGTTGTTGATGGATTTGGTCTATTAGTTTTTCTCCAACATTACCAATTCCTGTTATAAACACGTTAAGTTGTTTTGTGTTTACTTCAAAAAAGCGCTCATGCAAGCTGTTTAAAGCTTTACTGACATCGTTATTGTTAATTACTGCAGAAATATTTTTTTCTGAAGCACCTTGAGCAATAGCTCTTACATTAATATTGTTTTTTCCTAAAGTGCTAAATAACTTACCACTAATGCCTTGATGACTTTTCATGTTATCACCAATTAAGGCAATTATAGATAAGCCTTTTTCAACAATAATAGGGTTAATTTTGTGTAATGAAATTTCGTTTTCAAAGGTGTTGTTAATTGCCAATTCTGCAGTTTCGGCATTACCTTCATCAATACCAAAACAGATGGAATGCTCTGATGAGGCTTGTGTGATAAATATGATGTTTATTTTTTCGCTAGCTAAAGTTTCAAATAAGCGTTTAGAAAAACCTGGTATACCAACCATTCCGCTTCCTTCTAAAGTAAAAAGTGCAACTTTGTCTATATGACTAATTCCTTTTACAGTAAGATCGCTACCATTATTTTGATTAGAAATTACAGTTCCGTTAGCTTCTGGATGTAATGTATTTTTTATATGTATTGGGATAGCTAAATTTAAAACAGGCTGTACTGTTGGAGGATACAATACTTTAGCTCCAAAGTGAGACAGCTCCATAGCTTCTTGATAAGACAAGTTGTTAATTGGGTACGCTTGTTTAACCAATTTTGGATTTGTTGTGTACATACCACTAACATCTGTCCAGATTTCTAATTGTTCAACTTTCAAGGCAGCAGCAATAATTGCAGCAGTAAAATCTGATCCACCACGACCTAAAGTCGTGATTTCTCCTAAATGAGATTTAGATACAAATCCAGGTAAAATGGTAACTTGTTGCGTTGCCTGGTTAAAATAATCAATAATGTTTTTATTAGTCACATCGTAAATAACTTCTGCTTTTGTAAAGTTTGAGTTAGTCACAATTAATTCTTGACTATTTTTTATAATAGTATTTAAACCCATGTTTTCCATGGTTTTTGCTATGATAAAAGACGATAGTAACTCACCAAAACTTACAAGTTTATCAGAGGTTTTTGGAGATAATTCGTTAATTAAAAAAATTCCGTTTAAAAGTTGTTCTAAATCCTCAAACTTTGTGTCAACTTCCTTTTTTATAGTCGTTGAGTCTGGTGTTAATTCTTCTATAACTTTATAATGAATTGTTTTTATTTTATCAAAAACAGTTTTATATTTTTTGTCTTTTTGTTTGGCTAAAGCACCAGCTTCTAATAGCTTATCAGTAATACCACCAACAGCTGAAACCACACAGACTAAAGGATTAGACAAAGATTCCTTTTGTAATATATCTATAACTTTTTTAATGTTCTGAGCCGAACCTACAGAGGTTCCTCCAAATTTTAATACTTTCATTGTAATATTTTTAGTTGTGACTTGTAGTTGTTAAAAACTACCTAAACGGAAGGAATATATATAGCTTAACCCAAAAGGGTAATAATAAAAAATGATGTGAAAATGGTTTGTCTTTTTTTCATTTTATGCGTCTATACCTATCAAATGTATTACTTTTACTGTTATCAAAAAAACAAAAGGTCGATTTTTACGACATTGTCAATTAATAGCCAATAAATTATTAAAATGAAAATATTTTCGAAAGCACAAATTTATGAAGGAGACGCGTTAACCTCTAAAAAACAAGGAATTACTTCTACAGATTTAATGGAGCGTGCAGGTACACAAATATTTAATTGGCTACATATGCGTTTGCAAGGTGCTCAAGTACCCATTCATGTGTTTTGCGGAATTGGTAATAATGGAGGAGACGGTTTGGTTGTAGCTAGGCACTTAATTACCCATGGATACAATGTTAAAACTTATATTGTAAACCATAGTACAACACGATCTAAAGATTTTTTAAATAATTACGAGCGTATTAAAAATACTACTAAAGATTGGCCTGTATTATTAAATGATGCTAGTGAGTTACCAGCTATTAACGAAAAGGACATTATAGTAGATGCTATTTTTGGTATTGGTTTAAACAGACCTGTTGATGGATGGATTAAACAATTTTTTAATTATTTTAGATCTACAAAAGCCTTTGTATTATCAATAGATATACCTTCTGGTTTGGCAACAGACAAAGCGCCAAAAGATCCAGAAAGTGTTGTTAATGCAGGATATACATTAAGTTTTCAAACGCCAAAATTAGCTTTCTTTTTACCAGAAACAGCTAAATATACTGTACAATGGGAAGTTTTAGATATTGGTATTGATCCGGAATATTTATACACAACACCAACAGAAGCTGAACTAATTGGTAAAAATGAAGTCTTGCCAATTTATCAACCACGTCAAAAATACAGTCATAAAGGGACCTTTGGACACGCATTAATTATAGGAGGAAGTTATGGTAAAATTGGAGCTGTAACTTTAGCTAGTCGAGGAGCATTGACAATAGGAGCAGGAAAAGTTACTGCTTACACACCAAAATGTGGTTATTTGCCTTTACAAATTGGTTTTCCTGAAGCAATGGTAATTACAGATAAAGACGAAGAAAAAATCACCTCTATAGATTTTAATATTTCACCAAACGTTATCGCATTTGGAGTAGGTGTAGGTTCAGATAAGCAAACCATTACTGCTTTTGAAGTGTTTTTAAAGACTAATAAAACAGTGTTAGTTATTGATGCAGATGGACTTAATATTTTATCTAAAAAGAAATCATTATTAAAATTATTGCCAGAAAACACTGTTTTAACTCCACATCCAAAAGAACTGGAACGTTTGATAGGTCAATGGGAAGATGATTTTGATAAATTAGAAAAAACAAAAGCATTTTCTAAACAGTATAAATGTATTGTTGTTATCAAAGGCGCAAACACAATAACCGTTTTTGGAGATAAGTTTTATGTAAATACAACAGGGAATCCTGGTTTAGCAACAGCAGGAACAGGAGATGTTTTAACTGGTATAATCACAGGTTTAATAGCACAAAGTTATGACGCTTTAGCTGCTACAATTTTTGGTGTGTATTTACATGGGAAATCTGCAGATGTTTTAATTGAAAATTTAGGCTATCAAAGTTTTATAGCTAGTCATATAATTGAAGGAATTCCGTTGGCTTATCTAGATTTATTTAAGCAACCAGAACAGCCTAAAATTGAAGATGAAGCTAATGATGATAAGAAATAAGAATAACTAAGGTGTAAAAAAAGCGAACTTTAAAGTTCGCTTTTTTTATGAATATATTTTTGTTGTTTCTTAGATTCCAAAAGAACTAAAATACTCGTTTATTTTAGAGTATGATGGTCTTGGTGCATCAGGATTAACAATGTTTCCTTCAGGTCCAATTAAAATAAATCTTGGAATAGAGTTAATTTTATAACCAGTTACAAAATCAGATTGAAATGCGTTATCAGCAAATAACTGAATTCCACTCATGTTTTTCTCAGCAATCATTTTTCTCCATCCTTCTTTAGAAAGTTCAAAAGATTCTTCTTTACTTGCTGCTCTGTAACCTCTACCATTATCTGTAGAAATACTTACAAAAGCTATGTTTTTACCTTCATACTCTTTTTCAAGTTTTTGTAAAGCTGGTATTTCACCTATACAAGGTCCACACCATGTAGCCCAAACATCTATATAAACATATTTACCTTTTAAATCAGATAATGATGTTGTGCCACCTTCATAATTTTCATAATTTTCAAAAGTAGGAGATGGTGTTCCTGCAGGTAATTGTTTTTTAAGGTTAATTCCTCCTAAAACAAATGCTTTTAAACTTTTAAGCATTGGCTCGGTTTGTGCTTTAGCTTGTGCAATAAGCGTTGAGTCTACAGCTTTGTTTTTGTCATAAAAAGCAAACATTTCATCTTTAACACTAGTCATTTTAGTGTCTAAACCTTTTTCGTCAAGATTTTTTAATACTTCAATATCGATTAAATCTTCTTCAAATTTAAATTTTTCAACTAAAAATACAGAGCTTTCAGATCCTTTACCAGAAAAACTAACACTTTCGCGTACGTTTTCTCCATTAAGATTCATTGTAATATCAGCATCATTTTTAAGAAATACATTAGTTTGGTCTTTACCGTCATAAACTCCATAAACACCAGCTTTTACTTTTAGTGTGTCACTAAATGTTCCGTCTTCATTAACTATAATGGTTTTTTTAAAGTCTCTTCCTTGGTATATAAATAAAGAATCACTGTTTTTGTTTTCTACCTTACCAGATAAAGTAGCATAATCTTTAGGTGCTTCTTTTTTGCAAGCAACAATAGATAAAGCTGCTACGCAAACTAATAGTTTTTTCATTGTAATAATTTTAGTTTAAACCCAAAAATATATAGAATAATTATGTAAGTAAAGTTTTTTTTTAATTATTAACAATTACTTGCATATTATTATAGTAATGATGACTTTTGAATAGACAAAACTAACACATGATTACATCGCATATTATTTCTTCTAAGCCATTAGATTTAGCTACCATACAAGCTATTATTTTAGAACAAAAAACTTTAGAATTATCTGAAGAATCAATAAATAAAATAAAAGAATGTAGAGTTTATTTAAATGAAAAGCTAAAGTCAGAAACACGACCAATTTATGGAATTAATACTGGTTTTGGATCGTTATATAATGTAAAAATTAATAACGAAAATTTAACTAAGTTACAAGAAAATTTAGTGATGTCTCATGCATGTGGTACAGGAGATTTAGTGCCAGAATCTGTTGTAAAACTAATGTTGTTATTAAAAATACAATCGCTTAGTTATGGACATTCTGGAGTACAATTACAAACCGTACAGCGCTTAATAGCTTTTTATAATAATAATATTTTACCATTAGTTTATACGCAAGGCTCATTAGGTGCATCAGGAGATTTGGCTCCTTTGGCGCATTTGTCTTTACCATTAATTGGTAAAGGGAAGGTGCAGTATAATGGAAACATTGTAGAAGCAGAAGTAGTTTTAAAACAATACAATTGGCAGCCAATAACCTTACAGTCTAAAGAAGGATTGGCTTTATTAAACGGAACACAATTTATGACTGCTTATGGTACAGCTTTATTGTTAAAAGCGTATAAATTATCATATTTAGCAGATTTAATTGGTAGTGTGTCTATTGAAGCTTTTGATGGTAGAATTGAGCCTTTTAATGCTTTAATTCATATGGTTAGACCTCATAACGGACAACTAAAAACAGCTCAACGGGTTAATGATTTTTTGGAAGGTAGTCAAATAATTACTCAGCAAAAACAACATGTACAAGACCCTTATAGTTTTAGATGTATACCACAAGTACATGGAGCAACTAAGGATACTTTAGCATTTGTAGAAAAAACGTTTACAACCGAAATTAATTCGGTTACTGATAATCCTAATATTTTTGCTTCTGAAGATGAAATCATATCTGGAGGAAATTTTCACGGTCAACCTTTAGCTTTAGCTTTGGATTATTTGAAAATTGCTATGGCAGAATTAGGTAATATTTCTGAAAGAAGAGTGTTTCAGTTAGTTTCAGGACTTAGGGGTTTGCCAGCATTTTTGGTAGATAATCCAGGTTTAAATTCTGGTTTTATGATTCCGCAGTACACGGCAGCCAGTATAGTTAGTGCTAATAAACAATTGGCAACTCCTGCATCTGTAGATTCAATTGTTTCTAGTAATGGACAGGAAGATCATGTTAGTATGGGAGCCAATGCAGCAACGCAAGCTTATACTTTAATTAATAATGTAGAGCGTGTTTTGGCTATAGAATTATTTAATGCGTCTCAAGCTTTGGCCTTTAGAGCACCTTTAAAGTCTAGTGAGTTTATTGAACAATTTTTGTTAAGCTATAGAGTGGTGGTGCCTTTTATAAAAGAAGATGAAGTTTTGCATGATGACATACAAGCGTCTATTGAATTTATTCAAACTATTGGAATTGATTCAAGCGAATTATTTTAGTTTAATTTGATTTTTTAGAATTTGGTTTGCCCAAGTCGTAGCCTCTTCTAGTTTTGAGAAAATTTCAAAAGGTTTGTTTAAAAATAATCTTTCAATTTCTGCATTTCTAGCAGCTAATGTATTAGACACTACAGCAAAACCAACTAAGCTTTTAACTTTAGAAACATCAGAATATACTATTGTGTCTACTGAGTATGAATGGATGCGATTAGAAATATAAACATGAGGTCTATCTCCAAAAACATCTAAAACAAACTTTATGATTTGGGTAGCATGTTTTTTATTCATGTGTACACCTTCATTAATTTCTGAAATAATAACATTATCAGAAACTAAAAGAGTACAGAATGATAATTTAGTTTTTGTATACATTAAAATTTTTAGTTTAAAAACAACTTATATAATATACGTGTTTTTTTTGAAGATGCAAATATACTTAAAAAGGTAATTACTAAAATAGTTTTTGTTGTGAAAATATCAGCTAACTGTTTAAAAGTCAAATTTTTAAATTGACAATTCAAAGGTGTCTTTAATCGTTTTAATACGAATTATTTAATTATTTAATCTAATTTTAATGATTTCAATTTGTTTTTGCTCCAAATAATAGCATCTTCTAATTTTATAAAATTAATTTTCCACACTTAAATTATCTATTGTTTAAGCAATCATTATGTGTTTTTTATTTATATCATACAAAGGATGGTTTAATAGGCTTATTCATAATTGTTTAGGCAGCTATTTAATAAAAAAAGCCCATAACATTAGTTATGGGCTTTGAAATTTATTAGATATAAATTATGATTCAGTAGATTTTTCAGCTTTTTCAATATCAATAGTAATTTCTTCAGTATTACTATCTAAATCCATAATTATTTTATCACCTTCTTTTAGTTTGGCAGTAATTATTTCTTCAGCTAAAGCATCTTCAATATACTTTTGGATTGCACGTTTTAATGGACGTGCTCCATATTGTTTATCAAAACCTTTTTCAGCGATGTAATCCTTTGCTGGATCTGTTAAGGTTAATGTGTAACCTAAACCATCAATTCTTTTTAATAGTTTTTCTAATTCTATATCAATAATTTTATTAATGTCTTCTTTTTCAAGTGCATTAAATACAATAACATCATCAATACGGTTTAAAAATTCTGGTGCGAATGATTTTTTAAGAGCATTTTCAATGACACTTCTTGCATTAGCGTCTTCTTGAGATTTTTGAGAGGCAGTACCAAAACCAATTCCTGTTCCAAAATCTTTAAGTTTTCTAGCTCCAATGTTAGAAGTCATTATAATAATGGTATTTCTAAAATCTATTTTACGACCTAAACTATCTGTTAAATAGCCATCATCCAATACTTGTAATAACATGTTGAAAACATCAGGATGCGCTTTTTCTATTTCATCTAAAAGTATAACAGCATAAGGCTTACGTCTAACTTTTTCTGTTAATTGTCCACCTTCTTCATAACCTACGTATCCTGGAGGTGCACCAATTAATCTAGATATAGCAAATTTTTCCATGTATTCACTCATGTCTATTCTAACCATAGCTTCTTCACTATCAAATAATTGTTTTGATAACACTTTAGCTAATTGGGTTTTACCAACACCTGTTTGCCCTAAAAAGATAAACGAACCAATTGGTTTGTTTGGATCTTTAAGTCCAGCACGATTACGCTGAATGGCTTTGACAACTTTGGCAACAGCTTCATCTTGACCTATAACTTTACCTTTAATTAATTCAGGTAATTGAGCCAACTTATTACTTTCGGTTTGTGCAATACGGTTAACAGGTACACCTGTCATCATAGATATAACGTCAGCAACATTGTCTTCTGTAACAGTTTCTTTATGTTGTTTGGTGTCTTCTTCCCATTTTTCTTGAGCAACTGCTAATTCTTTTTCAAGACGTTTTTCGTCATCACGTAGTCTTGCAGCTTCTTCGTATTTTTGTTTTTTAACTACCGAATTTTTAGTTTCTCTAACTTCTTCAAGTTTTTTCTCTAATTCAATAATCTGTTTTGGTACGTCAATATTAGTAATGTGTACACGTGATCCAGCTTCGTCTAAAGCATCAATAGCTTTGTCTGGTAAAAAGCGCTCAGTCATATAACGGTTAGTTAATTTAACACAAGCTTCAATTGCTTCATCTGTATATTCTACATTATGGTGCTCTTCATATTTACCTTTAATATTGTTTAGTATTTCAATAGTTTCTTCTACAGTTGTAGGCTCTACTATAACTTTCTGGAAACGACGCTCTAAAGCACCATCTTTTTCGATGTATTGTCTATACTCATCAAGGGTTGTAGCACCAATACATTGTATTTCGCCTCTAGCTAAAGCAGGCTTAAACATGTTGGAAGCATCAAGGCTTCCGGTTGCTCCACCAGCTCCAACAATAGTATGAATTTCGTCTATAAATAAAATGACATCATCATTTTTTTCAAGTTCATTCATTACAGCTTTCATGCGTTCTTCAAACTGTCCTCTGTATTTGGTTCCTGCAACAAGACTAGCTAAATCTAAAGTAACGACACGTTTATTAAATAAAATACGTGAGACTTTACGTTTAACAATCCTGTTAGCTAAACCTTCTGCAATTGCAGATTTACCAACACCAGGTTCACCAATAAGTAATGGGTTGTTCTTTTTACGTCTAGAAAGTATTTGAGAGACACGCTCAATTTCTTTTTCTCGTCCTACTACAGGGTCTAATTTACCTTCTTCAGCCATTGCTGTAAGGTCGCGTCCAAAATTATCTAAAACAGGTGTTTTAGATTTCTTGTTGCCTTTAGCGCCTGGAGTGTTAAATATGTCTTTAGAACCAGAGTCTTCAGAAGGAGAGTCGTCTTGAAAAGACTCGGCTTTTGGAGCTCCAGTAATATCTTCAAAGTTATCGTCGTTTGTTATCATTGACTTAAATTGTTCTTTAACGTTATCATAATCTACTTTTAGCCTATTTAAAAGCTTGGTTGTAGGGTCGTTTTCGTTTCTTAAAATACATAATAATAAATGTGCAGTATTAATTGATGTACTTTGAAACAGTTTTGCTTCCAGAAAAGTTGTTTTTAACGCACGTTCTGCCTGACGTGTTAAGTGTAAGTTTTTCTTTTCGTTAGAAGTTATTGTGGTATTAGGATTTGCAGGACTTAATATTTCTACTTTTCGTCTTAAGTGATTTAAATCAATATCTAACGAGTTTAAAATATTAATAGCTTTTCCGTTTCCGTCTCTTAATAAACCAAGCATTAAGTGTTCTGTGCCTATAAAGTCATGTCCTAAGCGTAATGCTTCCTCTTTGCTATAAGCAATAACATCTTTAACTCTTGGTGAAAAATTGTCATCCATATATTTGTTCCTTTCAGCTTTAAAAATAGTAAACATAATTAGTAATGGCAAAAACTATACCTTAAATAATATGTTAATTGTTTGAAGATTGAAAGTACGTATAATTTAAAAATAAACTACAATTATCTTATTAATTAAAATAGATATTTAAATTGTTAATAAAAACGTTAAAAAAGAGACTTAAAACACTTATCATTACTAATGAAAGTTTTATATTAGCGTGTTTTGAAATAATGAATAATATTAATTAAAAATATATATGGCAGAAGGAGAAAAACTCATTCCAATTAACATTGAAGACGAAATGAAATCGGCTTACATTGATTATTCAATGTCAGTCATTGTGTCACGTGCATTACCAGACGTAAGAGATGGTTTAAAACCAGTACACAGACGTGTATTATATGGAATGCATGAATTAGGTGTTAGAGCCAGTTCTGCGCACAAAAAGTCTGCAAGAATAGTTGGAGAGGTTTTAGGTAAGTATCATCCACATGGTGATACCTCAGTATATGATACTATGGTACGTATGGCTCAAGAATGGAGTTTACGTTACATGTTAGTAGATGGTCAAGGTAACTTTGGATCTGTTGATGGAGATAGTCCTGCAGCAATGCGTTATACAGAAGCACGTATGCGTAAGATATCTGAAGACATGTTGGCAGATATTGATAAAGAAACTGTAGATCATAAATTAAACTTTGATGATACGTTAGAAGAACCTACCGTTTTACCAACACGTATTCCTGGTTTATTAATTAATGGAGCCTCAGGTATTGCTGTAGGTATGGCTACTAATATGCCACCACATAACTTATCAGAAGTTGTAGATGGTACAATAGCTTATATTGATAATCCTGATATCGAAATAGACGAAATTATAACACATATTAAAGCTCCAGATTTTCCTACAGGAGGAACTATATATGGTTATGATGGTGTCAAAGAAGCATTTCATACTGGTAGAGGACGTATTGTTATGCGTGCCAAAGCTAACATTGAAGAAGTTCAAGGTCGTGAATGTATTATAGTAGATGAGATTCCTTATCAAGTCAATAAAGCAGACATGATTAAAAAGACTGCAGACTTAATTAATGACAAAAAGTTAGAAGGGATTTCTACTATTCGTGATGAGTCAGATAGAAATGGTATGCGTATTGTTTACGTTTTAAAACGCGATGCAATACCAAATATTGTACTAAATAAGTTGTACAAATACACAGCTTTACAATCTTCTTTTAGTGTTAATAATATTGCATTGGTTAATGGTAAGCCACAATTACTTAATGTAAAAGAGCTAATTCATTATTTTGTTGAACACAGACATGATGTTGTAGTAAGACGTACTAAATATGAATTAAGAAAGGCTGAAGAAAGAGCACATATCTTAGAAGGATTAATTATTGCATCAGATAATATAGATGAAGTAATTGCGCTTATTAGAGCGTCTTCTAATGCAGATGAAGCTCGTACTAAATTAATAGAGCGTTTCAAGTTATCTGAAATACAAGCTAAAGCAATTGTCGAAATGCGTCTACGTCAATTAACAGGACTAGAGCAAGACAAATTACGTAGTGAGTATGAAGAAATCATGAAAACCATTGAAGACCTTAAAGATATCCTTGATAAAAAGGAACGCAGAATGCAAATCATTAAGGACGAGTTACTTGTTGTAAAAGATAAGTATGGTGATGAGCGTAGATCTACAATTGAATATGCAGGAGGAGATTTAAGTATTGAAGATATGATTCCTGATGAGCAAGTTGTTATTACCATCTCTCATGCTGGATATATTAAACGTACTTCTTTAACAGAATATAAAACACAAAATAGAGGAGGAGTAGGGCAAAAAGCATCTACAACTAGAAATGAAGATTTCTTAGAACATTTATTTGTTGGAACCAATCACCAATATATGTTGTTCTTTACTCAAAAAGGAAAATGTTTTTGGATGCGTGTTTATGAAATTCCAGAAGGAAGTAAAACGTCAAAAGGTAGAGCAATTCAAAATCTTATAAACATTGAGCAAGATGACAAAGTAATGGCATTTATATGTACTCAAGATTTAAAAGATGAAGAGTATATTAATAGTCATTATGTCATAATGGCAACTAAAAAAGGTCAAGTTAAAAAGACTGCCTTAGAACAATATTCTAGACCAAGAACTAATGGTATTAACGCCATCACTATTAAAGAGGATGACGAATTACTAGAAGCTAAATTAACGACTGGTAATAGTCAGATTATGATAGCCCTTAAATCTGGTAAGGCTATCAGGTTTGAGGAAGCTAAAACTAGACCAATGGGTAGAAATGCTTCAGGTGTAAGAGGTATTACTTTAGCACACGTTGAAGATGAAGCTATCGGAATGGTAATAGTAGAAAATCCACAAGAAGAAACTGTTTTAGTAGTTTCTGAAAATGGGTATGGTAAACGTACGTATATTGATGATCCAGAAGATGGTGAGGCAGTATACAGAATTACTAACAGAGGAGGAAAAGGTGTTAAAACCATTTCAATATCTGAAAAAACAGGAGGGTTAGTATCTATTAAAACAGTAACAGACACTGATGACCTTATGATTATTAATAAATCAGGAATTGCAATACGTATGGCTGTTGAAAGCTTACGTACAATGGGAAGAGCTACACAAGGAGTTAAATTGATTAACTTAAAGGGTAAAGATTCTATTGCAGCTGTTGCAAAAGTGATGAAAGATGAAGATGAGGATATAGAAAATCCGTCAGATGACCTTGAAAACACTGCCAATTTAGAAGATGGCACGACTATTGATAATTCTGAAGAAGAATAACCTTAACAAATTATATTAAAAAAAGTAAACAATGAAAAAACAATTAATACTTGCTGTAGCATTACTTGTAACTGTATTTTCTTTTGGGCAGAAAAAGGAAATTAAGGCTTTAGAAAAAGCTGTAAAAAACAATAATTATGCTGAAGCTAAAGCTTTAGTAGGTCAGCTAGAGTCTATGGAAAGTGCTATGGACAGTAAGTTAAAAAACAAATATAACTTAGCTGCAGCAAAAGCATATTTTGCCAATGGAGCTAACACAACCGCTGATTTAGAGAAAGTTTCTAAGTATTTAGAGTATTTTGATGAAAATGAAACACCATTAGTTGAAGATTTCAAACGTACAATTGAAAATGATTTAATAACTAAAGCAAACGACTTTTATACAGCTAAACAGTATGGAAAAGCTGCTTTAGCTTTTGAGAATTTGTATAATGTAAATAAAACTGAAGAAAACTATTTATACTATGCAGCTTCTAGTGCTTTAAATGACCAAGATATGGATGGCGCTTTAAAATATTATTTAAAGTTAAATGATTTGGGTTATACAGGTGTTGAAACACAGTATTTTGCAATTAATAAAGCTAGTGGTCAAGAAGAAATTTTTAATAAAGCAACAAGAGATAGCTATGTTAAAATAGGGACTCATATTAGTCCTGGAGAAAGAACAACCGAGTCTAAAGCTGGAGAAATTACTAAAAATATAGCTTTAATTTATGCTGGTAAAGGTGAAGATGATAAAGCTTTAGCTGCAATGAAAAAAGCTAGAGAAGCTAATCCGGAAGATTCTAATTTAATAGTTACGGAAGCTAACTTACAATATAAATTAGGTAACACTGAAAAGTACCAAGAGTTAATTAGTTTAGCTTTACAAAGAGATCCAAACAATGCTGATTTACTTTATAACTTAGCTGTATTATCTAATGATTCTGGAGATAAAGTAAAAGCTAAAGAATATTACCTTAAATCTTTGAAGTTAAACCCAGAAAACACTAACACACTAACTAATTTAGCAGCTTTAGTATTAAGTGAAGAGCAGTCTATTATAGATCAAATGAACGGTTTAGGTACATCTGCTGCTGACAATAGAAAATATGACGAGCTAAAAGACAAGCGTACTAATTTATATAAAGAAGCAATTCCTTATTTAGAAAAAGTATTAGCAATTAATCCTGAAAACCCTGATGTTAAATCAACATTAGCAAGTATTTATAGTGCTATTGGAGAAGATGCAAAAGCAAAAGCTTTAAGAGATTAGGAAATTAATCGATTTCTCATAAAAAAAGCCTTCATTTAAATGAAGGCTTTTTTATTATATAATCTTTTTAATGACTCTAAGTTTATGTGTGTGTAGTCGCTTATCAACGTTGTAAATACCTGTATGGTCTAATCTGTCAATTCGTACTTTACCATGTGCGTGAATAATGTAATTATCTTGCATGATAATGCCAACGTGTGTGATATTTCCTTCATTATTATCAAAGAAGGCTAAATCACCAGGTTCACTTTCTTCTATAAAACTTAAAGCTTCACCCTGAGTGGCTTGCTGTGAGGCATCACGTAGTAACTTGTACCCATTTAATTTATAGACCATTTGTGTAAATCCACTACAATCTATGCCAAAAGGAGTTTTTCCTCCCCAAAGATATGGGGTGTTTAAATATTTAAAAGCGGTAGTAATTAATTCATTTTTAGGTAATTCATTTTCAACAAAAACCCCTTCAAAAGTATGTTTTAATAATTCTAAACCATTTAAAGAAGATCCTAAAACTATAGTGTTTAATTGATCTTTATTATCTTGTATAAATTCAACTAAATCTGTGGATAACTTTAAAGTATTATTATTTAGATCTTTGTATTGTTCTTCAGTAATTTCAAGATATTGCTTATTATCAATCCAGCCTTCATATTTGTCAAAAGCTAATCTTATTTTGCTCCATTGCTTGCGTTGCTCTAAAACTTTGAAGGTGTCTCCATATAATACTTGCGAGACTAATTCGCTTGTATCAGAAGTCTCAAGTCTTAAAGGAACAATACTTAAATTACAAATTCCGAATTGCATTATTAGGGTTTAGTGACGTTCTATAATTACTGCTGAAGCACCACCACCACCATTACAAATGGCTGCAGCTCCTGTTTTTGCATTATTTTGTTCTAAAACATTTAATAATGTAATTAGTATTCTAACACCAGAACATCCTAATGGATGACCTAATGATACAGCTCCACCATTTACATTAACGTTACTATCGTTAAGGCCTAATATTTTCATGTTAGCTAACCCAACAACAGAAAAAGCTTCATTAAACTCAAAATAATCAACATTATCAATTGATATTCCAGCTTTATTTAATGCTTTTGGTAATGCTTTTGATGGTGCAGTTGTAAACCATTTTGGTTCATGGGCAGCATCAGCATATCCTGTTATTGTAGCTAAAGGTTTTAAACCTAATTCCTCTGCTTTTTCTGCACTCATTAATACCATTGCTCCAGCACCATCATTTATTGTAGATGCATTTGCAGCAGTTACTGTTCCGTCTTTAGAAAAAGCCGGACGTAAATTAGGTATTTTTTCCATTTTAACATTAGTAAATTCTTCATCTTTACTAACAATAATAGGTTCTCCACGTCTTTGAGGTACTTCTACAGGTACCACTTCATTATCAAATTTTCCAGCGTCCCAAGCAGAAGCAGATCTAGTATAACTTTTTGCTGCGTAAGCATCTTGATCCTCTCTTGTAAATTCATATTTAGTTGCGCAAGCATCTGCACAAACACCCATTGCATTTTGGTCATAGGCATCAACTAAACCGTCTTTTTGTATTCCATCAATTAAAGTGGCTGGTCCAAATTTGGTTGCTGATCTTGCAT
Organism: Olleya sediminilitoris; assembly: GCF_016785945.1. Lineage (GTDB taxonomy): Bacteria > Bacteroidota > Bacteroidia > Flavobacteriales > Flavobacteriaceae > Olleya > Olleya sediminilitoris. The sequence goes on along the minus strand of NZ_JAEMEF010000017.1, from coordinate 23,953 downwards.
GAAAATAATGAGGAATCATACTCATGTTTTCCATACCACCTGCAACAATAACATCTGCATCACCTAAAGCAATACTTTGTGCAGCTTGCATAACGGTTTTCATACCAGAAGCACAAACTTTATTAATAGTAGTACATGGGACAGTATTTGGTATTCCAGCGTATATAGCAGCTTGTCTTGCAGGTGCTTGACCTGTACCAGCTTGCACTACATTACCCATTAATACTTCTTCTACTAATTCTGGTTTTAAATTTATTTTATCTAAAGCTCCTTTTATAGCAATTGCACCTAATTTAGTAGCAGGTACAGTACTTAAAGCACCTAAAAAACTACCAATTGGTGTTCTAGCTGCAGAGACAATAACGACTTTTTTACTCATAATTAATGAAATTTGTTAAAGGACGAAATTACTAATTTTTTTAGAAATTTTCAGCCTATTCTTCATATTATAACTTTATGTACTATTATAATTTATTACATTTGAAAAACACCATATTACAAGCATGAAAGATCATATTAACGCTATCTATAAAAATCATTCACAGTTTTATAAGATATTATTATTTGTAGTGACCACTATTTTAATTGTCTTTTTTTTCCCGAAGAGTGGTCGTTTTAAATATAACTTTGAAAAAGGTAAGCCTTGGCAGACAGAAAATTTATATGCACCTTTTAATTTTGGTATTCAAAAATCTACTAATGAAGTTAAAAAAGAAGAAACTTTAATTACAAATCAAACTACTCATTTTTTTAATAAAGAAAAAGGAATAGAAGCTGAAGTTATAAAGGATTTTAAAGAAGGATTTAATAAAACGTTTAATGATTCTTTAAACAATTACAAAGGATTAAAAAGCAAAGCAAATTCAATTTTAAATACTTTTTATAAATATGGTATATTAAATGAAAATTTAGATTTAAAAAATTCTAACAAAGCTGTTATTTTAATTGACAATGTTGAAAAACAAACCACTACATATAAGAATTTACAAAAATTAGGAACATTAAAAAACAGTATAGAGAAACAACTTAAAGGAACTAGTTTAGAAACCTATTCAAATAAACTTACAGCGCTTTTCTTTGACGTTATAAAAACAAATTTAACATATAACAAAGCACTATCTGATAATGTCTTAAAAGAGGCTTTAGATAAAATTTCTAAAAATAGGGGAGTAGTTGATAAAGGAACTTTGATAATATCAAAAGGTGAAGTTGTAAATGATGAAAAGTTTCAGGTTTTGACATCATTATCTAAAGAGTATGAAAGTCAAGTTTGGAGTAAATCAAGTTACAATTGGATTGTTTTTGCTTACACATTACTGGTTTCATTAGCTTTACTTATGTTATTACTTTTTATTAGAAAATATCGTAAAGATGTTTATAAAAATAATACTAAAGTGACTTTTATATTTTTTAACGTATTTGTAATGGTTTTATTAACAACATTGATTGTTAATTACAATTCGGAGTATGTGTATTTAGTTCCAATTACTATATTGCCTTTAGTCCTAAAAGCCTTCTTTGATGCACGTTTGGGATTATTTACACACGTTATAACCGTTTTATTATTAGGGTCAATAGTACCTAATAGTTATGAGTATATGTTTTTACAAATTATTGCAGGTATAGTTACAATTTTAACGGTTTCAGAATTATATAAAAGGGCAAATCTTTTTATATCAGTAGGACAAATAACCTTAGTGTATATTATTGCATATTTTGCATTTTTTGTAATACATGAAGCTAGTGTAGATAATCTAAAATGGGAAACCTTTGGTTTATTTATCCTATGTGGACTAGCTACATTATTTGTACAACCCATTATTTATGTTTACGAAAAATTATTCGGCTTAATCTCTGATGTTTCATTATTGGAATTATCAGACACAAATTCAAAATTATTAAAAGAATTATCTAATAAAGCGCCTGGTACATTTCACCATTCGCTTAACGTTGCCAATTTAGCTGAAGCTTCTGCAAACGAAATTGAAGCAAATGCAATGTTAGTAAGGGTTGGTGCATTGTATCATGATATTGGAAAGATGAAATCACCCATATATTTCACAGAAAACCAATCGTCAGGTATTAATAGACATGATGAACTTACGCCAAGAGAAAGTGCTAAAATCATTATTAATCACGTTTTAAACGGTATAGAAATAGCTAAAAAATATAATTTACCGGATAGAGTTATAGATTTTATTAGGACACACCATGGTACTAGTCAAGTTTATTATTTTTATATGAAAGAAAAAGCAAACAATGAAAATGTAGATATTATTGATTTTACATATCCAGGTCCAAAGCCTTTTAGTAAAGAAACAGCCATTTTAATGATGTGTGATAGTGTTGAAGCTGCTTCGAAAAGTTTAAAAGATCCAACATCAAGTAAAATTGATAATTTTGTTGAAAATATAATAAATAAGCAAAAAGATAGTGGACAATTTTTAAATGCTGATATAACTTTTAAAGAAATTGAATCGATTAAAAAAGTGCTAAAACGCAAGCTTGCAAATATTTACCATTTAAGAATTGAATATCCAGAATAATTTTTGAAAAAAAACTTTAAAAAAGGTTGTGAAATTTAATAAAGTATTATAAATTTGCACCCGCAATTAATTGCATAGTTCATTACATAATCGGAGAGGTGCCTGAGTGGCCGAAAGGAGCGGTTTGCTAAATCGTCGTAGGTGGAAACATTTACCCAGGGTTCGAATCCCTGTCTCTCCGCAATATTTTCAAATTTAATTTGAATAATAGATAACCATTTTCGGGGTGTAGCGTAGCCCGGTTATCGCGCCACGTTTGGGACGTGGAGGCCGCAGGTTCGAATCCTGCCACCCCGACACTGTTTTCGTAGAAACAATAAAACTACGGGCTCTTAGCTCAGCTGGATAGAGCACCTCCCTTCTAAGGAGGCGGTCTCAGGTTCGAATCCTGAAGGGCTCACTTAAAGCTTCACTAGAAATAGTGAGGCTTTTTTGTTTTTAACACTTTTTATAATATCGAATTTTTGCTTCTGATGTTTTTAATGTTATGATTAATAGTGTTTTAGTGTCTTATTTTTAGTTGAATTAAGTAGTTAAACCGATTTTTTATGATGTTTATCTATTTGTACTAATTAATTCATTTTTAGGCTTTTATTTCTTTCTTCTAAAAGTACTTTTGCAGCCCCAAATATGACACATTAAATAGTGTTTAAATAATTAAATGTAAAATGAAATATTTAGTAAGATTATCAGTAAAAATTTGTTTAATATTATTTGTCTCTAGTTGTACTGTAGATAGTTTAGAGGATACAGCAAATGAAGAGTCTACCAATTCTTATTCGGTTGTAAATAGTCAATCTTGTGATAACCAAGATCCGCAATCTCAACTTACAAACAATGGAAGTGTTGCTTTTACATTTCAGATTATAGATTTAAATAATAATTTAATTGAATTAGTTAATATAGCACCAAATACTTCTACTACTTGGGTTAGTTTTCCTGAAGGAGCAACCGTATTTAATGTTACTAGTAACACTACAGGAGTTTCTGATGATAAAGTTTTTATAGATATGAGTAATTGCTCTGAGGTAGAAATTGTTATTAATTCTATTAATAAAATAGATTCACCAGTGATAAATAGTCTTTAAAATTAAATTTTAGAGCAAAGAATAATAATTTTAGAATTATCAAGATTGGTGGTGAAAAACAAATAGTTTTTCCCACCATCTTTTATTTTAAGCTTTTTTCTTATTTGTGAAACGGATTCAGGAAAGTTACGAATTGTGATATTAGCTTGCTTTAATCCAAGCTGTTTATTGAATTCTTTTTTGTTGTATGGTATAATTTGTTCAATTTTAAATTTTCTACCAGGAAATGTTGTTAAATCTTTACTAGTGTATAAATGTGAATGTTTGTGTAGTTTATTCAAGTTTAATTGACTTCCAATTGTGTTAAATGCTCCAGATTTTAAAATAGCTACATTTGGCTCGTAAAGATAGTTTAGAGGAAGGCTATAATCTGGTATTTGCTCAGCTTCATTATTTAAAATGAAATTAAATTTTTGTTTGTCGTTTTTATCAAGGTTGACTGTTTGGATTTCTATTTCGCCAATAAAATCTTTTTCTAAAATCCATAATATTTCTTTTACTTCATTATTTAAAGCTACGCAATGAATGGTTTTAACGTTTTGAAGTTGTGTTATTCCCAAAGAAATATCTAATAATGGAGATGTTTTTATCATAACATTATTAGTGTATTTAAAAAGAAGATCTAAATTATCTGGAATATTTGGTAAACAATCTTTTAATAAAAACACTTTACCTTTGTCATCATCGCGTCTTGAAGGGTCCACATAAACCCAGTCAAATTTTTGATTTATTTGTTTTAATACTTCTAAACCATCTTGATTATAGAAATCAATGTTATTTAGTTTTAATGTTTTTGAATTGTACCTAACAATATCTGATAAAACAGCGTTTATATCGCAATGAACAACCTTTTTAACTTGTTTTGAAAAATAGAGACTGTCTACACCAAAACCACCAGTTAAATCAATTAGAAGTTCTCCAGAGATGAGTTCTGATTTGTATTTAGCAGTTGCTTCAGAAGAGGTTTGTTCAATATTTAATTTTGTGGGAAAGTAAATGTTGGAGCTATTATACCAAGTAGGAAGCTTTTTTTTACATTTTTGTTTAGCTTCAATTTGTGTAATAATATCTTTTTTTAAACTATCAGGAAAAGGAATTCCTTTTAAAGCTAATTCTGAGACATCAGAATTTATATTTTGATTTATAAATTCTTGAATGTTTGGTTTTAAAATGTCTTTATTTAAATTAATCATCTAGACCTTCCGTCAATTTACTTACTACTCGGTATTCTGATAAAAATTCTTTAGCTATTACTTTTATTGCAGTGTAGGAAGGGATTGCTACTATCATGCCAACAATACCAAATAATAATCCAGCAATTATGATAACTAAAAATATTTCTAAGGGATGAGATTTTACACTTTTTGAAAATATAAATGGTTGGCTAAAAAAGTTATCTACCAATTGTGCTATGACAAAACCAATCATAACATATATAGTTTTAGGAAGTATTACCTCACTAAAATTTTGTCCAAGATTACTAGACATGCTTAATAATATTAACAAAAAAGCACTTATTATTGGTCCAATGTATGGTATGATGTTTAAAAGTGCACATAGTGTTGCTATTATTACTGCATTTTGAATTCCGAAAATTAATAGTACAATAGAATAAATAGTAAATAATATTAATAATTGTAATAGTAATCCTCCAAAATATCTTGTTAGTAAATCACGAATGGTAACGAAAGATTTTCTTAAGCGTTTTTCATGTTTTTTTGGCAGTACAGTAATTAATCCTGTACTCATTAATTTACTATCTTTTAGAAAAAAGAAAGAGATGAATAACACCGAAAACAAGCCTATACTAAAACTACCAAAGCCTGCAATAACATAATTTAAAAACTCAGGAATGACACCAAAATTAATATTAGACATAAATTTTGAGTCTTTTATAGACTCTTCAACTTCTGAAGAGTTTAAACCAAAATGACTAATAGCTTCTTTATATAGGTTTTCAACATTAGTTTGAAGTAATTCAATATCTAGTAAAGCTAAATTTTGTCCTTGTTCTATAATTAATGGTATAAACAAACTTATTAGTCCAAATACTATAGCTAAAAAAACAATCATTGAAACAACAACAGCCAAAGTATCAGAAAACTTTAAACGTGATTTTAAAAATACAACTAAAGGTCTACCAAGTAATGCAATAATACCTGCAATTACTAAATAGACAATTACAGATTGTATTTTGTATATAAACCATACCAATATGGCAACAGACAATAATGTTCCAACTGCTCTTAAAATTCCGTTTGATATTGTTTTTGCTGTCATCTTGTAAATATAAAATTTTGAATTTTATTTAGTTGAAAATTGTTTGGTAATTTCATACAGGCAAATACTGGTTGCTTGTACGACATTCATGCTACTATTTTGTCCAAACATGTTGATGTGAAGTGTTGCATCGCTTAGTTTTAAGATCTCTTCCGAAACTCCAAAATTTTCATCTCCAATAACCAAAGCAATAGGTTTTGAAGTGTCAAATTTGTATTGGTTTAAAGCTTGGCTATTTGTAGTAATCTCTAAAGAAATAACTGTAAAACCTTCAGTTTTAAGTTTAGTTACAATTGGTAGAATGGTTTCTTCTACCTGATAATTTACAACTTTTTCTGTGGCACGTGATGTTTTAGTCATTTTTCGACCTAAAGGAATATCACTTCCGCAGAATATTAATTTTTCAATACCAAAAGCATCACAAGCTCTAAATAGACTACCAATATTTGGTGCATTTGTAACGTTTTCGCAAATTATTGTAATAGGATGTTTTTTTTGCGTAAAAGTAGACGTATAGTGTGTATGTTGCATGATATTTTTATCAAATGTTATCTAAATGTTTAAAATAAACACTTAGTTTTCAAAAGCATATTTTACAATATTTGCTCCCATTTTTAAAGCCTTTAATCTAACGTCTTCAGGGTCGTTATGTACTTCTTGATCTTCCCAACCGTCACCTAAGTCACTCTCAAAAGTAAAAAGTATTACCAATCTAGTTTCATGATACAGTCCAAAAGCTTGTGGTCTTTTACCATCATGTTCGTGTATTTTGGGTAGTCCATCTTTAAAAATAAAAGCACTACTAAATATTGGGTGAGTTGTGGGTAATTCTTCTAATTCTTGATTAGGAAAAATTTTCTTCAATTCCTTGATAACGTAGGGTTTCATTCCGTAATTATCATCAATATGCAAGAAACCTCCAGCTTTTAAATAATTTCTAAGATTATCTACTTCGTCATCATCAAATAACACATTTCCATGTCCAGTCATATGCAACAGCGGAAACCTAAAAATATCAATACTTCCTGCTTCCACAGTTTCTGGTTTAGCAGTCATTTGTGTATTAATATTATTATTGCAAAATTGTATTAAATTGGGTAAAGCAGTTGGATTACTATACCAATCACCACCACCTTTGTATTTAAGAATGGCTAAATCTTGACCATACATTAAAAGTGTGAAAAATGTAAAGAGAATAGTAAGTCTTAATTTCATAAATTTTATTCGTTTATAAATGCAACACTATGACATGCAACTATTGCAGCAGTTTCTGTACGTAGTCGTGTTTGTCCTAAAGTTACAGGAATAAATTTATTTTGGATAGCAGTATTAATTTCTTTTACAGAAAAATCGCCTTCGGGTCCAATTAAGATTGTAATTTCAGTATTAGGCTTTACTTGAGATTTTAAAGATTTTTTATCTGTTTCTTCGCAATGAGCAATATATAAATCACCAGAAAAGTCTTGATTACAATATTCTTTAAATGACATTGCAGGATTTAAAATAGGGTAGTAGCAATTTAAAGATTGCTTCATAGCTGACTGAATAATTTTTTCAAAACGTTCCGCCTTTATTATTTTTCTTTCGCTATGATCGCAAATAATAGGTGTAATGCTTGTTATGCCAATTTCGGTAGCTTTTTCAAGAAACCACTCGTATCTGTCATTCATTTTTGTTGGTGCAACCGCTAAATGTAAGGTGTAATCTAGCGGTTGTTGTAAAGTTGTTTCAATAATAGTTACAACGCAATTTTTTTGATCACTAATAGTGATTTCAGCTTTAAATAAATACCCTTTACCATTTGTAATGTTAAGGATATCTCCAACTTGTTTACGCAAGACTTTTACAATATGTCTGCTTTCGTTCTTAGGAAACGTAAATTGTTTGGTATCTGCTTGAATATTTTGGTTGTAAAATAATTGCATTTAGTCTTTAGCTATCACTTTTAAAACTTTAATTTCTTTTATCTTTTTAATGCGTTCGGTTTTTAAAATAACATAAAAAGCATTTGGTTCTGCAATTCTAACTGTATATAATGTACCAAGTTTATTATCTAAATTAAAAGCTTGTTCTTCAACTTCAGCAGGCATGCTTCCTTCTTTTAACCAACCAGAATCACCACCATGATTTGCGTTTTTGTCCATCGAGTATCGTTTTGCTAAGTCGTCAAAGCTTATACCATCTTTATATGATTGTAAAATGTTGTTTTTATATTTTACAATTTTTGAAGCTTCAACTTGATTTCCATCAAAAAAGATGTAACTAATTCTGTAATGTCTGTCGTTAGTTTTATCTACAATTTTATAATGTGTGGTATTAAACTCTGTTTTAACAACTTCTGTACTTCCAACGCTATTATTTAAAAGTTTTGCTGCTAATTTGGTTTTATGTTTAGCTTCGTTAAAAACTAAAATTTTATTTTTTCGAGATTTTTTAGTTTCTAAAAACTTTTCAGCTTGCTCAACGGTTGCAATTGTATCTAATTCTTTTTTTAATGATTTTTGCGCAACAGTTGTAATGGTTAGTAGGCAAATGGCAAGCTTAAGTAGGTTTTTCATGTTTGAATTATGTTTGTTTTGACAAAAAAACAAAAAAATAAAGTTTTATAGGATAAAATTCGTACTGATTTAACACAGTAATTTAAATTTTTAATCTAGAGTTAGCCATTACATTTTGCTCGGCAAAGTCACCATCTAAAAATTTTAAGTAACCAACAATAGCAATCATAGCAGCATTGTCAGTTGTAAATTCAAATTTAGGGACATAAGTTGTCCAACCATGTTTAGCTTCTCCATCTTTTAAAGCCTGTCTAATTCCAGAGTTTGCAGATACACCACCACCAATTGCTATGTGTGAAATACCTGTCTGTTTTACAGCTAATTTAAGTTTGTCTGTTAATATACCAATAATGGTATATTGTATTGAGGCACAAATGTCGTTTAAATTTTCTGTGATAAAATTAGGATTTAGCTTGACTTGTTTTTGGATAAAATATAAAACTGCAGTTTTAAAACCAGAAAAGCTAAAGTTTAATCCATCTACTCTTGGTTTAGTAAATTTAAAAGCCTTTGGGTTACCTAGTTTAGCAAGTTTATCTATTTGTGGACCAGCAGGATATCCTAAACCTAAAATTTTTCCACTTTTATCAAAGGCTTCTCCAACAGCGTCATCAATGGTTTCTCCAATAACATCCATATCAAAATAATGATTGACTTTGACTATTTGTGTGTGTCCACCAGAAATAGTCATTGCTAAAAACGGAAAAGGAGGTTTGTTAAAACCGTCTTCTTCAATAAAATGCGCTAAAATATGAGCTTGCATATGGTTGACATCAATTAACGGTATGTTTAAACCATATGCTAAAGATTTTGCAAAAGAAGTACCAACTAATAAACTACCCATTAAACCTGGTCCTTTAGTAAACGCTACAGCACTAAGTTGTGCTTTAGTGATGCCTGCTTTTTTTAAAGCTTGATCAACCACAGGAACAATGTTTTGCTGGTGTGCTCTAGAAGCTAATTCTGGGACAACACCACCATATTCTTCATGGATTTTTTGACTTGCAACAATGTTACTTAAGATCTTTCCGTTAAGGATAACAGAAGCTGCAGTATCGTCGCAAGAACTTTCAATTCCGAGGATATAAATATTTTGTGAAGTCATTAGTTATTTTTAGGCATAATAATTGTTAATTTTGGTGTATTGTTTAACAACTAAATTACATTTGTTTTACTTAAAGCAAAAGTAAGATATTATAAATAAATTTTAAGCTTAAAAAACGTATCAAAAAATTTCTAAAAATAGTAGGTAAACTTATAGCAATTTTACTGTTGCTTTTCGTCATATTTATATTAGTGATGTCTATTCCAGCTGTGCAAACAAGTTTAGGTAAGTGGTCAACTAATTGGTTAAATGAAGAATATAAAACCAATATTAATATTGAAAAAATAGGATTGCATTTTAATGGTGACGTGCAAATTAAAGGCATCCTAATTAAAGATTATAAAAAAGACACATTAATAAGTGCTTCAGAGTTAAATACCTCTATTATTAATTTTAGAAAATTAAGTCAAGGGACACTTAATTTTGGTGATATAGATTTAGAAGATTTAGTTTTTAATATAGTAACTTATAAAGACGAATCTGATACCAATCTTGATGTTTTTGTTGCTAGATTTGATGACAATAACCCAAGAAAAGAAAAAAGTACGTTTTTAATGTCTTCTAGCGACATTACAATTAGTAATGGTACATTTAGACTGATTGATCAAAACAAAACAACTCCAGAAATATTACAATTTGATAATATAAACTTAAACGGAACCAATTTTGTTATTGATGGTAGTGATGTTAGATCACGTATCAATACCATGCAATTTAATGATAGTCGAGGTTTAAAGTTAGAAAATCTAACATCTAATTTTTCTTACACCTTATCAGAAATGCGTTTTGATGATTTAAATATTAAAACACCAGAATCATTTGTAAAAGGAGCATTGCGTTTTAATTATAATCGTGAAGATTTTAAAGAGTTTGAAGACAAAGTATTAGTGTCTGCTAACTTTACAGATGGTAGTGTTTTATTAGATGAATTAAATGTATTTTATAACGAATTTGGTAAAAATCAACGCGCTAATTTTTCGACTGTATTATCTGGTACTCTTAATAATTTGACAACTGAGAATTTAAAGTTAGAAACCAGTCGAAACACCAAAATTTATGGAAATATAAACTTTAAAAACCTATTTAATAGCGAAGCTAATAACTTTTCTATGGAAGGTGATTTTGATAATTTATCTTCAAATTATAGAGATTTAAAAGACCTTTTACCTAATGTTTTAGGCGAGTCTATTCCGTCATTATTTGGTAAATTAGGAGATTTTACAGCAGTTGGTAAAAGCCATATCACACCTCATACTATCAAAGCAAATTTACAAATTGCAACCTCATTGGGTATTGTAAATAGTGATTTAGAAATGTCTGATATAGACAATATAGATTATGCCTCATACAAAGGTAATGTTATTCTTGACGAATTTGATTTAGGTATTTTATTAGATGATCCTAAATTAGGTAAAACCTCCTTTAATGTAGATGTTGATGGTGTTGGTTTTAAAAAGAATAACTTAAAAACACAATTAAAAGGAGACGTCTATAGTATTAATTACAATAACTACAATTATCAAAACATTGCAGTTAATGGTCAATACAAACAAAGAAAATTTAACGGAAAATTACTGTCTTTAGATAAAAATTTAAAATTAGAGTTTGATGGTTTGGCAGACCTGTCTCAAGAGGTGAAAACTTTTGACTTTGTGGCTAAAGTAGACTATGCTAACTTTAAAGCTTTAAATTTTTACAAAAGAGATCAACAATCAGAATTTACAGGAATTGTAGATATGAAAATGAGTGCAACCAATATAGACGACGCTGTTGGTAGTATAAATTTTAAAAACACAATTTATAAAAACGAAAACGATACTTACACTTTTAAAGATTTTGCAATAAGTTCAGAATTTTTAGAAAATGAAAGATTTATAAAAGTAAATTCACCAGAAATTATTGAAGGTCAATTAAGCGGAAACTTTAAATTTAATGATTTAGAGCTTCTTTTTGAAAATTCGCTTAAAAGTATATATGCTAACTACGTACCAAATAACATAGAGGAAAACCAATACGTAGATTTCAATTTTAAAATTTATAATAAAATTATTGAGGTCTTTTTACCAGAAGTAGAAGTAGGAGCAAATACTTTTATTAAAGGACGTGTAGAAAGTAATGAAAAAGCATTTAAATTAACTTTTAAATCTCCAAAAATCAAGCTTTTAGATTATTTTGCAAACACTATAGAGGTGCAAGTAGATAATAACAATCCACTGTTTAATACTTACGTAGAAGTAGATAGCGTTTATACCAAACATTACAACATTTCAAAATTTAATTTAATTAACGTAACTCTTAATGATACGTTATTTATGCGCTCAGAATTTAAAGGAGGAAAACGTAACGATGATGCTTATAACCTAAGTTTTTACCATACAATTAACGAAGATAATTTATCAGTACTAGGTTTTAAAAAGAGTGATGTAACTTTTAAAAATAATAAGTGGTTAATTAATGAGGATAAAAATAAATTTAATAAAGTCATTTTTGATCGTGATTTTAAAGATTTCAAAATTGAAGAATTTGTATTGAATCATCAAAACGAAGAGATTAAATTAGCTGGTATTGTTAGAGACTCTACTTATAAAGATTTAAAGTTAGATTTTAAAGATGTAGATTTAAATAAAATTATTCCTGAAATTTCAGGTTTATCATTAGCAGGTAATATTAATGGTAATTTGGATGTCCTACAAGAAAACGGAAACTATTTACCAAATGCTGCTTTAATTATTGATGATTTAGAAGTAAATAATACCTTTTATGGTGCATTCGATGCCAAAATTAAAGGAAATGCAGATTTGTCTAGCTATTTGATAAGTGCCAAAATTAAAGATGACGATACTAATTCTTTTGTAGCTAAAGGGAATGTAAATATTAAAAATGACGAAGCTTTAATTGGTGTTAATTTAGACTTTAATAAATTTGATCTTCAGATTTTAAACCCATTTTTAGAAGGTGTATTAGATAAAATTAGAGGTGACGTTTATGGTAATGTTAAAGTGATTGGTAAGCTAAATAAACCAAGTTTTAATGGTTCTTTAAAAATAGATAATGGTGGTATTGGTGTACCTTACTTAAATGTAGATTATGCTTTCCAAGATCAAGCCTCTGTTACACTTAAAGATCAAACCTTTAATTTTAATACTATTAAAATTACTGATGTAAAAGAAAACTCTAAAGCGGTTTTAGATGGAAGTATCAGTCATACTAATTTTTCAAAATGGAAGTTAGATTTAAATCTTGAAACACCTAGATTATTAGTTTTAGATACAAAAGAAACTGAAGAATCTTTGTACTACGGAACCGGTTTTATTGGTGGTTCGGCTAGAATTTATGGTCCAACAGAGAGTTTAAGTATTAACGTTATTGGTGAAACTAAAAAAGGAACTGTATTTAAAATTCCATTAAATGATAACGAGTCTTTTGGAGACAATTCTATTATTCATTTTTTAAGTCCTGAAGAAAAGCAAGCAAAACAAGATGGAGTTGCTTTTGAAGTAGCTGAGGAATCTGGATTAGATCTTAATTTTGAATTAGATGTTACTGAAGATGCAGAAATTGAAATTTTAATAGACAAAACATCTGGTAGTACTATTAGTGGTCGTGGTGTAGGAGGTCTATTAATTGAAATTAATACCAATGATAAGTTTGATATGTATGGTGATTTTGTAGTTTATGAAGGGTTCTATAATTTCTTATATGGAGGAGTTATTGAGAAGAAATTTACTGTTGTGCCATATGTAAGTAGTTTACAATGGAATGGGTCTCCTCTGGAAGCAATCATCAATATAAAAGCTAAATACTCAACACGAGCAAACCCTTCTCCTTTATTAGATAACCCAATTAGTAGAAGTATTCCTGTAGATTTATTAATTGAATTGTCAGATCAACTAGAGCGTCCAACTATAGACTATAGTTATGCATTTCCAACAACAGAATCAACTATAAAATCTGAGTTAAATTATAGATTAGATTCAAAAGAAGAAAGAGAGAGTCAAGCATTATACTTAATTACTACAGGAGGTTTTAGTAGTGGTTTGGACGATGTTAATTTTACAGGTACTTTAACAGAACGTTTAAATAGTTTAGTTAATAATCTACTTTCTACAGGTGATGGTAAATTTAATATAGGTGTTAATTTTGAAGCTGGACAAAACAATCCAGATTATCAAACAGATAATCGTGTTGGTTTAACTTTACAAACACAAATATCAGATCGTGTATTAATAAATGGTAAAGTAGGTGTGCCTGTTGGTGGTCTTGGTGATTCTGTAATTGCAGGAGATGTTCAAGTCGATTTTTTATTAAATGAAGAAGGTACGCTTACTGCAAAAGTTTTTAATCGTGAAAATAGTATCAGAAACTTTGGTGAAGAAGTAGGGTATACTCAAGGTGTAGGTTTATCTTACAGCGTTTCATTTGATACTTTTGGAGAATTATTGCACAAAATTTTTAATCCTAATAAGAAGGAGGAAGATAAAAAAGAAGAGTCTCCTTCAAATACTCCACAACCTCAAAACGATAAAGGCACATTTTTTCCTGATGATATGTCCTTTGATGAAGAGTAGATTTTATCATCTTATTTTATCCATAAATTCAATTTAACCTACTGTTTTTTATTAAGTTATTAACGAAAACGTTATAGTTTTAGGCTTATCGTTAAATTTTAGTAAAACCAATGTTATATATTATTTTTCTTTAGTAGATTTACTTTATTAAGAGAAAAATATGTCAAAAAAAATAAATAAAATTGCTGTTATGACTTCAGGAGGAGATGCTCCAGGAATGAATGCAGCAATACGTTCTGTAGCCAGAACTTGTGCCTATTATAATATAGAGTGTGTAGGTATTTATCGTGGTTATGAAGGTATGATTGAAGGTGATTTTAAAGAGCTTACTGCACGTAATGTAAAAGGCATTATTAATAAAGGTGGTACAGTATTAAAATCGGCTAGATCAAAAAAGTTTCGTACTAAAGAAGGTCGTCAAAAAGCTTATGAAGCTTTAAAAGAAGCCAACGTGGACGCACTAGTCACAGTTGGTGGAGATGGAACATTTACAGGAGCCTTAATTTTTAATCAAGAATTTAATTTCCCAGTAATGGGTATTCCTGGAACCATAGATAATGATATTTATGGGACTTCACACACACTTGGCTATGACACAGCTTTAAATACAGTAGTTGAAGTTATAGATAAAATTAGAGATACTGCCAGCTCACATAACAGATTGTTTTTTGTAGAAGTTATGGGACGTGACGTTGGACACATTGCTCTTAATGTAGGTGTTGGAGCAGGAGCTGAAGAAATATTAATACCTGAAGAAGATTTAGGTTTGGACAGGTTATTAGAATCTTTAAGACGAAGTAAATTGTCAGGTAAATCATCCAGTATTGTAGTTGTTGCAGAAGGTGATAAAATTGGTAAAAATGTTTTTGAACTTAAAGATTATGTGGAAGAAAATATGGAAGAGTACGAAGTACGAGTTTCAGTTTTAGGACACATGCAACGTGGTGGATCTCCTTCATGTTTTGATCGTGTTTTAGCTAGTAGAATGGGTGTAAAAGCAGTTGAAAGTCTTCTAGAAGGAAAATCTAATTACATGGTAGGATTGGTTAATGATAAAATTGACTTAACACCATTAGAACAAGCAGTAAAAGGAAAATCAAAAATAAACGAAGAATTAATACGTGTGTCAGACATAATGACCACTTAATATAAATTGAATTAAACAAAATAACAATATGTCAACATTAAAATTAGGAATTAACGGATTTGGAAGAATAGGTCGTATAGTATTTAGAGCGACAGTAAAACGTAGCGACGTAGATGTTGTTGCAATTAACGACTTGTTAGATGTAGACCATTTAGCATACTTATTAGAGTATGATTCTGTACACGGAAGATTTGATGGTACTATTGAAGTTAAAGATGGTAACCTTATAGTTGATGGTAAAACAATTAGAGTAACTGCAGAAAGAGATCCTAAAAATTTAAAATGGGATGAAGCTGGAGCTGATGTAGTTGCAGAATGTACAGGTATTTTTACAACTTTAGAAACTGCTAACTACCATATTGAAGGTGGAGCTAAAAAAGTAGTAATCTCTGCACCAAGTAAAGATGCACCAATGTTTGTAATGGGTGTAAATGATGATAAATTAACAGCTTCAGATACAATCGTATCAAATGCATCATGTACAACAAACTGTTTAGCGCCAATAGCTAAAGTTATAGAAGATAATTTTGGTATTGAAGAAGCTTTAATGACAACAATTCACGCTGCAACTTCTACACAATTTACAGTAGATGCACCTTCTCGTAAAAACTATAGATTAGGACGTAGTGCTTTAAATAATATTATTCCAACATCAACAGGAGCTGCTAAAGCAGTAGGAAAAGTAATTCCTGAATTAGATGGTAAATTAACAGGTATGGCTTTTAGAGTGCCAACAGTAGATGTATCTGTAGTTGACTTAACAGTTAAAACTAAAAAAGAAACGTCTTTAGAAGACATTAAAGCTGCCATGAAAAAAGCATCTGAAGGATCTATGAATGGTGTTTTAGGTTATACTGAAGCAGCTGTAGTATCTCAAGATTTTGTAAGTGAAGTTAAAACAAGTGTTTTTGATGCAGATTCTGCTATCGAGTTAAACTCTACATTCTTTAAGTTAGTATCTTGGTATGATAATGAGTTTGGATATTCAAATAAATTAGTAGACTTAGCACAAAAAATTAACACGCTATAAAACGTGTTATTTTTTAAATAATTTTAGCACAGTAATTAGATATATGTATCTTTTTTACTGTGCTTTTTTTTATCTTACCATAAATATTTAATATATGATTTTAGTTGTTGATAGTGGATCTACAAAGTGCGATTGGATTGCAGTTGATAAAAACGGTAACCAATTACTTGAAAAAATAAGAACCAAAGGATTAAATCCTGCAATACTTTCTGAAAAGAAAATAAGTAAAATTTTAAAAAAAAGTACACCTCTGTTTGATAATAAAAATGAAGTATCTCACGTCTTTTTTTATGGAGCAGGTTGCGGAACAGAAAATCCATGTTTATTACTAAAAACAGCCTTACAAGAATTTTTTCCAAATGCAGAAATTTTAGTTGATGAAGATACTATGGCAGCAGTGTATGCTACCATTAATACACCAACAGAAGCAGCTGTAGTTTGTATTTTAGGTACAGGATCTAACTGTAGTTATTATGACGGTTCAATATTACATCAACGTGTAAAATCATTAGGTTACACACTTATGGATGATGCATCAGGTAATTACTATGGTAAAGAATTAATTCGTGATTATTATTTTAATCATATGCCAGAAGAAATTAAAATTGCATTTGCAGATAAATATAATTTAGACGCAGATTATATCAAATATAACCTTTACAAACAACCTAATCCAAATGCATATTTAGCACAGTTTGCAGAGTTTATGATTTTAAATAAAGACTCTGATTATATTATCAATTTAATAAAATCTGGTATAAGACGATTTGCTAAAAACATGATTTTACAATTCAAAGAAGAATTAAAAACAGTTCCTGTTCATTTTGCTGGTTCGATTGCATTTTTCTGTCAAGATGAAATTAAAGCTGTTGCAGAAGAATTAAACTTTAAGGTTGGTAATTTTGAAAGAAGACCAATCGAAGGGTTAGTAGCCTTTCATACTAATACATTAGAATAATATGGAAATAGCAATTATTGCTCATGATGGTAAAAAAGCCGAAATGGTTCAGTTTTTAAACGAGCATCAAGCTGTTTTTCATCAAAAAGAAATTACTTTAATATCTACAGGTACCACTGGTAAAAAAGTAAAAAAAGCAGGATTTGATGTTTTACGTATGTTATCTGGACCTTTAGGAGGAGATGCACAAATTGCAGCAAGAGTCGCTGAAGGTAAATGTAAAATGGTTATTTTTTTTAGAGATCCACTAGAAAAGCATCCACACGAACCTGATGTTTTAATGTTAATGCGTTTATGTGATGTTCATGACGTACCATTAGCTACTAATTTGGCAAGTGCAGAATTGTTTATAAATGCCTTAAAAACATCATAAATATTTTTTTCTTTTTAAAGAAACCTAACATTAACCCATAAAATAGTTGATTTTAATCTACAAAATTATCAACTATTTTATGGGTTGTTTTTTTGTAAGAAAATTTTTGTTAACTATTGATTTTAAGGTGTTTGAATGATTTTGTTAATGCTTTATAAAGTGCATATAAATACGTTAATATACATTTGTTTTTTTTAATTTTTCAGTAAGTATTATCTGTAATTATTATTAAAATGCTGAATATCATTTATTTGTTGATAAAAAAATAATATAAAACATTAGGAATTTATTTATTCATTTTTCGAGTAAAAAAAGTAACTACTTAGCTAGTTACAAATTAATTTAATAGTATTTTTAAACTCTATTAGTTAATTATTATTCCATTTTATTATTTATGAAAAGCCTAATATTCCTCACAGCACTTGCTGTATCAGGTTATTTTAATCCCTCAGCAATATCAAATAATTATGATATTCCAAATGCATTACATGCTTACAAAGTTTCTTTTGTTTCAGAAATCGATAGTTTAAATGAGAACCTCATTTTAAATTCATCAATACAAAATAATAACCAATGTTTTGTAGAAGATGGTATTTCAATTACCGCTTTTAATAAAATATCTTCAAATTCTAATACTGTAAAAAGTAATATAGAAAAAAAAGAAATTTCTGACATAAATCAGAGTGCTGCTGCTGCTGGACAATATATTACTATAGACCAAACTACGTATAGTTTTAATGAATTAGTAACAGATGTATTAGTTTCTAATACCTGTGCAGACATAACAAGTTTTAGTTACTTTACAGGAGTTAGTGTTGGTCAAGAGAATGGTATTGCTTATTTTACAGCAGATCCAGGTGTTTTTCCATTTGAATCTGGAGTTGTTTTAACAACAGGTTCAGCAATGGATTTAGTAGGTCCAAAAACGGGACCAGTTAGTAGTGGAGGTTGGGCAGGAAGTAGCATTTTGGAAGACATGATTCCTTATATGAATCCTGGAGACTCTAATGATGCTACGTTAATTGATTTTAATTTCACTACTATTAAAAATACAATAAGTTTTGATTTTTTATTTGCTTCAGATGAATATGGAGGTTTTCAGTGTACTTATGGAGATGCTTTAGTTTTTAAATTAACAAATTTGGTAACCAATGTAGAATCAAACCTTGCGTTAGTGCCTGGTACTACAGATTTTGTGTCAACTTTTACAGTCAGAGATAATACTTATAATGCCAGTTGCGCCTCAGTCAATCCTCAATATTTCGATTCTTATTACGGTACATCTGGCTTGCCTCTTGTAGACGATCCTATTAGTTTAAGAGGATATACAAAACCCATGACAGCATCTGCAACAGTTATTCCAAATGTACCCTATACACTTGAAATTATAATAGCAGATTATAATGACACTTCTTATAATTCTGCTGTGTTCTTAAAAGCAAAATCATTTGATGTCGGTGGTTATTTGGGTGATGATATTACCATCGCAAACGGAACAGCACAATGTGAGTCTACATCTATAACTTTGGATACAGAACTTCCATCAAATTCTCATTCATGGTATTTTAATGGTGTATTAATTCCTGGTGAAACAGGATCTACTTTGGATGTAACACAAACAGGTACTTATAGTGTTGATATAACACACTCTGGTTCTTGTGTAAGTTCGGACTCAATTTTAATCGAGTTTATTCCTAGCCCAACAATACAAAGTTTAACAGACTTAAGCTTATGTGATGATGGTACAGGTGTTGCACTTTTTGATTTTACCGACAATGAAACCTCTGCTATAGGAACTCAGGATCCGAGTACTGTAATGGTATCCTTTCACACCTCATATTCTCAGGCAGAACTAGATTTTGCTCCTATTTCTAATACTACTTCTTATTCAGGGACAAATGGTCAAACTATTTATGTTAGAATTGAAAATATTAGTGGTGGTTGTTATTCAATTGATTCTTTTTCATTAAATGTTTTATATCCTGAAATTAATACAACTTCAAACCTTGAAGTCTGTGATGATAGTTCAAATGATGGTTTTGAAGCTTTCACATTAACAAATCAAGATGCTTCTATTTTGGGTTCACTAGATCCAACTTTATATAGTGTCACTTATTATTTAGATTTAGCAAATGCTAATTCAGGTACAAATGCTTTAAGTGATGGTTATATAAATACAACTAATCCTCAACCTATTTTTGTTAGAGTAGAAAGTGTTACAGATCCAACTTGTTATGAGGTTTCATCAACTGCAGAGTTTGATTTAGTAGTTAATGCTATTGCTACTGCTACACAACCTAATGATTTACAAGTGTGTGATGATTCAATGAATGATGGTGTAGAAACATTTGATCTTACTTCTCAAGAAATAGACATATTAAATGGTCAAAATTCAGCAGATTTTACTGTAAGTTTTTATGAAACACAATTAGAAAGTACTAGTGGAGTTAGCCCAATTGTTAATCCAACAGCTTACATTAATACAGCAAGTCCCTCACAGACTATTTATGTTAGAGTTGATAATAATTCAAATCCAACTTGTTTTGCAGAAACAACTTTTGATATTATTGTTAATCCTTTTCCAATCGTAGATTCCTCTCCAGATATTAATGTCTGTGATTCATATGTTTTACCAACTTTAGCAGCTAATAATTTTTATTACACAGCAATCGATGGACCTAACGGAAGTGGATCAATAGTTAATGAAGGTACAGTTATTACAACATCTACAACTTTATTTGTATATGTAGTTACTGGAATAGCACCAAATGAGTGTTTTGACCAAAAAAGTTTCAATATAACCATTAATACTTCACCTGTAGCAGATGCACCAACAGATGTTCAAGCTTGTGAGACTTACACATTACCAACATTGTCGCTTAATAATTTTTATTATACAGCAACAGATGGACCAACTGGAAGTGGAACTCTCGTTGCTGAAGGAACAGTAATAACAACCACCACAACACTATATGTTTATACAGAAAATGGTGTTACTCCAAATAATTGTTCAGATGAAAATGTATTTACAATTACCATAAACCCTTTTCCTGTAGCAGATGCTCCTTCAGATATTAATGCTTGTGATAATTATATATTACCAACATTATCTACAAACAATAATTATTATACTGCAACAGGAGGACCAAACGGAAGTGGAACTTTAGTCGCTGATGGTACAGTGATTACAACATCTTCAGTGCTTTATGTATATTCTGAAATAGGTACAGCACCTAACATGTGTTCTGATGAAAACCTATTTAATATTACCATAAACACATCTCCCGTAGCAGATGCACCTACAGATGTACAAGCCTGCGAAACTTATACATTACCAACATTGTCAGCTGATAATTTTTACTACACAGCAACAGGAGGATCAAACGGAAGCGGAACCATTATAGCTGAAGGTACTGTAATAACTACAACAACCACAATATATGTTTATACAGAAAATGGTGTTGCTCCAAATGATTGTTCAGACGAAAATACATTTACAGTAACCATAAACCCTTTTCCTGTAGCGGACGCTCCTATAGATGTTAATGCCTGTGACAATTATATATTACCTGTATTATCAGCTAATAATTTTTATTATACAGAAACTGGAGGACCCAACGGAAGCGGAACTATAGTTGTAGAAGGGACAGTAATTAGCACGTCATCAACACTATACGTTTACACAGAAATTGGTATGGCTCCAAATATGTGTTCTGATGAAAACATGTTTAATATCACAATAAATGCATCACCTGTAGCAGATGCTCCTTCAGATGTAGAAGTTTGTGACACTTATACCTTACCAATACTGTCACCTGATAATTTTTATTATACAGCAACAGGAGGAACAAATGGAAGCGGTACAATGTTACCAGAAGGTTCAGCTATTACAAACACAACAACATTGTACGTATATACAGAAAATGGAGTTGCTCCAAATGATTGTTCAGATGAAAACACTTTCGTAATTACAATCAATACCTCTCCAGTTGCTGACGCACCTGCAGATGTTCAAGCTTGTGATAGTTATATTTTACCAATATTATCTACAGATAATTTTTATTACACAGCAACAGGAGGACCAAGTGGAAGCGGAACTATTATAGCTGAAGGAACAGTTATAAATTCATCCACAATACTTTATGTGTTTACTGAAAATGGTGTTTCTCCAAACATATGTTCTGACGAGAATATGCTTACCATAACAATCGATGATACTCCAGTAGCAGATGCTCCTGTAGATGTTCAAGCTTGTGATTCATATATATTACCTAATTTATCTCCTAATAACTTTTATTATACAGCGACAGGAGGATCAAATGGTACAGGTTTATTAGTTCCTGAAGGTACAGCCATAACAACTACAACAACAATGTATGTGTTTTCTGAAACAGCTACAAGTCCAAATAACTGTACAGATGAAAATGTTTTTAATATAACTATTGATGTTTCTCCTACAGCAGATGCTCCAGCAGATGTCCAATCATGTGATTCATACTTCTTGCCTAATTTATCTCCTGATAATTACTATTATACAGCAACAGGAGGTCCTAATGGATCAGGAAATATAGTAGCACCAGGAACTGAAATTACCAACAGTACAACTTTATATGTTTACACAGAATTAGGTTCGACACCAAATAACTGTACAGATGAAAATAGTTTCCAAGTTACTGTTAATACAACACCTACCGCAGATGCACCAATAGATGTACAAGTCTGTGATACTTATGTTTTACCACAGTTATCGGCTAATAATAATTATTACACAGCTACAGGAGGTCCTTCAGGAACAGGAACTTTATTAAATCAAGGTGATATTATTACAAACTCGACAACGCTATTTGTTTATAGTCAAACAGGTGCAGGACCAAATTTTTGTATTGACGAAAATAATTTTGACATAATAATCAATACCTCTCCAATAGCAGATAATCCATCAGATGCTCAGTCTTGTGATATGTATGTTTTACCTGTTTTATCTCCAAATAATTTTTATTATTCACAAACAGGAGGACCAAACGGATCAGGAGTAATGCTTGCAGCTGGTGATACAATCACTATGTCAACGACATTATATATCTATACAGAGTCAGGCGTTGATCCATATAAATGTACAGGTGAAAATATATTTAATATTACAATAGATGTTACACCAGTAGCAGACTCGCCTGCAAATGTACAATCTTGTGATACATATATATTACCTCAATTGTCTGTTAATAATACTTATTATACTGCAACAGGAGGACCAAATGGTGTAGGTAATTTAGTTGCAGAAGGGACATCAATTACAACAACCACTACTTTATATGTGTATTCTGATACAGCAACATCACCAAATAATTGTTTTGACGAGAATAGCTTTATTGTAACCATAGATTATTCTCCGGTTGCAGATGATCCAATGGATGTTCAAGCTTGTGATTCCTATATATTACCAATGTTATCTCCAAATAATAATTATTACACAGAAACAGATGGACCTTACGGAACTGGTAATATGATTACTGCTGGTACAGAAATTTTTGCAACAACAACTTTATATGTTTTTTCAGAAGCTTTAACAGCTCCTAATAATTGTACAGACGAAAATAGTTTTGCTATTACTATTAACACCTCTCCAATAGTAAATCCTGTTGATGATATAGTAATCTGTGAAAATGATTTTGATAATACAGAAGCTTTTGATTTAACCTCAAATGATGATATTATTATAAATAATCAAGCTGATACAATGGTTACGTATCATAATTCTTTAATAGATGCGCAATTAGGTAATGCTGCAATCAATAATCCAGAATCTTATCAAAATTTTAGTAATCCAGAGACTATTTACATTCGTTTAGAAAATCAGTTAACAGGTTGTTATGATGTTGGTGATTTTGATTTAATAGTCAATAATTCTGGTGCTTTGTTATCAACAACATCTTTAACATATTGTGATCCAGATAGTGATGGTTTTGGAGTGTTTACATTAACAGATGCAGAACAAGCAATTATTGGAGTCGCACCTGGAATAGATTTATCTTATCATGAAACGTTAAGTGACGCACAACTTAGTGTCAATGCTTTAACTAGTCCATATTATAATATTGTAGAAAACAATCAAACTATTTACGTATCTATTAATAATTATAATAATGATTGTTCTTCGGTTGTATTTTTAAATTTAATCGTCTACCCAACCCCACAAATCACAGACCCAAGTCCATTAGAAGTTTGTGATAACGATACAGATGGTATTGCGGTTTTTGATTTAGAATTAAATAATGCAGAGATTTTAAACCAGTTAGATTC
>NZ_JAEMEF010000016.1 GCF_016785945.1 Olleya sediminilitoris | reverse complement strand
AATGCAATTAATTTATACAACGAAATAAGATTACACTTATCTTTAGGTTATAAAACACCGAATATGGTATATAAATTATCAGCTTAAAAATAAATTTTAACCTGTAGCCATATTTCAGGACGAGACATTTAAAGATGCGCAAAACAGCAGAACGGATAATACAAGAATTATTTATTAGGAGAGTTTTCAGAAAATTTAAAGATAGCCTTCCAACTAAATCTGATTTTGAAAATCCGAAATTTGATTATCACGTTTTAGCTGATGCGATAGTTTGGGAAGACGAAGGAATTGAAAAGTGCAATCCTAAATTGGAAAACGCTTTAAGGTATGCACTTAATTATCGGACAAATTTAATTGCGAATACAGACTTTGAAACTAATAACGCTAATTCAGGTAAAATTGAAAAACGGACTTTTAAATTAGCAAAAAAATACTTTCCGAATTGGATTAGATTTAATGAAAGTAGATGTTCTTACAACTCTGAATTATCTGACCGAATTAAAAGAATTAGAAAAGTTTCTGAATGGAAAATTGATAAGATGTTGAATTATGAAAAAACCGAATTTGAAAATTAAAAACGAGAAATTTTAAAAATGGAAAATATAATAATTGTCGTTTTAGTAATCCTTCTTGGAGCTTTCATTTATTGGGCATATTTACCTGACTATAAACGAAACCCAAAAGAATTTTGGAGAACTATTATCGGAATGCCGATTGGAATGTTATTTGGCGGAATTGGATTTCGAGGTTTAAATGAAAAAATAAGGAAATGGGCAGTTGGAGAAAAAGAAAAAAGTAAAAAACGTTAGGAAACAAAGTACTGTGTTAAAAAACAAGTAAAAACTCATTAATTTTTCAATAAAACACTTTTATAATTATTATCATAAGTTAGTCCTGATTTTGCTATTGTAAAAGTAATAATTACAAAGAAAATTAGCTTTTAAAGCTAGTTTACTAATAAACTTGAAAAAACAACTACAAAAAATTAGCCTTATACCATTCTACTTGGGCTGCAACACCTTCTAATAAAGTTGTTTTTGGATTATAATGTAACAGTTTTCTAGCTTTATCAATATTAGCTTTTGTACGCAATTGGTCTCCTACTCTAGACTTGACATGATCTATTTTTATAGTTTGACCAATAACTTGTTGTACTGCTTCAATACCATCTTGAGTAGTATGTTCTACCTCTGTACCAAGATTAATAATTTCTCCATCTACAACATCTTCATTATCTATAACGCTTACAATTCCGTCTACTATATCACCAACATAAGTAAAACTACGTAAATGCGTTGCACTACCATTATATAACGGAAAAGCCTCTCCATTATATGCGCAAGTAATTAATTTTGTATACATTTTTTCTGGACGCTCTCTTGGTCCTATTACAGAATATAAGCGTAAGGAACAGCTTTTAAATTGGTGTTCTCTACTTTTTTGTAAAACAAGTTGCTCTGCTGTTAATTTTGTAACGCCATAATGTGATGCTGGTTTTGGTGCTGCATCTTCAGCAAAGGTTGCTTGTAAACCATAAATTGAAGACGTCCCTATATTAACAAATAATTGCAATGCATTGCACTGTAATGCATAATCTATTAAATTTTTAGTCCCAATAATGTTATTACTAAAATAATCTTCAAATGTAGAGCTTGCAGAAATACCAGGCTGTGCAGCAAAATGAAAAATATAGTTGATGTCTTTTGGTAAAGCTTTGGCTAAACTATCATCTCTTAAATCGGCTTTTATAATGGTTATTCCCTTATTTAAAAGTGCTTTTTCGTTTAAGGTTTTCAGCTTTAAGCTGTAATAATCATTAAAATTATCTAAACCAACAACCTGATGACCTAAATCGTGTAAACGCTCACAGGTGTGAGAGCCTATAAAACCTGCTGCTCCAGTGACTAATATTTTCATAAATGTTTTTAAGTATTACAAAGAAACAGATTTTTTTTCGATAGTAATTTCAATTCTTTAAAAAACAATACATTTGCAGTACTAAAATAGGTTTATGAATTACCAATTTACCATTGTTGTTCCTGTTTATAACGAGGAAGATAATTTATTAAGAGTTGAAAAGGAGCTGTTAGCTTATACAAAAATAGCAACTAAAGTTACCAAAATATTGTTTGTTAATGATGGCTCTAAAGATAAAAGCCAAGATTTAATTGAAGCTATTTGTAGCAGAAACGAGCAGTTTGACTATATTTTATTTAAAGAAAATAGAGGATTAAGTGCTGCTATTAAAGCAGGTTTTGATTACACTACCACAGAGCTTGTTGGTTATATTGATAGCGATTTACAAACTACTCCAGAAGACTTTAATTTACTTTTAGCACATATTGGTGAGTTTGATTTGGTTACAGGTGTACGCTCTAACCGTAAAGATAGTTTTGTAAAAAACATGTCGTCAAAAATTGCTAACGGAATTAGACGTGCTTTTACCAAAGATGGTATGGATGACACTGGTTGTCCTTTAAAAGTTATTAAAACAGTCTATGCTAAACGTATCCCAATGTTTAAAGGATTACATCGTTTTTTACCTGCTATGATTATGTTACAAAACGGTAAGACTAAGCAAATACCTGTACAACATTTTCCTAGAGTTGCTGGAGAAGCCAAATTTGGTTTATGGAACCGTTTACTTGGACCTTTAATGGATTGCTTTGCTTATTTATGGATGAAAAAAAAGTACATCAATTACGAAGTTGCTAAACAAAAATAATGAGCAATTGGATTATACTTAGTATAGGTTTTTTGGCTCAAACCTTATTTTCTTCTCGATTAATCATCCAATGGATTACAAGCGAGAAACAAAAACGTGTCATTACACCAACCTTATTCTGGACTCTAAGTTTAATTGCGTCTTTCCTTTTGTTTATATATGGATATTTACGTGATGATTTTGCAATTATGTTAGGTCAAAGTTTGACTTATTATATTTACATAAGAAATCTACAATTACAAAACCAATGGAAAACCTACCACGTTAGTGTACGTTACATCTTATTATTAATGCCTGTTTTTGTGACAGTCTTTTACTTTAATAATAACGAAATTGATACTGTAAAATTATTTAAAAACGAAGCCATTCCGTTTTGGTTATTGTCGTTAGGCATAGTATCTCAAATTATATTTACACTACGTTTTGTATTTCAATGGATTTATTCTGAAAAAAACAAAGAATCATCTTTACCGCTTGGCTTTTGGGCTTTAAGCTTAACAGGATCGCTTTTAATTTTGACTTACGCTATTTTTAGAGTAGATTATGTCTTATTAGTTGGACACTCATTAGGAGCTGTTATTTACATTCGTAATTTATTGATCTTAAAAAAACAAGATGCCTAAATTTTTAAAAAAATATCCGCTTGCAACTCTATGTTTGCTTATTGCAATCATGCTACTACCAAATTTAGACACTATTCAAGTTACCATTATGGAGGCTCGTAATTTTATTACAGCTAGAGAGATGATACAAGATAACAACTGGTTGTTAACTACCATGAATGGTCAAGCACGTTACGAAAAACCACCTTTACCAACTTGGTTAACTGCTATTTCGGGATTAGTTTTTGGTGTTAAAAGTATTTTTGGAATGCGTTTACCTGCTATAATCATGATTATGGTTTTAGCGATATACAGCTACAAACTGTCTAACTTAATTTTAAAAAATCAAATACACAGCTATTTAAACACTTTAATTTTAGTGACTTCATTTTACGTTATTGGAATTACAATTGAAGCACCTTGGGATATTTTTACTCATGGTTTTATGATGGTTGCTATTTACCACTTAGTTTGCTTTTTTAATTCTGACATTACTAAATGGACCTCTGTTATTTATGCTGGATTTTTTATAGGATGTTCTATTTTAAGTAAAGGTCCTGTAAGTTTTTATGCCTTGTTATTACCATTTACAATGGCTTATGGTTTTAGTTTTAAATACAATACTATTAAACCTAAAATAGTACCAATATTAGCTCTTTTAATAATAGCATTAACTATTGGAGGTTGGTGGTATTTATATGTTAGATTAGAAGATGTTGAAACTTTTAAAGCCATCACAAGTAAAGAAACTGGAAATTGGACAAGTTACAATGTTAGACCATTTTACTACTATTGGAGCTTTTTTACACAAAGTGGATTATGGACTATTCCTGCATTTATAAGTTTGCTTTATCCATATTTAAAATCGAGAGTTATAAATTTTAAAGCCTATAAATTTACATTATTATGGACCATTTTTGCAGTTATTTTATTATCCTTAATACCTGAAAAAAAATCGCGTTACTTGATGCCTGTATTAATACCACTAGCTTTAAATATTGGCTTTTATATTAATTATTTAATTCGTGAATTTAAATCGTTAACAGATAAACGCGAAACTATTCCTGTATATTTTAATTTTGGATTAATAGCTGTAATAGGTATGATTGCTCCTATCGCTCTATTTTTTATGTTTAAAACAGAATTAAGTCAGCATCCAATTAAGTTTGCTGTTTTTGTAATAGTTGCATTTACTTTAGGTCTATTTATTTTACTAAAGCTAATAAAGAAAGACATTAAAACTGTTTTTATCTTAACAACTACTTTTTTTGGTGCTTTATTTTTATTTGGATTACCGCTTTTTAAAACGTTTACAAGTTCTAATTTTAAACCAATTAATTCTTTATTAAAAACTCATCAAGAAGCTCAAGTTAAATTGTATAATATAAACCATATCTCTCCAGAAGCTATTTGGCAATATGGAACAAAAATTCCGCAGATAACAAAAAAAGAAGGCGCTTATACTTTTCCTGAAGCTACTGAATTTGGAGTTTTAGCTAACAATATCAGTGAAAAAGATCAAGAAATAATCAGCAAAAACTATTCATTTGAATTAATTAAAACTTTTGATTTAAACGAAAGTGAACCAGATAGTAAACAGTATAAAGATAGACTGATTAGCAAGTATTATTATTTCAGAAAAAAATAAATTATTTTAATTGAAACCTTGACTGTAAATATTTGTCAAGTTTATAGAATAAATATCCAGAGAGCGCACCAAATATCATTCCGCTTACAACATCTAAAGGATAATGTACTCCAATGTAAATTCGGCTATATGCCATAGCTAGAGCCCAAATAATTAAAAAGTATATCAAGTATTTATACTTATAACGTAACATTAATCCAGAAAATATTGCGACTGCCATACTGTTACTTGCATGTCCAGAAAAGTAACCATATTGTCCACCACACCAAGATTTAAGTAATCTCATGGCTTGCACCAGCTCGTCTTCATGACAAGGTCGTAATCGTTTAACTAATACTTTTTTAAATAAATTAGTAACTTGATCTGTAAACAAAATCATTAATGCAATAACCACTAATGTTAATACAAACATTTTTGTATTCAACTTTTTATACATTAAAAACAACAGGATAACGTAAAACGGAACCCAATGTACTTTGTCAGTATAAAAAACCCAAAAGGCATCCCAAGAGGTGCTTCCTAAATTGTTTAAAAACAAAAATAATTCTTTGTCGTATTGTACTAATTGGTCTAACATATAATAATTTTGAGGGTAATTAAACCCAGTTTTTACTCTTCGTAACGTGCAACTTCACGATCATAAAAAGCAGTAGCTTCTTTAATTAAGTTTTCGGTTTCCATTTCTAATTCTCTTTGATCATGTTGGTCAAAATCTTCAAACCACTCTACCTCATCATCTTCAAGATTAATTATAAATCTAGGAAATTCGGTATGTATTACAAAGATTGCATTTGGATGATCTGTATTATCACCTAATATATATTTTGGTAATTCCATGTTTTATTAACTTTTAGCAGTTAGTTATTAGCTGAGTTCAAAATTAACCTTTTAGTTAGATAATTAAAACGTATAAACAATAAAATAGCAGCAGTTGTTAGTCCTGCTAGTAAACCTAGCCAAATACCAAAACTACCATAAGCATCTGCTTTTCCAAAATACCAACTAACAGGAAATCCTATTAACCAATAGGAAATAAAAGTGATTAAAGTCGGTATTTTAACATCTTGTAAACCTCTTAAAGCTCCAAGAACAACAACTTGCAGGCTATCACTAATTTGAAAAATGGCTGCTGCAATTAGTAATTGTGAAGCTATGGATACAACTTCCATATTATCTTTAAAATTAATAGCATCGTCAAAATCCACATATAATCGTGGTAAAAACTGATTGAATATTAAAAATAAGGAAGCAAAAATTACTGCAAAAATAAAACCCATCAAAAATAAAGACACTGCAATACGACGTAGTTCTAAATATTGATACAAACCTTTTTGATTTCCAACCCTAATCATTGAGGCTACACTTAATCCCATAGCAACCATAAAGGTCATTGAGCTTAAGTTTAAAGCCACTTGATTAGCTGCCTGAGGGTTTTTACCTAACAAACCACTTAACCAAATTGCTGCTGTAAAGATGGCTACCTCAAAAAACATTTGCATAGCGCTTGGTGTACCTAAACTTATAATCTTTTTTAGCATTAATTTATCTAAAACAAACAACTTAATATTGGTAACATAATCTTTAGATTTTGCTCTACCTTTTAAAAGCCACCATAAGTAAAATACCATAACAACACGAGACACTAAAGTCCCATAAGCTGCACCTACAATACCCATTTCTGGGAAACCAAATTTTCCGAAAATCAATAAATAGTTTAAACCTACATTAATTAAGTTAGCTACAATTGTGGCATACATTGGATATTTAGTCAATGACAAACCATCACTAAATTGTTTAAAACCTTGAAAAATTATTAACGGAATTAAAGAAAAGGCTACCAAATCTAAATACGGAATGGCCAACTCTACAACCTCAATTGGTTGTTTCATCAAATACATTAAAGGTTTTGCAAAAAACACTAATAAGAATAGTAAACAACCTAAAACAGTGCATAAAAATAAACCATGCTTAAAAGCAGATTTTCCTTCGTCAAAATTGTTGGCGCTATCTGCCTCAGCAACTAATGGTGTTATAGCTGTACTAAAACCAATACCTATAGACATTGCTATAAACATAAAACTGTTTCCTAACGACACAGCTGCTAACTCTGCTGTACCTAATTGGCCAACCATAATATTGTCTATAAAACTCACAAAAGTATGACCTAGCATACCTAACATTACAGGAGCTGCAAGCTGCCAGTTGTATTTAAATTCTTTTGTGTAATTGCTTAAAACCATAAAGCAAATGTAGTTGTTTTTAAACGGAAAACATCTTAAATATTATTTTGAAAACACTAGATTTTCACCAGAATATGATATTTTAAAATTCTCAGATTTTAATATTTTATGAATCAATTTAGTGACACCAGGCTCATAATTTTCATGAAGCTCTAAAAATCCAAATGATGTTACAGACAACCATGGTTGTACATTGTTTTCAAAGATTATTTTTTCTGTACCTTCAATATCAATTTTTAATAAGTCAATACTTTCTAAATTAAATTGTTTCACTATCGTATTAATCGAAACCCCTTTAAATTCGCCTTCATCTTTTTTAGCTTCAACAACTCTAAAAGCCCATTTCCCTGCATTTTTATTTAAAATATTTAAGTCTGAATCTTTATACCATACACCACCTTCTAATAGCTCTACATTTGTTAAATTCTGAGTGTTTTTTCTAATCATTTTAATATTAGAATGATCTGGCTCAATAGCAATAATTTTAGCATCCTTGAATTTATTTTTAAAATAAACTATTGAATAGCCACAATTAGATCCAGCGTCTATAATAGTTTCAACCTGATTTGGGTATGTGACATTATATTCTTCTGCAATAAAAATTTGCTTAAAAATTTTAAAATCGGAAGTCTTAGGTCTTAAATATATAGTTGAAGTATAACTTTTAAGTTTAAGTTCTAAAAACTCGGAATCACTTTGTAAATTAGATATTAGCTTAAGATATTGAAAAATACCAAGTACATCTATCCACTTGAAAAGATATTTTATCTGGTAAGCTTTAAAAAACAGTTTATTTATTAGCATTTATATAAATACTATTAAAGTTTAGCCACATTAAGTTTAGCCGCTTCAAACTCTTCTACCATATGTTTTACAATATCAGCAACTGGTTTAATGTCGTGTATTAATCCTGCAATTTGACCAATTTCTAATTCGCCATCTTCTAAATCGCCTTCAAACATTCCTTTTTTTGCTCTTGCACGACCAAGTAATTCTTTAAGTGCTTCAAGTGAAGGCGCTGTTTTGTATAAAGCTTCAATTTGATTAAAAAACTTATTTTTAACTAATCTTACAGGTGCTAATTCTTTTAAAGTTAATTGTGTATCTCCTTCTTTAGCATCTACAACTACTTGCTTAAAATTATCATGTGCACTACTTTCTGTACTTGCAACAAATCGGCTTCCAACCTGTACTGCGTCAGCTCCTAAAATCATACTCGCTAACATAGCTTTACCAGTAGCTATTCCTCCAGCTGCAATTAATGGTATTTCTAACTGCTCTTTAACCATTGGAATTAAAGTTAAAGTTGTGGTCTCATCACGACCATTATGTCCACCAGCTTCAAAACCTTCGGCTACAATTGCATCTACACCAGCAGCTTGTGCTTTTAAAGCAAACTTAACACTACTGACAACGTGTACAACTGTAATACCTTGATCTTGTAACCACTTAGTCCATGTTTTAGGGTTTCCTGCAGAAGTAAATACTATTTTAACACCTTCTTCAACAATAATATTCATAATCTCTTCAATGTTTGGATACAACATTGGGACATTAACACCAAAAGGCTTATCGGTTGCTTTTTTACATTTTTGAATGTGCTCTCTTAACACATCAGGATACATACTTCCTGCTCCAATTAGTCCTAATATTCCTGCATTACTAGCTGCTGAAGCTAGTTTCCATCCACTATTCCAAATCATTCCTGCTTGGATTATTGGATATTTTATACTGAAAAGTTTTGTTATAGAATTTGGCATTAGTTTTATGTTAGTTTGTTAAAATTATATCTTTTACTTTTTAATAATTTTTTTAGTAATTGACAGGCCTTCTGCTTCAATTTTAATTAAATAGACACCTTTAGATAATACTGATGTATTTATCTTTTTATTAATTGCATTGACTTTAGTATCGATTACTTTTTTACCTAAAACATCATAGATTTTTATACTAACTTCTTCAAATTGACTAGGAATTTCGACTGTTAATTGATTGACAACAGGATTAGGATATAGTTTTAGTGTTGTGTTTTGGGTATTAAATTCATCTAAAGATAATCCTTCAGCTAAAGCTAGAGATAAATCAGGAATACCATAACCTAAGAAAAAATCTGGTGTGGTGTATTGTGATGCTGACTCGCGTACCAATTGCATAATTTCGGCATTCGTTTTATTAGGTAATGCTTGCCATAAACAGACAATTCCTCCTGCTAAAATTGGAGCACTAAACGATGTTCCGTTTAAAGTTGTTACAGCATCATTAGTATTTATAACATAACTAGCTTGACCTTGAGCTACAACATCTGGCTTTTGTGTTGGTTGAGCATTACTACCTCTTGAACTAAAAGACGCATAAGTCCCATTAGCTTGCACTGCACCAATACTAAATACACCTGAAGCATCTGCTGGTGCACCAACAATTTGCCAACTACCACTACCTGAATTTCCAGCAGAATTAACGACTAGTATCCCTTTTTCAAAAGCAATATTAGCGCCTTTTGTAATGTAAGCAGTATTACCATCCATCTGAGCTGGAGTATAACTGTAATTAGAATTATCAAAGGTCGTATAGCCTAAGGACGAATTTATAACATCTACACCTAAACTATCTGCACGTTCTGCAGCTTCAACCCAAAGACTTTCTTCCAAAGGTGTTTCGGTTGCTGCATCTTCTGTTCTAAATAAATAATAGGTTGCGTCTGGAGCTGTACCTACAAATTGATCTTGAATAAATCCAGCCATATCACTTAATACCCAAGTTCCGTGAGAATTACCTGTGTAAGCATAAACGTTTGAATTTCTATCTACAAAATCATAACCTCCAGCAATTCCGTTAGCATCTCTTAAACGCTGAAAACCATTCATAGTCTCAACATTAGGAAAACCAGCATCAATAACTGCTACTGTCATTCCTGTACCTGTGTAATTATTGATATTTTGGTGTAAATGATCTACTCCAATCATGGTTACTTGATTAGAGGTATTACCATAAGTAAAGTCTGTTAAACTAGCTTCAAAATCGTGTTTATTTTGGTTTTGAGCAGGACGTGCATTTAAACTTGAATCTGCAAAATCTATAGTACTTACTATAGAATTACCATTAACCATAACAGCTGACAAAGCATTAATATTGGTTTGAGTACCTAAAACATGCACTGCATTAAACCATTTAGATTTTGAAACTACTGTAATACCTGTTTGAGATTTTATTGCTGATATGTAAGATTCATCAACAGGAACATCTCTAAAATCTACAGTTACATTATGTGCAGCTTTACGATCTAATGCTTTTTGAGTTAAAATAGAAATAGGATTAGCTAAAGCTGTTGCACTATCAGGTTTGTCTGCTAAATACACCCAAGCATGTTCTTGTGCGTAAATCCCAATTGAAAACATTGAAAATAAAAATAAGTAAATGTGTTTCATAGCAATAACGTTTTGTTACTGCAATTTAAGAAATTACACCAGAACCAACTAATTCTTCATCTAAATACCAAGCAACAAATTGACCTTCTGTAATTGCAGATTGAGGGTTTTCAAACTGAACGTAAAGTCCAGATTCTACTTTATATAAAGTGGCATTTTCAAGTGGTTGTCTGTATCTAATTCTGGCTAAAACTTGCATACTTTGATCGTTTTCTAAAGCCAAATCTTGTCTAACCCAATGTAACTCATCATTGGATACAAATAATGCTTTTTTAAATAAACCAGGATGAGATGCACCTTGACCTGTATAAATCACGTTTTCGTTTACATCTGTATCAATTACAAATAAAGGTTCAACCGTACCACCAACTGCTAATCCTTTACGCTGACCTTTTGTAAAATAATGTGCACCTTGATGTTTACCCATTATTTTACCTTCAGCCACTTGGTAACTTGGCTTTCTGGATTGATATTGGAGTTCTTCTAGCTTATTATTAAAAGTTGGTAAAGTTTCGTTGTAAAACGAATTATCTTTAGGTATTTCAACTATAACACCTTCTTTAGGCTTCAGTTGTTGTTGTAAAAATTCTGGTAATCTTACTTTACCAATAAAACATAACCCTTGTGAGTCTTTTTTATCTGCTGTTGTAAGTTCCTGCTCTTTAGCAATGGCTCTTACTTCTGGTTTTAATAATTCTCCAACCGGAAATAGTGCTTTTGCTAATTGTGCTTGAGATAATTGACATAAAAAATAAGATTGATCCTTATTACTGTCCTTTCCGGCTAGTAATTGGTGTACTTCTTGACCATCTTTAGTTATTGTAGTTTTACGACAATAATGTCCTGTTGCAACATAATCCGCACCTAGATCTAATGCTATTTTCATAAAAACATCAAACTTGATTTCTCTATTACATAACACATCAGGATTGGGTGTACGACCTTTTTCATACTCGTCAAACATATAATCTACGATACGTTCTTTATACTGTTCACTTAAATCAACAGTTTGAAAAGGAATACCTAATTTTTCTGCTACTAACATAGCATCATTACTATCGTCTAACCATGGACATTCATCTGATATAGTAACGGAATCGTCGTGCCAGTTTTTCATAAACAGTCCAATAACCTCATAACCTTGCTCCTTCAATAAGTAAGCAGCAACGCTAGAATCTACACCTCCTGACAATCCAACAATAACTCTTTTTTTCATGACTAATTTTAAATAGACTGCAAAGATAAGTTTTTATATAAAATCTATTAGCATAAACTAGAATTGGATTATCTACTAACATAACTACAAAACAAGTGGTTATAAAATTTTAACAAATCTTTAAGTTGTTTTGTTTAATCTTTTGTTAGATTTGTTAAACAAAATAAAACAAAAAATATGAAAACTATCAAAAAATTATCACTGCTATTTTTAGCGACATTTGCATTTGTATCTTGTAGCGACGACGATGACGCACAACAAATGCAAGAACAACAATTAAATATTGTTGAAACTGCACAAGCAACACCAAGCTTAAGTATTTTAGTTGAAGCTGCTGTACAAGTTGGATTAGTAGATGCTTTGTCTGCATCTGGAGACAAAACAGTATTAGCACCAACAAATGATGCCTTTACAGCATTTTTAGATGCTAAAGGATTTGCATCTTTAGAAGAAGTTCCTGATGAAGTACTAACGCAAATTTTGTTAAACCATGTTATTGATGGATCTAACATCATGTCTTCTGACTTAGCAGGAAGCACTGGTTACACAACAACTTTAGCTTCTGGACCAAATAACACTAATTTAAGTTTGTTTTGGGATGGTACTTCTGGAGTAACGTTTAACGGAACGTCTGACGTAGCATTAGCAGATATAAATACGTCAAACGGAATTGTTCATGTAGTTGATGCAGTAATTGATTTACCAACAATAGCGACATTTGCAACCTCTAACCCAAACTTGACAAACCTAGTTGCAGCCTTACAATATGCTGATTCTGGAATGCCAACAGTACCTTACATTACTACAGTGTCTGATGCTGAAGCTGGACCCTTTACAGTATTTGCACCTACTGATGCTGCTTTTGGAGACTTATTAGTAGAACTTAATGCAACAGCTTTAACAGACCTTGATACAGCTACAGTTGATGCTGTTTTAACTTATCACGTAGTTGCAGCTAACGTACAATCATCAATGCTTGCTTCTGGTACTGTTGCTACTTTAGGAGGTGACATTACAGCAGACGCTACAGCATTTACTTTAACTGATGCCAATGATAGAGTTAGCAACATAATAACAAGTCTAGTAGACATACAAGCTACAAATGGTGTTGTACATGCTATTGACCAAGTTATTTTACCACCACAATAATATTTAGTGTGTTTACCATAACATTTACCCTTAATAATGTTATTGTAAATTTAAAAGCCGACTTAATATATAAGTCGGCTTTTTTGTATAAAGTATTAAAAAATTATCCTTTTTTATCTAAATCTTTTTCTTCTACTAACTTACCATCTTTATAACGCTTCCAAACACAACATTTAACGTCATTTTTATAATGACCTTTTTTTGCTATTTGTCCATTTTTATTATAAGTTTTATACACACCATCATACTTGTCTTCTTTAAATGTTACACTTTTAATTAGGTTACCATTTTCTGCATACCATTTAGACTCTCCATCCAACAAACCGTCTTTATATAATGCTAATTCAGCAACTTGACCACTTAAGTAATAGACCCTCTTTTGGCCTTCAAGTTTACCGTTACTATTATAATTTTCTTCAGTCATGACTTGATCAGAGTTTTTGTGGTAAATAACCCATTTACCAATATAATTACGACCACGCATTTTACCTTCACTTATCTTAGCTTTATTACTTGCTAAAAAAGTAACTTGAGCCACATCATCAGCCTTGTTAAAGACCTTGGTAGCTGTTAAAACAGCTTTTCCGTTTATATTTTTATAAAACTTAAAAGTACCAACCTCTTTACCATGGTCAAACTGACCTTGATAACGTAAAACTTTAGTATTTTCAAAAGTCTTTTTCCAAGTTCCATGACGTTTACCATTATCATCAAACTGATTAAACTCCTGAGAAAAACTTACAGTAGTAGTAATTAAAACAATAATTAAAAGTGTTATTTTTTTCATTCTAATAAATATTATATCGCTTTCGCGGAAATCAAGCCTTTAACCTTAACGTTAATAAGTCACTTTTGTTATAACAAAAAAGCTGCCATACTAAAATATAGCAGACAGCTTTTATATGATAAATAAGAAGAAATTACTTTCTTTTATTTTTTTGTTGCATTTGTTTTTGCTTTTCAGCTTGTTCCATCATATCCTTCATACGTTTTTGAAACTTGCTTTCTTTTTTAGGTTTCGCTTTTTGAACCTGAATGTTAGCATGTATTTTTTCTTCATCTAAAATGTAATTCTTGATAACTAATAAAATACCAATACTAATTAAGTTAGAAATAAAGTAGTATAAACTTAAACCTGATGCATACTGATTAAAGAAAATAAGCATCATTATTGGCGCAAAGTAAATCATGTACTTCATCATCTTAGCCATATCTGGCATCCCTTCTTGCTGTGGCGCAGACATTTGGTTTTGTCCCGTTGTTAATTTCATATAGAAGAAAATAGCAATAGCTGCTAAAATTGGGAATAAACTAACGTGGTCTCCATATAACGGAATGTTAAACGGAAGCTCTGCAACAACATCATAAGATGATAAATCTTCAGCCCATAAAAACTTTTTCTGTCTTAAAGCAAAAGCTGTAGGGAAAAACATAAATAAAGCATAAAACACAGGCATTTGTATTAAAGCTGGTAAACATCCTGCTAAAGGACTAGCTCCTGCTTTATTCTGAAGTGCCATAGTTTCTTGCTGAGCCTTCATTTTATTGTCTTTATATTTTTCTCTGATGGCATCTAATTCAGGTTTTAACACCTTCAATTTCATTTGAGATAAATATTGTTTGTATTGTACAAACGACATAGCAAGTTTAATAATTACAGTCATAACTATAATAGCTACACCATAAGGTAAAAATGAACTTAAACCACTAAATAAAGGGATAAATAAAAACTTGTTAATCCATCCAAAAATTCCCCATCCAAAAGGAATACTTTCTTCTAAATTGTTATCGTATTTTTTTAAAATCTGACTATCCGTTGGACCATAATATAATTTTAAATTATTATTTATGGCTGCTCCACTTAAAGCTAAAGCAGTTTTAGTCGAAAATTGCTTAGTAAACACTGAATCTACAGCTTCATCTTCAACTAAATTTTTAGACGTAATTTTTACTTCTTTAAAAGGCTTATCACTTACTAAGATTGTACTAAAAAAGTGTTGTCTGTAAGATAACCAATCTACATCTTCTTCAGTTTCATCATCATCCCCCATTTGAGATAATTTATCTACATCACCATCTGTTTTGTATGTAAGACGTGTGTATCTATTCTCGTAACTTATACTTTGATCGTGTCTGTATGTTTTTTGTGTCCAATCTAAATTAATTGGATTTGAAGTATTAATTGCAGTTTCTAAACCTTGAGATTTAATGGTAAAATCTACCATATAGTCATTTGGTTTAATTACATAATTATATTCTAAAAACTTATTTTGTGCAGTTTTTAGTTTCATGGATACTATAGTGTTTTCACCACTTTTAGTAACTGTAGGCTGAAAATATAAATCTTTAGTATTTAAAGTACGATTATCTGTTGTTTGAAACTGAATGTTAAATACAGAGTTACCATCTTTAACTAAATAGATTGGTACTTGATTAAAATCTACAAACTGTTTAAGTTTAACTTCTGATAAGTGACCACCTTTTGTATTAAATTTTAAATCTAAAACTTTATTGCTAACCGCTAACTCATCATCATTAAATGTTGATGTTGCTGCTGAAAATGCAAAATCACCAATTTTAGATTGTAAAGCTGCAACTTGAGCTGAATCTGTTGGCTTAGCAAAGTCTAAAGCTGTAGTTACTTTAGTATTATTTGTATTAGCAGTGTTAGCTTTTGCTTTTTTATCTGCTTCAATTTGTGCTTGTTTTTCGGCTTCTTGTGTTTCAATTTCTTCAGCACTTGGTTGGTTTTGCCACATCATAAACAATAAGATTCCGAATATTAAAACGAAACCTATTATTGACTTGACGTCTAGTTTTTTTTCTTCCATATTGTTTGGTTCCTCTTACTTATTATGAGGAATTATTATTAGTCAAATATTTGACCACTTTTAATTAGGTGTCAAATTGACACTTATTTTTTCTTACTATGCTTTAAACTTGCTTTTACAAATGCTACAAATAAAGGATGTGGATTGGCAACTGTACTTTTATATTCTGGATGATATTGTACACCTACAAACCAAGGATGAGAAGGATTTTCCACAATTTCTACAAGTTTAGTATCAGGATTGTATCCTGTTGCTTTTAATCCTGCAGCTTCAATCTGAGCTTTAAAAGTACTGTTAAACTCGTATCTATGTCTGTGACGTTCTTTAATATCTTGAGATTGATAAACCTTGTAAGCAATAGTATCTTTTTCTATATGGCAATCCCAAGCACCAAGACGCATGGTTCCTCCCATGTCTGTAATGGTTTTTTGATCTTCCATGATATCTATTACTGGATTGGTAGTATCAGGATTCATTTCTGTCGAGCTAGCATCTGATAATCCCATTACGTTACGACAAAACTCAATAACTGCCATTTGCATACCTAAACAAATTCCTAAA
Organism: Olleya sediminilitoris; assembly: GCF_016785945.1. GTDB lineage: Bacteria > Bacteroidota > Bacteroidia > Flavobacteriales > Flavobacteriaceae > Olleya > Olleya sediminilitoris. The sequence goes on along the minus strand of NZ_JAEMEF010000016.1, from coordinate 65,909 downwards.
AACGGAATATTATTTTCTCGTACATATTTAATAGCTGTAATTTTACCTTCAATACCACGTTCTCCAAAACCTGGAGCTACTAAAACCCCATCCAAATGCGATAATTTCATTTTAATATTATCTGCATTTAAGTATTCTGAATGCACAGATTCTACATTGACTTTTACTTCATTCTCTGCTCCTGCATGAATAAAGGCTTCTAAAATAGATTTGTAAGAATCTTGTAACTCTACATACTTACCAATTAAACCAATTGTAATTTCTGATTTTGGATTTTTATGTCTTTTTACAAATTTATTCCAGTTTGTTAAATCTGGAACATCACTATTTAATGCTAATTTTTTAAGTACAACTTGATCTAGTTTTTCTTCAAGCATTAAATTTGGTACATCATAAATTGTTGATGCATCAATAGATTGTATAATTGCCTCTTCACGCACATTACAAAATAATGCTAATTTACGTTTAAGGTCTGATGGTAATTCATGCTCTGTACGACATACTAAAATGTCTGCTTGTACACCACTTTCCATCAATGTTTTTACACTGTGTTGTGTTGGTTTTGTTTTTAACTCACCAGCTGCAGTTAAATAAGGGATTAACGTCAAGTGTATAACTAAAGCGTTATTATCTCCTAAATCCCATTTTAATTGTCTTACCGCTTCAATGTATGGTAAAGACTCTATATCTCCAACGGTTCCTCCTATTTCGGTAATTACAATATCGTAATCACCTGAGTTTCCTAAAATTTGGATTCTATTTTTTATTTCGTCTGTAATATGAGGTATTACTTGAACCGTTTTTCCTAAAAATTCACCTTTACGTTCGCGATTAATTACGCTTTGGTAAATACGACCTGTCGTTACATTATTAGCTTGACTGGTTGGCACGTTTAAAAAACGCTCGTAATGTCCTAAGTCTAAATCGGTCTCTGCTCCATCATCAGTGACGTAGCATTCACCATGTTCATACGGATTTAGCGTACCTGGATCAACGTTAATGTAAGGGTCTAATTTTTGGATTGTGGTTCTGTAACCTTGAGCTTGAAGTAGCTTAGCTAAAGATGCTGCTATAATTCCTTTTCCTAAGGAAGATGTTACTCCTCCTGTTACAAATATGTACTTAGTTTCTGGTGTCATGTTGCGTTGTTAAACGCGAGCAAATTTACGATTTTTAAGTGGAACGTGTTGGTCTTTCTTGTTTTATTTTTGGAAGAATTTATAGCTGACTTATAAAATTAACTAAAGACTTAATATACTTGATCTTGTAGTTATTTAAGACTAATGGATTATTAATGGTTTTATGTAAATAGTATTTGAAGTTTGGAGTAGATTTATAATATAATCCATTTACTGTAATTACTCGTATATTAAACAAGTCATATCAACCACAAAATAATTAAAAACAACACCAATGAAAAAACCACTTTTATTGCTTTTAATTTTATTTCAAGCTATTTTATCGGGACAAACTGTAAACTACACTCCTTCTACAGATATTATTACAAACCCAGAACGTGGCTTGCAAAAATATTCTATAACAGCAAGTGATTATGCAACAATTGATGGAGCAAATAATTTTTCGGTTACAACATTAAATAATTGGAAAACTAGTGCAGATAAAGTAACTGTTGTTTATCGTTACTTCTTACTTGATAACTTTTTAGATGAAGACATTAGCACTACTTATTTAAATAATATACAAACCGATTTTGATAATGTAAGAACAGCAGGTCTTAAAATTATTGTAAGATTCTCTTATTCTAATGAAGTAGGTACCGAAGCTCAACAACCAACTAAGTCTCAAATATTAACTCATATCTCTCAACTATCAGCTATTTTAAACAACAATAAAGATGTTATATTTTCTCTTCAAGCTGGTTTTATTGGTACTTGGGGTGAATGGTATTATACAAACTCTACAGAGTTTGGGACCGACGGAAACATATCTGCAACCCAATGGGCAAACCGTAAAGACATTGTAGATGCCATGTTAGCTGCTACACCAATAGAGATACCTATTCAGGTTAGATATGCTGGCATTAAGACAACTATGTATGGTAACACCCAATTAACAGAACAATCTGCTTACCAAAATACTGCAAATGCAAGAGTTGGTTTTTATAATGATGCTTTTTTAAATAATTATGGTGATCAAGGCACATATAATACTGATGAGTGTACTAATCCTGTTGGCAATACACAATACAATTATTTGTCTAATGAAACTAAGTATTTACCAATGACAGGAGAAACCAATGGATTAAACCCTTGTGATAATGGATTTAGAACCACAGGTGCAAATGCTATTTACGAAATGGGTTTGACTAATTGGACCACTTTAAATAGAGATTATCATCAAGACTTCTGGAATCAATTAAATACAAATGAATACAATGAGATCCTTAAAAATTTAGGCTACCGATTTGTTTTAAATTCGTCATCAATAACACAATCAGGATCTGATATTGATTTAACCTTAAACATTACAAATATTGGTTTTGCTAGACCTTTCAAAGAAAGAAATGCCTATTTAGTATTAAAAAATACTACAACAGATGACATAACTACTTATTTAATAAACTCGGATATTAGAACATGGGAATCTACAATTACAATTAATCAAGTTTTTAATATTGGTTTAACAGGTACTTTTCAACTATACCTTTGGTTACCTGACATTAACACGAATTTATCTTCTAATTCAGATTATAGTGTTCAGTTTGCAAATTCAGGTTTATGGGACGCTACAACAGGCTACAATAATTTGTTACAAACTGTAACTTTAAATACACTTGGAGTTAAAGATTTTACATTAAATAATTTTTCAATATTTCCAAATCCTACTTCAGATTTTATAACAATTCAATTTAAAAATTCTAGTAAAGAAAAAGTTAAAATATATAATATGATTGGTCAATTGGTTAAAGAAACTACTGTTTTAAATAACAAAAAACTAGATGTTTCTGACTTAGTAAACGGAATATATATTATTCGTTTAGCTGATAAAAAATCAATAACCCATAAATTTATTAAGCAATAATTAGCCTCAAAATATAAATGGAATAACCTATTTTATTGAAACTACTTTTATCTAACATTTGATATGGCGAATTTAAATTCGCCATATCAAATGTTAATTAAAATCCTATTTACTAGGGTACTGCTTTTTAATATTCCAAATCAAATCTTCTAATCCATTTACTTTAAGTGTGTAAACGGTCTCAAGCATTTCACCTAATTTTCCTTTTGGAAAACCTTTATTACGATACCAAACAACATAATGTTCTGGAAGGTTTATTAAAAATCTATCTTTATATTTTCCAAAAGGCATTTTAGTATGTGCCAATTTTATTAAAAAATCTTTATCAGGCTGAAGCTGCATTATTATTTAGATTTAAATTTTGAAAGAACTAATAATCGCTTTGCAATACTATCTTTCCATTTTTTTTGCCCTTCGTAATTAATTGAATATTCACTTTCAATATCGTACTTATTTTGCATTGCTGCTAACTCTGCATCTATAGTCGCATGAAGAGTTTGTAAAGTTTGTGGAAGTGTACTATGTGGTTGTATTTTAGAAATGCGTTGTCTAAACAATCTTGCATGTAACTCTGTAATATCAAAATGCAATTGTTCGTGTCCTAAAACATGAGTATCTACTTTATCCAATTTACACCAAGAATGTTCTGGATAAAAAAAGGCTTTAACTATAGTTTTAAAGCCTTTTATAATTTTATTTTCTCTTTGAATTGAATAGCTAAATGTTATTCCTGATGCAGTTACTGCTACAGCATCATTACCTGCTATAGGTTTTCCTTTAAAGTCTGACCAAGTTAATTTGTAGTCTTCACTCCAAGATAACTCTTCCATTACGTCATTTTGTAATAGCAAAAAACTGGCAACTATTAAAACATACTTAATCATAGGCATAATATGTAATCAACGTAAATTGACTAAAATTATTATTTTACCTCAACAATTCTTAAATCTTTGTATTGCACAATGTATACTGTATTGTTGTAATAACCTCCAAATAACTCCTTTTTATAAGCAAACTTATTTTCTACATAAGTTGTTAAAGGAGATTGAATTGCAGATAAATACAAATCTTTAGAAGTCACCAATCTCAACACTACATCCATAGTCAAATCAAAACCTCTAACTGCATAAGTAGATGGTGTTTCATGGTATAACGTTTTGTAACGTTTTGCAAAACTATTGTTATCATCCTCACTAAATGACTTATTAATAGAGGCATAAGTAAAGTTTAAATTTGACAAATGCATGTTACTAACCTCATCGTCTTCAAAAGCTTTAGTTTTATCTGTTGTTGTTAAAACAATTTGTTTTGTTGGTTTAATTATTGAATTTAAAACACTTGAAACGTTAGATACAAAACCTGCATTAGCTGTTTCTAAAAATACCACATTTTTACCTGGTTTAAGTTTACTTTCAATATCAGAATCCATAATATAATAAGCATCAGCTCCTGTTTTATATACTTTTCTTGACATAACAATTGATGCCTTAGGAAAACTCTTTTTAAGAGATGTTGCAGTTTCTTTATTTTTGATATCGGAAATAATTATAAAGTGAGATGTAGTATCTGCTTTAAAATACTCTAATAATCTTTCTTTTAATAATGTCTCTGATGGTCTAGACTGAAATACATTATCTCCTAGATTTACTGTTTTAGTAATAGGTGAAACTAGTGGTATATTTTTACTTTTTAATGTTGCTGCAGCAGAATTAAACAACTTTGAATCTACTGGTCCAATCACAACATCTACATCATCAAACTCACTTGATTTTACTATTGAATTTACTGTACTTTCTCTTTTTTCGGTATCATAAACATCAACTTTAAGATTAACACCTAAAGAAGACAAACTATCTAAAGCTATTTTAACGCCTGAATAAAATTCTAACGACATGCTAACATAAGCATCTGTTTTAATTATTTTTTTAGCATCATAGATTGAGTCCGAATTAACTTCATTTAACTTAAAAGGCAACATTATAGCAACATGCTTAGTTGCTAAATCTAATTGACGTGTTGTTAAGTCAGACACCATTAATGAATCTGCCAAAACTGAAGGATCTAATCCGTGGTTAATAGCTGTGATATTAGCGTCAAAAGGAATTTTTAAAACCATACCTGGTTTTAAACCTGTAGTTGCTAAATCAGGATTTAATTGTTCTAATTGCTCTTGAGTTAATCCTGTTTTTATTTTTAATCTATAAAAACCTTCTGCTGGTAAAACCGTATAATAACTATATTGCTCATCAACAACTTTTACATCTTCTACTTCTAAATTTGGGACGTTAACAATATCTCCTGGTTGCAAGACTTCTGCCATTTCTGGATTTAAATCTTCTAAATCCTGAACTGTGATACCATATTGGTAAGCAATACGCCACTTTCCTTCTTTTGGTTTTACAGTATATTTTGTTACTGAGGATTTAGTAGTAACTTCTTTAGATACTTTATAAATCGGAATTTTTATTTTGTCTCCTTTGCGTAAACTGTTTGAGTATAAATCTGGATTGTGTTTTTTGATTTCTTCTTGTGCAACATCATATTTTTTAGACAAACTGTAAAGGGTTTCTTTACGCTTTACTTTGTGCGTTTTAAAACCTTCTAAAGATTTAACCTCTGTTACTGTTGGTCTATTTGGTACTAATGCAGCATTAGGAATGATTAAAACAGCATTAGGTTTTAACTCCTTTCTTGCATCCGGATTTAAAGCATATATCTGAGATTTTGTTACTTTGTATTTTGTAGCAATCTCTTCTATAGTTTCACCTGTTTGTACTTTATGCGTTTTATAATTTTGCGCTTTTGCGGAAGCACAGCCAAATAATACAATTATACTTAATATGTGTATTAATTTTCTCATATGTTATTTATACGTTTCAAACTGCGTTAGCGGTTGTAATGGCATCCTTTTTTTTGCTGCCATATATGGCAAAAAAAAGATATATTGTAAAACGTGACCCTTGTGGTAACGCCCAAATTATTTTAACCCTAATCAAGTTTTCTTATTCCCACTCTATTGTTGCTGGCGGTTTACTACTTATGTCGTAAACTACTCTATTAACACCTTTTACTTTATTAATTATATCGTTACTTGTTTTTTGTAAAAACTCGTAAGGTAAATTTACCCAGTCTGCTGTCATTCCGTCTGTACTTTCTACTGCACGTAGGGCTACACATTTTTCATAAGTACGCTCGTCTCCCATTACTCCTACACTATTTACTGGAAGTAAAATAGCTCCTGCTTGCCATACTTTGTCATATAATCCTGACTCACGTAATCCATTTATAAACACAGCATCTACGTCTTGTAGTATTTGTACTTTTTCGGCTGTGATATCTCCTAAAATCCTGATTGCTAAACCTGGTCCAGGAAAAGGATGACGTCCTAATAAGTCTTTATCCATGTCCATTGATGCACCTACACGTCTTACCTCGTCTTTAAATAAAGCGCGAAGTGGCTCTACAATTTGTAATTTCATGTAGTCTGGTAAACCGCCTACATTATGGTGACTTTTAATTGTTGCACTTGGTCCTCCTGTTGCGCTTACGCTTTCAATAACATCAGGATAAATAGTCCCTTGTGCTAACCATTTTACGTCTTGTATTAAATGGGCTTCGTCATCAAAAACTTCGATAAAGGTTTTACCAATAGCTTTACGTTTTAATTCTGGATCACTCAGTCCTGCTAATGCATCCAAAAAGCGTGCCGAAGCATCTACCCCTTTTACATTTAAGCCCATCCCTTTGTACTGCTCTAGTACATCTGTAAATTCGTTTTTACGTAATAATCCGTTATTTACAAATATGCAATATAGGTTTTTACCTATTGCTTTATGTAATAACATAGCTGCTACAGAACTGTCTACACCACCTGATAATCCTAGGACAACTTTATCGCCTCCTAATTTAGCTTGTAAATCATCTACGGTTTCTTGTACAAATGCATTTGGTGTCCAATCTGGATTAACATTGGCTATATTAACTAAAAAGTTTTCTAGCAATTGTTTACCATCTGTACTGTGATATACTTCTGGATGAAACTGAATAGCATAAGTCGTTTCGCCTTCTATTTTATAAGCTGCATTTTGTACATCGTGTGTACTTGCTAATAATTTACCGTTTTCTGGTAATTGCTTAATGGTGTCACTATGGCTCATCCATACTTGACTTCCAACTTGGATCCCTTCTAAAAAGGCTTCATTATCTTCAACAAAACTTAAGTTAGCACGTCCATATTCACGTGTGTTAGATTCTGCTACTTCACCTCCTGAAAAGTGTGCTAAATATTGTGCACCATAGCAGACTGCTAACATTGGTTTTTTTCCTCTAATTTCTGATAGATCAGGATGAAATGCATCTTCAGATCTAACAGACATTGGGCTACCAGACAGTATTACTGCTTTGTAGTCGTCTACGTTTTTTGGTGGTTTGTTAAAAGGGTGTATTTCGGAATAGATGTTAAGCTCTCTAACTCTGCGCGCAATTAGTTGTGTATATTGCGATCCGAAATCTAAAATAAGTACTTTGTCGTGTTGCATGCACAAAAATAGTAATTGTGCGGAAAAATACTATTTAAGATATATGAAATTTACACTATTTTTTTAACAATTTTAATTTACTATTTCATAGACTCTAAAATAGCCTTAATATCTTGCTCAGTAGTGTCTGGATTTATGAAGCAAAAACGCGAAACTGTTTCAAAAGTGTCACCTGTTTTCCATTTTGTAGGTGTTACTAATGCAAATCCTTTATCATGGTTAGCAAACGTCCAATCTCTGTAGTCATTTGGCGTCCAACCTTTACGTCTGTATAAAACACAAGATAAGCTTGGCTCTCTAACCAACTCTACATGATCCATGTCTTTAATTAACTGTCCAGAAATTGCAGCTAACTCCAAACCTCTTTCAACCGCTTGTTTATACCTATCTGTACCATGAGTAGCCAAACTAAACCATAATGGCAACCCTCTGACACGACGTGTTAATTGTATTTGATAATCTGTAGGATTAAAACCATGTGCACCTTCGTCTTTAAAAATATCTAGATAAGACCCTTCTTGTGCATGAGCTTTTTTAGCTAATTCTGGTTGTTTATAGATTACAGCACCACAGTCGTAAGGCGAAAACATCCACTTGTGTGGATCTATAGTTATACTGTCTGCTTTTTCTATACCGTTAAATAAATGTCTGACAGAATCTGCTGCTAAAGCTCCTCCTCCATAAGCAGCATCCACATGAAACCATAAATTTTCTGCTTGACAGATAGTTGCAATACCATCTAAATCGTCAATAATTCCTGCATTGGTTGTTCCTCCTGTTGCTACAACAGCAAATAGACGTTGTTTTTGTTGTGGTGTTAATTTATCAATTGTGTGTTGTAGTGCACTACCTTTTAAACGGTCTTCTGTATCTACTAATAATACATCCACATCTACTACTTTAGCCATAGCTTTAATAGAAGAGTGTGCTCCAATAGAAGTAATAATTAATCCTTTTTGTGATTTATTTTGATCGTTTAAACTTCTCCAATATTCTCTTGCTGTAACAATTGCAGATAAATTTGCTGCTGTACCACCACTGGTAAATACTCCAAACGCACCTTCTGGCAATCCTGTTAAGGATACAATCCATTTCATGGCTTCGTTTTCGCAAAAAATCCCTCCAGCACCTTCCATCCAATATGCACCATGAATACTTGAGGCAGAAGTCACTAAATCAAATAAAATAGAGGCTCTGGTTGGAGATGCTGGTACAAATGCTAAATGACGTGGATGATCTATTTTTACATTAGCATGCATTAAATGTTGCTTCCATAGATTAAATGCTGTTTCTCCACCAATTCCTTTATCTGTAACGGTATCACCAACTAAAGCTTTTAATGTAGCTGCTTTTTGTGGCTTACCAATAACGTCTTCGGTTTTGGAAATGCGGTCAATAGTGTATTTCATGACGTCTAGCGTCATTTCAACTAAATCTAAATCTATTTTATGCATGGCTTATAATTCAACTATTAAAAATTCACCTTGCAAAGGTTTTAAATTTTTAATTAATTGAGGTATTAATTGGTCACCAAATTCTAAATATAATTCAGAAAAATTGATGTTTCGCTCTTGCAAACTGTAATTAGGAAACAATTGGTATTGTAAATCCGTCATACGTTGTACTTGGTCTTTAAGTTTTCGTTTTTGAGCTGTAAGCAATCTTTTTTCTAAATGTTGTAATCCTTTAATTTGCTTTTTTTCTTGAGAAGCGACTGCTCCAACAAAAGATTTATCTGTTAAATTAGCTAAATCATACAAGTCTTTAAACTGAGTTTTTAGATGTTGAATTTGCTCAGAAAAATCGATATCTATATTTGAAATTTCTCTTACTTTTTTATTAATAAAACTATCGCGTTTTAAAAATAAATCTTGATTAGAAATATTAAGTTTTTCTAATTTTTGAGCTTGTTGTTTTGTTTTTATTAATACTGAATTACGAAGTAATAGTATTGGAAACACCACATTATTAGCTTTAAAATTTGCTTTAAGTTGAAACCAATACGCTAACTCTCCTCCTCCACCTATGTAACATAAGTTTGGCAAGATAACTTCTTGATATAATGGTCGCATAATAACATTTGGACTAAAACGTTCAGGATAGCTTTCTACTTCGACCTCTAACTCTGCTTTACTCCAAGTTAATGTTGTGTTTAAAACTTTATATGTATCGTTTTCAAAAACAATACGCTCTCTGATGCCTTTAGTTATATAAAATAAGTTAATCTCTCTAGGATTAACTTGTATGTTATAACTATCTGACACTAGACTTAATTGCTTAGATGTTTTTGTTACTGCGTCAAATGACGTGTTATTAAATAACTCTGTTTTTATTTGAGGTATAAATAACTGTTTTAAAACCTTAGTGTTAGCATCAATAATTACTAAACCATGCTCTGTAAACAATGCGTTGGCAAGATATAATGTTGCTTCTGCTAAATTACTATGTTTTAGATAAGCGGTTTCAAATAATTGTCTTAATTGTTTGGCGTTGTTACCAATACCTAATTCTTTTGAAAACGTTTCAAAAACCTCTTGCAAACCATTTGTATCTAACTCACCAACTGCTCCACTTGCATCTTTGTTCCAACGTATTTTTTTTCCTTTAAAATTAAAATAATTGATTTCTTCAAAATCATGATCCTCTGAAGCCATCCAGTAAATTGGTACAAAATTATATTCTGGATACTCTAACTTTAACTGTTTTGTTAAATTAATAGTTGATATTATTTTATGCAAAAAATATAATGGTCCAGTAAACAGATTAAGTTGGTGACCTGTTGTAATTGTAAAAGTTTTAGCATCTGCTAATAACGCTATATTAGTATCAGTAAGTTCTGAAGTTTCAAATACTTGATATTGCTGTTGTAACGCATTAACTAAAACCTTTCTGGATTGGTTAGTAAACTCTTGTTGCTTTGCTTGTATTTGTGCTTCAAAATTTTGAAGCTTAGGAAACATGTTATAAAAAGGCTTAAGCGTTTTAGCTTCAGCTAAATAATCACATATTAATTTAGAAAAATATCCTGTGTTTTTAAATGGTATACAGTCTGTTGGCATAATTACAAAAATCTGACGTAAAGATAAGGCAGTTTAACCATTACTATGTCTTAAAATTAACATAAAAACTTATATAAAACTGTGGTTTTTTCAGTATTTTTATAAGGTTAACTATGTTATAAAATTACTATGAAAAAGAAATTACTTAACTACATCAAACTATTTATTGCACTTTATTTATTTGGATTTACAGTATTAGGCATCAGCCAAAACGTACAAGAATTTAAAGGTCAAATTATTGATAAAAATAATAATACACCTTTAGCTTTAGCAGATATTATTATTACAAATTCCAACATTAGTACCATTTCTAATAGTGATGGAGAATATCTAATTAAAGTTCCTAATGATTTATTAAACGAAACCCTTATTGTGACTTATTTGGGTTATCAAAAATCTGAAATACCTTTACAACAATTAAAAACTAATCCTACAATACAACTAAATCAAGCGGCTACAGTTTTAGCACAAGTAGATATTAATAAACCTAAAGATGCCATTACTTTAGTCAAAAAAATGTTAGAATTAAAGGGCGACAACTACCTTAACCAATCTGTTAGTATGACTGGGTTTTACAGGGAAACTATAAAAAAAAGAAACCGAAATGCTTCACTCTCTGAAGCTGTGGTAAACATTAACAAACAATCCTATGACAACTCAAGAAATGACGGTATTAAATTAATCAAAGCTAGAAAAAAAGTTAATTATAATAGACTAGATACTATAGCACTAAAATTACGAGGAGGACCTTTTAGTAGTTTATTTACTGATATGATTAAATATCCAAAATATATATTTTCTAAAAGTGACTTACTTGAATATGATTTTACTTTCAGTAGACCTACACAAATAGATAACAGACTAGTTTATGTTATTAATTTTAAACAGAAAAAAGATGTTTATAGACCTAAATATACTGGTAAATTATACATTGATGCTAACACTTTTGCTTTAACTAGTGCTGTGTATAATTTAAATGTAGAGAATCGAGAAGAAGCGTCTAAAATGTTTGTACGTAAAAAACCAAATAGAGCAAAAGTCTATCCAACAGAAGCTTCTTACAGAGTTAATTACAGAACAAAAGATGGCAAATGGTACTTTGGATATAGTAACATACAATTAACTTTTAAGATCAATTGGGATAAAAGATGGTTTAACAGTAAATACACTTTAAATAGTGAAATGGCAATCACAGATTGGTCTATAGGCAACCCCTTAGTTTACAAAAAAGAATCAAAAACTTTAAAACAAAATAGTATTTTACTAGATGAAGCTTCTGGGTTTTCTGATCCAGATTTTTGGGGAGAATATAATATTATCGAACCTGAAAAGTCTATTGAAAATGCTATAAAAAAGATTAACAAAACACTTAAACAGAGTTAATTTTATTGTTGGTGATTTATAATTATATCAAAATAATTAGTATCGTAAAAAGTTTTAAGTGTGTTATATTTTTGTTCATCCGTCAAGGTATCTGACACTTTAAGTATATTTAAATTATGCTCATAAATTCGCCAAATTAACTCAGAACAATAATGCTCTGTGCTGTCTTTATAGTTAAAGCTATGATCAAAAGGTAGATTTTTTTTCTTGTAATACGCTATTTGCTTAACAATCTTTTTTTGTTTTACCGAGTCTATGTTTTTTAACCTTGTAACTAAAATTGTATTATCATGAGAATTATGCACAAAAGAGTCTATTGCTTGCAAACGTAAACCGTCTTGATTTGACACACTACTTGATAAAGCATGCGCAATTTTCAAGGTATCGTTTTCAGTAACAACCATACCTAAATGTGTGACATCATAATCTTCATCCATCATTTTTAAAATCATGGTACTTACAAGTCCATAACCACGACGTAAAATGATGTCACCATCCTGTAGTTTTGATTTTTCAGCAGAGGATAATTTATACAAAAAAGACGATTCATACGGTTTGTTTGAATCGTCTTTTAAAAATTTATAAGCTAAAAAAACTAAGATTAAAACTAATCCTATTTTAATAGTAATTTTAAGCATTTAAGTTAGTCTTCAGTTTCAACTTCATCCTCCTCATAATCCATACTAGGGTTTCCTGTTTCTTTATTTTGGTTACCCATTCCTTCTTTATTCATAGACTCTTTATCCATATTTACCAACCATTTCCCATCTTGCTTTTCAAGATTTATTGGCATGTCTTGATCTTTTTCTTCTTTGCTACTTGACATTTTAACAGTACAAACAGCTTTATCACCATCAATTTTAGTGTCTACAACTTCAAAATCAATATCTGTTTCTTTCATTTTATCAGCAAATTGGTCTTTTGCTCCAAAAGACTCTAGCATTGTTAACATAGACTTTGTGTCTGTAGTCGCGTATTCTTTAGCGGTTTCAAAATCTCCAGAATACATAGCTTCTAAAAAGTTAATTGTAGCTCCTTCAGGACCTCCTCCTCCACATGCTGTTAACACTAAAAAGCAAGCTAGTAAAAGAGTTTTAAAAATTGGTTTTTTCATTTTTTGATTGTTTTATTTTTGTAAATATACTTTTTTGTACTTAGTAACCAAACTAATTAAAAAGCTTAAGTTGTTTTTAGTTTACAATTTCACCGTAAAGATCAAAATCTTCAGCTTCAGTAACTTTAATTGTGTAATATTCACCAGTTTTTAAATAGGTTTCAGTAGCATCAATTAATACTTCATTATCCACATCTGGACTATCAAACTCTGTACGACCAACAAAATAGTTTCCTTCTTTACGATCTATGACTACTTTAAATGTATCACCTATTTTTTCTTGATTTAATTCCCAAGAAATTTGAGATTGTACTTCCATTATTTGATTTGCACGATCCTGCTTAACCTCTTGAGAAACGTCATCTTCAAGATTATAAGCATGTGTATTTTCTTCATGAGAATAAGTAAAACAACCTAAACGTTCAAAACGCATGTCTTTTACCCATTGTTTTAATTCTTGAAAATGAGCTTCAGTTTCACCTGGATAACCAACAATTAATGTCGTTCTAATAGTCATTTCTGGCACTTTTGCTCTAAACTGCTCTATTAAATTAGTCGTTTTAGCTTTTGTTGTTCCACGACGCATACTTTTTAATAAATCATCACTAATGTGTTGTAATGGTATATCAAGATAATTACAAATTTTAGGTTCACGTTTCATTAAATCTAAAACATCCATCGGAAAACCAGTAGGAAAGGCATAATGCAGTCTAATCCATTCTATACCTTCAACCTTAACTAGATTTTCTAATAACTCAGCTAAGTTTCGTTTTTTGTATAAATCTAAACCATAATATGTTAAATCTTGAGCTATTAAAATTAATTCTTTAACTCCATTGGCTGCTAATTTTTCAGCTTCAGTCACTAAATTTTCGATAGGTGTAGACTTGTGCTTACCTCTCATTAATGGTATAGCACAAAAACTGCATGGTCTATCACAACCTTCAGCAATTTTTAGATACGCATAATTTTTTGGTGTCGTTGTAAGACGCTCACCAATTAACTCATGTTTATAATCTGCACCCAATGCTTTTAATAATCCTGGTAATTCTGTAGTTCCAAAATATTGATCAACATTAGGAATATCCTTTTGTAAATCTGGCTTATATCTTTCACTTAAACAACCTGTAACAAATACCTTATCTACTTCACCTTCTTCCTTTTTTTGCATGTACTCTAAAATAGTGTTCACACTTTCTTCTTTGGCATTATTAATAAAGCCACAAGTATTAATCACTACTACATTACCTTCTTCCTCATGCACAACTTCTTTTCCGTTAGCTTTTAATTGTCCCATTAGGACTTCGCTATCGTAAACATTTTTACTACAACCTAAAGTTATTACGTTGATTTTGTTCTTTTTAAGTGATTTTGTTCTCATACCTCAAATTTGGACTGCAAAGATACTATCTAATTTTAAAATAACTGATATTAAAACATTTTGATTTATATTAGTAAAAAAGAAAACTAATACTATGAGACTAACCTATTTAACACTTAGTTTACTAATTTTCATGAGTTTAAGTTGCTCTTCTGAAGATGAAACTGTTTTGAATGAAATTGAAGAAACAGAATCTATATATTTTCCACCTTTAAATTCGGAAACTTGGGACACTGTAAGTCCATTAGATTTACAATGGAATACGTCTGCATTGACTGAACTATCAGATTTTTTAAATAGTTCAAACACAAAGTCATTTATAATTTTGCATAAAGGAAAAATAGCTTGGGAAGCTTATTTTAATGATCATACCGAAACTTCAGGATGGTATTGGGCAAGTGCAGGAAAAACATTAACTACAACTGTAACTGGTATTGCTCAAGACCAAGGATTGTTAGATATTAATAATAAAGTATCCGATTATTTAGGCACAGGTTGGACTAACATTACAATTGATAAAGAAAATTTAATTACTTGCACTAATTTATTATCTATGACCTCAGGATTAGATGATACATTAGGCGATAGTGCTGCTCCAGAAAACTTACAATATGTTGCAGACGCTAACAATCGTTGGGCATACCACAATGTATACGTCAAATTACAGGATGTTATTGCTACAGTTAGTAATCAAAGTTGGTCTGATTATTTTGATGAAAACTTAAAAAATAAAATTGGTATGTCAGGTAGTTGGTTTAATCTAGATGACTTAAGCGTGTATTGGAGTAATACACGAAGTATGGCAAGATTTGGGTTAATGACATATGCCAATGGAAAATGGGACAACACACAAATTGTGTCAGAATCTTTTTTAAATGAAGCTACAAACACATCACAAAACATTAATAAATCTTATGGTTATTTATGGTGGTTAAATGGAAAGTCAAGTTTTCATCTACCTCAAACTCAGTTTGAGTTTCCAGGTGAATTAATTCCCAATGGTCCAAGTGATATGTACTGTGCTTTGGGTAAAAATGACCAAAAGATATACATTGTACCTAGTAAAGATTTGGTTATTGTGAGAATGGGAGAAGCAGCTGACGCCTCAAATTTTGCTTTATCAAATTATGACAATGAGCTTTGGGAAAAATTAAATAACGTATTTAATTAATAAATTTATACTCTATAAGGGTTAATACTATATAGTCCATCAAATACAATATTAGGGCAGAAAAAATAGAATAAACAAATTGCAAATATCAAAGTAATTACCACCTTATTAATTGTTTCTTTAAATAGACTTTTCCAACAATACCAAACACAAAACGCAAAAAACGGTATTAAAAATATTAAAGGAAAAAGCGAATAGTAAATTAATTTTTCAGGAATTAATGGACTTTTTGGTTGTAAAAATGAACTTACAGCAAAAACTATATTACTACCAATTGTTACTAATAAATAAAGTATTACAAATACAGTAATGATTCTAAAAATCCGATCAGAATTAAAAGTCATGTTTATTTGAAAAATGAATCTACAAACTCAAATTTGTTAAAGACTTGTAAGTCTTCAATACCTTCTCCAACACCAATATATTTTACAGGAATTTGAAATTGATCACTAATACCAATTACCACTCCACCTTTAGCTGTACCATCTAATTTAGTAACTGCAAGGCTAGTAACCTCTGTTGCAGCAGTAAATTGCTTAGCTTGCTCAAAAGCATTTTGACCTGTACTACCATCTAAAACTAATAATACATCATGTGGTGCATCACCAACAACTTTTTGCATGACACGTTTAACTTTAGTTAACTCATTCATTAAATTAACTTTATTATGTAAACGACCTGCTGTATCAATAATAATAACGTCTGCCTCTTGATTAACACCAGATTGTAAAGCATCAAATGCAACAGAAGCAGGATCACTTCCCATATCTTGACGGACCATTGGTACATCTACACGATCAGCCCAAACCTGTAACTGATCTATAGCTGCTGCTCTAAAAGTATCTGCTGCACCTAGGACAACTTTTAATCCTTGTTTTTTGAATTGGTATGCCAACTTTCCGATTGTTGTAGTTTTACCAACACCATTAACACCTACAACCATTAAAACATATGGGGTTTTGGTTCCATCTGCTTGCTTTGGTAAAACAGGTACTTTATACTCGGTATCTTCACCAGAATTTGTTTCTGACAATAATCCAGCGATTTCTTCTCTTAATATCTTATTTAGCTCGTCAGTACCTAAGTATTTATCTTTAGCTACTCTAGCTTCTATACGATCAATAATTTTTAAGGTTGTATTTACACCAACATCACTAGAGACTAAAACCTCTTCTAGGTTATCTAAAACAGTATCATCTACTTTAGATTTACCAGCAACAGCCTTAGTAAGCTTACCTAAAAAGCTTGTACTTGATTTTTCTAGTCCTTTATCTAGGGTTTCTTTTTTTTCTGAAGAAAATATTTTTTTAAAAAAACTCATCTGTTTTTTATTATTTGGTTTGGTTGATTTATAACAATTATGAAGCCTAATTTTAATTACTGCTACATTGTCATAGTTTTATGAGTGTAAAGAAACGTAATATTTTAAAAACAAAAAAGCCACTTCCTGTAGGAAAGCAGCTTAATAATACTTTTAAGAAGTAAAACTTATTTCTTGTTTAAGAAATCTTTTACTAATTCTGGTGCCATAATAGACTCTACAAACATGTAAGCTCCTGTTTTTGGAGACTTAACCATTTTTATAGCTTTAGATAATCTTTTTGATCCTGTCTGTAATGATGCTACTGATTTTTTTGCCATTTCTGTATATTTTTTATTTCTTTAATAAATAAAGAATATTATTTAATTTCTTTATGAACAGTCATTTTCTTCAAGATAGGATTGAATTTTTTAATTTCCATTCTATCAGGTGTATTCTTTTTGTTCTTCGTTGTAATATAACGAGACGTTCCTGGCTTTCCAGACTCTTTGTGCTCTGTGCACTCTAATATTACTTGTACTCTATTACCTTTCTTTGCCATAATAATTATTATTTTTACCTTTTGGGTAATTATTTTACAAATCCGTTAGCTCTAGCTCTTTTCAAAGCAGCTGAGATACCGATTTTATTAATTGTTTTTAACGCTGATGTAGATATCTTTAAAGTAATCCACTGATCTTCTTCAGGAATATAAAAACGTTTTTTAATTAAATTAGCATCAAATGTACGCTTAGTTCTATTCTTTGCGTGAGACACGTTGTTTCCAACCATTGCCTTCTTTCCTGTAAGTTCACAAACTCTTGACATTACTATATATCTTTAAAATATGTTATTAAAAATCGAGGTGCAAATATACTAATTTTTTACTATCTGACAATATGTTTGTAATTAATTTTCAAAAATTTCTTTTTGAAACAACTCTAATGCTTTATTTACGGTTTTATTTATGACGCGTTCTCTGTGGTTTCCCATACTAAACTCAAAAGCTTGAACCTTGTCTTTTGTAGCTATAGCTATAAAAACAGTACCTACCTCAGCATCACTATCTCCTTTTGTTGGTCCTGCGTTTCCTGTAGTAGCAATTGCAAAATCAGATTTTAATTTTTGTCTAACATTAGTTGCCATAGCTTTTGCAACTTGCTCACTTACTACCGAATACTGATTAATTAATGTTTCAGAAACGTCTAAAACATCAATTTTAGTTTGCGTAGCATAACTAACAACTGCACCTTTATAAAATGCTGATGCACCAGAATGAGATGTAAATTTCTCGGATAATTTTCCTCCTGTACAACTTTCGGCTAAAGCCAAAGTTTTTCCCATTTTAGCTAATTGTTTAGCAATTATAAGTTCTAAACCTTCATTATTATTTTGAAAACCAACAAATATATCTTGAATTAATGGTAAGATTTTTTTAACCTGTATCTCTATATCTTTAGCTAAAACAGCTTCATCTTCACCTTTACCAGATAATCTTAATCTAACTGCTCCTAATGTTGGCAGATAGGCTAACTTTATATGTTTAGGTAATGCGTCTTCAATAGCTTCAATACGTTCTGCAACAACACTTTCACCTAAACCATAAGTTAAAATAGTTTTATGTAAGATAAATGGTCTTTTGTATTTTTCGGCTAAATTTGGTAGGACTTCATTATCAATTAAGGCTTTCATCTCATAAGGCACTCCTGGAAGTGATATAAACGTTTTATTGCCTTTTTCTAACCACATTCCTGGTGCTGTCCCAAAACGATTGTTTAACACTTTAGCCTTAGATGGCACTAATGCTTGTTGTTTATTAAGATCTGAAATGGGCTGATTGATGTATTTTTTAAACAACTGTTCTACATGTTGTAAAACTTGATTGTTTTGTACTAAAACATCATTAAAATACTCGGTTAATGTATGTTTTGTAATATCATCTTTAGTTGGTCCTAAACCTCCTGTAATGATAATAATATCAGCATTTTGTTCTGCTTCAGCAAAAGCTTTAAGCAAGTGCTGCTTTTCATCCTGAATAGAGGTGATTTGATACACAGATACACCAATTGAGTTTAAGGCTTTACCTATAAATGCAGAATTGGTATCTATGATTTGGCCAATAAGTATCTCGTCACCTATTGTAATTATTTCGGCTTGCATTACAATTTAAAATCTTGTATTATTTCTTTAGTTGTTCTATCTACTGCATCTAAAACGATTTGTAGTTTTTCAGAAATATCTTTATCTTTTTGTTCAAACTTACCCCAATCTTGAACTTCAATTAGGTCGTCTAATACACCTAGTTCAAATAAATCCACAGTAGGTTTCATTTTATGAGCAGTTTGATAGGCTAGCAAATAGTTTTCGTTATTTACTGCTATTTCCAACACTTTAGCATCTCCTGGCACTTCCTCTATAAATGTGGAAGCTAAGGCTAATATAAAATCTTGATCATTATCTGCTAACTCTTTAATTCTATGTAATTTGTAATGTTGTTCCATTTATTTTACTGTTATTGAAAATAACTCTTTATCTTCAAGAAATCCTTTTAATTTATCATTGGCAACTACCTTGCCAACTCCAGCTGGTGTTCCTGTAAATATAATGTCTCCAATCTTTAAAGTAAAATATTTTGAGACATATTCTATTAATTCGTCAATTTTCCACAACATTAAATTAGTATTTGCGGTTTGTACCACAGTTTCATTTTTTTCTAACCTAAAATTAAGATTATCAACATGTGCAACTTCAGACTTATCAATCCATTGTCCTACTACTGCTGCTCCATCAAAGGATTTAGCTTTTTCCCAAGGCAAACCTTTGTCTTTTAATTTTTTTTGTAAATCGCGTGCAGTAAAATCTATTCCGACACTTAATTGGTCATAATATTTGTGTGCAAATTTTTTATCAATGTGTTTTCCTAACTTATTAATTTTTACCAAAACTTCTAATTCGTAATGAATTTCGTTTGAAAAATCGGGAATAAAAAATGGTTGTTTTTTTAAAAGTATAGCATTATCAGATTTAATAAACACTACTGGATCTGTAGGTTTTTCGTTTTCTAACTCTTTGATATGGTCTGTGTAATTACGACCTATGCAAATTAATTTCATATACTTATGTATTTAAAACACTGTTTGTAATTATTGATTGAAATATGTAAATCTGGTTAAAACTTATTATTTAAAGCTCTTAACTTAATTGCTGTTAAAACTTTTTTGGTATATAAAGGAAAGTCTGCGTTTAACAACCATCCAAAGTAACCAGGTTCTTTATCTAAAACCTCTGTAACTAGTTTTCCTTTATGTTTCCCAAAAGAAAATACTTCTTGATTTTCTTTGTTAAAGCTAATAAAACCAGCAAAATCTGCAAATCGTCTACGCGAACTAAACTCGGCTAAAAACTTAGTGTCATTTTCAAGCTCGTCATAACGTTCTACTTGTGCTTTTAAAACCTCATAAGTTGCTAAGGTATCAGCTTCGGCTGTATGAGCATTTTCTAAACTTTTGTCACAGTAAAATTTATAAGCTGCACTTAATGTACGTTGTTCCATTTTATGAAAAATAGTTTGTACATCGACAGCAACACGACCTTTCATGTCAAAATCTAAATCTGCACGCAACATTTCTTCTGCTAAAAGCGGAATATCAAATCTATTAGAATTAAATCCTGCTAAATCTGCATCTTTAATCATAGCGTTAATTTCTGGCGCTAATTGTTTAAATGTTGGCTCGTTTGCAACTCTTTCGTCGGTTACTCCATGTATAGCTGATACCTCAGCTGGTATTGGCATTTCTGGATTGACTAACCAAGTTTTACTTTCTTTATTACCATTAGGAAACACTTTTAAGATAGAAATCTCTACAACTCTATCTGAGGTAATGTTAATTCCTGTGGTTTCTAAATCAAAAAAGCAAATTGGTTTTGTTAAGTTTAAAGACATAAATATTATGGTATGGTTTATGCAAATATAATTTTAATCTGTTACTTTTACTTTGTAAACCTCTTA
Source organism: Olleya sediminilitoris (assembly GCF_016785945.1). Classification (GTDB taxonomy): domain Bacteria; phylum Bacteroidota; class Bacteroidia; order Flavobacteriales; family Flavobacteriaceae; genus Olleya; species Olleya sediminilitoris. The sequence goes on along the minus strand of NZ_JAEMEF010000016.1, from coordinate 44,912 downwards.
AAATGATAAGAAACCTAACTCTAATACTTATAACATTAGTATCACTAACTGCTTTAGCGCAAAACAATCATAAATATGTAAAGTTATCTGAAAAAATAACTGGTAAACGTTACGAGATTTTTATTGAAAATACAGACTCTATATCCTACGATATTTTTTTAAAAATTGAAACAAACGATTTTAGACGTAGTAGTGAGCGTCCAATTTTACAAACCATAGCCGGAAAAAGCAAGAAGAAAGTTTTAACTATGGTTAAACTTAACGGTAAACCCGGAAAATACACCTACATTTTGGTTGTAAATGAAGTCTCTTATGCATTAGAAGTTTATAATGACTATGAAATAGTAGATTTTAAACTAGACAAAGAAATACATAATAAAAACGTTGTAATTTATACTAAAAATGACTGTTTAATATGTCCTGATGCTAAACACATTTTAACTAAAAACAAAATTAATTACACCGAATATAACTTAGATAAAGACACCACTAATTACAATAAAGTAATTAAAGAATTTAAAGCTATTAAGCCTAAAAGTGATTTTAATAAAATTCCTATTTTGAAGATTGAAAACCAGTTATACAATGACATTGGGTCTTTAGAAGATTTTATAAAATGCTTACGTGAGGCATTTAATTAAAATTTAAATCAACCTAATTAATCCTTATACAAATTAGGCAAACTAATCTTAAATCTTACAGCTATCAATCTAACCGTAATTACAACAGCTCCTGCTATAATAAATACAAAATTAGAGGCTATAGGCAGTTTTATAACCAAAAAATAGGTTACGCCTCCTAGTATACAAGCTGTTGCATAGACTTCTTTCCTAAAAATAACAGGTATCTCATTACATAAAATATCTCTTATAACACCTCCAAAACAAGCACTCATAGTACCTAAAAACACACATATAATGGGATGTAATTCTGCCGAAATCCCTTTTTCTACACCAACAACAGTGTATAAACCAATACCAATGGTATCAAATAATAATAAAGAGGTTCTTAGATAATCTATTTTAGTTCTAAAGATAACAGCAAATATTGTAGATAAAACAACAACATAAATAAAGGTCATATCCTTCATCCAACTTACTGGAGTTTCGCCAATTAAAACATCTCTTAAAGTTCCTCCTCCAACAGCGGTTACAAAAGCAATAATTAATATCCCAAAAGCATCCATACGCTTGTTTAATGCAACCAAAACACCCGAAATGGCAAAAGCAATAGTCCCTAAAATATCAAGTATATAAAACATGTTTTAAAAAAAGGTAAAATTAGTTTTTATAATGTAAACTAAAAACTTAAAGGTTGGTTTTATCCATATTATTTTCATTCTAAAAACTATAACAAAAACGACTTAAACCCTCAAAATAAACACATTAACTTAATAGTTATAATGTTTTTTTAAGTTTCCTATTGATAAAACCAACACAGAAGCAGGAAAACAAAAAAATAGACGTGTAGAAATCATCCCTTTACAATAAAAATACAGTTCAGGTATGTAATAGTACAGTTCAGTAAGTTGTTTTATTATACAAGTAGTAAATGTTGCAAATTTGAAGTGTTAACCAATTAAAACAACACATTATGAAAACGACAACATCTTTTAACCAAACAAAAACAATATTATTAAACGTTATTTTATTTTTTGCACTAAGCCTATCAACAATAGCTCAAACAGAACAAAATAATGAAACTGGACAAACCATAACAGTAACAGTTAACAATGTTAAAAACAATACAGGACAAGTTATATTTGGATTGCATAACAATCAAACTTGGATGAAAACCCAAGGCATACAAAATACCTCAACTAAAATTGAAAACAATATAGCAACGGTTACTTTTAAAAACGTAAAACCTGGCACATATGCAGTTATGGTACTACATGATGAAAACATCAATAACCGTATGGATTTTAAAAACGGTATGCCTTTAGAAAACTACGGAATGACCAATACCCCATTAAGCTATGGACCACCACAATACAGTGATGCTAAGTTTGAAGTCACTAATCAAGATTTGGACTTTAAGGTCAGATTTTAAATAAAAAAAAGAGCAACAATTGTTGCTCTTTTTTTTTAACTATAGTTGTAGTTTATAAACTTTTACCTAACCACGCATTCATCATCCATACTGTTTTTTCTTGCTCAGAAATAAAATCACTCATCATAGAGCTTGTCCCTTCATCATTAGCATCTCCAGCAGCATTTAAAATGTCACGTTCTAATTTTAATAACTCTGTTAACGAAGTTACAATTAAAGCAACAGCGTTGTCATCTACAGATATGTTGTGACCAACTGGTACTTTTGCCAACTTAACGTAATCCTCAAATGTATGCAAAGGTGTTTCCCCTAGAGTTAATACACGCTCTGCAATTTCGTCAACTTTCATATTAGCGTCATTGTATAACTCTTCAAATTTTACATGTAAATCAAAAAAGTTTTTCCCTTTAATATTCCAATGGATTCCTCTTAAATTTTGGTAATAAATCTGAAAATTAGCCAATAACTGATTCAATTGTCCTGCTAATTCTTTGGTCTTTTGGGTATCTAATCCTAATGTATTTAAAGTCATAATATTTGTGTTTTGATTGTTACTCAAATTTACGATTAAATAATCAAGATATTCAATAAGTTTTATTGATAGATGTTATATTTTTATAACCTAAATTTATATCCATGACGATTACTCAATTATCATATGTTTTGGCTGTAGCCGAACACCAAAATTTTACTAAAGCTGCTCAAAAATGTTTTGTAACACAACCAACATTAAGCATGCAAATTCAAAAACTAGAAGATCAATTAGATATTTTAATTTTTGACAGAAGTAAAAAACCAATTGAGCTAACCGAAGTTGGAAAAAAAATAGTGACTCAAGCTAGAAATATTGTAAATGAATCCTACAGAATACAAGATATTGTAGATCAAGAAAAAGGATTTATTGGTGGCGAATTTAAATTAGGTATCATTCCAACAATTATGCCTACTCTTTTACCAATGTTTTTAAACAACTTTGTCAAAAAATACCCAAAAGTTAAACTTAAAATTGAAGAATTAACTACTGAAGAAATTATTGCACGTATCAATGATGGGCACTTAGATGCTGCCATTGCTGCAACACCTTTAGAAAACGAAACAATTAAAGAGCGTGTTTTATATTTTGAACCTTTTGTAGCTTACGTACCAAATAATCACAGATTAAGAGATAACAAAAAATTAAATATTACCGATTTAGATATTGACGATATGCTGTTGCTTGAAGATGGTCATTGCTTTAGAGAAGGTGTTATTAACCTATGTAAAGCATTTAAAAACCATACTGATGATAAGTTTCAGTTAGAAAGCGGAAGTATTGAAACATTAATTAAATTATCTAATGAAGGTTTAGGTATGACATTACTACCTTATTTACACACTTTAGATATAAACGAAAAATCTAAAGCAAACTTACATTATTTTACTGAGCCTTCTCCTGCTAGAGAAGTCAGTCTAATCTATCATAAAAGCGAGCTTAAAATGCAAATCATTGAAGCTTTACAAGATGTAATCTCTGGAGTTATTAGAGGTGCAATTGCGTTTCAAAACGTACAAATTGTAAGTCCTATTTCCAAAAAATAAACATACTGTAAGTAATAAAAAAGGCGACTAAATGGTCGCCTTTTTTTATTACTACTATAATGCAAAATTGACATACAAAGACAATCGTTGTTTGGACTGTACATTTTCACCAAATAAGTTTTGACTTACTGGTAAGGTGTAACTGGCTCCAAAAATAAATTTTTCGATAGCCAACTCTGTACCAATAGACGCATTTAGGATGCTACCATCGGTGTCTTTTAGTGTTTCTCCGTATTGTGTAATAGTATCATATCGATCTCCTGATAATCCAACAAATGGCATAATATTCATTTTTTCTTTAGGTATAGCAGTAAAAAAGTTAACTGCATAACTAAACTGATCTCCAAATTGGTAATCATTCTTGTTTTCTCCTTTTAGGTAATAACTTAATAAAGTGTTGACACCAAAAGTATCACTACCATAATTATATCCTACCGAAAAGATACCATCTACACTTCCTGTTCCCACTTGAAAACCAGGATTAATATTATCTGTTAAACGTTGTTCAAACTCGCCTGTTGGTAGCTTAACACCTAAACCAAACTGTAAACTGTGTCCTGAAGCTATTTTTTCGCCTGAAAAATTAATAACAGTTTCGTCTTCTTTTTTATAAAACACATGTTTGTACCAACCTATAATATTAGCATCTCCTATTCCGTTTAAGTTTTCTTTTATATTGTTAAAATCTCTAGTAAGATCCTGATAAGGTAAACTAGCGGTAACATAAAACGAATCGTTAATAGGTATTTGAGCCCAAACTTGATAAGTATTAAAGGTTTCTTTACTTAATGGCGAATCTTCAAAAATTCCATTTCTTGATTCAAAATTTTGATAAATATAACGTACTCCAACAAAGTTAGCATTGCTTAGCGTTCCAAACCCAAAGCTTCCGCTACTGGTAGAACATCCACAAAGATCACACAACACTTGTAATGGTTGATGTGTTGTACAGGGACTTTTCAAGCTATGTGCTTCCGCTTTAGCGAAACCTAAAAACAGCACAATTAGTAGTATTTGTTTAAAATTCGGCAAAACGTTCATCTTCTAAAAATTGAGTATCGGTTAATGTTTTTAAAAAGGCTATTAAGCTTTCTTTTTCGTAGTCCGATAATGTAATTCCGTAAGTTCCGTCAGGTCTTAATAACTCTGGATCTACGTTACCATTATCTACTGCATTTGTATCATAAAAATTTAAAACAGCGTCTAGTGTAGAGAAACGTCCATCATGCATGTATGGATAAGACACCTCAACGTTACGCAAACTTGGGACTCTAAACTTATATAAATCATCAGGATTTTCTAACACGTTGTAACGTCCTTTATCATCTAATTGTGGGTTTACAGGTAAACCATTATTTCTAAAAGTTTGATCTGTAAACAAATCTGTTGCGTGACAAGTACTACATTTATTCTGGAAGGTATTTAATCCATCTAATTCTGTTGCGGTTAATGTTACATCATCTTCTTCTCTTACATATTTATCGTATTTTGAGTTGGAAGATACCATCATTAACATAAACTGAGATAATGCTTTTAGCATGTTTTCAGAGTTAACTTCACCATCATCAAAGGCTATACCAAATTGTTCTTGATAATAACTATCGGCTTGTAATTTGCTAATAACATTACTTAATGTTTCATTCATTTCTACCTCACTAGTTAGCGGTATTATTGGCTGTAAATCTAGATGTGTAGAGGCTCCATCCCACATAAACGAGGTTTGATAGGCTAAATTTTGGATGGGTTGTGCATTTCTTAAACCAACAGCTCCATTTACACCATGACTTAATGTGTGTCCATGATGTGTAAATGCAAATGCTTGCTCATGACAAAAAGCACAAGGTATTGCTCCATTAGATGATAGTTTACCATCGTAAAATAACGTTTTACCTAACTCAAATCCTGCGTCTGTAATTGGATTATTATCTAAATTGTAGGCTAAGTCCGGAAAATTAGTCGGCAATTCCATTTGTAAGGGTATTGGCACATACTTTTCTTGTGATGAGTTATCAGAACAGGAAAAAAAAGTAACCAACCCTAAAATTAAAAGGCTTACTTTTTTCATTTTAATAAAATTTAATACACCATTATAAAATTTACAATGGTGTATTATTATTAGTTTTAATCGTTGTGTACGTGGTGTACTTCAAACATTGAAGAGATATTTGTTGCAATAATACCTGTAGTAAGCTCGTCGGTATGCACTTGATTATATCCATCTGCAAAATTTACTGATACAGTACCATCAAATACCTTAGCAATATCTGCTTTTATGTGTACTTCTGGAGATTTATCTGTTCTTACCAAAACAGTATTAGGAAAATCTAAAGTTACTTCTTTATAATTATCTAAAGAGGTACCTACACTTCCCATGTGTATGTTTAATGGCTCATCAATAACAGTACTAGTTGTGTAAGTTCCGTCTAATCTAATAAACTTATAACCAGTAGCCCAACTCCACATCATACCTTTTTCGTCTGCTAAGTCTAAAAAGTCACCTTGTCCTTCTGCTCCTAACGCAAAACGTTCTTGATCTATACCTACACCAAAGGTTACAGACACGTAATCTGCTGCATCTACATTATCTAAAGTGATGTAAATTTCGCCTGCATTATTACCATCTTCTTCATCAACAATAAATACGTTATCTTCAGTTGGATACATAAATACATCTCCATTACTATCTGTAAATCTTACATTACTAATAATGTATTTTACATTATCTAACTTAAAAGATTCTGAATTTGATTTATTGTAAGACGTAGAGAATAAAAAATCTTGATCTCCTACTCCATTATCATATTTTAATGTTAATGATCCTGTTTGTCCTGATAAATCTTCAGTTGATGTTGCGTCATCGTCTGATGAACATGCTGATATTACTGCACACGCTAATAGTGCAAATGTGTATTTTAATAATTTCATTTGTATAATTTTTATTTTAAATAGTAAGTTATTAAGCCTTATTAGGCTTAGGTCGATAAATAAAAATTAAGCAATTGGAGGTTTAAAATGAACATAATCAAAGTCAAAAGAATAACTCTGATTGTAAGCAACGTTTACAAGATTGTCTAAGTCTGTTAACAATACTTGTTGTTGGTCATAATTATAAGTTGTATAAAATACTGGAAAAAAAGACTCTGCTAAAGAGGTTATTCCTTCAGAATTTATGCTATCTGCAGTTGCAGATTGAAGTTGTTTAGCTAAATGACACTTACCGTTACAGGCTAATTTTGGTTTTTCTTTATTAACGCAATAAGTATCTACAATGTAATCTATGTTTAACTGAAAATAAGCCACATAACCAACGTAATACATTGGACGTATAGCAAATGATAAAAACAATAATATTGTAAATAGCTTTTTCAGAAAAATAAAATTTTGGCAAAGTTACATTATTAAGACGTCTTTTTTTAATTAATCTTGTGCATTAACACAAAAAAAGCGACCTAATAGGTCGCTTTTTTAAAATTTTATTTTTTTAAGGGTTTAAATAAATTAAACACTGGTCTAGTTTTGGGTTTTGCTGTACTAAAGACTGTATGTAAACTTTAAGTTCTTCTACCTCATATGGTAAAAGGCGTTCTAGGGCTTTTTGTACTTCTTTGCAAAACAACGTAGTGTCAAAACTAACCTTTTGTAGTACAGTTTTAGTGTACTCAAACATTGCTCTTGCCATAATTAATTATTGGATTTGGTTAAATTAAAGTAGTGTTATACTATAGGCAAACAGTTTAAAAGTTTCGATTAAAGGTAATGAAAAAATATTATTCAAAACTTACTGACTTCAAATTTTAACAGTTAAAACAAAGTTAAAACAGTAAAATCAGAACCTATTATCACCATCTAACAAATCTCCTAAACCTCCTAAAATACTACCTTCGCCTTTACTTTTACCACCACTTGGTACGCTTTGTAAAACACGTCCTGCCAATCTACTAAATGGTAAAGATTGTATATAAACAACACCTGGACCTTCAAGCTTGGCAAAAAACAAACCTTCACCTCCAAAAACAGTGTTTTTAATACCACCAACAAACTCTATATCATAATTTACATCTTGTGTAAATCCAACAATACATCCTGTATCTACTCTTAATGTTTCGCCTGGTTTTAAAACTTTTCTAGCCAAAGTTCCACCTGCATGTACAAATGTTAATCCATCACCTTCTAATTTTTGCATGATAAAACCTTCACCTCCAAACAATCCACGACCAAGTTTTTTACTAAACTCAACACCTACACTTACGCCTTTAGCTGCACATAAAAAAGCATCTTTTTGGCAAATAAATTTACCGTTGTACTCTAACAAATCAATTGCTACAATTTTTCCTGGATAGGGAGAAGCAAAACTAACCTTACGTTTTCCGGTAAGATTGTTGTAAAAAGCAGTCATAAAAAGACTTTCTCCTGTTAAAAGACGTTTTCCAGCACCGAAAACTTTTCCTAAAAAACCTGTGTCTTTTTGAGATCCATCACCAAATATAGTTTCCATTTTAATGCCATCGTCCATCATCATAAAGCTACCTGCTTCAGCTATAACACCTTCTTCTGGATCTAATTCGATTTCTACATATTGCATTTCTTCACCAAAGATTTCAAAATCAATCTCGTGTGCATTTAAGTTATTGTTTGGTATTTGGTCTTTTTGATACATATTATTAAGGTTTTAATTTATTTATATGTTGCAAAGGATTCTGTTTTGTTACAAAATCTATTAGTTTTTAACTTTTATAGACCATTCAAAATTAAAAGTAGATACTACTACTCCATCTTTATTGGTACCTATAGATTGCATCCAAAAGGCTTGACCTTCTCCTGTTTTTATAGCTTCAGCTAAAGCTGCATCTACTTTAGCTCCATCATTACAGACAAACGTAATTTTTCCTGTAGCCTTTTTTGTAAATGTGGCGTTATTACTAGTTACAAGCATGGATACTTTTTTACCAGAATTTTTAATTTTCGTGATCATTATAGCTCCAGTTGAAAACTCTGCTGCCATACCTTGAACAGCCCAAAACATAGATTTAAATGGGTTTTGATTAATCCATTTATGTTTTACTGTCGTTATACATTGTGCTTCGTTTAATACTTTAGTACGTACACCACACAAGAAAGCAGATGGTAACTTAAACATTGTAAAAGTATTGAGTTTACTAGGAGTCATCTTCATTATATAAAATATTTTTCAGCTAAATTATTGAAAATAATTGAATTACCAACATGTTAAAAAAATGTTAATTTTTAGTACTTTGTATTGCATAATACCTTTTTAAAGATATATATTTGCATAAGAAACTATTATATACTTTTAAATCATGGTAACTAATCACCACAAAAACATCGCTACTTTTATACATTTATCCACCTTTGCTAGGTTTATATTTCCGTTTGGAAACATTATTGCGCCTTTAGTTTTATGGATAACTAATAAAGAAAAGTCTGATTTTGTAGATACACATGGTAAACAAGCTATTAATTTTCAGTTTAGTATTTTATTATACGTATTAATAATTGGCACATTATGCATCCCTTTTTTTGCTTTTAGCTTATTTAATCATTTAGACATTTTAGACTTTAATTATTTTAGTGACATTAGCATTAAAATAAACAGTCCGTCGCCATTATTTTATATCTGCGGTACATTTTCACTTTTAGCCATATTAGGATTTATATTAGAAATTGTATTTATTATTAATGCCAGTTTAAAAGCCAAAGATGGAGAGGATTACAATTATCCTTTTACCATTAATTTTATCAAATAATCATCATCATCAATCAATCAAATCATCAAAAAAACGAACAGTTAATTATGAAATCAATTACACAATTATGACAGTAACATCATCACATACTTTATTAATATATACTGATGTCTATGATGCAAAATGCATAAGACTTGTAACAAACATTAGAAAAGACTTATGAAAATAGAAAATACTAAAGCACAAATGCGCAAAGGTGTTCTTGAATACTGCATTTTGTCTGTATTAAAAGACGAAGATGCTTATGTTGCCGAAATTTTAGGCACATTAAAAGACGCCAAACTGCTGGTTGTTGAAGGCACAATATATCCTTTATTAACACGACTTAAAAACGCAGGATTACTTAGCTATCGTTGGGAAGAGTCTACTTCTGGACCACCACGTAAATATTATGGACTAACAGAAACAGGTCAACTTTTTTTAAAAGAATTAACCACGACTTGGGACGAATTACAAAATGCAGTTAATATAGTAACATCAATTAAATCAACTAAAAAATGAATAAAACAGTCAACATAAATTTAGCAGGTATATTTTTTCATATAGATGAAGATGCATACTTAAAATTACAACGCTATCTTGAGGCTATAAAACGTTCATTTACTGACTCTCAAGGTCGTTCTGAAATTATTGCTGATATAGAAATTAGAATAGCAGAATTGTTTTCTGAACGCATGAAAACAGATCGTCAAGTTATTGGAAACAAAGAAGTAGACCAGGTTATTACCATTATGGGACAACCTGAAGATTACCTTGTTGATGACGAGATATTTGAAGACGAACCTAAAACCAAAACCTCTAGATCTAAATCATCCAACAGTAACTCTAAAAAATTATTTAGAGATACTGACAATAGTTATGTTGGTGGTGTAGCCTCTGGATTATCTTACTACTTTAATATTGATGTTGTTTGGATCAGATTAATTTGGGTATTACTAATTTTTGGAGCTGGAACAGGTGTATTTTTATATATCTTATTATGGATATTTATTCCTGAAGCAACTTCTACTTCTGACAAGATAACCATGACAGGAGAAGAAGTCACGATTACAAACATTGAAAAAAAAATTAGAGACGGATTTGACAGCGTTTCTGAAAACGTAAAAAACATAGACTTTCAGAAACATGCAGACAAGTTTAAAGAAGGTTTTGACCAAGCTTCAGATAGTATATCAGACTCGGTTAAACGTATAGATACCAATAAAATAAAATCTAGTAGCAAATCATTTTTTGGAAGTTTAGGTCAAGTATTTTCATCTGTATTTAAAGTGTTTTCAAAATTTATTGGTGTCGCGCTGGTTGTATCTTGCGTCGCAGGAATTATAGCGCTTTTAATTGGTTTAATTTTCGGAACCTTCTTTGAAGCCGACTTAAGATTTTTTGATACTAATTTTGTAAATGGATATAACACTGAAGCTGGTCCTTTTTGGATGTTTCCGGTATTAATTTTTATTGTTAGCGTTATTCCAATTATCTTTTTTATTTACTTAGGATTAAAAATCTTGGTAAACAACCTAAAACCAATGGGTAATGTTGCCAAATATAGCCTAATTGGATTTTGGATATTAGCTGTAATTGGCTTAGCTGTAATTAGCGCCAGACAAGGTTTAAGCTATAAAGAAGAAGCTGCAGTAGTTAAAACAACACCTTTCACTTCAATTAAAGCTAACGACACTTTAGTAGTTAGCATGAATTACAACGACAGTTTTGCTGATCGTTTTAGACGTGATTATGGCTTACAAAAAGCACATGATGATAATGGTAATCCAATAATTTTCTCGCAAGGCATCAGACTAATAGTAAAATCTACTAAAGACAGTGTTGCTAAACTGAGAGTGGATAAATCGGCTAGAGGTACAAATTATAATATTGCTAAAGACAGAGCAAGAAATATACAATATAACTACAGATTAACTAACAATAATTTGGTTTTAAATAATCATTTTACAGTCCCTAACGATGCAATATCAAGAGATCAAGAAGTTGAACTAACATTAATTTTACCTGAAGGAACAATTTTATATGCAGAAGAAAGCACTTACAATTACCACAGAAACAATACACATTATTACAATGATATTTTAAACAACGGAATGGAAGAACACTATTTGTTAGTTAAACGCTCAAAATTGTTATGCCTAGATTGTGATAACCAAAACAATGATGTAAACCATCAACAAATTAACACTAAACCTTTAATTAATAAAAATAACAGCAATGATGTTAATAAACCTGAAAACACAGAAACTATAATTGAAAGCGAAGGTACTGAAGTTAGTACCGAAAATATTAATGTAATTATTGACAATAAAAACGGAATTAACATCACACCAAAAGACTAATAATCAATCATCAATCAAAAACCAAACGTTATGATTACTGTAATCGAGTACATAGTAACAACCCTAGTGTCTATATTTTTATGATACACATTTAAAAACCAACCAAAAAAAACCATCTCACTTTTTCCTTAACAAAAAGTTTGGGATGGTTTTTGATTATATTTGTACACAAAAAAAATTACAGATAAATGACAAAACGCTTACTTACACTAATTTTTACATTCATAACTATTACAGCTTTTGCTCAAAAAAAGGAAAAAGTAAAAGGTAGTCGTGTATTAATCAAAGTTACAACCCCTTTACATAGTTTTAAACGCTTAGTTTTAAACGAAGATTTTGAAGTTAACTTAGTTAGATCTGACTCTACTAAAATAGAAATCACTACAGACGAAAATCTGCACGAATACATTAAAATTATATCTCAAGACAGTACTTTAAGCCTTAAAACTACAGCTAGACTTCAAGAAAAAAGATTAGATATAACTATATATTATAATGATTTTTTGAATACCATCGAGTTAAATGAAGATGCAGAAATCCTTTCTAAAACAAGTTTAAAATTTAAAGATTTAACCTTGACAACCACTTCTAGTTCTGAAGCTTATTTAACTATAGAAAGTGATTTGTTTAAACTAATTAATAATGATAAAGCTAAAGCTGAATTAAATATAACTGCACAATCTGCAACTTTGGAGTTAAACGGAAGCAGTAAAGTCGAAGCTTTAATAAACGCGTCCAAAATTGTTGTAGATATGCTAGAAAGTGCTAATGCAAAAATTGAAGGTGATACAAAAAACTTAATACTTAACATAGATAACTCTTCAGATTTTACAGGAGAAAATCTAACAGCTAAAAACACTAATCTGACTACTGCTAACAGAGCTGAAGTTAGCGTTCAAACAACTTCAGAATTAGTTATTAATGCTTCAGGATCTTCAATTATAGAAACTTTTGGAAGTCCAAAAATTATAATTGAATCTTTTGAAGATAATGCAATCTTAAAAAAGAAATAATTATAATAATACCAATAAAAAAACCGAAGCATTTAGCTTCGGTTTTTTTATGATTAAGTTTTTAAAACTTTAGTTATAATTTGAAGTACTTACTTCAAAGTTAGCATCTTTAGCAGCCAAATAACGCTCTGCATCTAAAGCAGCCATACATCCTGTTCCAGCAGCTGTAATAGCTTGTCTATAAACATGATCTGCAGCATCACCACTTACAAAAACACCATCAACATTAGTTTTTGAAGTTCCTGGTTTAGCATTAATAATGTAACCTGTTTCATCTAAATCTATAAAGCCTTTAAAAATATCTGTATTAGGCTTGTGTCCAATAGCAACAAAAAATCCAGTAGCTGGTATTAAATGTTGATCATTAGTTTGATTGTTTTTTACTTGTACACCAGTTACAACTTGACCATCACCAATAACCTCTTCTGTTTCAGTATTAAATAATATCTCAATATTTTCAGTGTTTTTAACACGTTCTGCCATAATTTTTGAAGCTCTAAACTCGTCACGACGTACCAACATTGTAACTTTAGAACATAGTTTTGATAGGTAATGAGCCTCTTCACAAGCACTATCTCCTGCTCCAACAATTACAACTTCTTGATTACGATAGAAAAATCCATCACATACTGCACAAGCAGATACTCCACCACCAAGATTTAAATATTTTTGCTCTGAGTCAAGTCCTAAGTATTTAGCACTAGCTCCTGTAGAGATAATTACAGTATCACAGTGTATTTCTTTCTCATCATTGACCCACACTTTATGTACATCTCCAGAAAAATCCACTTTAGTAATCCAACCATTTCTAATATCAGCCTCAAAACGTTCTGCTTGTTTTTGAAGTTCCATCATCATTTCAGGACCAGTAATTCCGTCAGGATATCCAGGGAAATTTTCAACCTCATTGGTTGTTGTTAATTGCCCTCCTGGTTGAGCGCCTTGATATAAAACAGGACTCATATTAGCTCTAGCTGCATAGATTGCTGCTGTATAACCAGCAGGACCTGAACCTATTATTAAGCATTTTACTCTTTCTATTGTGTCTGACATAATTTTATCATTTTATCTGTTACAAAAGTAGAATTTTTAAAAGAAAACTTACACTACAATTATTAAAAGTTATTATTTAATCATAAACAGTTCTTATACTGTAATTTTTGATTTTTTTTTAAGAAAATTATAATTCAAATATTATAACTTAACCCTTAAATACAAACAAAACTAAATCATGGGAATTATAGCCACCAATAACAACAAAACAACTTTTTATTACAACTCTAACAGCAACTTAGACAAACAAACTTTAGCATATGTTACAGATAGCTTGAAAAAGCTTTCAACTATAGATTTTTCTAAAACAAAAGTTGCAGATACACAATGGATTGAAATTTGTGATAAATTAAATATATCTGTTGCAGATTTGGTAAACAAACAGCATCCAGATTACACAAATAATTATAATTCTGATAATAATTTAAATAATGAAGATTGGCTTAAAGTAATACAAAAAAGTCCTCAAGTCGTTGCCTTTTCTATATTAGTTATTGGTGATAAATTTTATAAAATTGAAAATCCCTCTGAAGCTAGACAATATCTAGAAGGAAGCTCGAACATTATTGACGATAAAAAACACATATAAGTTTAATATTCGTTTATCGTTTTATATAATCTTGCTAAAAATAAGGCTATAAAAATAAAGAAGCATAACTTAGCTATAATAGCTAAGTTACCTGCAATATGCCCAAATCCCAACACAGCAGATATAAACGCAAATGTTATAAAAAAAATAGTCCAACGCATGTTTAATTATATTTAGTTTTACAAATATAAAACCTAAAAAAGACTGTATAACATTGTTTAACACGCATTTACAAAGACTTTAACTGCACTTAACAGTAATATCAAATTTTTAAGAAGTCATTAAGAAAAATATTAATCAAACTGAGGCTGATAAGATTTAAGTAACTGCATCATCACATGTTCCATTTTGGTGAAATTTGCTGTTTTTCTGGCTAATGCTTCCTGCTTAAAATAATTTACAATCGTGCCATCTTGATAACTACTAATAACAGCTGGATGTATATAATATTTTTTACACACATTACGACTATTACCTAATTGCTTTGCTGCAATGTCTATAGCTTGAATTATATTTTTATTATTTTGTTTTACATTGGAAACATAACCAATAGATTTTAGGGTTTCAAAGCAAATGATACTTGCTGCCCAAGTCCTAAAGTCTTTTGCTGTAAATAAAGTTCCGCTTAAGGTTTTTAAATAATCATTCAACATGGTACTATCCACCTTGTGCTTTTCTCCAAATTCATCATAATACTGAAACAATTCCCAACCAGGTATGTCTTCACATTTATTAACTAAACGTATTAATTTCTTATTTCTTAATGAAATTTTATATTCTTTACCTTTCTTTCCTGTAAATTCAAATAAAATTCTATCCTTATAAGTATTAACATGCTTACTTCTAAGTGTAGTTAAGCCATAAGTCTCATTTCGCTTTGCATACTGAGTATTTCCAACTCTTATATGCGTTTCTTCCATTAATCTTACAATTAAAGCTAAAACTTTAGTTTTAGTCCAAGTGTTTTGATCTAAATCCAAATCCACTTGAGCACGAATATTTGGTAGCTGTTGGCCAAACAAATACATTTTATAAAATTTAGTCTGACTCCTTATTTTATTCCATTTAGGATGGTAGCGGTATTGTTTGCGTCTTTTAGCATCTCTTCCAACAACTTGAAGGTGACCATTTTTTAATTCAGAAATCTTAACGTTTTTCCAAGCTGGAGGTATAACTAAGTTATTAATTCTGCTTAGCTCCGTTTTTTCTTTGATAATTTTATTTTTCAGTTTAAAAATAAAATTATCATCCTGTCTTTCTCTTATAATTTTTAAGTTGGACGGATTGGTATAAACCAAATCAAATTCTTCTATAACCTGTTCTGGTTGTAAAAGAATTTGATTGTAAATTTGTTTTGTTAAAGCCTTCAATTTGTTAAAATTAAAGGTTATTCACCATGTAATCACTATACTGTTTTGCTAAGCTTTCTTTTTCATTTTCATTAAAAACTTTTCCAGCCAATTGAAAAAAAACATGCTCCTCATCTTCCAAATGATGCTCAACTTTTTCTTTAAGATCTTTAGCTATTTTTAACCATGCAGACGAGCTGTAATCGGTCTCATCTAATTGATTAATCAATTCATCTATTTCATGATGTTCAGCAATACCGTGTCTGGCTTTCTCTTGCATCATATCATTACTAATTAATGGCTTATAAAAATGGCGCTCTTCAGCTTGAGCGTGAATTTCTAATTCGTTTTTTAACGATTTGTAGATATCATCTCTTTGGTCACTGTCGCCTTCTGTTTTAACAAGTCTATCAAGTAAGTGACGTTGTGTATCGTGGTCTTTTCTAATAGATTCAAATATAGTCATGGTGGTTGTTTTGTGGTTAATTATTTTATAATTCTTTTTAATAGCATCATGGTACTAAATTTAGAAATCATTTTATATCCAGTTTGTAACCAATTTGGTAGTTGGACTGCTTCTTTAAAATCTCCTTTAATGCCTTTAAGTTCTTCCCAAGCAATATCTTTTTCAAGACGTAAACGCTTTAAATTAATTTCAATATCTTCTTGTGTTTTATATTGTGCCATAATTATTCAAAAAAGGTTTTAGATATAGATTGGATGACTTTATTATTTATGTGTTTTCTAGCAACGTATATAATAATTGCAAAAACAATAAAAAATAAACCAACTATTAAAAATCCACCTGAATAACTATCCATTACATTACCTAATGCAATGGAAGCTGCTATTGCCATAAAAACAAAAGCAATCAATATTAAACCACCAATTAAAAGTGCTTTTAAAACTAAACTTACAGATGTAGTTAGTTGCTCAAAAACTTTTAATTTGTAGTACTCATGAGATTTTTTAAGATATTCCTCTCCTTTATCTATAGCTTGGTTGGACGAGTCTTGTATCGATTCAAATACAGTCATCTTATTTCTGAAGTTTTTTGTTCTTCAATTTTAATTCTTTCAACTTATTCTCTAAAGTTGTAATAACGTCATCTGCTTTGTAACTTACATCAGATACTATTGACTCTAATTGAGTATCTAACGTATGTTTTTTAGAAGTCAAAGTACTAGTTACTTGATCTTTCATATGTAAAGCACTATCGGTTAGTTTATCCTTGGTAGCAACCGCATCCTCTTTAAGTTTCTTTCTAGTATTGCTTCCTTTATCTGGTGCAAATAAAATTCCAACTGCTGTACCAATTGCTCCTCCTAATAATAATCCTAATGCTGTGTTTGTGTTCTTACTCATTTTTCTTTTTGTTTTTTTGGTTAATAAATTTACTCTAAGAGCTCTCTCAAAGTAACTTACTCAAAGATAAAATTTTAACATTAAATAATTCTTAATAAAACTTTAAATAAACTGATAAATCTATGTTAAAACACAAAATTACAAAGCTAAAAATACTGATTATTCATAATTTTAACAAAAACAAAAAGAGATGAAAAAGCAAGTTGAAACCTATAATCCGTATACAGGCGAAAAATTAAAATCTTACAACTTTAATTCAAATTCTGAAGTCAATTCTAAACTTGAAACTGCTAATCAAACATTTAACGATTGGAGTAACAAACCAATAGCACACAGAGTTAAACTTTTAAAGAATTTAGCCAATTTACTTGAAGACAATAAACAAGAGTATGCTAATTTAATGACTGAAGAAATGGGAAAACCTATATCCCAAAGTATAGCTGAAATCGAAAAATGTGCAACCTTATGTGATTTTTATATCGCTAATGCGGAAAACTTTTTAGCAGATCAAATTATTGAAACCGAAGCTTCAGAAAGCTTCATTAGTTACGACCCATTAGGAGCAATTCTAGCCATAATGCCTTGGAATTACCCATTTTGGCAAGTCTTTAGATTTGCTGTTCCAACTTTAACTGCAGGTAATGTTGGGCTTTTAAAACATGCTTCTAATGTAACAGGAACTGCTTTAGCCATTCAAAAACTTTTTACTGATGCTGGATATCCTGAAGGTTGCTTTCAAACCTTAATCATTCAACATGATCAAATGGACAGCTTATTAGAAAACGATACTATAAAAGCTGTAACATTAACTGGTAGCGAAAAAGCAGGTCGAAGCATTGCTGCTTTAGCAGGAAAAAACTTAAAAAAAACAGTCTTAGAGTTAGGAGGAAATAATGCATGCATCGTATTAGATGATGCTAATCTGGATAAATATATAGATACAATGGTAAATGCACGTATGCAAAATAATGGTCAAAGCTGTATTGCTGCAAAAAGGTTTATTGTAACTAAAAATATTTATGACACATTCTTAACAACATTTACTAATAAAGTAAAAGACTTAAAACAAGCAAATCCTAAAGACTATGATGCTTACAGTACCTCAATGGCTAGAGAAGATTTAGCTAAAGAGCTAGAAGAACAAGTTTCTAAATCATTACAATTAGGAGCAAAAGTTCATTATGGAAATTTAAGAGATAAAGCAAAATACCAACCAACAATCATTACAGACGTAACTACTGACATGCCAATATTTAAAGAAGAAACTTTTGGTCCTGTTGCAGCAATAATTAAAGCAAAAGACAAAACAGAAGCTTTAAATCTTGCCAAAAATTCAAGATTTGGTTTAGGAACCATGATCTTCACCGAAGATATTGATAACATTTATCAAGATATTAGTCAAATTCCTGATGGTGCACTTTTTATAAACGAAATGGTTAAGTCAGACCCAAGATTACCATTTGGTGGTACAAAAGCATCAGGTTATGGAAGAGAATTATCTAAAGAAGGTATTTTAGAATTTGTAAACACTAAAACAGTATATATTAATAAATAAAAACTATGAGTTTGATAAAAGAGAAAAACGAAAACACAAAAGATTACATTTTACAAAAAGACAAAACCACAAAACGTACAGGAGGATTTATAGCTGTCGTTCTAATAGTATTAATAACAGCGGTAGTTGCGTCAGGTTATATATTCAAATGGTTTTAATATATAAAAAAAAGCTTCAGTAAAAACTGAAGCTTTAAAAGTCGGGGTGGCAGGATTCGAACCTGCGGCCTCCACGTCCCAAACGTGGCGCGATAACCGGGCTACGCTACACCCCGAATTTGATTATCTTTCCTTAAAAACTATTTGTTTTTTTGGAGGTGCAAATATATACCTTTTCTTTAAACTAAAGTTATTTTTTCAAAAAAAATTTTTAAAAATAAATCTAGCAAGACAATTTCTACATAATTAAATAAAACTAATTTGCATTTACATAACATCAATAACAAACATCCTAAAGATTTTATTAAATTTGTACTTTAAAAGATTTAATAAAATATTATGCTAATTATAGGTATTGCAGGAGGAACTGGTTGTGGTAAAACGACGGTTGTTAATCAAATTTTAACTCAGTTACCAGAAGGAGAAGTTGGTATTATTTCTCAAGATTCATATTATAAAGATACAAGTCATCTAACTTATGATGAGCGTATTAAAATTAATTTTGATCACCCAAGATCAATAGATTTTGAATTATTAGAACAACATTTAAAAGAATTAAAACAAGGTCAACCAATTGACCAACCTGTATATTCGTTTGTAAAACACAACAGAACTGGTGACACCATCAGAACTAAACCTAGAAAGGTTATGATTGTAGAAGGTATTTTAATTTTAACACATCCTGAATTGAGAGAGATGTTTGATATTAAAATTTTTGTGCATGCGGATAGTGATGAACGACTTATTAGAAGACTTAAACGCGACATTACTGAACGTGGTAGAGATATTGACGAGGTTTTAACACGTTACCAAAACACACTTAAACCAATGCACCAACAATTTATACAACCAATGATGGAGTATGCTGATATAATTATACCTAACAACAAATATAATACAGTTGCTGTTGGTATTGTTAAAACAATTATTAACGAAAAACTTCAGTAATTAAGATGAAATGGTTCAAAAACATATATATTCTTATCCTCATCATTTTTGGTGTATGGATGATATTTTTTGACACCAATTCTTTGCTAAACCATAATGACGTCAACCAAGAAAAAAATAAATTGGAAGATGAAAAAGAATACTACAAAAAAGAAATCATTAAGGATAAGCAAGCTATCAAACGTTTGACTAGCGAAGATGGTCTAGAGACGTTTGCTAGAGAAAAATATTATATGAAAAAAGAGAACGAAGATATTTATATCATCGAGTATGCTGACAGTTTAAAGACTAATAACAATGAATAATTCACTTTTTTCCGCATTTGAAAAAGTATCATCTAAAGCATGGAAACAAAAAATACATGTAGATTTAAAAGGTGCTGATTATAATGACATTTTAATTTGGAACACCAATCATGGTATAGATGTTAGACCATTTTATCATCAAGATGAAATGACTGAAACATTAACCATCAGACCGCAACAATGGACGATTGGTCAAATTATATTTGTTCAAAATGAAAGTGCTGCAAACCTTAAGGCTATTGATGCTTTAAACAGAGGTGCACAAACAATAAAGTTTGTAATCCCTAACAACTCTATTTCAATTGAAAAAACACTATTAAATATTGACCTTGACACTGCCGATATTAAAATAGAACTTCAGTTTTTTAACCAAGAATATATAGATCAACTGGCTAAAATTTCTGCGAAAGCAGTATTAATTATAGATCCAATTGGTCACTTTGCTAAATCAGGTAACTGGTTTAACACAACTAATAACAGCTTAATAGTTAGTAATACTATTACCATTAATACTGATACGTATCAAAATGCAGGAGCAAATATAACGCAACAATTAGCGTATGGTTTATCACATTTAAACGAATATTTTAATGTTGCTCAAGCTGATGTTTCTGCAATACAACAGGTTACTTTTAATGTAGCCATTAGCACCAATTACTTTTTTGAAATTGCAAAACTTCGTGCTTTTCGTGCACTTTATAACACTTTAGCAGCTGAGTATAATTGTGATGCAGATTTGGTAATTAATGCAATCCCAAGTAAACGTAATAAAACTATTTACGACTACAATACTAACATGCTTAGGACTACAACAGAGTGTATGAGTGCCATTTTAGGTGGTGCAAACACAGTTTTTAACTTGCCTTACGACGCTATTTACCATAAAGATAACGAGTTTGGCGAGCGTATTGCCAGAAACCAATTGTTAATTTTAAAAAACGAAAGCTATTTTGATATTGTCAACAATGCTTCAGATGGTAGTTATTACATCGAAACTTTAACCTCTCAATTAGCAGAGAAAGCTTTAATTATCTTTAAAGATATTGAGGCTAATGGTGGTTTTATCGCTCAGTTAAAAGAAGGCAGTATTCAGAAAAAAATAAAAGAAAGCGCTGCCAAAGAGCAAGAACAATTTGATAATGGACAAGTCACTTTGTTAGGAACCAATAAACATCCTAATAAAAATGACAAAATGCAAAATGAGCTGGAATTGTATCCTTTTGTTAAAATGAACCCAAGACAAACTTTAATCGAACCTATTATAGAAAAAAGATTAGCCGAAACCCTTGAACAAAATCGTTTAAAAACCGAATAAAATCAAAACAACCATGAGTACACGTATTTTAAAAATTTCATTATTATTAATCATTGCTTTTAATTTAAGTTGTAATACAAATGAAGCTAAGCTTGAACAGTTTAAATACGCTGACCAAAAAGAAACCATAACTTGTAATACAGGTTATGACGCTATTTTAAAAGAAGCTTTGTATACTTTTGAGAGTGATATTATTAATAAATACGACCCAAAACAAAAAAACAAATTACGCGCTTATCGTGCATATATCAGTAATTACATTTCTAACAGAACCGCTTTACAAGAAACAGTTTCACCTCACACCAAAGCTGTTTTTGATGTTTTAAAATCCAAAAAAACATTATGGAATGGCAAACAGTTAAACTACAGTAGCCCAGAAGTAACATGTATTATTGACAATTTAAACGACAAAAACTTAAAGCAAACCATACAGTCATTATTATCTGTTAATAGTATGAGTTCGGACTTATTTGCTGCACCATTAAGAAGTAGTACTGCATACTCAAGAGATGCCTATTTAGCAACTTTTGTTGCTTTAGATTTATACTATTCTAAATTACATGACATAGATTTTTCTAAAGTAGATTTAACAGCAAACACACCAAAACCAGAACCAATAGATTTTAATAAGACACCTGCTAAAACACCTTTAAAAGTTAAAGAACCTATTAATAATAATATTGACCATACAGGACATAATCACAACTAATAAGTAAACCACTTTATCGAAACACAGTTTGAAAATAAAAATTTCAATATTAATAATTCTATTTATTTGTTTTTCTTGTGAAGAGAAAAAGAAACAAACTGTTGTCAAACAAGAGATATTTGGTAAATATTTCAACTTAAAAAAAGATAATATTGATATTTATTTACCTAATACCTTACATCAATATAACTTAGTTGAATACAAAAGAATGCTCAATACTATTGAAGATTCAATAGCTAGAGAATCTGAGATATTGCGTTATAATATTTTAAAATATTCAAAAAAAAACGTTTACTTCTTTAGATCTGCAAATCATACTACAGATGTTTCCGTAAAAATGATTGATTATTATCCATTTAGTAAAAAAGATTCTAATTACATGTCATCTTTATTAACGCATCATTGTCAAGAAATTGCCGAAACAACCAATAGTACATGTACAAAGATAAAATCAGGCTATTCAGGAAACCATAAAACAAAAGCTTTTATGGCTAAATTTAAAATCGATTCAGAAACAGAACCTTCTAGCTGTTCAACTATATATGCTGTAAGTTCTAATTCTAAATCTTTTATAATAACCTTTCGCTCTTTATTGAACAGAGATTATAATAAGTTCATACAAAAAACCATAATTAACTAATGGCTAGAAAAGACCTTCAACATATAACCCTAAAATCTGACGCAAAAAAGTTAAACACAAACAACAATACGTTTTTAACTGCAGAAGACATTAGTATTAAATCTGAATATTCTAAAGACGATTTAAGTCAAGTCAATCATATAGATTTTGTTGCTGGATTAGCACCTAATTTACGTGGACCTTACAGCACGATGTACGTTAGAAGACCTTGGACTATACGTCAATATGCAGGTTTTAGTACAGCTGAAGAAAGTAACGCCTTTTACAGACGTAATCTTGAAGCTGGTCAAAAAGGATTATCTGTTGCTTTTGACTTAGCGACTCACAGAGGGTATGATTCTGATCATCCACGTGTTGTTGGAGATGTTGGCAAAGCAGGTGTTGCGATAGACTCGGTTGAAGACATGAAAGTGTTATTTGATCAAATCCCATTAGATAAAATGTCTGTTTCAATGACCATGAATGGAGCAGTTTTACCTATCATGGCTTTTTATATTGTAGCAGCTGAAGAGCAAGGTGTTAAACCTGAATTACTGGCAGGAACTATTCAAAATGATATTTTAAAGGAGTTTATGGTACGTAATACTTACATCTATCCTCCTACTCCTTCCATGAAAATCATTTCGGATATTTTTGAATACACTAGTCAAAATATGCCTAAATTTAATAGCATTAGTATTTCTGGCTATCATATGCAAGAAGCTGGAGCAACTTGCGATATTGAACTAGCATATACACTTGCTGATGGGCTAGAATATATTAGAAAAGGACTAGCTGCAGGAATGGATATAGACACTTTTGCGCCAAGATTATCCTTTTTCTGGGCAATTGGGATGAATCATTTTATGGAAATTGCAAAAATGCGATCTGCTAGAATGCTTTGGGCAAAATTAGTAAGTCAATTTAACCCTAAAAACCCTAAAAGTTTAGCACTACGTACACATTGCCAAACTAGTGGTTGGAGTTTAACCGAGCAAGATCCTTTTAATAATGTAGCTAGAACAACCATTGAAGCTGCTGCTGCTGCTTTTGGTGGTACACAAAGCTTACACACTAATGCATTAGACGAAGCCATAGCATTACCTACAGACTTTTCTGCTAGAATTGCACGTAACACACAAATATTTTTACAAGAAGAAACTAATATCACTAAAACAGTTGATCCTTGGGCAGGTAGCTATTATGTCGAAAAACTCACACATGATATTACTGAAAAAGCTTGGTCTTTAATTGAAGAAGTTGAAGCTTTAGGTGGTATGACAAAAGCAATTGAAGCTGGTATACCAAAGTTACGTATTGAAGAAGCTGCTGCTAGAAAACAAGCACGTATTGATTCTGGTCAAGATATAATTGTTGGCGTCAATAAATATGTACTAGATGAAGAGGATGCTATTGCAACGCTTGAAGTAGACAACCAAACTGTACGATTACAACAAATTGAAGGTTTAGAAAAGATAAAAGCCACTAGAGATACAAATAAAGTGAATCAAGCTTTAGCCAATTTAACTAAAGCTGCTAAAACAGGTCAAGAAAATTTATTAGCTTTAGCTGTAATTGCTGCTCGTGAAAGAGCTACTTTAGGTGAAATTAGTGATGCTCTTGAAGCTGAATTTGGACGCTATAAAGCACAAATAAAATCATTTTCTGGCGTGTATAGTAAAGAAATTAAAGATGATAAGTCTTTTGCAAAAGCAAGAGCATTAGCAGACCAATTTGCAGATCAAGATGGTAGAAGACCACGTATAATGATTGCAAAAATGGGACAAGATGGACATGATCGTGGTGCAAAAGTTGTAGCAACTGGCTATGCAGATGTAGGCTTTGATGTAGACATTGGACCATTATTCCAAACTCCAGAAGAAGCTGCAAAACAAGCGGTAGAAAATGATGTACACATACTTGGTGTATCCTCTCTTGCAGCTGGACATAAAACTTTGGTTCCGCAAGTTATTGAAGAACTAAAAAAATACGGTCGTGACGATATAATGGTAATTGTTGGAGGAGTGATACCAAAACAAGATTATCAATATTTATTTGATGCAGGTGCTGTTGCTGTTTTTGGACCTGGAACAAAAATTAGTGATGCTGCTATTAAAATTTTGGAAATTTTAATAGATTAATCACTCATCAAATTCCTACATAAACAATCAAATTTATAAATTATATACAAAAATGTGAGTTTGTTTTTATATTTAAAGCATAACCATCATTAAAATAGAAGTTTAAAGCAGGTTTATAAACCAAGGTTGTTTCATTTAAAACATTGTTAACAACTAAGGTTTTTATTAGTCATAAATAATTGTATTTTTACGCTGGTCTTTTAGCTTTTGTTAAAAGCTAAAATTTCAATAAAACCAAATCGAATTAATGGGTAAAATAATAGCAATTGCCAATCAAAAAGGTGGTGTTGGTAAAACAACAACCTCAGTAAACTTAGCAGCTTCACTAGGTGTTTTAGAAAAAAAAGTCCTACTTATTGATGCAGATCCACAAGCTAATGCAACATCTGGTTTAGGTATAGATGTTGAAAGTGTAGATATTGGTACCTACCAATTATTAGAGCATACAAACTCGGCTGCACAAGCTGTATTAAAAACAGATTCGCCTAACCTTGATCTTATTCCTGCTCATATAGACTTAGTTGCTATTGAAATAGAACTTGTAGATAAAGACCAAAGAGAATACATGCTTAAAAAAGCATTAGAAGACATCAAAGATCACTACGATTATATCTTAATTGACTGTGCGCCTTCTTTAGGCTTACTAACCCTTAATGCTTTAACAGCCTCAGACGCTGTAATTATACCAATACAATGTGAGTATTTTGCATTAGAAGGTTTAGGAAAACTATTAAACACTGTAAAAAGTGTTCAAAAGATACACAACCCAGAATTAGATATTGAAGGCTTACTACTTACTATGTACGATTCACGTTTACGTTTATCTAATCAAGTCGTAGAAGAAGTGCAAAAGCATTTTAACGACATGGTGTTTTCAACTATCATTCAACGTAATGTTAAGTTAAGTGAAGCACCAAGTTATGGAGAAAGCATTATAAACTATGACGCATCAAGTAAAGGTGCAAGTAACTATTTAAGTTTAGCAAAAGAAATTATTACAAAAAACTCCTAAAATATGGCGAAGGCAACAAAAAAACAGGCTTTAGGACGTGGACTTTCAGCATTATTAAAAGATCCAGAAAATGATATTCAATCTGCAAAAGATAAAAATGCAGATAAAGTTATAGGAAACATAGTTGAGTTAGATTTAGAAGCTATTGAAATGAATCCATTTCAGCCACGTACTAATTTTAACGAAGAAACTTTACGTGAATTAGCATCTTCTATTAGAGAATTAGGGGTTATACAACCTATTACTGTTAGAAAATTAGGATTTGAAAAATACCAATTAGTTTCTGGAGAGCGTCGTTTTAGAGCTTCAAAATCCATTGGGTTAGAAACTATTCCTGCTTATATCAGGATAGCTAATGATCAGGAAAGTCTGACTATGGCATTGGTAGAAAATATCCAACGTCAAGATTTAGACCCTATTGAAATTGCTTTGTCATACCAACGTTTGATTGATGAAATTGAGCTGACTCAAGACCAAATGAGTGAGCGTGTTGGAAAAAAACGAAGTACCATTTCTAACTATTTACGTTTATTAAAATTAGATCCAATTATTCAAACAGGAATGCGTGACGGATTTTTATCTATGGGTCATGGTCGAGCTATAATTAATATTGAAGATCAAAATATACAGTTAGAGATTTACGAAAAAATATTGGCTAACAAACTTTCTGTTAGAGATACTGAAGCTTTAGTACGTAACTACAACACAACTAAAGAAGTCAAAATCCCTGTTAAAAAAGAAAAAGAACAATTACCAATTTTTGTTAAAAAAGGAATCAGTACATTTTCTGAATACTTTGGACATAAAATAGACGTTAAAGTATCTAATAATGGTAAAGGTAAAATAACGATTCCTTTTCATTCTGAAGAAGATTTTAATCGTATTAAAAAGCTAGTCGAAGGTGGTAAATAAGCCATATCTATTCTGTGTTATATTCTGTTTATTTTGTGCAATTGGTTTTGCTCAAACAGATGATGATGCTGTCAAAACAACAGATAGTGCTAAATCGTCAAAAAAACTACCTAAATCCTTAAAACAAAAAAAAAGAGACAAACCTGTAATTATAGATAGTACAGTTGTAAAAAAAACTAAAGCCTATGATCCTTTAGCGCCATCTAAAGCTGCCTTCTATTCTGCTATTTTACCAGGTTTAGGCCAAGCTTATAATGGTAAATATTGGAAAATCCCTATAGTCTATGCTGCATTAGGAACAGGTATATATTTTTATATAGATAATAATAAGCAATATAAACGCGCTAGAGACGCTTATAAAAGACGTTTAGCTGGTTTTTCTGATGACGAATTCCAAGATCGTATAACAGATGACGGTCTAAGAGAAGCTCAAAAAAACTACCGTAGAAATAAAGAATTATCACTTTTAGTAACTGTAGGCATGTATGCTTTAAATATAATTGATGCCAATGTTGATGCGCATTTACTACAATATAATATTAATGACGATTTAAGTTTAAAACCACACTATCAAATTGAAGAAATTGATAATGTGGGTCGTGTAGGATTAACTTTAAATTTTCAATTTTAAAACTATAGTTTTCAATAATTCTGAAAACTAAAACACTATCATCTTATGAAAATAGCTTTACTAGGCTACGGTAAAATGGGAAAAGCAATTGAAACCATAGCATTACAACGTGGTCATACCATAGTAATTAAAACTTCAAAAACTGACAATTATACTATTACAGATGCAGATGTAGCCATTGACTTTAGCATCCCTTCTGCTGCATTTGGAAACATTAGTAATTGTATTAACAATCAAGTACCTGTAATATCTGGTACTACAGGATGGTTAGATCAATATAACGATGTGGTTTCGCTTTGTAAAAAACAAAAAGGGGCTTTTATTTATGCTTCTAATTTTAGTTTAGGAGTAAATATCTTTTTTGAGCTAAATGAAACTTTAGCAAAAATGATGTCTAAATTAACGGATTACAAATTAGATATTGAAGAAATACACCATACTCAAAAATTAGACGCGCCAAGTGGTACTGCTATTACTTTAGCAGAAGGTATCATTAAAAATAATGACGCTTATAAAGGATGGGAATTAGATAAAGCTAATAATAACAATATACCTATAGTTGCTAAACGAATTCCCGAAGTACCAGGAACGCATACTATAAGTTACACTAGTCCAATTGATACTATAAAAATAGAACACGAAGCACACAACAGGCAAGGTTTTGCTCTTGGTGCTGTTATAGCTGCAGAGTGGATTGTAGATAAAACTGGTGTTTTTACTATGAAAGATGTGTTAAATATTGGGTAACTTTATTAATTTTAACAACATTTGCAATAATAGATTAACCAAAAAACAATAATTTTTACCAATATGGACGTTACGCAGTGGATTATATTTTTTCTAGTTATTCAGGTTTTACATGGTTTAGCCACTTGGAAACTATACATTAAAGCTGACAGACAAGCTTGGGAAGCATTTATTCCTGTTTATAATGCTGTAATTTTAATGAAAATTATTAACAGACCTTGGTGGTGGACTATTCTATTGTTTTTACCAATTGTTAATCTCATTCTATTTCCAGTAATTTGGGTTGAAATTGCAAGAAGTTATGGCAAAAATTCTGCTGTAGATACCTTTTTAGCTATTTTCACTTTTGGTTTTTATAGTTTTTATTTAAACTATGTCGCTAAGGACATCAACCATATAAAAGATAGAGACTTACAACCTAGAACAGAAGTTGGTGATTGGGTAAGCTCTATATTATTTGCAATTGTTGCTGCAACTATAGTGCATACATATTTTATTCAGCCCTTTGTTATACCAACATCATCACTTGAAAAAACACTATTAGTTGGTGATTTTTTATTGGTAAGTAAAGTACATTATGGTGCAAGAGCACCTCAAACTACAGTAGCTTTACCAATGATACATGATGCAATACCAGGAAGTACTACACCATCCTATCTTAAATTTCCTCAATTACCAAAATTTAGATTTCCTGCTTTTCAAAGTATAAAACGTAATGACATTGTTGTTTTTAACTGGCCTGTAGATACTTTAGTTGACATAAATAATCCTTATGGAGAAGTAAGACACAAACCAATTGACAAAAAAACTAATTATGTAAAACGTTGTGTTGGATTACCTGGTGACAATCTATCTATTAAAGATGGTTATGTTTATATAAATGGAACTAAAAACCAATTACCAGACAGAGCTAAACTACAGTTTTTTTATAAAGTTATATTAAATGGTGTGTCACCTGAATCTATTTATCAAAAATATAACATTACAGAAAAATACGACCAATACGTTTTTAAAACTGAAACTGCTAATTTTAATAGACCTCAATTTCAGAATTACTTGAAGGTCAAGAAAATTGGTGTAGATATCACTAAACAGGATTCATTACAAGTTAACTTTACAGCTAATATTGATCAAGAATCATTTAACTTGTTAAAATTAGATATTGCTGAAAGTCAATTACATGTTAATCTAACTGAAGATTTAGCGACTATAATGAAAAGTGATCCTGACGTTAAAAGCGTTACTAAGGATTTATCTAATAGTACAACTGAAAACATTTTCCCTAATGCTCCTGGATATACTTGGAACAGAGATAATTTTGGACCAATTTACATACCACAAGAAGGAAAATCTATTGATATTAATGTAGATAACTTACCGGTTTACAAACGCTTACTAACAGCCTATGAAGGCAATACTGTTAATGTAAAAGGCAACCAAGTCTTAATTAATGGAAGAATTGCAACCTCATACACCTTTAAACAAGATTATTATTGGATGATGGGAGACAACAGACACAACTCTCAAGATGCAAGAATGTGGGGTTTTGTACCGTTTGATCATGTTGTTGGAAAACCTGTTTTTGTATGGATGAGTTATGATACTAACGGAAAAGGTATTAATAAAATACGTTGGAACAGATTATTTACAACCGTTGGTGGTAATGGTAAATTAACCTCTTATTTTATTCCGTTTTTAATAGTATTAGCTTTATTTTTTGGTTACAAAAAATTTAGAAAAAATAAAAAAACCACTTAAAATCCAAAAACATTAGTATTCTAATATTAATTTAAGTGTACTCCATTTTAAAATGAATATAGTACTACATCCAACATATTTTCCAAGTATAGCACAATTTGTTGCTATAGCTAAAGCTGAAAGTCTGACGTTTGAAATACATGATAATTTTCAGAAACAATCTTACAGAAATAGGACTTATATTTATGGAGCAAACGGAAAGCTACAATTAAGTGTACCTATTATTCATAGTCATAAACAACGTCAGCTTTATAAAGAAGTTAAAATTAGTGATGTAGATAATTGGCAAACTGTACATTGGAAAAGCTTAGAGTCAGCTTACCGAACGTCACCTTTTTTTGAATTTTATGAAGATGAATTACAACCGCTTTTCAATGTAAAATCAGATTTTATTTTTGACCATAATCTTAAATGTTTTGAAATAGTTTGTGATTGTCTTCAATTGGATATGACACCAAAATTTACAACTACCTTTGAAAAGGAAACTAATGCAAATGCAAAAGATTATAGGTCCTTATCAAATGCAAGACAGGAACAAAATTTTAATTTTGAAGCTTACACACAAGTTTTTAGTCCTAAACATGGCTTTATAAGTAATTTAAGTATCCTTGATTTATTATTTAACGAAGGTACAAATGCTTTAAACTATTTAGAAAATCAAAGCTTAATACATAATGATTAGACCGTTTATACATTACGGAATTCATTTTTTACTACCACTTTTAGTAGCAGTGTTATTTTTTAAATCTAATTGGAAAAAAGCATACTTAATTATGCTTTCAGGGTATTTAATTGACTTAGATCATTTATTAGCTACACCAATCTTTCAGGCAGACAGATGTAGTATAAACTTTCATCCTTTACACAGCTATTACGCAATTGCATTATATATTATTTTACTATTACCCAAAACCACTAGGTTAATAGGTCTAGGATTAGTAATTCATATTATTGCAGATATTACAGACTGTATTTTAATGTCTTAAAATTAAAATGAAATTTTAGTAAGTATAGGAAAGTGATCAGAGTATTGTACATCATAAGTTTTAAAACTGTTGACATTCCACGATTTATCAACTAAAATAAAATCTATACGTAACGGAAAAAACTTAAAGTTGTAGGTACGTCCAAAACCATTACCTTGTTGTTTAAAAGCATCTTTCATGTCTCCTCTTATAGCTTTATAAACGTATGAAAAAGCAGAATTATTAAAATCACCACTTATAATTGATTTGTGTGGACTTTGGTTTTTATGTTTTAAAAACAATTCTGTTTGATTTTGCTGAAGCTTAAATGCCTCTCCTATTCCATGTATCAATTCCTCAGAATTTTGGGTAGTTAAGCTTTGTACTCTTGGATCAATTCTTAAAGATTGTAAATGTAAATTATACACTCTAACAGTATCTTTACCTTTAACAATATCTGCAAAAATGGCATTATTAGCTGTTTTAGGAAATTGAACAGAGCCAGAATTAACAATAGGATATTGAGAAAATATAGCTTGTCCTATTTTTTTAGTTTTGTCATCCAGTTTTTTGTATTTGTATTTGTAAAAAGAAAAATCAATACTTTCTTGCTCATGATATTCTTGAATACATAAAACGTCAGGATTTTCATTCTTTACAAAATCTACAAGTTTCTTATCTATAGCATCATCTTCAATCCAATCGTAAAGGTTAAATAAACGCACATTATAATTCATAATAGATAAACTATCTGCATCATTTTCTTCCCAGTTAGAGAATTTGTACAACGATCCAAACAAAAAATAGCCGACTGCTATGACTACTAAAGACAGTAATAATTGCTTTTTTATTTTAAGCAACCAATACACAAAAAATAAAACGTTAAGTAATATTAAAAAAGGAACACCTAAACTTAAAACAGATAATATTGCAAATGTTTTTGGCGGAATATTAGGCAAAACATAAGATAACAACAATAAAAAAGCAGCAATAGAATTTATGAAGAACACGACTTTCTCTAAAAAATTTAAATTCTTCATATTATTAATTATTTACCAGCTTTAAATAAAAACTCTTTTTCTTCTTTAGACAAACTATCATAACCACTTTTGCTTATTTTGTCTAATATGGTGTCTACTTTTTTCTGATTATTAAATTGGTTAAACTCTTCTTTTTTATAACCAGCAACTTTCCCTTTTTGTTTATGTACAGTTTTTAAATTGGTCGAAGGACGACTTTTAAAAACATCAGTAATCCAATCCATAAAACGCGAAAAACCTGTACCTATATCTTGACCTTTAACTAGCTGTTTAGCGTAAACAAAACCTAATAAAGCACCTCCTAAATGGGCTAAATTTCCACCAGCATTTTGACCACTAAATATATTAATAATATCAAAGCCAATTAGCACTGCTCCTATCCACCATAATTTTAAATTAAAGGTAAAAAACCTTAACTCTTTATTAGGCATATAAGTACACAAAAATATTAAAATAGCTCTTACTCCTGCAGATGCACCAATTAAATAGGCTGGTTGTAAAAATAATTTTGGCAGCAAGTTATAACCTAATAAAAAAGCCAAACCTCCTGATATAATACCCATAAAATAGATATTAAGTGCCATTTTAGGACTAAATAAATTAAGCATGATTCTACCTAAAAAGTAAAGCCATAACATATTAAATAGCATGTGTAACGGATCAAAATGAAGAAATCCGTAACTGATAATTGTCCAAGGTTTATATAAGAAACCAATAAAGTCACTAGGTAAACGTAGCCACACAAATATTACAGGAACCAAACGTCTTAACAATAAAGCAAATAAAAATACTACAACATTAATTGCTATAATTTTTTCTAGCACATTTAGTCTAGCATATTTATATTTTAATTGCTGAATTTGATTCATATTAGCTATCCCAACGGTTTTTATTAAATTGTGTTTTACGCCAATACCAAATAATAATGAATCCTACAATTGCTCCTCCAATATGAGCAAAATGTCCAACATTAAAACCAAATATAGAGCTTCCTCCTGCAATACCAGAATATATTTCATATGCCAATAATAAAGGTATAAAAACTTTAGCCTTTATTGGTATTGGCAGAAACAATAACATAAGTTCACTATTTGGATACATCATACCAAATGCTACCAATAATCCCATTATACATCCTGAAGCACCTAAACTTTCTTGATAAAAAATACGACTAACTTTCAGCCAATTATCTTCGCCTACAATATTAGACCATTCTGGATTATACTTTCCTTCATTCATAATACTAGTTAACATTTGTGTATCTAAGCCATTTTCAATTAAAGGAGAAATAATAGAATAAAAATTCACATAATCAATTATTAAAGGTAGAATCATAGCGCCTAAACCACATGAAAAATATAAAAATAAAAACTTTGTTTTACCTAAGTTTTTTTCAACTGCTGATCCAAACATCCACAAACCAAGCATATTGGAAAATATATGTAAAAAGAAAATTGATGGACCGTTACCAAAATTAACATAGCTAGCATGCATAAACATATGAGTAATAACTTGCCAAATTTTAAACTCATTATTTAAAGGAAAGTGCATGGAAAAGATAGCATTGAGATCAATACCATTCTTAACAAGAACTAATGTTGCAATCCAAAATAATACATTTATGATAATTAAATGCTTAACTGTATCTGTTATTTTAATCATAACTTACATAAATTTTTTATCTAACTCATCCACAGTCATTGTTATAAATGTGGTTTTATTAGTAGGTGACACGTTAGGTTCCTTACAACCAAACAATCGGTTTACTAAATGTTCTTGTTCTGGATTGGTTAACGTTTGACCTGTTTTTATGGCTAAACTTTTTGCCATAGATTTAGCTAATAAATCTGTTGCCGAAAAATTGCTGTCTGGCACTTCGTTTTCAACATCACTAATTAGCTGTTCTAAGATTATAGACACTTCGCTTTCTGGTACATTTACTGGTACACCTGAAATTAAAACAGTAGCATCTTTTATGGATTGAAATACAAACCCTGTAGATTCTAAATCTTCTTTTAATTGATTAATCAAGGCTATTTCTTGACTAGAAAAATGCAATTCTAACGGAAACAGTAATTGTTGGCTTACGCCTTCTTTTATAGTAATATGACGCAAAAAATCTTCATATAAAACACGCTGATGTGCACGATGCTGATCTATAACCAACATACCAGATTTAATGGTGCTTATTATAAATTTATTATTTAATTGGTAAGTAGTTTGCTTAGTTTCGACTTCATTTTCATTTTTAAAAATACTTTCATTTTCAGGTTGACTTTCAAAAGTAATTTCATTAAAATCTTTAGTCGTTTTAGTGCCTTTAGACTCTAAACCAACATATAAACTCTCCCAACTTGCTCCTGTATCTTTTTTAAAACTAGGACTAGCAATTGCTGTAGGTTTGGAAACTGGTGTGTCGTCTTTAAATGGATTAAAGCTTCGGTCTACCTCTACACTTGGCATACCTTTTTGCTCATAGCTATAAGGTGTATCCAAATTAGCATCACGATCAAAATCCAAAACAGGAGCAATATTAAATTGTCCTAAACTATGTTTTACAGCGGATCTTAAAATAGCATACAACGTATGTTCATCATCAAACTTAATTTCGGTTTTTGTTGGATGAATATTAATATCTATAGTTTGCGGATTAACCGTTAAGTTTAAATAATAACTTGGTTGTGCTCCATCTTTTAACAAACCTTCAAAAGCAGAATTAATTGCATGATTTAAATACGCGCTTTTAATAAAACGGTTATTTACAAAAAAGAATTGCTCGTTTCTAGACTTTTTAGCAAACTCAGGTTTACCAACAAATCCAGATATGGTTAATACTTCTGTGGTTTCTTCTACAGGTACTAATTTTTCGTTTGTTTTGTTTCCAAAAATATTTACAATACGTTGTCTGTAATTACTTTGAGGAAGATTAAAAGTCTCGTTACCATTGCTAAACATTGAAAACGCAATGGATGGATGTGCTAATGCAACACGATGAAACTCGTCAATAATATGTCTAAGTTCAACCGTATTTGATTTTAAAAAATTACGTCTAGCTGGTATATTAAAAAACAAGTGTTTTACTGACAATGACGTCCCTTTTGGTGTTACAATAACCTCTTGGGTTTTAACTTCACTACCTTCAATAACTATAGTCGTACCAAGTTCTTCGTCGTCTTGTTTCGTTTTTAGCTCAACATGTGCAATTGCAGCAATACTTGCTAAAGCTTCTCCTCTAAACCCTTTTGTGTTAAGTTGAAATAAATCGTCAGCAGATTTTATTTTAGAAGTCGCATGACGTTCAAAACTAAGTCTTGCGTCTGTAGCACTCATCCCTTTTCCGTTATCAATAACTTGGATTAGGGTTTTTCCTGCGTCTTTAATAATTAATTTAATGGAGTCAGAATTTGCATCAATTGCATTTTCAAGTAACTCTTTTACAACCGAAGCTGGTCGTTGCACTACTTCACCTGCAGCAATTTGATTAGCTACATGATCTGGTAATAATTGAATAATATCTGCCATACTTTAATTAGAGAAGAATATAGACAAATCAAAACCGATGATTAATAAAAATAAAAATATTAATACAGCTACGATTATCAGTATACGTCTATTGGCTGCTTTATCTGGACTATTTTTAAGCTCATCAAAAGCATTATTAAATTTTTGTTTAAAATTTGGATTTTCACCAACTGTTGTTCTATGCTCATCAAACTTATGTTTGATTTCATACGGATTACCTTCACCTTTATAAAATCTAGGCGAGTAATTAAACTTTTTATTTTTACGTTTAGATAGTAATCCCATAGCGTTATCTATTTAATTTTGGTGTTTAAGTACACCATTACAATCAACAAAACAGCTAACACACCAATAAGTAGAAACAATGTGTTTCCTTTTTTTGATTTTGAAGCTGTTCGTCTAGTTTCAGTCCAACTTGTATTTAAACTTTGTTTAAGTTTAGCTGCTGAGTTTTCGTCTTTTGAAAAACGAGACTGATAGTTAAATTTTTTATTTTGTTTTTGACCAAACAAGTCTAAGTAGTTTTTAAATGAATACTACTCAAAAATACTGAAAATACTATAAAGCTATAGGTTAAGAATGCTAAAAATTGTTAACAGTCCTTAAGCATTACTACGTAATTGGGCCATTTTTAATGCTGCAACTGCTGCTTCAACACCTTTGTTACCATGTTTACCTCCAGATCTATCAATAGCTTGTTGCATGTTATTATCTGTTAATAGGCAAAAAATAACTGGTGTCTCATCAATAACATTTAGGTCTTTAATACCTTGTGCTACAGCTTCACAGACAAAATCAAAATGTTTTGTTTCACCTTGCACAACGCTACCTATTGCTATAACTGCATCTACCATTTGGTTCTGCATTTTTTTACAACCATAAATTAGCTCATAACTTCCTGGAACATCCCAAATAGCTATGTTATCTTCATTTACACCATGTTGTATTAATGTGCTTTTGGCACCTTCTAATAAACCTTTAGTGATTTTTTCGTTCCATTCAGAAACAACAATCCCAAACCGAAATTGCTCTCCGTTTGGGATTGTTGCTTTATCGTATGCTGATAAATTTGTTGTTGCCATAGTATGTATTAGTTAGACATTGCCTTAGCTTTACCAATAAACACTTCTGCTTGAGTTGCTTCAGGTGAGCTTGGGTAATTGTCTTTTATTTTATTAAATAAATCTAATGCTTTTGATGCTTGGTTTAAATTTAAAGCAGTAATACCAGCTTTAAATAAATATGTTGGAGCAGTAAACTCGTTTTGACGTAAGTTAGCAGCTTCTATATAATAATCTAAAGCATTTTCTGCTTCTGTTAATTGCATAAAGGCATCACCAATTGCACCTTTAGCCATAGGAGCTAAAGTTTCGTCATCACTCTCAAACTTATCAAGATATGTAATTGCATTTTGGTAATCTTTAGTATTTAAATACGCCATTCCTGCATAGTAATTAGCTAAGTTTCCTGCAGCAGTACCACTATATTGGTCAGCAATATCAACCATACCTAACTTACCTTCTCCTCCTTTTAAAGATAACGTATATAAAGAGTCTTGTCCTACTGCTGCTGTTACAGCATCATTAAAGAATTTTTGTGCTTGATACATTTCATTCATTGCCTCACCTTGATTAGGCTTAACAACAAATTGTTGATATCCTAAATATAGCAATGCTACAGCTGCTACAGCACCAATGATAATAAAAATATTTTTCTGATTTTTCTCTACAAATTCTTCTGCTTTGTTTGCAGATTCATCTAAAGTATCAAAAACCTCAGCTGTTGTTGATGACGATGTGTCTTCAACCTCAATTTCCTTTTCTACTTTTGTTTTTGGTTTGTATCCTCTTTTCTTGTAAGTTGCCATATTAATTTTATTAATGCGCACAAAAATATAATTTTTCTTCAGAAATAAAAGGTTATTTATTTGATATTTTTCAATAATTTGCACATCCTTACAAGGCTATCGCATTAAAAGCCTTCCCTTTTAGAAATAACTCTATGATTTTAAAGTCTTTATCACTATTAAACTATAAAAATTTTGACTCAAAAACCTTTGCATTTAATGAGACTATTAACTGTTTGGTAGGTAATAATGGCGTCGGAAAAACTAATGTATTGGATGCAATCTATCATTTATCCTTTGGTAAAAGTTACTTTAACCCTGTCGCATCGCAAAACATTAAATATAATGAAGAGTTTTTTGTTATAAATGGCGAATATGATAAAGATAATAAAACCGAAAACATAGTTGTTAGCCTAAAAAAAGGACAAAAAAAGGTTATCAAACGAAACACTAAAGCTTATGACAAATTTAGTGATCATATTGGTTTTTTACCTTTAGTCATAATAAGTCCAGCAGATAGAGATTTAATTATTGAAGGTAGTGACACAAGACGTAAGTTTATAGATAGCGTTATAAGCCAAAGTGATAAAAACTATTTAAGTAGTCTTATTAATTACAACAAAATACTATCGCAACGTAATTCGTTATTAAAATATTTTGCAGCAAACCACACTTATAATAACGATACCATAGAAGTTTACAACCAGCAATTACAATTATATGGTACCGAAATTTTTGAAAAACGCAAGCAGTTTTTAGAAGACTTTATTCCGTTATTCAAAGCACGTCACAAGGCTATAAGCAACAATAACGAAGAAGTTAGCTTAAATTACAAAAGTGACCTATTTACAAGCGATTTAGAGCAGTTACTAAGAAAAGCCATTAACAAAGATAAAGCGTTACAATATACTAGTGTAGGCATACATAAAGATGACTTAGAGTTTAATATTGGAGACTATCCTATTAAAAAATTTGGTAGTCAAGGCCAACAAAAATCGTTTTTAATTGCTTTAAAATTAGCTCAATTTGATAGTATTAAAGCGCTAAGTGGTGATAATCCAATACTACTTTTGGATGATATTTTTGATAAATTAGATGAAACACGCGTCGCCCAAATTATAAAACTTGTAAATGACGAAAATTTTGGTCAGATTTTTATAAGTGACACACATGCCGAACGTACAGAAAATGCAGTAAAACAAGTACACCAATCTTATGAAATTTTTAAACTTTAACATGAAAAAATCCATCTATATAGTATTATTACTTATACTTAGTTGTAGTAATAATCCTGAACAATTTAAACAACATATTACTGGATATTGGGAGATTGAAGAGGTAATCCTTAAGGATGGCACAAAAAAACAATACACTATAAATGAAACTATAGATTATATTGAAATAAATAACGACTCGGTTGGATTTAGAAAAAAACTAAAACCTAATTTTGGAGGCACTTACCAAACCTCAAAAAATCAAGAACAATTTATATTTAAGATAGAAAACGATAGTCTAAATTTATATTACTCAACTCCATTTGCTAAATGGAAAGAAACTATATTAAAAGCAAGTAATGACAAATTACAAGTCATAAACCAAAATAAAGATTTGTATTTATACAGACGTTACACACCAATTACACTAGATTAAAACATGGCAAAACGCAGCAACAATTTACTTAACATATCTGAAGCATTACAAGATTTTGTTACCGAAAATAAACTTGAAAAAGGACTTGACAAAGTTAATGTTAGAGACGCTTGGTCTAAGTTAATGGGTAACGGAATTAACAATTACACCACTGCAATTGAGCTAAAAAGAGACACCCTCTATATACAACTAAGTTCTAGTGCTTTAAGAGAAGAATTAAGTTATGGTAATCAAAAGATAATTACCATGCTAAATGAGGAATTAGGAAAGGAAATTATTAAAAAACTGGTTTTGAGATAATTAAAAATAGAAATGCTAAATATTTTTTTTTGAAATAATTTAAAAATAACGTTTAGTTAATATTATTAATTCTATCTTTGACACTATTATTAACAAATTTTTTTATTACAATGGCTCAAGGCACAGTAAAATTTTTCAATGATTCAAAAGGATTCGGTTTTATAACTGAAGAAGGATCAGACAAAGACCATTTCGTACACATCTCTGGACTTATCGACGAAGTTCGTGAAGGTGATGTTGTAGAATTCGATTTACAAGAAGGAAGAAAAGGAATGAACGCAGTAAATGTAAAAGTAGTATAATTATATATTTTCTATTTAAACCATTACAAAAAAAGCCTTTCCAATTGGAAAGGCTTTTTTCGTGGCACACCTTATTACTCAATTACTTTTAAATTTATTTTTGAGTAATGTAAAAACAAAAAAAATCCAGCATACGCTGGATTTTTTTATATAATCTATAGTGTTTTATACTTAAAACATTTCACGTCCAGAAAAATGGAAAGCACCTTCAATAGCTGCATTCTCATCACTATCACTTCCGTGTACTGCATTTTCTCCAATAGAAGCTGCATATAATTTACGGATAGTACCTTCTGCTGCATCATCAGGATTAGTAGCACCAATTAAAGTTCTAAAATCTTCAACTGCATTATCTTTTTCTAAAATAGCAGCAACAATAGGTCCACGTGTCATGTACTCTACTAACTCACCAAAGAAAGGTCTTTCGTTATGTACAGCGTAAAATGCTTCAGCATCTTGCTTAGTCATTTGTGTTAACTTCATTGCAACGATTCTAAAACCTGAAGCGTTAATTTTTTCTAAGATTGCGCCAATGTACCCTTTTTCAACAGAGTCAGGCTTAAGCATTGTAAATGTTCTGTTAGTTGCCATTTTTTAATTTTAATGTTATCTAATGTAATTAATTACAACCACTGTAATTGTTATAAAGTAGCTGTTAATTTTGTGCAAAAGTACGCCATTTATTAAGAAAAACAATACAATCCAATATTAAAAAATTGTATCTTCGTTGGCTATGACAAAACAAGACATTACAGCCATTAATCAGTTATTGGCAACACCTAAAAAAATTGTAATTGTAAGCCATAAAAATCCTGATGGAGATGCTATTGGTTCTAGTTTGGCTTTATTTCATTATTTAACAAAAACTAATCATCTAGCGACTGTTATTGTCCCTAATGATTATCCAGATTTTTTAAAATGGATTCCTGGTCAAGATTTAATATTAAAATACGACAGTCAAAAAGAAGATAGCGAACAAAAAATAGCTGAAGCTGATATAATTTTTACGTTAGACTTCAACGCGTTTCATCGTGCTGGAGACATGGTAAATGTACTAGCTAATAGTCAAGCATTAAAAATCATGATAGATCATCATCAACAACCTGATGATTACGCTAAATACACATATAGTGATGTTACCATGAGTAGTACATGTGAGATGATTTATAATTTTATAGAGTATTTAGACGGTTTACCTGTTATAGATAGTAATATTGCTACAGCCATTTACGTTGGTATCATGACAGATACTGGCTCTTTTAGATTTAGGTCTACAACTAGTGCTACACATAGGATTATAGCCAATTTAATAGACAAAGGTGCAGACAATACTTTTATACACAATCAGGTTTTTGACACCAATAGCTATAATAGATTACAACTTTTGGGCTGCGCCTTAAGCAACCTTAAAGTAATACCAGAATCTAGAGCTGCATTTATAACATTGTCTCAAAAAGAATTACAGCAATTTGATTACAAAAAAGGAGATACAGAAGGTTTTGTAAACTATGCTTTATCTTTAAACAATGTAGTATTAGCAGCTATATTTATTGAAGATTTACAACAAGGCATTATAAAAATATCTTTAAGATCAAAAGGTGATTTTTCTGTAAACGAAATGTCAAGAGCGCACTTCCAAGGTGGTGGACATACTAATGCTGCAGGAGGAAAAAGCGATGTAGATATTGCTAAAACTGTTGAAAAATTTATTAGTATCTTACCGCAATACAACACAGCATTACATGAAGCATAGTTTAATTATATTAATAATTACAGGTTTTACGGTTTTAGGATGTAAATCTCCTGAAGCCAGAAAACCAGTAACAGTTAGTAGTGGCTCTTTTATAGATGAATCTATTGAAAGAAATAAATCTTTAAATCAAAAAGAAACTAAAGCTATTGAAGCAATTATAGCCCAACAACCAGAAAAAAACTACCAAATATCAGGTAATGGTTTTTGGTATTATTTTGATACTAAAATTGAAAGCGATAGCTTATCTACACCCAATTTTGGAGACAAAATTGTATTTAGCTATAATATTAAGGATTTAAAAGGAACAACTATATATAGTAAAGAGGAACTTAAAATACAAAAGTATGCAATGGATCAAGAAGAGTTATTTTCTGGTCTACGCGAAGGATTAAAATTAATGAAGGCTGGCGAGAGTGCAACTTTTATTTTTCCGTCGCAAAAAGCATACGGTTATTATGGAGATGAAAATAAAATAGGAATTAACCTTCCTATAATTTGCGAAGTTTCAGTATTTTCGATTAACCAAAAAGAATAGATATAAACCCAAAACAAATGAACAAATTAATTAAAACAATGAAACTATTATTTATTGCCTTAATGGTCAGTTTAACAAGTAGCTCTTGTCAAGATAAACACCAAGATTTGGAAGATGGTCTTTATGCCGAGTTTGTGACTAATAAAGGTACAATGGTTGCCAAATTATTTTACGAAAAAGTACCAGTTGTAGTCGCTAACTTTGTAGG
The DNA here is from genome assembly GCF_016785945.1 of Olleya sediminilitoris. GTDB lineage: Bacteria > Bacteroidota > Bacteroidia > Flavobacteriales > Flavobacteriaceae > Olleya > Olleya sediminilitoris. The sequence goes on along the minus strand of NZ_JAEMEF010000016.1, from coordinate 2,875 downwards.
ATTAGCAGAAGGTACACACCCTAAATTAGCAGATTCTTTAAAAGGAAAACCATTTTATGATGGTATTATTTTTCATAGAGTTATGGACAAATTCATGATTCAAGGTGGTGACCCAACAGGAACAGGAATGGGAAGTGCTGGTTATAAGTTTTTTAGCGAGTTTGACACAAGTTTAAGTCATGACAAAGCAGGAATCTTATCTATGGCTAATTCTGGTGGTTACAATACAAACGGAAGTCAATTTTTTATAACCGAAGTACCAAAACAAAATCTTGATGGTTTTTACGCAGATGGTAGCTTAAAAAACTGTAATGGTCGCGTAAGTTGTCATTCTGTATTTGGAGAATTAGTTAAAGGATTAGAAGTACAAGACAGTATCTCTAATGTTGCCGTTAACCCAAAAAACAAACCTTTAGAAGATGTTGTGATTCAAAAATTAAATATAATACGCAAAGGTGATGCAGCTAAAGCATTTGATGCAGCTAAAGTATTTACAGAACAAGAACCATTATTACCTCAAAAATTGGAAGAGCTTAAAGCTAAAGAATTAGAGCGAATTAAAGAACAATCAAAAGAAGCAGCTGCTAACTTTATTAAAAAACATGCTGATTTCCCTGGAGAAGTTAAAGAGTTTCCTACAGGAATGGTTATGATATTAGACGCTAAAGCAGATGGTATTAAACCAAAACCTTCTGACCGTGTTTTAATTGATTGTACTGGTCTTTTTGAAGACGGAAGTTTTTTCTTTTCTACAATAGTAGAAGACGCTAAAAAATACAACAACTACAATGAAGATGCTGAAAAGCAAGGTGCATATAATGCATTTGCTATGCCATATAACGAGTCTGCTACTCTAGTTCCAGGATTTAGAGAAGCAATGTTAAATATGGATATTGGTGATAAAGCTAGAATTTTTGTACCAAGTTATTTAGGTTACGGAGCTGCTGGACGTGGTCCAGTACCACCAAATGCTAACTTAATTTTTGATATAGAATTAGTTGGTTTAGATAAAAAATAAACACTATTTACAATAATAAAAAAAGCACTCTTTTCAGAGTGCTTTTTTTATTATCAAAACTTAAAGATTAACTACATTCTATTTTAAAAAACTTGATATAAAGTTGTCACAATAAGACCTTTATTGTGTTTTAAAACATGTGACATTAATTGTGTTTCTGAGGTTACTTTAAAATTAAAAGGTGCTTCTAAAATATTTAAACCACTCTTCTTTTTTATTCTAATACCTTGACCAGAAATAATATCTAAGTTTGGTACAAACGCCGAATTTGGAAGATGTTCGGTTAGAATAATGTATTTATATTTTATTAGTTTTTTAAGTACATTTTTCACCTCTGTATTAGATAAATGCTGTAAAACTTGTCTAATAATGGCACAATCTCCATCAAGCAATTCATCAACTGCAATATCCAAACATTTAAAATCTAAATGTTCAGCTTTATATTTAGCTTTATTATAATCTATTAAATTTTCAACGATATCTATTGCATGATATGTCTTTGTAAAAGGAACTAAATGTTTCCCAATATTAAAATCTCCACAACCTAAATCACAAACCGCTAATGGTGTTTTAAACGATTTTAAAAAGGTGAGCACAACCTCTAAATAAGGACTAATAATTTCTGGATCATGAGACCCTTCTCCAGAATAAAACTGGGTGTTATTACTTCCCCAAAGTTTCATTTCATAAACCTGCTCCATTGCCTTTTTAGTTGGCCAAGGTTGTTTTGTTCGTGTTTTTGTCATTAATAACAAGTAAAATTTTTATTAAAAACTATTTTACTAACCTTATAACAAACCTACAAATAAGTAAAAAAACATTTAATGTTAGCGCCAGTTTATTTTATAAAAATTAAGTAATTAAATACAAGCACCTATCTAAACACAAAATAAACAATGGCTAAAAACACTTAGTTATACGTATTGAATTTACAAGTGCATTATTATAATTTAGCTATCAATAAACAACAATAATAAAAAGACAATTATTTGATATAAGTCACAAAAAGTTGTCATAACGGGAAATTTAACCCCAAAAACAACTATATTAGTTGTCATATAACCAGTTGTGCATAATATAGACAAACAGATCGCTGAATGAAAAAAACTATAATCTTAATAACACTATTTCTTCTAATCGGACTTAAAATCAATGCGCAAGAATTGACTTGTTCGGATTTTAAAATCGGAACTTTCTACATTCCAACGAGTGATGAAATGAAAAAATATAAAATTACTTCAAATGACAGTATAAGTGAAATGACAGCCGAAAGAGACCTAAATGTTAATCGTTATGTTGTTATCCGAGAAAAAAACTCTCAAACCGAATGGAAAAACGGAATCGGAAACGGAAACCCAACTTATGAAATTCTTGAATGGATTGATGATTGTACTTATCGATTAACTTACGACTCTTCCAAAGGAGAAATGGACGAAATGACTAAATGGGTAAACGAAAATAACGGAATTGTTGTTTCTAAAATTAAAATTGAAGGAAAATGTTTATTTTACAATGCAACAATGACAACGAATGAAGGACAAAAAATTTCACAAGAAGGAGTTATTTGCGTAGAATAAATACTATGCACAACAATGCATATATTTTATTGCTAGGTTCTAGCCTGCTTACGAATATTCCTGCGGAATATTCTATTCGGTTTTTATTTGCTAACTTAGTGACTTAATCACGCAACAAACCATATACTAAACCGTTAGCATACATTTGAAATGTGAACTTTCCTGAAATAGGTTGACTAAAAATTAAGCAATTAATTACAGTCACTTATGAAAACACAAAATGAACACTGGCGAAAAAAAAGCTACCAAAAAGCCACTTTAGAAACCAAACTTTTAGTCG